>NZ_LZMC01000108.1 GCF_001668615.1 Mycobacterium sp. 1274761.0
CCCCCTGCCACGGCTCCAGCGGCGAACGCGCCCAATGGTGGTGGTATGACCCCTTCGAACCCCAACCCCCACCCACCAACAACTAGGCGATCAGCGGTCAGCTTCGGCCGCAGTTTCGAACATCAAAGCGTAGTCGCAATTGGCACAGGCCCCGAAAAACGACAGCTGCATGCCGCAGTCACAGAAGCCAGCATTTACACTGCGCACGCTCGCTTGGCCGAAGAGCCGGGCGTCGTCCACAACTTCAATTGGATGAGGCGTCTCTTCCCAGCCCCCCGCGCTCTTCCTCGCTTTCCTCTTTGCGATCGGTGCGGCGTTCGCCGATTGAACTCTCGTTGGTCTGTTGGCCAGGAACTTGTTCTGAGGAGTCGTCCGCCATGCTGCGTTCCGTCATGCGGCATTGATTACCCCTGCGGTCGCGGTCGTAATAGAAAATGCTGCACGGCCGGAGCCGACCGAAGTCAGACGAACAGTTCGACGTTTGCCGCCCGAGGGTAGCCGGGCCACATACACAAGTTCGTACGAAGAACGGATAAGCCTCGTCATGGTCCACCGTCGAGGTGAAGCTAGATGGTCGCTGTGGGTGCCCGACCGGCGAAATACAAGCGTCCAGTGATTGGCCGCGACGATGTCGCCGTGAAAGATCACCCGCGTGGCGGCGCCTGCCTCCTGTATGGCCGCCATTGCCCTTCCGGCTGGGACAGCCGATCAGTGATCACTCGCAGAGTCTCCACATTGTGGCCATAGCCGAGATGGCTGCAGTGGACTTCCACATTCTCAGTCTCGGCGGCGGGCCTACTGAGGCAGCACTGCCAGGCCACGATGCCGTCGGACTTGCTGTAGACGCAGGTGGTGGGAACTTGGAGAGGTTCCTCCCGCGCGATGCGCGCCGCCTCGGATACCACATCGCGCGATTGCGAATTCCGATTGAGCAGGCGCCACATTCGCCAGGCATGGGTCGCTTGCTGGTTTCCGCGGATGGGCGAGCCAAGCGTGATGACCATCCTGACGTCGTTCGGTTTGAGCCGGGCAACCTCGCGAGCGAAGATGCCGCCGGCGCTCCACCCGATAACACTGACCTTGCGGCCGTCGTTGTGTGACCGGATGTAGTCCAGCCGCGCGGGCAACCGCTGGATCATGCTTGGGCGCACTCCGAGGTTGTAACCCAACCGCCAGTCATATGTGCGATATCCGAGTCTCCGCAGTAGCTGACGCAGAAACTGCGTCGACGGCGCGCCAGCGAGGAACCCGGGCAGCACCAGGACGGGATGTCCGTCACCCGTTGGCCAGCCCGTTAGGTCCTTGATCGCACGGCGGGCCGCCGCGAACTCGGCCATCGTGCGCCACTCGCGGGCCAATAATCCGTAACTCGGTGGCGCCGCCGCATCAGCGTCGGGCAGGTCACTAGCCGCGCGGCGCATCGAATCGTCTGCAGACACCTGACGGTTGTACCCGCTTCAGACCGGTTTGCCGCAGAGTGAGCGGCTTACCGGGGCTCCCGCCAGGGAAAACAGCTCCTGCATCACCACGACGCTCGCCCCCGCTGCAGACTGCCTTCCACCGCGATGCGTTGATCATCGGGTACTTCCAACAGCTGATCGAGCGCTGTCGACACCTTCTTCATGTCGAAGATCGGCTGGTCCTTCGCCGCCTGCGACGTGAACGTATCGCGGTAGAACTCGAGCATCGGGTCGTTCGAGTTTCTCGTCGGAGGTGTGGTGAACGGATGCTTCTGCCGGTCGTACACCTCGGGAATCAACACGTCCTTCGTCGCTTCGCGCAGAACATGCTTCTCCCGAATGCCTTTCACTTTCATGTTCACCGGCACGCGGGGCGCCGCTTCGGCCACCCGATGGTCCAGGAACGGCACCCGACCTTCGATCGAGTGCGCCATCTCCATCCGATCGGCGAGATAGTTCAAGATGAAGTTCGGCAACAGCGTTTAGTCGCGCGGCGATCTCGTCGATGCGCTCCTCGCCCGTAGCTACTCGGATGACCAACCTGAATCGGTCGTCTTCCGATGCTGTGATCCACTGGGCCGCTTCGCTGCATTCCGTAAGGTAGCGGCATGAAAGCGCCTTCACCGGAAGGAGACGCCGGCCACCGGGGGCTTCTCGGACGTCGACGGCTGCTGTGGCTGGCCGGCGCAGGTGGATTGGGTGCAGCGGCTGCGACTCTTGCCCCGAGATGGCTAGACGCCAACAGCGTTGCGGCCGCGCCCGCGATGCCACCCGCCGCGCCGGTGCCGGTGCCGGTGCAAACGCCGACGGCTGCTGCACCGTCGGGAGTCATGTTGTGCCGTGATGCGTGGGGGGCCAAACCACCGCTGCCTGGCGGGGTGACGCACAAGCTGAGCCGGATGACGCTCCATCACACCGGCGCAGTTCTCGGCGACAACGCCAACGCGCCCGGACGTCTCCGTCAACATCAGCGCCTGCACCAGGGCGAGCGCGGCTGGATCGATATCGCCTACCACGTCGGTGTGGACCGCAACGGAAACATCTATCACCTACGCGAGCCGGACCTGGTCGGGGATACCGCAACGGAATACAACCCCACCGGACACTTCCTTGTTTTATGCGAGGGGGATTTCGACCAGGAGGTCGCGACCCAAGAGCAGGTCAACAGCGCTGCGCTCGTATTCGCTTGGGCTGCTCAACGGTTCAACATTCCGACAGACACGCTGAGCGGACACAAGGACTTTGCGGCGACGTCCTGCCCGGGCGCAGACCTCTACGCCTATCTCGCATCCGGAGACCTCAAGCGGCGCGTCGACGACATGGTGGCAGCGGGACCGGTCAGCCTTCAAGAGATTTGCGGCGAGGAAGCCCGCGAAAAGGTCGCGGCGATCGAGGCCGGCCAGTAGCGCTCCGTTCTGGCTTCGATCTGTGTGCCATCGGAGTCAGTCGCGGACGCGTATGTCCGGGCGTCCACTCGCGCCGTAGTCGCTCGTTTGCAGCACGCCCGTTCCGGGAAGCCGTCCCAGGTGAGCCTGACGGGGAAACTCATCGAGGCGGTCGTGAATCCGTCTCGCGTTTCCGACCCGCAACCTTTGCGGGAGGCCGTGGCCGGTACAACCGTCCTTGTCACCGGCGCATCCTTCGGCATCGGCGAGGCCGCCGCCCGCAAGCTCGCCGATGCAGGGGCGACGGTGCTCTTGGCGGCACGGTCGGCTGACAAGCTCGAGGAGTTGGAGACGACGATCAGCGCGCGCGGCGGACACGCTGCGAGCTATCCGGGCGACCTCAGCGACGCGGACACCATCAATGCCCTGACGGCACGAATCCTCGACGAGCACGGTGCGCCGGACATCATCGTGAGCAACGCCGGTAAGTCGATCCGGCGATCGCTGCACGACCAGTACGACCGACCACATGATTTCGACCGCACCGTCGGCATCAACTATCTCGGCCCGATCCGGCTGCTACTCGGATTGCTGCCCGCGATGCGCGCGCGCGGCAGCGGGCACATCGTGAATGTCTCCAGCGTCGGGGTCCGCGTCCCGCCGGGTCCGCGGTGGGGGGCGTACCAGGCATCGAAGGGTGCGTTCGACATGTGGCTGCGCAGCGTCGCAGCCGAACTGCACGCCGACGGCATCGACGTAACGACGATCTACATGGCGTTGATCCGTACGAGGATGATCGAGCCGACTGAGAGCTTGCGCAAGGTCCCTGGCCTGGATCCCGATCAGGCTGCCGACATTATCGCCAAGGCGATCATCGAGCGGCCGCGAACGATTGCGCCGTGGTGGTTGTGGCCAGCCGAGGTGGCCACCGTGCTGTTGCGGTCGCCGGTGGAGCGTGTGACTCAGGTATGGTACCGGCGCACAAGCGATTCCGAAACGCACCGCCGATGACCGAAAGCTTGGTGACGACGGGCTTGCGGGCGCTGTTTCGCTCGCGACTGTGGGTACCGCCGGGGCCGCTGGTGTTGCCGCGCTTTGTTCGTGAGGTGGCGCGGGGACGTGCGAACCTCGTCACGTTGATGGGAATGGCAGCGGCGCGGTGGCCTGACCGCGACGCGATGGTCGACGACGACGGCGCGATCACTTACCGCGAATTGCACTCGCACGTTGAATCATTGGCGACCTCGCTGCAGGAGCGTGGAGTGGGACGGGGCGGGGCGGTCGGAGTGCTGTGCCGCAACGGACGCGGCTTCGTGACCGCGGTGTTCGCGGCCGCGCTTACGGGTGCCGACGTGGTGATGCTGAACACCGAGTTCCAGAAGAAGGCTTTGGCCGACGCGCTGAGCTCTCACGAGATCGGGACGGTGATCTGTGACGCCGAGTTCGCCGAGCGCGCGAGTGCGGCAGGCGTAGGCGTCGTGGATGCGGCGAGTGATGCTGTTTCTAAAGGCAATTCGCGGCCATCGGTGAGGTCGGCGGGCCGTATCGTCCTGCTGACATCCGGCACGACCGGTACGCCGAAGGGTGTGCCGCGCAAACCCGAGATCGGGATGGCGTTGGGTATCGGGGCGTCGATCCTGGATCGTACGGGGCTGCGAATCGGCTCGCGGGTTGCGATTCCGGTGCCCATGTTCCACGGGCTGGGCTTCGGCATCCTGATCTTGACAATCGGCCTGGGCGGCACTGTGCTCACGCGGTCTCGCTTCGTGGCCGAAGCGGCGCTGGTTCAGGCTTCGGAGCACCGGGCCGAGGCAATGGCGGCGGTGCCGGTGATGCTAGCGCGGATCTTGGACCTCGACGACGAGGTGCGGGCACGAAATCCGTTGTCGGCGCTGCGAATCGTGATATCTAGCGGAGCCAGGCTCGATCCCACTCTGGCCAAACGATTTATGGACGCCTATGGCGACATCATTTACAACGCCTATGGCTCGTCGGAGGTCGGCATCGGCGCCCTCGCGACGCCGGCGGATCTGCGCGAGGCGCCGGAGACCGTAGGCCGGCCGGTGGTCGGGTGCGCGGTACGGATCCTCGACGACGACGGCAAGGTGGTCGGCCCGGAACAAACCGGCCGGCTTTTCGTGGGAGGCGACCTGACTTTCGATGCGTACACCGGCGGCGAGAAACGCGACGTCGTCGACAACATGATGGACACGGGTGACACCGGATACGTCGATACAGAGGGCCGCTTGTTCATCGTCGGACGGGCCGACGACATGATCGTTTCCGGCGGCGAGAACGTCTACCCGCGGGCCGTGGAGAATGCGCTCGCCGAACATCCCGACGTGGCCGACCACGCAGTGATCGGGGTGCCCGACGAGGACTACGGACAACGGCTTGCCGCGTTCATCGTGCCCCAAGATGGTGCCACCGTTGAGGAGGAACTCATCCGAAAGTACCTGAAGGGCAAGGTGGCTCGATTCGAGCAGCCGCGCGATATCACGATCGTGAAGACGATTCCACGCAACCCGGCGGGCAAGGTTCTGCGAAACGAACTGGAACCCTCGGACCGCGAGTGATTACTCGCCGCCGCGTGCGTCGACGTGCCCGCTATGCGACTGGCTGCCAGGACTGCATCGTCGCTCTGAGTGCGCCGTAACGTTCGCCACTGCTACTCCGAATACTGTTTCATGGGGCCTATCGCCATGGCACCTCGTGTCCTCAGCCTGGCGGCCGCCGCGGTGCTCGCCGCGGTATTGATTCTTGCTCCGGCCGCGCAGCCCTTTTCGTCAGCGACGCTGATTCCGGCGGCATCGGCGGCATGCCCCGATGTCGAAGTGGTTTTCGCTCGCGGCCGACAGGAGCCGCCCGGCGTCGGCGCGATCGGCGATGCGCTCGTCAATTCGCTGCGGTCCAAGGTGGCCCTGTCGGTGGGGGTGTATGGAGTGAACTATCCCGCCGACTTGGGTGCCGCCAGCGGCGCCAGCGATATGAGCTCCCACGTTCAGTCCATGGCACGAAGTTGCCCGAATACCCGCATGGTGCTCGGCGGGTATTCCTTGGGTGCGACGGCGGCTGATCTCATGACCAGGGCTAATCCATTGCCGCCGGATGTGAACCAGCACGTCGCCGCGGTCGCGTTGTTCGGTAACGGCGCCAAGCGACTCGGCCCGGCCCCCGCCTTCGCTGGTCGGACGATCGACCAGTGCGCAGACGGCGATCCAATCTGTGGGAGAGGTGTTAATTGGCCGTCGCATTTGCAGCCCTCATACCTCGGCTCGGGATTAGTGGATCAAGCCGCAAGCTTCATTGCCGGCAGGCTGTAGCCGGCAGCCCTGGTAGGCGGGCAGATTGTCGCGATCGCAGCGGCCCGCGTCGGCGGTCGAGGTATTTCCGGCGAACGCCTTGACGAACGGTGACCAGTGAGTGAGATAGCGGGCTGGGACCGGTCAGCACGTCGCCGATGAGCGGCGGGACTCCTCCTGCTGCACTGGTGGCGCTACGTATGACCATCGAGACTGCGCAGGGATCGCCGCACCGGCGAGTTTTGCGAGTTCTCTAGGCTCGGATGCCGGCGCTCACCACCGCGCGGTGACATTGTCGGCGAGCTGCTTGGCGATCCGCACTGCCGAATCAGCCGGTTTGGCGCTGCACGTGTTGACGTCGATGATGATGTTGTTCCGGTGGGCCAGCGCACGCCCGCATCCCCACCCGGGGGCGGCGGCTTCCTGTTCGGTGGCGACGACGCTCAATATGCCGTCGGCGTTGGCGATCGGCCCGACCGTCCATCGCGTCCCGCTCTGCGTGTGGGTGTACTCGTGGCAGGCCGGCCACCGCTCGGCGGACTCCTTGAGGAACTCGCCGGCTTTTTCGATGGTCGGGAACAACACCACCGCCTGCTTGAGATAGTGCGTGAACTTGTCGCCGTTGTTCAGGCTCTGATCGCGCTCCGCCCAGAAGCCGCTGTCGGCATAGACCGGCGCCTCCGCCGCGCCGTCGATAGCCAAGCACTCCGGTGGCGCCATCGTGGCGCTGTTGTCCGACATCGCCGACTGCTGATTGGTGACCGCCATCCCCGTCGTCCCCATTGCGACGTTCACCTGGTCGGGGTTCAACAGCAACGGCGCGAGCTCCCGCTCCACGAGTGGCCGCGGAATCCTGGACGGGGTAGTGGTCGACGGTTCGGCGTTACCTACCGAGCTGGCACACCCGGCGATCGAGAGGCCGATGGCGGCAACCGCCAGTGCGAACGTTGGCTGGCGCATGTGCACCTCCCCGTGCCCGTAGCTCCCGACTAATAAGTCTGGCGCGCCCCCGTCGCGCTGCTCAAGGACATCGTGCAGCAACTTCGCTGACTCGCGCGCGAGGCCGTCGGTGATTCCTCATAACGATGAACAACGCTTTTCGATAACGCCTTGGATTAACGTCACTGACCGTGACCACCTCGACGGAAGCCGAACACCCGCAGTCGAGTCCTGCCGCGACCCGCAGGGCCATCTGGAACACGATCCGGGGATCGCTGGGCAACCTCGTCGAGTGGTACGACGTCTACGTCTACACGGTGTTCGCGCCGTACTTCGAGGGCCAGTTCTTCGACGAGTCGGAGAAGAACTCCACGGTCTATGTGTACGCGATCTTCGCCATCACCTTCGTCATGCGACCGGTCGGCTCCTGGTTCTTCGGGCGGTTCGCCGACCGGCGCGGTCGCCGGGCCGCGCTGACCGCCAGCGTCTCGCTCATGGCGGCATGCTCGATGCTCATCGCCCTGGTCCCGTCGCAGACCAGCATCGGGGGCGCCGCCGCCGTCGTCCTCATCCTCGCCCGTCTCCTGCAAGGCTTCGCCACCGGCGGCGAATACGGCACCTCCGCGACCTACATGTCCGAGGCCGCGACCCGCGAGCGGCGCGGCTTCTTCTCCTCGTTCCAGTACGTCACGCTCATCGGCGGACACGTCCTTGCTCAGTTCACGTTGCTGATCATCGAGGCCGTGCTGAGCGAGGACCAATTGCGCGAATTCGGTTGGCGCATTGCCTTTGCCATCGGCGGCGTCGCCGCGTTGGTGGTGTTCTGGCTGCGCCGCACCATGGACGAGTCGCTCAGCGAAGAGGTGATCGAGGGCGTCAAGGCCGGCGAGGAGCCACAAGCTGGATCCGTGCGTGAACTGTTGACCCGCTACTGGAAGCCGCTACTGCTGTGCTTTCTCATCACGCTGGGCGGCACTGTGGCGTTCTACACCTACAGCGTCAATGCCCCGGCGATGGTCAAGACCGCCTACAAGGGTCAGGCGATGACCGCCACCTGGATCAACCTGCTCGGCCTGATTTTCCTCATGTTGCTGCAACCCATCGGCGGGCTGATCAGTGACAAGGTCGGCCGTAAACCGCTGCTCGTGTTCTTCGGCGTCGGTGGGCTGTTCTACACCTACCTTTTGATCGCATATCTGCCCGACCTGCGCTCGCCGATCGCGTCGTTCTTCCTCGTCGCCGGAAGCTACGTCATCCTCACCGGGTACACCTCGATCAATGCGTTGGTGAAGTCCGAACTGTTCCCCGCACATGTGCGCGCGCTCGGCGTCGGCGTCGGCTACGCCCTGGCCAACTCGATCTTCGGTGGCACCGCTCCGCTGATCTATCAGGCGCTGAAGGCCAATAACCAAGTGCCGCTGTTCATCGTGTACGTGACGGTCTGCATCGCGGTGTCTCTGGTCGTCTATGTGTTCTTCTTGAAGAACAAGGCCGACACTTACCTCGACAGCGAACGCGGCTCAGCGTTTCGGCGCTCGTCCGTTTAGAACAGCGACAGCTGGCGCGTGCTCTCGTCGCCGAACTTGACGGGCACCGGCCGCTGGCGCACCCGCACCGGCCACCAGAACCACCGGCCGAGCAGCGCCGCGACCGACGGCGTCATGAACGACCGCACGATCAGCGTGTCGAACAGCAAGCCCAGCGCGATCGTGGTGCCGATCTGACCCAGCACCAACAGGTCGCTGAAGATGAACGACGCCATGGTGAAGGCGAACACCAACCCCGCCGCCGTCACCACCGAACCGCTGCCGGCCATCGACCGGATGATGCCGGTGTTGATGCCCGCGTGGATCTCCTCCTTGAACCGGGACACCAGCAGCAGGTTGTAATCCGACCCCACCGCCAACAGCAGGATCACCGCCAAAGGCAATATCACCCAATACAAGTCGATGCCCAATAGGTGCTGCCACACCAACACCGACAGCCCCACCGAGGCGCCCAAGGACAACGCCACCGTGCCGACGATCACCAGCGCCGCGACCAGGCTCCGCGTGATGAACATCATGATCAGCAGGATCAGGCTGAGCGATGCGATGCCGGCGATGATCAGGTCATAGTGCGCCATCTCCGCGATGTCCTTGTACGTCGACGCCGTGCCGCCGATGTAGATTCGCGAGCCCGCCAACGGTGTGCCCTTGACCGCCTCCTTGGCCGCGTGCCGGATGGCGTCGATGTGTGAAATGCCTTCGGGCGTTGCCGGATCCCCGTCGTGGGTGATGATCATCCGCGCCGCCTTGCCGTCCGGCGACAGGAACAGTTTCAGCCCACGCAAGAACTCCGGGTTGCTGAACGCCTCCGGCGGCAGATAGAACGAGTCGTCGGTCTTCGACGCGTCGTACGCGGCGCCTAACTGCGTCGCGTTCTCCAGCGCCGCCTGGGTCTGGTCATAGATCCCCGACGTTGTCGCATAGTTCGTCATCGTCAGGTCGCGGTTGGTCTGCTGCGATGCGATCTGCTGCGGAATCAGCGCCAGCAGCTTCGGCTGCAGCTCGTCGAGCTTGGCGATGCTTCCCGACACATTGGCCAGCTGGTCGGTCAACGCGTCGACACCGTCCAGTGCATCGAACAGCGACCGCAGCGCCGCACACATCGGAATATCGAAACAGTGCGGCTCCCAATAGAAGTAGTTGCGCAGCGGCCGGAACTGGTCGTCGAAGTTGGCGATCTTGTCACGCAGATCCTGCGCCACCGCCACCGTCTGCTTGAACGCCTCGCTCTGCTCGTGGGTGATCTCGCTGGACTGCTGCTGCAAGGCGTACTGCTGACGCAGAATGTCGATCGAGTCGTTGATCACGCCGACCTGCTTGAGCATATCCGCGGCCCGATCCTGTTGGTAGGGAAGGTTGTTGATCTGTGCAGCACTGTTGGCGCTGAGCTGGAACGGAATCGACGTGTGGTCCAGCGGCGTGCCCAGCGGCCGAGTGATCGACTGCACCTGCGCAATGCCGGGGGTGTGGAAGACCGCCTTGGCCACCCGCTCCAGCAGGATCATGTCGGTGGGATTGCGCAGATCATGGTCGGCCTCGACCATCAGCAGCTCGGGGTTCAGCCGAGCCTTGGAGAAGTGCCGCTCGGCGGCGGCGTATCCGACGTTCGACGGCGCACTGGGCGGCATGTAGCGGCTGATGTCATAGCTCACCTTGTAGCCCGACAGCGACAACAGCCCGACGAACGCGAGCGCCAGCGTGGCGACCAGGATCGGTCCCGGCCACCGCACGATCGCCGTGCCGATCCGGCGCCAACCCCGTTTGGCCGTCTTACGTTTGGGCTCGAGCAGCCCGAAGCGGCTGGCGACCACCAACACTGCCGGCGCCAGCGTCAGCGACGCGATCAACGAGACGAGGACGCCGAGCGCTGCCGGGACCCCGAGGCTCTGGAAATACGGCATCCGGGTGAAGTACAGGCAGAACACCGCGCCGGCGATGGTCAAGCCCGAGCCGAGGATGACGTGCGACGTCCCGCGGTACATGTCGTGGAAGGCGAGCTGTCGGTCCCAGCCCTCGTTTCGACGCTCGTGATACCTGCCGAGCAGAAAGATGATGTAGTCGGTGCCGGCGGCAATGACCAACAGCGTGAGGATGTTCGTCGAGTACGTCGACAGGCCGATTACCCCGCTGTCGGCCAGGAACGCCACGATCCCACGCGCGGCCGACATCTCGATGAGCACCGTGACCAGCGCGATGATCATCGTCACCGGCGAGCGGTAGACGATCAGCAACATGATCGCGATGACGCCGACGGTCAACAGGGTCACCATCAGAGTGCCCTCGTTGCCCACCTCGAACTGATCGGCAATCTGTGCGGCCGAACCCGCGACGTAGGCGTGAATGCCAGGCGGCGCAGGAGTTTTGGCGATGATGTCGCGCAGCGCGTCCACCGACTCCAGCGACAACGCTTCGCCCTGATTGCCCGCCAGGAACACCTGGACGTAGGCGGCCTTGCCGTCGGGACTCTGCGAGGCCGCCGCGGTCAGCGGATCGCCCCAGAAGTCCTGCACGTGCTGGACGTGGGTGCGGTCCTCGTTGAACCGCTTGACCAGCTCGTCGTAATAGCGGTGCGCCTCGGCGCCCAGCGGTTGATCGCCCTCGAGCACCACCATCGCCGCGCTGTCGGAGTCGAACTCGCCGAATACCTCACCGATGCGCTGAAAAGCCTGCAGCGATGGCGAATCCGGCGAGCTCAGCGCGACGTTGTGTACTTCGCCGACCTTCTCGAGCTGCGGCACCAGCACGTTGGACAACGCGGCGACGGCGACCCAGAACAAGACGATCGGCACGCAGAGCCGACGGATCCAGGTGGCGACGTGGTCCGTCATCGTCCGGCGTTCGGCTGCCTGCGCCACGTGGTGGCTCATCCGGACTTGTCCAGGCAGTAGGTGAAGGCGTTCAGCGTATTGACCGTTCTCTCGTCCTTGACGACGTCATCGATCATGATGCGGCACCCGATGGAGTCGCTGTCGCCCTGGGCGGAGACGTTGACGAAAACGGCCGGTTGGGTGGTGGTCGTGTCGTAGGCCCACGGCAGCGTCGCGCCGTCGACCCGCTGCGGTTGGGCGTTGACGTCGGTGTAGGTGATGGTCGCGACGGTGCCCGGGGGACCGAACACCTCCATCACGACGTGCTTCGGATTGAACGGCACGATCTCGTTGGCCGCGCCGCTCGGGGTGGACGTGACGTCACGGGAGCCGAAGATGCCGTTGAGGCGGAACACCGCGAAGCCCGCTACCGCGACGACGAACACCGCCACCAGCAGCATCCACCGACGCTTCAAGCGGTTTCCGAGTGAAAACCGCTGCATCCATGGCCTTTCGACGAGCGTGACACGTATTTCAACAGTCGATCAATATCAACCTAGTTGACAGTACGGTACCTGTCCAGACCGCACAACCCCTTGGGGGGCGTCTTCGATTCCCGCCCGCACGCCGCAGCAGGCGTCAATAATCGCTTATCGATTGCGGAGGTGGCCGTGTCCCGTAAACAGCTGCCGGTCATAGCAGCGATGGCCGTGGTGTCGACGATTGCTGCCGCACCGCTGGTCGCAGCGGCTCCTGAGTACCAACATGTCCGCACCGTGTCCGGCGCCGTGCGGTGCGTCATCAGCGCGGACCACGTCGGGTGCGAACGGACCAGCATCGACGGCTTCCCCGGCGCACCGCGCAGCCAGAGCGGCCCCGGCAACGTCAACGTCGCCGGCCTCGACGCCGACGGCACGTTCAACTACGGCGAGGGCAACATCGGCGGCGTGGACAGCGACGAGGTAGTGCTGGATTACGGCCAGATCTTCCGGATCAACGGCTGGACCGTGGAGCCGTCGTTCGACGGCACCCGCTTCAGCAACGACGCCACCGGCCGCGGCATGTTCGTCAGCATCGACAGCGTCATCCCGTGGTGAGGTGTCGCGCCACCGCGCCGTACCGCTCGATGCGGTCCGGATCGCTGAGCGCGTTGTAAAGCACGATGCGCGTGGCAGTTTCGCCGTACTTCTCGATGAGCACATCGGCCAGGCCGTCCCATGTCGACTCGGTGGCGAACCGGGCGATGTGGTCATCGGTGATCTGCTTGGCCATGCCGGCGAAATCGCCGGCCTTCTGCTTCTCGCGGATGCGTGCCGTCGTCCCCTCGAACCCGGCCTCGTCCCAGATGAACGCGTAGTTCGGCGTGCTGCCGTAGAAGCTCAGGCTCGTGCGGACCAGCTCGCGCTCCTTGGCGCGTTCCTCGTCGGTGTCGCCGACGATCGTCATCACCGGCACGATCAGCGCGACGTCGGCCACGCTGCGGCCCGACTTCTGGGCTCCCTCAGCAACATTCGGCACGACGTGACGTGCGATGTAGCCGGGCTCGCCGAGCGGGTGGACGTGGACGCCGTCGGCGACCTCACCCGCCATCCGCAGCATCCACGGGTTGACCGCCGCGATGTCGACCTTCGGATCGGGCGCGTCGATGGGCCCCGCGCTCCACTGCGGAGTGATGAAGTCGAGGTCGTAGAAGTCGCCGTGGTGATCGAGCCTGCCCGTGCGGAATGCGTGGAAGCAGGCTTTCACCGCGCGCACGTAGTCGCGCAGCCGCGGGCCGGGACGCTCGAACACCACGCCGTACCGCCGGACGACATGCGTGCGGACCTGGGTGCCCAACCCGAGGCGAAACTTCCCGGCCGTGGCCTCCTGCAGTTCCCACGCCGTCGCGGCCGACACGAACGGGCTGCGTGGAAACGCCACCGCCACACCCGTCGACAGCTCCAGGCCGGGCGCGGCCTGTGACGCCACCGCCGCGTTGAGATAGGCCGTCCGGCCCGTTTCGGTGAACAAGAGCCCGTCGAACCCGCTGGCCTGCACCTTCTGGGCCAGTTCGCCGATCTTGGTCAATGGCTGCGGAACCGTCATCACGTCGACGTGCACGGTGGGACAATACGCCGCCGCGAGTTTGCCGCGCAGGTCACGCGGGTATTGGTCGCGGTGGACTACCGGATCGGCAAAGGGGGCGGTTCTGCGGTGAAGCTTAAAAATCTGGCGGGAACGGTTGCGGCGACGACACTCATCGTCGGGTTGAGCGCAGCCCCGCCCGCGTCGGCCACCAGCAACATCAAAGTCTTCGGCGTTCAGGAGACGCTGAAAACTTTGAACGGCCCGTTGATCGGCTACACCGTCACGGGCTTCCGGCCGAGCTCCGACCCGGTTCCGTATCCGGTCGCCGGCCGGCTCTGGGAGGCGACGGTGACGGCCGACGCGCTCGTCGGCACGGTCACTCCCGCGGCCAACTGGTTCAACGCCCGCGCCGAAAATGGGCAGAACTACCACGTTCTCGAAAGCGTCTCCGGCATAGGCGGGCCCATCGGGCAGGGCGGCAGTAGCACCGGCAAGGTCTATTTCGACGTGGTCGGCGCCGAGCCCAACAGCGTCGTCTTCAACGACGGCTTTGAGGACATCCTCGGCTGGATCCAGCCGCCAGGCGTCTCACCGGCCGAAGTGGGTCCGCCCGCCAGCACTGGTAGTAGCGGCGGCGGGAATGAAGGCTCATCGGGGTCGACGGGCCCGAACCAGGCAAGCCCGAATACCACCGCCGGCGATCAATCCGGTGGCGGTGGCGGTGGCGGCGGCGGAGGCAGCGCGGCCGGAGGTAGCGGCGGAGGCGGAGCTGGTGGGGGCGCCGCCGGCGCTGGCGGGGGAGCCGGCGGGTAGCTACTGCTCGGCCGCCCAGGCCAGGAACTCGTCGGCGCTGAACACCGGCTTGCCGTACTCGGTGGCCTTGCGCGCCTTGCGGGTAGCTCAGCCGCGCAATCGGCGCGCCAGACCTGACGCGCGGACGGCCCGTCGTTCGACCGCCGCGCGCAGCGCCTGCTCCGACGCGATGACCCGCACCCGCTCCTTGGCGCGCGTGACCGCCGTGTAGAACAGCTCGCGCATCAGCAGCCGCGAATCCTCTTGCGGCAACAGCACTGTCACCTCGTCGGCCTGGCTACCCTGGCTCTTGTGGATCGTCATCGCGTGCAGCGTGTCCACGTCCGACAGCCTGCTGGTCGCGAACTCCTTTTGCTCCGATCCGGCGATGACCGCCCGAAGCACGCCTTCGCGCACCACCGTCACACCCGTATCGCCGTTGTACAAGCCCAGCCCGTAGTCGTTCGCCGTCACCAGCACCGGCCGCCCCGCGTACCAGTCCGACCAGATCGGTTCGCCGGTCTCCTCCGACAGCCAGCGCTCGATCTGTCGATTCCAGAACCGCACGCCGTAAGGGCCGCGCCGGTGGGCGCACAACAGCCGATGCTCGTCGAGCGTCTGCAGCGCCACCTCGGCGTTGCCCAGAATCGCCGCTTGACGTAACCGGCGTGCTTGCGGCACAACGACTTCGCGCAAATGCTCCGACGGCTCGTCGGTGTCAATCCATTCGATGTTCTCACCGCCGGCACGCAGCACCTCCAGCGCTCGGTCGGCATCGCCGTCCCGGATCGCCGCCGCCAACGCCCCGATCGATTCGCCGAACCGGTGCGGGGTCTTCAGCGCGGCCAACTTCGAATCGTCCAGTCCCTCGACGAGATCGGCCAACACCGCACCCGCCTCCACCGACGCCAGCTGATCTGGATCGCCCACCAGGATCAGCCGCGCGTCCGGGCGCACCGCCTCCAGCAGGCGCGCCATCATCGTCAGCGACACCATCGACGTCTCGTCGACCACGATGACGTCGTGCGGCAATCGGTTGCCGCGGTTGTGGCGGAATCTCGCCGACGTGTCTGGCCTGCTGCCCAGCAGCCGGTGCAACGTCGTCGCATGCATGCCCGATAAGGCGTCCCGGTCGGCAGCGTCGAGCTTCGCGACCTCCAGCTGCACCGCCTCCTGCAGTCGCGCGGCGGCCTTGCCCGTCGGCGCCGCCAGCGCGACCCGCAATCGCGTCCCGCTGGCCAGCAGCGCCAGCAGCCGCGCCACCGTCGTCGTCTTGCCGGTGCCGGGACCACCGGTCAGTACCGTCAAACCCTGCGACAGTGCCACTTTCGCCGCGGCACGCTGCTCCTCGAAGCCGACGGGAAATAGGCGGTCGATATCAGGCGACACCTTCTGCGGCTTGACCGCGATCATCCTGTGCACGTCATCGCACACCTGCTGTTCCTCTAGCCAATACCGATCCAGGTACAGCAGGTCGCCGTACAAACGCAAGACCGGCGGCGCGCCGGCGAGCGGGCTTGCCTGGATCGCGGCCAGCCACGCGTCGATGTCAGGCCACGGCAGACCGTCCACCCCCACCTGCGCCTCGACCGAACGCAGGTCCACACACACCGAACCGTTCCGCAACGCCCGGACCGCCACCGCGACCGCGAGTGCGACGCTCTCGTCGTCCTCCTTGGCCAACGCGGTAAGCCGCTGTGCCACGTGTACATCGGGCGACTCGAGCACCTCGGCATCGCTGAACGTCTGCAGCAGACCCGTGACCCCGAGCGGCCGGCGCCATTCCACGGTCGTCATGCTGCCGCCCGTCCAACGTCGAGCAGGTCGGAGATCGCCGTGATCAATAGCGACGGCGGCTGCCAGCTGAACACTCCTGCCGGGTGGCCGTCGACCACCGGCGTGTCGGGCCCGCACATTCCCCGCAGAAACAGGTACATCACTCCGCCCAGATGTCTGTCGGGCACATACTCAGGCAGTCGCCATCTCAGAAAGCGGTGCAGCACAACGCTGTACAGAAGCGCCTGCAGCGGATAGTCCGAATGCAGCATCGCCTCGACCAGCCGGGGCTGCGCGTAGTCGGCGGCCGTCAACGGCTCCGACGGATCACCGAGCCAGTTCGTCTTGTAGTCGACGACCATATAGCGGTCGGCGATCCGCAACACCGCGTCGACCGACCCGGACAGATACCCCTTCAACGGCTGACCGCCCAACGCGGGACCCGTCAGTCGATCGGCGTACAACGCCAACGGGTCGCCAGCGGGCAGATGCGCCCCCAGCAGTTCGCCGACATGCGAGAGCCGGATGTCCGGCGCGGCTGACCTGAGATCACCACCAGCCAAAGGGAATTCGAAATCCATCTCACGCATCCGGTCGGCCAGCCCGATCTGCCGCAGCGTCACCCCGCCGGCGAGCGGGCCCAGGGGAGAGTCGTGCATCGGCACCATCGCGGCGGCCAGATCGGCAGGGGCGACGTCGACGGGCCACCACGCCATGTGCTCGCGGATCTTCGCCTCCAACTCCGCGGCCATATCGACCGCGAACGGATCGGCCGTCTCCAGCACCGCGTGCACCAGCGTGCCGAACTTCGCGCCCATGGGCAGATGCGCCATCGGCGAAGGCACATCCGCGCCGACCGCCGTCGTCGTCAACGGAATCTCGGCGACCTCGTCGTCCAGCTCTATCACCTCCGGCTCGCTGCTCACCGGCGTGGTCTCCGCGGCGCGGATCAGCCCCGAGTACGACGTCCGGCGCCACGCCGCGTCGATCGCCCGATGGAAGTGCCGCACGTCCAGATCCCCGCGCGGCTGTTCAGCGGGCAAGGAAGGCACCCGACGCGCCACCGATTCCTCGATCACCAACCCGTCCGCGGCCTCCCACTCCGTGAACCGCGCCATCGCGTCGTCGTCGGAAACCTTGTCCGGCGACACGCGATCCGGCACCTCCGCCTCGCCTGGCCGTCGCCCGCGCAGCAGCCGCGACAGGCCGCCGTTCGGCTCGTCCCACGAAGGCGCCCACCACGCCACCACCTGTGACTGCGCCCGCGTCATCGCCACATACATCAGCCGGCTGTCGTCGCTGGCATCCTCGTGACGGCCGGCCGCCGCCACCGCGTTGAAGTCCGAGCTGTCGTCGCCGCCGACATGCAGGCACCGCTGGTCGCCGTCATGGAACAACACCAGCTCGCGGGCCTGCACGTTGCGGTTGAACGCGAACGGCAGGTATATCACCGGGAACTGCAGACCCTTGGCCACCCACACCGTCATGATCTGCACCGCTGCGGCGTCATGGTCCAGTCGTCGCGCACGTTCGGTTGCGCCGCTGCGTTCTTCACGCTGCTCGCGCAGCCAGTCGCGCAGCGCGGGCAGGCTGAACTGCTCGCGGTGGGCCGCCTCCTGCAGCAGCTGGGTCATGTGCGCCAGGTCGGTCATCTGCCGCTCGCCGCCCTGCCAGGACAGCACGCGGTCGCTCATCCCGCTGAGCTGCGCGGCCGCGAAGATGGCGGCGACACCGCGTTCGCGGGCGTGGCCGGCCCACTCCCGCAGTGATTCCGCGATCTCGTCTGTCAACCCGTCGCCGCCGGACACCAACTCGTCGGCGGTCTTACCGAAGAACATCGTCGCCGCGGCTGCGCGCACCATGCCCGGCCGATGCGGCTGGTCGAATGCCTCCAGCAGGCACAGCCAATCCTCGGCAGCCGCGGAGTTGAAGATGTCGGAGTCGCCGGTGTACACCGCCGGGATGCCGGACGCGCACAGCGCGCGATAGCAGGCGCGGGCATCCTTGTGGCTCTCCACGATCACCGCGATGTCGCGTGCCTCCAGCGGTCGTCCGTCGAACGTGGCACCGGAGGTCAACAGTTCGCCGATGTCAGCCGCCAGGTCCTTCGGGATGTGCTGACGCAGATCCGATATCGCGATGGTGCGGGTTCCCTTGCAGCCGAACAGGTCCCGTTTGACGACGCGCAGCCGGAGCGGATCGGTGCACGGCGCGCCCGCGAGCCGAGAGCTGTGGTACCGCGCTTCGACGTCGTGCACGACGATTCTCGGGTCGCCGAGGTGGGCGCCGCCCAGCAGCGTCTGCAGCCGCTGCACCAACGCGGCGTCACTGCGCCAGTTCTTGTTCAGCGTCTTGCGTACGCCTGCCGTCTCGGCCGCCTTGAGATAAGTGACGATGTCACCGCCGCGGAACGCGTAGATCGCCTGCTTGGGGTCGCCGATCAGGATCAGCGTCGAGCGTTTGGTGAAGGCGCGGTCGATCACCTTCCACTGTACCGGGTCGGTGTCCTGGAACTCGTCGACCATGACGATGGGCCATCGCTGATGCATCCGCAGCTGGGCCGGGGAGTCGTCGGCGTCGAGCGCATCGGCCAGCCGGGTGAGCAGGTCGTCGTAGCTGATGATGCCGCGGCGGCGCTTGCGGATTTCCAGTTCGGACAGAACGTCTTTCGCGAACGCGACGCATACGGCCGCCCGGGAATCCGGCGGCGGGTCCTGCGGCCGCAGCTCGGTCGCCGGATGCTTGACGACCTCGCGGGCCAACCGCAGCGCGTCGCCGTGGCTGAGTTGCGGGTCGTCACGCTCGTGCCCGAAGTGGCGCAGGTACAGGTCGTCGACGATCTCAGTGACCAGCTCGTCGAGGCTCTCCACCAACGTGACACCCGAGTCGCTGTCACCGGCCACCCCGAGCGACTTGAGCACCGTCTGGCAGAACTGGTGGGTAGTGGCGATCGTCGCGGCGTCGAACGCGGCCAGCGTGTCACGCAACCGCTGGCGACGCAACAACCGCTCGTCGTCGCCGCACTTCAGCAGGTGCTCGATGACCTGGTTGTCACCGACTTGCCTCGGATCGTCGAAAGCCACAACGGAGTCGACGATTTGGCGGCGCACCCGATCCCGGAGTTCGAGGGTGGCCATTCGGCCGAACGTGATGAGCAGCATCTGGTCCAGCGTCGCCTCGCCCTCGGCAATGTACCGGGTGACAAGGCCCGCCAACGCGAACGTCTTACCCGTGCCCGCGCTCGCCTCCAGCACGGTGGTTGACCGCGCGGGGGGCAGCGGGCCCAACAGATCGAACGTGCGCATCAGATTCTTCTGCTCCTCACGTGCGCATCGAATTCTTGTGCTCCTCACGTGCGCATCAGCCGTCCATCGCTCTCAGCATCGGCAGCCAAAGCCGGCAGGCGTAGTCGCCGAGGCCCGCGTCGATGAGCACGCGCAGCCATGCCCCCTCACCCCAGGTCCGCACATGTGCCGGTTCGGCGTCTTCACCGGGATAGCGGTCGGATTTCCACCGGTAGCCCGCGACCCGTTGCGGGTCGCCGTGGGTGTGAACGGCTTCGGCCCAGGCGTAGGACGTTTTGACCGGCAACGGGAGTGGCTCGCGGCGTCCCGCGTCGTACATATCCACAAGATCGGCGAGCAGGTCTCGCGCCGGTTCCGCCGGGCGGCGCAACATCTCCTGACGCGGTGTCGTGCCCCGCTTGGCGCGGCCGATACATACTGCAGCCCAATCCCGGCTCGGATCGTGAGCGAGCAACGCCAACAGGGGAATCCACGACTGCAGCAGGTGACGGCCGTCGAGCTTGGAGTACGTCACCGCCACCAGCCGCTCGCTGAACACGGGGGAGACGGTGCCGGTGAGGCGTCGCCCGCCCAGGTCGATGTCGACGTCGACCGCGTCGGCTCTGGCACTGCGGTAGCCGCGGGCGACCTCGGCCAAAAGAATTGCCTGGTCCCGGATCTCGGTGGCCTTGCGCCAGCCGAGCTGTCCCGGAGGCAATGTGCCGCGCCGCCATTCGGCTTGCCGCGCCTGGTCAGGCTCCATGTCGTGCAGCATGTCGTCGAGCATCCGGTCGCCGACCGTCCACTCCTCCAGCGCGTTGATGTCGACCGGCATGGCGTCCTCGACACCGTCGACCTCCCACGGCAGCGTGTAGTCCAACGCGCGGTAGAAGCCCTTCACCGGGTCGCGGAAGAACGCAGCGAGATCGGCCAGCACCACGTCGTCGGGCGGGGGAGCGGGCAGCGGGCCGGAGATGAACGGCGGCTTCTCGGCGCGCTGGCCGGTGCGAGCCTTGGCCGCGTTCAGCACGGTGTTGTCGAAGGTGAAAGGTTCGTCAGGGATGAGCGCGTCGGGGATGACGTTGCGAGTATCGAAGGGCTGCAACGGATGTTTGACGACGACGGCGCGGCGAACCTCGTGTTCGGTGGTGAGGTCGAGGGTGTCGAGCAGCTCGGCCAGTGGTACTGCGGGCGGGCGCTCCTGGCCAGAGTATTCGTCGGCGCCGGTGTAGGTGATGACGAGCTTCTCGGTGGCGGCGCCGATCGCGTCCAGCAGCAATTGCCGGTCCTCGGAACGGATGTCGCGTTCGCCGGTCATGGGGTCGCGGGCCAGTACGTCGTCCCCGTCCATTACGCCGAGCCGCGGGAACACACCATCGTCGAGGCCGACGAGGCATACCACCCGGTGCGGCACCGACCGCATGGGCACCATAGTGCACACCGTCAGGGTGCCGGTGCGGAAGTTGGCCCGTGTCGGCCGTCCGGCCAGGTGACGGTCCAGCAGCGCGCGGATGTCGGGCAGACGCATGGTGGTCTCGGCCCGCGGCCCCGCGTTGGTACGCACATCGGCGAACTCGCGTTGCAGCTGGCTGGTCTGCCAGGCATCGTCGTCATCGACGTGGGCCAGCCGGTCGATGCCCGTCTCCAGCGCAGCGAGCCACCGGTGCAATGGCTTTGCGCCGGTGAGGGAGTCGACGACGTCCTCCAGCCGGCTTATGTATTCGGCGAGTTGGCCGGCAAGGTCGACGCGGTTGCTGCTGACATCGTCGAGCGGCAGGGTGGTGTCGATCCAGGCGCGTGAGTCGTCGGACATCGCGACGCCGGCCAAGATGCGGTCGATGCCGAAACGCCATGTGTTCTGGATGAAGTCGACCCCGTAGGGCTTGCGGTGGTCACGGTCGAAACCCCAGCGGATGTTGGCCTGTCGCACCCAGCGGGTGATGTCTTCGAGGTTGTCGTCGGTGAAACCGAAGCGGGCCCGTACCGGTGCGGCCTGCGCGAAATTGAGCACCTCGCTGGACGTGACGCGGCCGCTGGCCAGCGCGAGCAGTTGCGACGCGACGCCGAGTAGCGGGTTGGTCTGCACCAGCGAGCGGTCGGCCAGACGGACCCGCAACTTGTGCGCGGAATGGATGCCCTTGATCATGTCACCGAGCCCGAAGCCGGCTACGATGAGCGGTGCATACGCCTCGATGTCAGGACACATGACGAGGATGTCGCGGGGCTCGAGCGTGGGGTCGTCGGCGAGAAGGCCGAGCAAAACCTCACGGAGAACATCGATTTGGCGCGCGGGGCCATGGCAGCTGTGCACTTGCACCGAGCGGTCGTCGCGCGTGTGTGTCCGGCCGTCGCGTCGCACGGCGTTGGCGGTGATGTCGGACTGCAGCCAGCCCAGCAGAGTTTCGGGATGGTCGCGGCCGCCGAGGTACTCGTCGGTCTGCGGCTCGAGGGGGAGGCCGCGCTGTAGCTCGCGGAGGTCACGGCCGAGGGTGGCGAGCAGCGGATGGCCCACCTGACGGTGGCTGGTGTCTGTGCGGCGGGGAATCTGGCCGTGGACGTCGGCCAGCGATTGCCACAGGTTGTCGCTGGGATGCGGCAGCCACAGATGCAGGTCGTGGTGGGTGGAGAGCGCCTCGAGCAGTTCGATCTCGGTGGTGGGCAGGCGGGTGTGGCCGAAGAGCGATATTCGCTCAGGCAGATCGATGGGCGACTCCTGCAGTGTGGCAAGCGTTTTGGCGTGCCGGATGTGTGGTGGATCGGCTTGGACGCGGTTGAGCACCGCACGCCACAGGTGGGGCTGCCATGCGAGATCAGCGGTGACTGCGTCGTCGGCGCCGTTTTCCCAGTCGATGAGCAGTTTCGGACGCTGGCGCGCGTAGGAGGCGAAGAGCCCGGCCAGCCGCCGTGCGACGGCGTAGCGGCGGCCCATCCGTAGTTCGCGTTCCTCGCCTGCCTCGAAGTGTCCGAGGTGTGTCGCGAGCGGTTTGCACCAGCTGTCGTCGCAGCTGGCGTCGATGACCTCGAGCAGCGGCCAGACGAGTGCGTCGGGATGCCAGGGGTCATCGTCGGTGGTGCCGGTGATCAGCCCCAGTATCTCAGCGATGAGCGAGCGCGGATTGCGGAACGAGATGCCCGCGCAGACGCCGTCGGCCGAGCCGACGATTCGGCGTCCGTCGTGACCGGTGCCGCGGCCGAGGACGTGCGACAGCCGTTGACTGAGCCAACGTTCGATGCCCTTGGCGGGGACGATGACGACTTCCTCGGTGAAGGGGTCGGGCAGCGGATCGGCGAGCAGGGCACCGAGTCCGTCGGCGAGCAGGTCGGTGCGTTCAGCACGATGGATGTGAAACGCCATCGATGGTCACACTACGGCGTCGGACCGGCGAATCGCTGACACAATGTCGCTCTGAGAGCGCCGCCAGGCATATATAGGCACGGCGACGCTGTCAGGCCGACATTGTGGCGGCTCGCCCCTCGGTCACGGAAGGACGATATGAGCGAGAGAACGACAGAGCCGCGGCTGGGGCCGAAATTTCACGAGGCGCTCGGGTACGCGGCCGAGTTGCACAACGCGCAGACCCGCAAGGCCAGCGAGGTGCCCTACATCGGGCATCTTCTGTCGGTGGCGGGTCTGGTGATCGAGGCCGACGGCACCGAGACCGAGGCGATCGCGGCGCTTCTGCACGACGCCGCCGAAGACCAGGGCGGTGAGGCGACGCTGGCCGAGATCGAGGAGCGATTCGGCGCTGACGTCGCAGCGATCGTCGAGGAGTGCAGCGACACCGTCGTCACACCGAAGCCGCCGTGGCGTCAGCGCAAGGAGAACTACATCAACCATCTGCATGAGGCGTCGGACAGCACAATCCGGGTGTCGATGGCCGACAAGCTCGACAACGCGCGCGCCATCCTGCGGGACCTGCGCCGCGAGGGTCCGCGGGTGTGGCAGCGCTTCAACACTGCCGATCCGCAGGACCATCTGTGGTACTACCGGTCACTTCTCGAGGTCTACCGGCATCGCAGCGAAAGCTGGCTGGTCGACGAGCTGGCGCGGGTGATCCGGGCGCTCGGCGAGGAGATCGGGCCGCCGGTCGCGGCAACAGTGTGACGGGAGCGCCCGCCTTGACATGTCAGGATGGAGCCATGCCCGACGACATGGCCTCCGAGCGCGAGTTCAACGAACGCAACATCGAAGAATTTCGCCGTAACGCCGGCAAGGTGGGCGGGCAGTTCGAAGGCTTCCCGCTGTTGCTGCTGACCTCGACCGGCGCCAAGAGCGGGCACGAGCGGCTCAACCTGATCGGCTACTTCGACATCGACGACAAGATCTACATCGTCGGATCCGCGGCCGGCCGCGATAGCAGCCCCGCGTGGGTCTTCAATCTGCGGGCCCACCCCGACGCCCAGGTCGAGATCGGCGACGCCCCGAAAAAGCCCATCAAAGCCCGCGAACTTCCGCGGGCCGAACGCGACCGGATTTACGAGATCATCAAGCAGCGCGCGCCGGGTTTCGCCGATTACGAGAAGCGCACTGAACGCGTTATCCCCGTATTCGAACTCGATACCGACGCTTAACCCGTACCAAGGGCGGCGTGTTTCCTGACGCCCTATAGTGGGGATCCGATCAGCATCACGCTGATCGATCATCCGGCCCTTGCCGACTCACATTGGAGAACTTTTGCCCTGGTCTCGTCGCGTCCGAATCGGCTCCGCCGCCATCGCACTGGCGGCGGTAGTGCTGCTTGCCGGAGACGTCGCCGACACCACCGCTTCGTGCTCCACACAGTGCCGAGTAGCCAGCGCCGCGCAGACCCTCTCCGCCCCTGAAGCGCAACCGCCGAAGCCCGCCGCGATCGGAGTCTTCCCGCAGTCGCTGGCCGAAGACGTCAACCCAGCCGCACCCGTCTCCATCACCGCCTTCGACGGCACGCTCGACAACGTCACAATGGTCAACGAGAGCGGCACGACCATCCCCGGCGCGCTCACTCCCGATAAAAAGGGTTGGCACCCCACCCAACAACTCGGCTACGGGCGCACCTACACCATGACCATCAACGCGCGCGGCCCCAGCGGTATGCCCACGCGTCAGACGTCGAGCTTCACCACCGTGTCACCCGACTACCAGACGGCGGTGTACCTCAACACGATCAATGGCGGCCCACTGGTCGACGGCAACACCTACGGCGTCGGCATGGTCGTCGTCGCCCACTTCGACGAACCCGTCGCCGACAAGGCCGCCGCCGAGAAACGCCTGCACGTCACCACCAACCCGCGTGTCACCGGGTCCTGGAACTGGATTGACGACCAGAACGCCCACTGGCGGCCCGAAAAGTACTACGCGCCAGGCACGACGGTCGACGTCACCGCCGACATCTACGGAGCCGACCTCGGCGACGGCTTCTATGGCGAGGAAGACCAGCACGTCTCCTTCAAGATCGGCAACGCGCACGTGTCGATTGCCGACGACAAAACCAAGCAGGTCAGCGTCTTCGACAACGGCAAGCTGGTGCGCACCATGCCCACGTCGATGGGCAAGGGCGGGACGGAAACCGTCGGTGGCAGGACGCTGCATTTCTGGACGCCGCCGGGCACCTACACCGTGCTCGACAAGGGCAACCCGGTGATCATGGACTCAACGACCTACGGCTTGGTCGGCTCGGGCGGCTACCGCACCACCGTCCCTTATGCCACGAAGATCAGCATCGACGGCATCTATCTGCACCAGCTGAACGCCACCGTCTGGGCGCAGGGAAACACCAACACCTCACACGGCTGCTTGAACCTCAACGGCGAGAACGCCGCCTGGTTCTTCAACTTCTCGGTGCCCGGTGACATCGTCGAAGTGCACGGCACCGGCGGGCCCCCGCTCACCCTCGCCCAAGGCGGCGACTGGAGCGTGCCGTGGAACGAGTGGCGCAAAGGCAGCGCCATCAACACCTGATGCGCTACCGCCGGGCGAAGCCCGGTGCATGCTGAGGCAATAGACCCACGCCCACGATGTAGGCAGGGATGGCCGTCAGCTGGGGGAGCCGCTCGATCAGCTTCAGCAGCCCCGCGGGCGGTCTCGCCTCCCGCCCCTGCAGCACCGGAACCATCACATTGCGGTGCAGCACCCGCTGCAGCGTCTGCACGGCGACGGTCGGCACTATCCGACGACGATGCACGGCCGCCAGATCCTTAACGGTCAAGCGGCCTTTGCGCAGCGGGTCGGCCAGAATGCCCCCAGCCGCAACAGCATCGGCGATGGCCAGGTTGATACCGACGCCGCCCACCGGCGACATCGCATGTGCGGCATCGCCAATGCACAACACGCCATCGGCATGCCAGCGGCGCAACAAGTCCAGCCGGACATCGAGCACCTTGACGTCGTCCAACGACGTGATCGCCGCTGGTGACGTTTCGGGAATCAACTCCGCCAGTTCCTGGTGGAACGCCTCGATTCCACGGGCCCTCAGCTCCGCGTCGCAGCCCTTGGGGATCAGGTAGGCGATCTGGAAGTAGCCCTGCCGCGGGATCATGATCAACGCCCGACCGGGTTTCGTGCGGGGAATCAGCGAATACTCCCCGTCGTGTTCCCGAGGCAAACGGAACCACCACACGTCGAACGGCACCGGGTATTCGCGGATCGGCAGGCCCGTTTCACTGCGGACGACCGACGTGCGGCCGTCGCACCCCACCACGAGATCGGCCCGCAGTTCACCGGGACCGTCGGCGCCCGTATAGCGCACACCGGTCACCCGATCGCCGTCGTGCAGCAACCCGGTCGCCTCGGTGTTCATGCGCAGGTTGAAAGTCGGTTCAGTGGAAGCGCTTTCGGCGATCAAATCCAGCAGGTCCCACTGCGGCACCATCGCGACATAGGGGTGCGGCTGCTGCCTCAGCCGGCGGAAGTCGACCAGGGTGTAGGTGCGGCCATCGACCACGAACTGTCCTTTTTCGACCCGGCTGTGCGGCAGCTCGTCGAACCGGTCGAACAGGCCGAGTTCGTCGAGAAGGCGCATCGTCACCGGATGCACTGTGTCCCCGCGGAAGTCACGCAGGAAGTCGGAGTGCTTCTCCAGCACGGTGACGTCGACGCCGGCGCGGGCCAGCAGCAGCCCGAGAAACAGCCCCGCCGGACCGCCGCCGACAACGGCACATGTCGTCCTGTCACTCATGGCACCAACTCTGCCGTCGATCGCGTCCGCTCTGCAGCATTACGTCCAAAGTCAGAATGCAATAAATAGCACCGCTAGTGTCGCCACGAACACGACCGCCGCGCAGCCCGAAGCGACAACGCCTAGCCCGAATCCCTGCGTGCGCCGGAACAATACCGTGCCGCCGCCGATCAGAAACGGCACGATCAGCGCGTACCACCATAGGTAGATGCCGACCAGAAGTGTGCACGCGATCCCGACGACGAACCCGGTGAAGATCGCCAGGGGATGGGCGTGCTCAAAACCTCCGATGGGCCGGGTTTTGGCTTTCGACCATTCGATTTCGTCCATGTCACGCGCCAACCAGCTCGCCGGCGGCTTGGAAAACCAGGAGCGAGATGAGGACCGCGATCCCGATGAACGGCACCGTCCACAGCGCCGCGGCCAGCGACCGGCCCCGCTCGTCGGTCGCGGAACGCCAGCGCAGCCAACCGACGATGAGCGCTGCGCCATTGACCGCTCCGGCGATCAGCGCCATGCGGGCCTGCCACGGCACCGCCGGATGCCCCAGCGAGACCAGCCTGACGATCACCGCCCACAGGAAGCCGCCCAGGATGGCGCCGATGAACATGGCACGGACCCAGTTGATGCTCGCCACCGGCCCCATCTTTCCGGACACGGGTGACGGCTCCACGCGGCAATTTCACCAGAATTCAAGATCACGAATTGGCTGTCGAGTTGTGAGTCAGGTCACGTATAGCGCTATATTGTGTCTGTCATCACAGCGGAAGGGCGGCACATGCTTGAAGCGCACAACGGTGCGGTCGTTGCGTCCCAGCTTCGCGCCTCTCGCGCGGCGCCGCGTGGCCATGCGCACGCGCACATGTGGTGGAACCTCGTGCTGCTGGTCATCGGGGTCGCGGGCATCTCCGCGGTCGTGGTGACAGCGGTCATGGGCCTGACCACCGAAGCCCTCATCATCGCGATCTTCACCGGCGCCTTCTTCTCGCGCTGCGCCTGCTGACGCGGCGGCCGCGCCGGTGACTCAGTCGCCGGTGCGCTCGAACCTGTCCTGAAAGTCCCCGCCGCCCGTGCACGGGCCACCCGGGGCGATCGTCTGCTTTCCCCGTCCGGTGAGCACCGAGATCGGGTCGTCCAGCGTCTGGGGCATCGGGTACTCGGCTGTGATCGTCACCTGCGCTGTGCCCGCCGGGCACGTCGACGTGCCCTGTTCGTTGCGGGTCCACTTGTCGTCGGCGAACATCAGCGTGACGACCTCGGCCCCGGCATGAAATAAGCTCATGCACCGGTTCCCGGTGCGCAGACAGTAGGTGTCGGTCTGCAAGACCTTGCCTGGCAGGACGTTGCCGTCGGTCAATGTCGTAGTCTGCCGATAGCTGCCGTGCAGCCCCTCGGCGGGGCTGAGAGTCCGCGGGGGGAGAACGGCGGGACTGGCCACCTTGTTGAGATCGGGATCGCCGGTCCGGGTAAATTTCGCGGCCCGCTTCGCTGCGCACGCGCTGTTGGTCGACGCCCTGATGCTTTCGCCGGCCAACGTCCCGTCGGGTTGCGGCTGCAATGTCATGATGACCCAGATCTCGACGGGGTCCGGCGTGCCGCACTGTGCCGAGGCCAGTCCGACGGCCACCCATGTGCCGCCCAGCTGATCGAACGTCATGTTCGACAGCAGCGCGTTGCCGCCCGCACTGGCCGCGGTCGCGACGCAACCGCCGGCGCCGCATTCCGAGCGGACGTTCCAACTGTTGGTCGTCGCAGGCGCATTCGGTACCGGTGTGTCGCCGAGGTCGGTGCCGGGCCCATAGTCTGCGCGGTAGTTGCCGGTGAAGTCACTACTGTTAACTGACGAGGCGGGAGGCGCGCTCGCGGCAGACCTGTCTCGCTGAGTGAACGCGACGACGCCCACCGCGCCGGCGACGACGACCAACGTCACGACGAATACCAGTGCGCCGACGAGGATTCCGTGCCGACTGCCCGCGGACTTCTTCGGGTCCTGAGGGTGCTGCTGGTGGAAGTGATGTGGCCCGCTGAACTGGGTGGGCGCCGACGCCGGGTAGGGCGCCGGCGTGTTACCGATCTGGGTGAACGGCTGTTCCGGCCAGCTGAGCGCACCGGGGCTCGGTGCGGGGGCAGGCGCGGCCCACGCACTCGATGAACCACTGCCGGTGACGGCTTCCTTTGCGGCCGAGGCCATTTCGACCGCTGTCGGGTAACGGTCGGCGGGCTGTTTGGCGAGCCCGGTCGCGATGACGCGGTCCATGGCAGGCGGGATCGGAGCACGCTCGGACGGTCTCGGCGGCGGGGTGACCATGTGCCCGACGGCGACCTGCTCGAGGGTGCTGCCGGGGAACGGCTGCTGGCCCGTCAGGCACTGGTAGAGCACACAGGCCAAGGCGTAGATGTCCGAACTCGGGTGCACATCACCGGAATTGAACCGTTCCGGCGCCATGTAGGCCCACGTGCCGATGGCCGAACTGGCAGACGTCAACCGGGTATCGGTCGCGGCGCGGGCGATACCGAAATCGATGAGATAGGCGTAGTCGTTTCCATCGACCAGGATGTTGGACGGCTTGACGTCGCGGTGGACGAGTCCCACCCTATGGGCGTTGTGCAGCGCTGAGGCTATCTGATCGATGATCGCGACCGCCCGCTGCGGCTCCAACGGCCCTGTGTGGATCATCGACTGCAGGTCGCGGCCGTTGATCAGCCGCATCGTGACGTAGAGCCGGTCGTCGATCTCGCCGACGTCGTAAATGGGGACGACGTGCGGATCGTCCAGCCGCGCCGCCGCCCTGGCCTCGCGGCGGAACCTCCGCTCGAAGTCGGGGTCCTTGGCGTAGTGCGGCAGCAGCATTTTCAGCGCGACCACCCGGTCGATCGCTGTGTCATGGGCCTTCCACACCTCGCCCATGCCGCCTTGGCCCAACAATTCGATCAGCCGGTACCGACCGAACGGCGTGCCTTCCACGATCAGCCCTGCTCCACCACATTCGATCCGGTGAAATCGATCTGCGGTGAGCCGGTCTGGTAGGTGACCCGGTTGTCGAAACCGGAGGCGCCGATGGCGTCCGCGCTATCGATCGTGACGACATTGTTCATGCCCGACACCGTGACCCCGGCACAGTGGCCGTCGATGGCGACGGTGTTGCGCACGCCGCTGACAGTCACCGTGGCGTCATTGCACGTGATCGTCTTGTGCTGCTCGACTCCGGCCACCGAAAGAGATTGTCCCGGTGCGCCGATGAGCACGTCCGGGTCGGTGGCCGGGATGCTCGGCACCGCGGGAACGCTGGGGAAGCTGGGTATCTGGATGTCGATGGACCCGCCGCCGCTGGACACGCCCGCCCGATCCATGGCAGATTTCGTGTGCATCCAGACGAAGGCGCCGATCGAGACGCCCACCACCAGAAAAGCGGCGACGATGCCGAACACCAGCCACGGCATGCCCGAGGTGACCTTGGGCGGCGCGTTGAAGGTGACATCGAACGGCTGATTGCCATACGGCTGAGCACCATACGGCGGGGGGCTGCCGTAGGCGGACGTCGGCGGTGGCAAATAGGCCGCGTTACCGGCGCTCGCGCCTCCCAACTCGCTGGCCCGGGCCTGTGCGGAAAGGGGCTGTTCCAGCGCCCTGATTCTGGCCTCGGGGTCGTCCTCCGAATTCATGGGCAGATAGTCCCACAGCAAGCGCGGCCACAGGCTCGTTTGTGATCGGGCAAAACGGCAACCCCGAAATCATGATCGGAAAGCTTCGCTCCGTGGTGGTCGACTGCAGACAACCCCACCAGCTCGCGGGTTTCTATCAGGCCGTACTCGGCGGCAATCTCCGCAGAGAGGATGACACCTGGTCGGTGCTGACCGATCCGAGCGGGCGGCGGCTGGCCTTTCAGCTCTCACCTGAGCATGAACCGCCGACGTTCCCCGACGCCCATGGCTCGCAGCAGTTCCACTTGGACATCCAGGTGCCCGACGACCAGATCGACGAGGCTGAGCGCGAGGTGCTCTCGCTCGGTGCCACCCGGGTCACCGACGCCGACGAGGACGACACGTTCCGCGTCTTTCGCGACCCGGCCGGCCACACGTTCTGTCTCGTCTGGGATGTCGACGAGTTGGGCTGAGCGACGAAGGTGGAATAGCAAACCCGCTTCGGTGGTACTCCCACCGCGTGGTTGCATCGGGGTTCATCGTCATCGGCAGTGGTCCGGCAGGGTTGACCGCCGCCGAGACCTTCCGCCGCGCGCACCCCAGGATCCCCGTTCGCATCCTCACCAGCGACGCTGCGCTGCCTTACGCCAAGCCGCCGTTGAGCAAGGCCTACCTCTGCGGCCGCGATCCCCAGCTGGACCTGCACAACCCCGAGTGGTTCGTGCAGAACGGCATCGAGCTGCACCGCGGCATCACCGTCGACCACATCGACCTCCGCAACCGCGAAGTCGTCACCGCCGCCGGCCGCCGCTACGGTTACTGGCATCTCGTGCTCGCCTCCGGCGCCAAACCCGTACCGCTGGCCGTGCCGGGCGGGGAAGCGGCACTGTCGCTGCGGTCGTTCGCCGACGCGGTGGTGCTCCGGATGGCCGCCAAGAACTCCGAATCGGCCGTGGTGGTCGGCGGCGGGCTCATCGGGTGTGAGGCGGCGTCCTGCCTGGCCGCGCGAGGCGTGGCCACCACACTCGTCGCTCCTGAGCCGGTGCCGGTCCTGCGCAGGTTCGGCCTCGATGCCGGCGAACGCGTGGCGAAGATGTTGTCCGACAGCGGTGTTCGGTTTGCCGGCGGAGCTCGGGTGACCGCCGTCGACGACAGTGGTGTCATCTTGGGCGGCGGCGCAAGGGTGGAAGCCGAACTGGTGGTGTCGGCGACGGGTGTGCGGCCCGACAGCAGCCTCGCTGCGGCGGCGAGTCTGGACATCGAGGGCGGCCGCGTCGTGACCGACGAGCGCATGCACACCTCGGCGCCCAACGTGTACGCCGCGGGCGACGTGGCGCTGGCCTACAACGTTACGGCGGGACGACGGATACCGTCAGAGCACTGGCGCGACGCGACCGAGCAGGGCCGCATCGCGGGCTCGACGGCCGCCGGTTACCACGCCGCCTGGGCCGATGTGCCCGAATTCTCCTGTGTGATAGGGAAATACGAGTTGACGTACCGCGGCTGGGGCACCGGGTACGACGACAGCGCCCTGGTGGAAGGCCGCGACGGGTTCACCGTGACGTACCGCTGCGGCGCCGAGGTCGTCGGCGTGCTGACCGCTACAGCCAATCCCGGCGCTTGAACACCCAGTACAGCAGCGCCACCAGCACGATGATCATCACCGTGCTCGTGACGAAGCCGCCGACCGTTTCGATGCCGGGATAGCTCACGTTCTGGCCGTAGAAACCCGTTATCGCCGTCGGTACCGCGATAATCGCCGCCCAGCCGGTCAGCTTCTTCATCACCTGGTTCAGCCGGGCGTCCTGCAATGACAGGTTCGTCTCGAAAACCGTTGTGACCATGTCGCGCAGCGACTCCGTCCACTCCGACACCCGCAGCACGTGGTCGTAGAGATCGGCGTACAGCGGGTCGAGTTCCGGCGCGGTCTTCGCGTCCAGCCTGCGGTGCTGAATCGAGTTCACCACTTCGCGCATGGGCAGCACCACCCGACGCAGCTCGACGAGATCCTTGCGCAGCCGGAACGTTTTGCGCTGCAACCCTCCTCGCGGGGTGTTGTCGTCGAACAAGTCATCCTCGAGCACCTCGATGCCGTCGTCGAGTGCCTGCACCGCCTCGAAGTGACCGTCGACGACCACGTCGAGCAGCCCGTGCACCAGGGATCCCACACCGTATTCCTGGCCGCCGAGTTCGTCGAAGCGCCGAGACACCGACTCGACGTCGTACCAGGGGGATAGCCGCACAGTGATGAGGCCTTGCGGCAGAACGAAGCCGGAGACTCGGTGGGTGCTGAGCATCGAACCGGATTCGTCGTCGGCTTCGTTGATCGAAACCGCGTAGACCGTGAAGAAGGTGTGTGTGCGATAGACGGCGGCCTTCGTGCGTTCGGCCTCGCCGACTGCATCCTCGACCGCCCAGCTGTTGAGCCCGAGTTCCTGCGCGAGGTCTGACAGTGTCGCCGCCTCGGGATCGAAGATGTCACACCACACCAAGGTGTCGTCCTCGACAAGATAGTCGGAGATCGACGAGAAGACGAAGTCGTCCTGCGGCTTCCCGCTACGCCACACCCGCCCGCGTATGTCGGTCATCGCACCATCCTGTACCCATTTTCTACACGATGTTCACCGAAGTGGCGGTGGCGCCCAGCCGAGTCCGTCGAGCAATGACGTCACCCCGACCTTCCATCGACGCTCGATCTCGGGCGCTGTGCCCAGCCAGCGTCCGGCCTCCTGCACCGCCAAACCCTGTGCGAGCGCGAGCAATACGTGTGCGATATCCAGTGGGTCGCCGCCCAGCAGTCCCTTGTCGATGCACCGCTTGATCCTGCCAATGAAGATTTCGCGGACGGCCGCGCCCGCGGCCAGCTCGTCGGGGCCGGGCTCGAAGTCTGCGAACGGCCGGGAGAACATCACCTGTGCCAGCCGCGGGTAGGCGCGGCAGAACAACCGGAACACCGGCACCAGCCGCTCGAGATCGCCGCGGGGATCGTCGGTCTCGGGCACCTTGCCCAGTTCGGCTCCCAACAACCGGAAGCCCTCGAAGAACATCGCGCGCACCAAGCCGGCCTTGTCGTCGAACAGCTCGTACACCGCGGGCACCGACGTGCCCGCCCGCTCGGCCACCCGTCGCGTGGTGAAACGCGCGATGCCCTCTTCGCCGAGCGTGGTGATCGCCACGTCAAGAACCCGATCCCGAAGCTCGGGCGTGCGTTGCTTCGCCCTGGGCATTGTCGATGCCTAGATGGCGGTGAATTCCGTTGGCAGGCCGTCGATTCCGGCGCGGATGGCGGTCAGCGCGGATTCGCGTGCCTTCAATTTGCTCGCCCGGTGCGCGCCGGCATGCAGTGTTGCGGCCGCTTCAGCGGCCACCTCCTGTGCGCGGGGCAGCACCTTGTCGGCGTCCACGATCTCGTCGAGCCAGCCGGCGGCGATCGCCTCGTCACCGATGAACGTGGACGCCAGCGACACGCCACGCTGGAAGGCTGCGGGTGTCAAGCGCATCCGCATCAGCTCGATCGCGGCAATCGGAATCGTCATCCCGATCGCCACCTCGATTGCTTGGCATCGCGACTTCGGAGCCCCGATCCGGAGGTCGCCGCTTAGCAGAAGAAACGACCCCATCGCGATCGCCGGACCCGTCGCGGCCATGATGACCGGCGCCGGGAACGTCAGGCACCGCACCGCCAACTCGAAGCCGCCCGACAGCATGCCCAGCGCCGCGTCCGCATCGCCGGACTGGAACACCGACAGGTCGAATCCTCCGCTGAACACCCGCTGATTGCCGGCCAGCACGACCGCCTTCGCGTCGTCCTTCTCGGCGCGGTCGAGGGCCCCGTTGATGGCGGCCTGCATCGGCGGCCCGAGGACGTTGACCTTGCCGTCGTCGAGTGTGATCGTCGACACCGATTCGTTGAGCTGGTAGTTCACCGGGCTGGTCATCGGTCCTCCCAAGACGTGCGCCTTTGTTTCAGATCGATGTTACGAAACGGCGTTACGAAAACAAAGGGCCAGACCTCACCCAGCGATGTTGCGACGGTGACGTCCGTTGATCACCCGAGTCTGGGCATCGTCGTCGACGTAGGGCGCCGGGTCGTCGTACTCGGGAGGCAGCCCGTCGTACCGCGGCTGCGGAGGGTTCTGAAAGCCTTGCGGCTGCCGCGCGGGCAGCTCATCGACCGCCACCGGCGCCGCAGGCGCGTTGGGCTGTTGTTCGGATTGGACGCCGAACTGGCTGCGGTAGCGGTCGCGCTGTTCGTTGGCGGCCGCATTGATCTTGTTGATCTCGGCCTGCAGGGCTTCGTGACGGCTTTCGGTCGTCGCGTAGTGGTAATAGGTCAGCAGCCCGCGCAGCAGCTCCAGCTTCTGCTTCTCCTGCCGCGCGAGGTCGTGGGTGGTCAGCAGCTCGAGCCGTTCGACCGGGTGCAAGGTCGCCCAGTCCAACACCGCAGGTGTGCGGTACGGGCGGCGTGCCTTCTTGCCCTTGCCCTGTCGCGGCGAATTCGGCTGGTCGTAGTACGTGACGGCGCCGACGAAGCGGGAGCCGATCGACTCACCGAGCTGCTTGCGGTCCAGCGCCGAATCCCACACCGTGCGCCACTCCTGCGACGGCGCCAGATACGGGATCTCGGCGGGCAGTTTCAACGCAACGATGTCGACGTAGTTATCGGGGTCGGCGCTCTCGTAGCGCGGCACCGTTGGCGGCGTGGCGAATTCGAACTTGATGCCGTAGGCCGGCCGCTGACCGAAGTTCTTCACCACCAATTCGACGAGATGCCAATCCGATGCGCTCGGTTCCATATACATGGAGACGTTGGGCTGCGACAGATCTTCGCTCTGCTGCTTGGCAGCCTGGAATTGCCGCCACGTATAGAGCAGTGCGGCGACGGTGACGCACAGAGCCGCCCAGGCCGCCAGCGCCGTCCACGCGCCGGGGGACCAATTCGCTATATCGCTGGCACGGTCGCCGAACCATCCGGTAATCCCCACGCGTTGCTTATATCACGGTCTGGTGAGGTGGTCAGCACTCGAAATCGCGCACCAGGGAATTTGCTGTGACAGCAATTTCTTGTGAGTTAATTGAGGCTCAAGTGCCTGGCGAGGTTGTATGTCCAGATTGCCGACATTACGACGCGACCGCGGTGAGTTCGTCGGAGTCCGGCACGGCCGTCGCCAGCGGCGTGGTGTTCGGCACCGGCAGGCGCTCAGCGCGGGCCGCCCAGTCCGTATCGGACCACACGAGATGCCACGGCAACCTGCGCCAGTAATCGGGATGGGACCGCAAGTACACGTCGACGCTCGCGTGTACGAGGGCATCCTCGGGCACCTTGCGGAACCGCAACGACCGCGCACCCTCGGCGAGGGCATCCCGTTCGGTGGGGGCCGGCGTGCGGGGCTTGGCGTTGTCGCCGACGATGGCGCCTGCATTCACCAGGCCGTCGAGCATCCAGTCAAGCGTGATGTCGGCCAGGGGCCAGTACGCATTCGGGCCGCCGACCACGTCGCAATGGGTGCCGCGGAACCACACCTCTTCGACGTCGTCGTCGCTGCCCATCCGGCATTCGCCGAACGGCCCCGAGCCACCGTCAATGGCGACGGCGTGCCGTCCCGAGACGACGTTGCCCAGCCAGTCCTCTTCGCAAAGCTCTATTGCCCCAGGCACTTTCAGGGTGTCCCACAAGCCGAGGAAGTGCACGGGGACCGCGACGTCCTCACCGTCGGCGAGTGCGCACGCCAGCCGCTGAATGTGCCCCCAGTCGGTGGTGGTGCGGCTCTGCGTGGGAAGCGCGAACGCCGCCAGCGCGTACTCCGCGAAATGGTCGTCGCAGTCGGCCGTCAGTCCCACCGAGGCGAGCATCCGGGCCAGCGAGCGTGCGCAATAGGCGCCGCGGCCGGCGCCGAGAAGAAAGATGCGGTCCTCGGGTTCCCAGTTGTCGACGAGGAAGAAGTACGCGTCGACGACGGATCTACGGGCGGCGGCGGCGGCGTTGCGGCGCCAGCGCCGCGCGGTCGGGTTGAACAGTTGCGGGGAGCTGAGGCTCGCCGGACCCGCGTCGTACCACGTCAGCTGGCGGTCGTCGGCGGTGGACTGGAGTAGCCGGTAGGTGGCTTCGACATTGGAGGCGTCTCGAGGACCCGGACGATCGGTTGTGCTGTCGAAGCACAGTATGAGGTTCTTCATAGCAAACTCCCTGACCACACGCCGCCATTACTCGAGGCGTTGACACACCAGAGTTTGCCAGGCAACCGCGGCCGTGTCTTGCGTATTGCGGTACTCGAATCTTTGCCGTACGAATCGCGATGTCAACCACCTCGGTCGTAACCGATCTCGTCGTTGGGCCGCAGCTGCAGGGGTATATCCGCGCGAGATGTCGCCGATTAGTCGTTGTCGAGGGCCTCGGCACACCGTCAGCGTTCGCTGAATGGGTTTGCAGACGGATGCTGTAACGATTCAAATCTGGCGTGCAGACACCGCTCGACGCCGAGTGGCAAGCGTCGGTGGCTACGACAGCGGCAATACGACGCCCGGGCTCGTCGGATCGGCGTGCAGCTCGATGGATTCAGGCGTGGTTCCGGGTGGCACGTCGTAGGCCAGGCCGACGTCGAACTGGCTGCCGGGCGGCACGTCGACGAAGCCGCCGCCCACGTAGAACGTGGCCTGGTCGTCGACCGTGAACACCTGTCCGCCGGCGTTCAGCTTCTGGAACGTGCCGAGGAACTGACCTGCGTCCGGGCTGGTGTTCTGCACCGTGAGATGAACGACGATGAACTCGCCTTGGGCGTCCTTGGTGAGAAACTCGTTCTCGGAATCGGTGATGGTGGGGCCGCGGTCGACGCCGGTGACGGTGAACGTGAGCGGGCCGTCGGTGGCGCTGGCCCCAGGCGGTGGCGCCTGCGCCTCGGTCGGCCCCTCCGATGGCGTCGTGTTTTCCGGTGTGGTCGTGGCCGTTTCGTTGTTGGGCGAGGCGATATCGACGGTGTCGGGCTTGTGGATGACGAATGCGTAGACCGCCGCGAGGACCAATGCCAGCAGCAGCGCGGCGACCGCTCCGCCGTAGCCCAGAACCAGCTTGCGGTTGTCGACGGCCTGTCGCGGTTCGGTGCCCGCCGGTGGCTCGACGGCCGGCGGCTCGGCGGGCGTGGTCGAGGTGGCATCGGCATACGGTGCGGACTCGGGCGTCGACTCGGCCGTCCAGTCGCGCAGCGGCACCTTCTCCGTCGACAGCTCACTGACCGGCGGCAGCGACGACGCCCCCGTCGGCTCGGGTGTGGGTGCCGACGTCGGTTCGGCCGGCGCGTCCGGCTCCCACGGCGGTCGGGGCGGGGCTTCCGGTTCAAGCGGCGGCGGTTCGAACGACCACTCGCGCAGCGGTACCTCGGTCGTCGGCTGCTCGGTTGCCGGCGGTTCGGGCTCAGCGGCCGGCTCTGCTTCGGCGTCCGGATCCTGCGGCGCCGCAGTGGGCGGCTCCTGGGCGGGGGATCGGTGCTCGGACCATGCGGTGCCGTCCCAGTAGCGAAGCTGGCCGGCCTGTTCGGGGTCGGGATACCAGCCCGAGGGCGTGGGCGGGGGCGTTGTCGTCATCGAGTGCATTCCCTCCCTGTTGGGCGCCCGCGGGCGCGCAGGCACGGCAGCACGGCCGTGGTCAGAACCCTACTTAAAGATCAGCCGCCCATCAGCATTCGCCACTGATCCAAATTCGTGGCCCGGTACACGTAATTGGTGCGCCGGACGTCCGACAGCGCCGCGCTGGGCTCCATCGAGTACCAGTGCCCCGGATACACCGTCGGGTCGCCCGACAGCCGCGCGAGCTGCTGCAGGCTGCGGAACATGGCTTCGACGTCGCCGCCGGGGAAGTCGGTGCGCCCACAGCCCTCGAGGAACAGCGTGTCGCCCGCCACCAGCCGGCCGTCCAACAGGAAGCACTGGCTGCCCGGCGTGTGTCCAGGCGTGTGCAGCAGCTCGATCTCGATGTCGCCGACGTTGACCTTGTCGCCGTGCTCGTGTGCGGTGAGGTCGCTGCGGGCGATACCGGTGACCCGTGAAACCCAGTCGGCCTCAAGGGAGTTGACGTGTACGGGCACGCTGCGGCGCTCGAGCAGCTCGGCGAGGCCCTTGAGCTCGAAGCCCATCATCGAACCGCCGACGTGGTCGGGGTGGTGGTGGGTGACCAGCACGCCGGAGAGCTTCATGCCGTCGGACTCGAGGATGTCGACGAGGTCGTTGGCAGCGTAGGCCGGATCGACGACGACGGTGTCTCCGGACTCGCGGTCGCCTATCAGGTAGGCGAAGTTGCGCATCTGCGCGGCGATCATGTCGCCCTGCGCGAAGTCGCGGCCCGACAGCAGCTGCCGAAAATAGAGGCGTTCGGTCATGTCGAACAGATTAGGGCGTCAGTCCGATTCGTCCGCTTTGTGCAGCCGCACCATGCGGATGGTGCTGCTCTCGTCGAGGTCGGCGACATCGCTGCGGGAGCGCAGGAAATCGCTGAACGAGCGGAACCCCAACGACTTCTCGGAAAACGACGGGTCCATCCGCTTCATCTGCGCCTTGACCGCCGAGTTGTGCAGCCAGTCGGCGTCGTCCTTCTCGTGGCCGATGCGCAGTGCCCGTTCCAGAAGCCCGGTCGCCGCGGCCTGCGGGTCGGCGGGTTCGGGCTCGTCGTCGGGGGCCCTCGACTTCGTAAGCTTTGTGGCCTTCTTGACCGGGGCCGGCGCGACCGTCGGGATACCGGGCAGCGCGTCGTAGGTGACGAACTCGTCGCATGCGGCGGCCAGCGACCGGCTGCTGGCCCCCGCCACGCCGATGCCGACGACGTAGCGGCCCAGCCGCTTGCACCGCTGCGCGAGCGCGATGTAGTCGGAGTCGCCGCCGACGATCACCACATGGGTCAGGTCTGGCAGCCGGAACATGTCCTCGACGGCGTCGACGGCGAGCCTGATGTCGGCGCCGTTCTTGCCGTAGGCCGCGGCAGGGAACAGCTGGACCAGATCGACGGCCCTGCTGACGAGCTGGCTCTGGTAGTCGGCGTTCACGTCGGCCGACCAGTCTGCGTAGGCGCGTGTCAGCACCAGCGTCCCGAACGACGACGCAAAGTCGATGATCGCGCCGATATCGACGCGGGCCGTGGTCAGCTTGTCCTTGTCCAGGCCGCGCGCCTTGTCCTTCTGAAAGGAGTTGCGACCGTGCACCTGGTCGTAGCGAGAGATCACGATGTTGTCGAAATCGAGGTAAACCGCCACCCGAGGGGTTTCCGCTGCTAACACCGTGTCCGGCATGGGTCTGTCCTACCACGCCACCGCGGTCGTGGCTCTGATAAGCGGTTTGGCGACCTAATCGGCGAGAATGTACCCTCTTTAAGGCCCGCGAGCATGAACCGCGGGGCCAGGCCCCCTTAGCTCAGTCGGCAGAGCGTTTCCATGGTAAGGAAAAGGTCAACGGTTCGATTCCGTTAGGGGGCTCGGTGGGCGCCGGGACCACTGGCGACGCAGGGCGATGTAGCTCAGTCGGTTAGAGCGAACGACTCATAATCGTTAGGTCGCCGGTTCGAGTCCGGCCATCGCTACAAGATCGACAAGTAGGGAAGTTCGACTTCCCAGTGAGAGGGAGAAGTTGACGTGGCGTCCAGTACCGACGTTCGGCCAAAGATCACGTTGGCCTGCGAGGTGTGCAAACACCGCAACTACATCACCAAGAAGAACCGACGGAACGACCCCGACCGGCTCGAGATCAAGAAGTTCTGCCCGAACTGCGGCAAGCATCAACCCCACAAAGAGTCGCGTTAGTCGCTGCCTTTGGGTGCTTCAGACAACTAGGTAGATTCACTAGCCGTGACACTGTCGGAGAAACTCGTCGGGTTGCACTATCGCTATCCCGACCATTACGAGGTGGGGCGGGAGAAGATCCGCGAATACGCTGTCGCGGTCAAGAACGACGATCCCTCTTTTTTCAGCGAACAAGCGGCCGCCGAGCTCGGCTACGACGCGCTGCTGGCGCCGCTGACGTTCATCTCGGTGTTCGGATATCAGGCGCAGCTGGCGATGTTCCAGGCCAACGACGTCGCGATCAAGGACGAGAAGATCGTTCAGGTCGACCAGTCGCTGAAGTTCTTGAAGCCGATCAAGGCCGGCGACCGCCTCTACTGTGATACCTACGTGCACTCGATTCGCCAGTCGTTCGGGGCGGACATCATCGTGACCAAGAACATCGTCACGAATCAGGACGGCGAGATAGTCCAAGAGTGCTATACGACCCTGGCGGGCCGTACAGCCGAAGACGGAGAACAAGGTGGCTTCAACGATGGCTCTGCGTAAGTTCGATTCGGTGAAGGTGGGCGACCAGCTTCCCGAGAAGGTGATCCAGCTGACCCGGCAAGACCTGGTGAACTACGCGGGTGTCTCGGGCGACCTGAACCCCATCCACTGGGATGACGAGATCGCCAAGCAGGTCGGGCTGGATACCGCAATCGCGCACGGCATGCTGACCATGGGCCTGGGCGGCGGATACGTCACCTCCTGGGTCGGCGACCCCGCCGCGGTGACTGAATACAACGTCCGCTTCACCGCCGTCGTCCCCGTGCCCAACGACGGCGTCGGTGCCGAGATCGTGTTCGGCGGCAAGGTGAAGTCCGCTGACCCGGAAACGAAAGTGGTGACGCTCGCGCTGTCGGCGACCAGTGGCGGCAAGAAGATCTTCGGCCGCGCCGTTGCCAGTGCGAAGCTGGCGTAGCGGCATGGCGATTAAAACCGATATTCGGGGAATGGTTCACGAATACCACGACTACTTCGTCGTAGGCCGGGAAAAGGTCCGCGAGTTCGCCACAGCCATCAAGGACTTCGAGCCGGCGTCGCATGACGAAGCGGCCGCGGCCGAGCTCGGCCACCAGGCGCTGGTGGCGCCGCTGACGTTCGTGTCGACGTTCGCGCTGACCATGCAGAAGGACTTCTTCCGCAAGGTCGACACCGGCTTCGACACCATGCAGATCGTGCAGGTCGACCAGCGGTTCAAGTACCACAAGCCGTTGCTGGCCGGCGACAAGGTGTGGGGCCGGATGGAGGTCATCTCCGTCGACGAGCGGTTCGGCGCCGACATCGTCGTCACCAGGAACCTGGCGCTCGATGAGAACGGCGAGCTCTACTTGGAGGCGTTCACGACGCTGATGGGCCATGAGGGCGACAACTCGATATCGCTGAAGTACGACCGCGAAACCGGCCAGGTCGTGCGGACGGCTCCACCGGTTCAGCCCGACACCGACGACCCTGCTGCCGAGTCGGATTAGTAACAAAGACCAGGCCCGATGTACACTCGGACCTCGGGATTTTCCCAGTCAAGCGCGCTGTCCGTCGGTTTGCAGATCGGCCGATCGGGGAGCGCGCAAATTGTGTGAGTCCCGAACGGGTGGCAGTGCCATCGTGAAGGGGCGTAGCTCAACTGGCAGAGCAGCGGTCTCCAAAACCGCAGGTTGCAGGTTCAAGTCCTGTCGCCCCTGCTGAAGGCGAATACTCGACAAGTGTGGACACTGGAAGATGACCCCACGCGAACACGACGAAAGGCATGCGGTGAGCGACGAGCGCGAAGGTGCTGGCTCCTCGGGCGCTGTGGTGACGCAGCAGCCGGTCCGACCCACCGGCAAGCGGTCGCGACGCGGGGCCGACGCCTCGACTGGCGCGCAGGAAGCGCCCGCTCTCGAGGACGTCGGTAGGGGCAAGAAGAAGGTCAAGAAGGCCGCCGCCGGGCCGCGTCGCAACCCGATCACCTACGTCATCAATTACCTGCGCGAGGTCTTCAACGAGCTCCGCAAGGTCATCTGGCCGAATCGCAAGCAGATGGTCACCTACACCGCCGTCGTGCTGTTCTTCCTGGCGTTCATGGTGACGCTGATCGGACTCGTCGACCTGGGCGTGGCCAAGGTCGTGATGATGGTGTTCGGCTGACTGAGGATATTGAGAGGACTGACAAGTGACTAGCTTCGACGGCGATACGGCCTCGAGCGTGTCCGACGCGCTGGCTGAAGCCGCGGACCCGGCGACCGTGATCGCAGACGAGGCCGCCGAGTCTCTCGAGCAGACGACTGCGGCCGAGGCCGTCGAGGATGCGCCGCTCGACTCCGAGGACTCCGAGGATGCGGCCCCGGCCGAACCGGAAGAAGAAGAAGACGAGGATCCGGCCGTCGCGCTCAAGAAGGAGCTGCGGCTCAAGCCGGGCGAGTGGTACGTCATCCACTCGTATGCCGGTTACGAGAACAAGGTGAAGGCCAACCTCGAAACCCGCGTGCAGAACTTGGACGTCGGCGACTACATCTTCCAGGTCGAGGTGCCCACCGAAGAGGTCACCGAGATCAAGAACGGCCAGCGCAAGCAGGTCAACCGCAAGGTGCTGCCCGGCTACATCCTGGTCCGCATGGAGCTCAACGACGAGTCGTGGGGCGCGGTGCGCAACACGCCGGGCGTCACCGGTTTCGTCGGCGCCACGTCGCGGCCGTCGCCGCTGGCGCTGGACGACGTCGTCAAGTTCCTGCTGCCGCAGGGTCCGGCGAAGAAGGCGGGCAAGGCCGCTTCGACGGCCGCCGCCGCCGAGACCGGTGGAATAGAGCGGGCACCCATCGAGGTTGATTTCGAGGTCGGTGAGTCTGTCACAGTCATGGACGGCCCGTTCGCGACGTTGCCGGCTTCGATCAGCGAGGTCAATGCCGAACAGCAGAAGCTCAAGGTGCTGGTGTCGATCTTCGGCCGCGAAACACCCGTCGAACTGACCTTCAACCAGGTCGCCAAGATCTAGCGATTTAGGCGTGAAAACCCGCGCTGAGCGCAGGAAATCACGCCGAATTCGCCAAGGAAAGGAAGAGCATGGCCCCGAAGAAGAAAGTCATCGGGCTGATCAAGCTGCAGATCCAGGCCGGGCAGGCCAATCCCGCCCCGCCGGTCGGTCCCGCGCTCGGCCAGCACGGCGTCAACATCATGGAGTTCTGCAAGGCGTACAACGCCGCGACCGAGAATCAGCGCGGCAACGTCATCCCCGTGGAGATCACCGTCTACGAGGACCGCAGCTTCACGTTCAACCTGAAGACCCCGCCGGCGGCCAAGCTGCTGCTGAAAGCCGCAGGCGTGCAGAAGGGTTCGGGTGAACCGCACAAGACCAAGGTCGCGAAGGTGACCTGGGATCAAGTGCGCGAGATCGCCGAGACCAAGAAGGAAGACCTGAACGCCAACGACATCGATCAGGCCGCCAAGATCATCGCCGGCACCGCCCGGTCGATGGGGATCACCGTCGAATAGCACAAGTGATTCGACGGTGAGTCTGCGCTGACGGCGCAAAGTGCGAGTAAGCATCGCCGTGAACGCAGACTCAACAACCAGGAAGACGTGGGAGGGCTGGCATCGGCCCGCAAACCACAACTCAGCAACTAGGAGACACCAATGAGCAAGACAAGCAAGGCATATCTCGAAGCCGCCGAGAAGGTGGACCGGGCGCGGCTGTACTCGCCGCTGGAGGCCGCCAAGCTGGCCAAGGAGACGTCCTCGAAGAAGCAGGACGCGACGGTCGAGGTCGCCATCCGCCTCGGCGTGGACCCCCGCAAGGCCGACCAGATGGTGCGCGGCACGGTCAACCTGCCGCACGGTACCGGTAAGACCGCCCGCGTCGCGGTGTTCGCCGTCGGCGACAAGGCCGCCGAGGCCGAGGCCGCAGGCGCCGACGTGGTCGGCAGCGACGACTTGATAGAGAAGATCCAGGGCGGCTTCCTCGACTTCGACGCTGCGATCGCCACGCCCGATCAGATGGCCAAGGTCGGCCGCATCGCCCGTATCCTCGGCCCGCGTGGCCTGATGCCGAACCCCAAGACCGGCACCGTCACCCCTGACGTCACCAAGGCCGTCAACGACATCAAGGGCGGCAAGATCAACTTCCGTGTCGACAAGCAGGCCAATCTGCACTTCGTCATCGGAAAGGCGTCGTTCGACGAGAAGTCGCTTGCCGAGAACTACGGCGCCGCGATCGACGAGATCCTGCGGGCCAAGCCGTCGTCGTCGAAGGGTCGTTACCTGAAGAAGATCGTCATCTCGACGACCACCGGCCCCGGCATCCCAGTCGACCCGTCGGTCACCCGCAACTTCGCCGAGGCGTAGGCGAAGCCGGAGCCGAAGTGCGTAGGCTCGCAGCGGGTTTCGTCACGCTGGCGCTGGCCGGCGCACCAGTTGCCGCTGCCGAGCCCGCCACCGCGGCGCAGGCCGGCTTCGTCGACGTCCACAGCGTCGTTCCCGACGCCGTGGTGGATCTTCGCTATGCGACCGCCGACAACTTCGTCGGCAAGCCGTTGTATCCGCCCGACGCGCGATGCCTGGTGCACGAATCGCTGGCACCCGGAGTGGTCAAGGCAGCCGACGCGCTTCGGGCCCGGGGCGTGAAGCTGGTGTTCTGGGACTGCTACCGCCCGCATGCGGTGCAGGTCGAAATGTTCGCCGCCGTGTCCGACCCGAACTGGGTCGCGCGGCCCGGCACCATGGCGCGCAGCCACGAGTCGGGTCGTTCCGTCGACGTCACGCTGGCCGACGCGCACTACGGCTGGCCCGTCGATATGGGCACTGGTTTCGACGACTTCTCGCCACGTGCACAGGCTTTCGCGACCGAAGGGGTGAGCGCGCAGCAGCAGGCCAACAGGGCGCTGCTGCGCGACGGCATGAAAGCCGGCGGGCTGACCGTGTACTCCGGCGAGTGGTGGCATTTCGACGGCCCCGACGCCGACGTGGGTCGGCCGATCCTCGACGTGCCGCTGACCTAGCGGCCCGGCTTCTCCATCGTGAACTGGCAGACGTCGGTGTAGCCCTGCCGGAAAAGGTCCGCACAACCGGTCAGGTACTTCATGTAGCGGTCGTAGACCTCCTGCGACTGGATCTCGATCGCCTTGTCCCGGTTGGCTTTCAGCGAGGCGGCCCACATATCCAGCGTCTTTGCGTAGTGCGGCTGAAGCGATTGCACACGGGTCACGGTGAAACCCGCGTGTTCCCCGTGCTCCTCGACCACGGGGATCGTCGGCAGCCAGCCGCCGGGGAAGATCTCGGCCAGGATGAAGCGCGAGAAGTGAACCACCTCAGGGGTTAACGGGATGTTCTTGCGCCGGCGTTCCTGCAGCGTGGTCCGCACGATCGTGTGCAGCAGCATGATGCCGTCGTCACTCAGCAGCTCGAATGCCTTACGGAAGAAGTCGGTGTAGCGGTCGCTGCCAAAGTGTTCGAAAGCGCCGATCGACACGATGCGGTCGACGGGTTGCTCGAAGCGCTCCCAGCCCTCGAGCAGGATGCGTCTGCTGCGTGTGGTGTCCACCTCGTCAAGAACCTGTTGCGTGTGGGCGGCCTGGTTCTTAGACAGTGTGAGACCGACCACATTCACGTCGTACTTTTCGACCGCGCGGCGCAGCGTGGCGCCCCATCCGCAACCAATGTCGAGCAGCGTCATGCCGGGCCGCAGGTCGAGCTTGCCCAAAGCAAGATCGATTTTGGCGATCTGGGCCTCTTCGAGCGTCATTCCCTCGTTCCGGAAGTACGCGCAGCTGTAGGTCTGGGTAGGGTCGAGGAAGAGCCGATAGAAGTCGTCAGACAAATCGTAATGGTGCTGCACCTCTTCGAAATGCGGCGTCAATTGCTTGGACATCAGCTGTACCCTCCCCGAAGACCTGACCGCTGAGTAGCCCGGTCACGTGGTCTGAAACCCGGATGAGTCACGTAGCAGTCCGCGACGGTCCGCCGCGACCCAAATATGGCAGAACCTCTCATCTTTTGACAGTCGCTGTCAAAACCGGGGCAATTGTGACCGTTTCGAGACGATCAGGCCGCTTCACACCAGGCGGCAACCGGTGGCGTCGGCCAAACGAGGATGCGTCACCCATATAGTCCGCGCCGATTCACGACTAGGGCGCTTCATCTCTTAGACTGCGCTTATGGAACGTGCGTCTGTGGATGGGGCAGCCCCGGTATGGGCGGGCCGGCTTAAGGCCGAGCCCTACTTTGATGCCGACGGAGGCATCCGGTTGCCGGATGACCTCAGCCTGTCCCAGCTGCTGGACCACAACATCGACGAGTTCGGTGACGACCTCGCCTACCGCTACATCGACTACAGCCACGACCCCGACGGAACGCCGATCGACATGACCTGGAGCCAGGTGGGCGTCCGGTCCCAAGCCATTGGTGCCCGGCTCCAGCAGGTGACGACGCGTGGCGATCGGGTGGCAATCTTGTGCCCGCAGGGTCTGGACTACGTGACGTGCTTCTTCGCCGCCATCCAGGCGGGCAACATCGCGGTTCCGCTGTTCGCACCGGAGCTGCCGGGCCACGCCGAACGCCTGGATGCCGTGCTCACCGACGCTCTGCCTGCGGCGGTGCTGACGACCACCTCGGCAAGTGAGGCGGTCCAGAAGTTCGTGCGGCTGATGCCGCGTGAAACTAGGCCGCGCATCATCGCCGTCGACGCCATTCCAGACTCGGTCGGCGCCACGTTCGCGCCATCCAAACTGGACACCGACGACATCGCCTACCTGCAATACACGTCCGGCTCGACCCGTGCGCCGGCCGGAGTCGAGATCAGCCACCGCGCCGCCGGAACCAATTTTCTGCAGATGGTCCACGCAATCGGCCTCGAGGGCGATTGGGACATCAACGGCGCCAGCTGGTTGCCGATGTATCACGACATGGGACTGATAATGGTCGTGTTCCCTGTCCTCTACGCCGGCCACCTGACCTTCATGTCGCCGATGGCGTTCGTTCGTAGGCCCGGGCGGTGGATTCAGATGCTGCACGCCGCATCGCGGTCCTGCCGCATCGTTTCTCCCGCACCGAATTTCGCTTTCGAGCTGGTTGCACAGCGCGGCCTGCCCAAAAACGATGAGGTGGACCTCAGCAATGTGATTCTCATCAACGGCTCAGAGCCGGTGAGCCTCGATTCGATCACCAAATTCACCGAGGCGTTTCTGCCGTACGGCCTCTCGAAAACCGCAGTGCGTCCGTCCTACGGGATGGCGGAGGCGACATTGTTCGTCTCGTCGGTTCGTCCGGAGACTGAGCCGACGGCCATCTATCTTGATCGCGAGCAGTTGGGCAAGGGGCGCGCAGTTCGCGTCGAGCCCGACGCACCCACCGCCCTGGCCCAGGTGTCCTGCGGACACGTGTCGGTGAGCCAATGGGCCGCGATCGTGGATCCCGAGACCGGTGAAGAGCTGCCCGACGAGTGTGTGGGCGAAATCTGGTTGCACGGCAACAACATCGGTCGTGGATACTGGGCACGGCCGGAGGAGACCGAGCACACATTCGGCAACAAGCTGCAGTCCCGGCTCGAATCCGGAACCCACGCGGACGGGGCCGACGACGATGCGACGTGGTTACGCACGGGCGACCTAGGCGTGTACATCGACGGCGAGCTCTACATCACGGGCCGGATCAAGGACATGGTCATCGTCGATGGACGCAATTACTATCCGCAGGACATCGAAGCAACCGTCGCCGAGTCATCCCATGCCATTCGAGCCGGCTTCGTGGCGGCGTTCTCAGTGCCGGCGCGAGAGCTGCCCAATGGTTCGCCGACCGACACGAGCGAAAAGCTGATCATCGTCGCCGAGCGGGGTCCCGGAGCGGGCCGTGCCGATCCACAACCTATCGCCGACGCTGTCCGGCGGGCAGTGTCTCGCAAGCACGTCGTCAACGTGTACGACGTGCGGCTGGTCGCCGCGGGTGTCATCCCGCGCACCACCAGCGGCAAGCTGGCTCGACGGGCGTGCCGCGCGGAGTACCTCGACGGGACGCTGGGCACCCGTTAGGGGCCCAGGAAAGGCGCTGGCGGCTAGGCCGCGGCGCCTTGCTTCAGATAGGTGACGAGATTGCAGTCGAGCATCTCGTCGGCGAAATAATGTTGGCAGCCGCGCAAGTACTTCATGTACCTGTCGTATATCTCCTCGCTACATACGTCCAACACCGTGGCCTTCTTGGCCTCCAAAGTGTCGGCCCAGGTGCGAAGCGTGCGGACATAGTGCGGCTGCAATGAAAGGCATTCGGGCACAACGAATCCCGCCTTCTGGCCATGCTGCACCATCTTCTTGGCGGTGGGGATGCGGCCGCCGGGGAAGATCTCGGTGATGATGAACTTGATGAACCGCGCCACATCGAACGTCAGCTTTTTACCGCGCGCCACGTAGTCGTCGGGGTGGAACGCGGTGCTGCTCTGGATCGTCATCCGCCCGTCGTCGGGCAGGATCTCGAACGCGTTGGAGAAGAAGTCGTCGTAGCGCTCGAAACCGAAGTGTTCGAAGGCCTCGATGGACACGATGCGGTCGACGGGTTGGCTGAACTGCTCCCAGCCGCGCAGCAACACCTCATGCGAGCGGTCGGTATCTACGGTGCTCAGCAGGCGCTCGCAGTAGGCGTGCTGGTTCTTCGACAACGTCAAGCCGACCACGTTGACGTCATATTTCTCCAGCGCCCGCTTCATCGTCGCGCCCCACCCGCACCCGATGTCGAGCAGTGTCATGCCAGGCTTCAGGTCTAGTTTGTCGAGATTCAGATCTGCTTTGGCAATTTGGGCTTCTTCGAGCGTCATGTCGTCGCGTGCGAAGTACGCACAGCTGTAGGTCCGTGTCGGATCTTGAAATAGCCCGAAAAAGTCGTCGGAAAGGTCGTAATGCGCTTGAATTTCCTCGAAGTGGGGCTTCATCTGACCCGTGCGCGCGACCGTCTCCGTCAACTCGCCTCCCTAATAATTTGAACGACCATACACGCGATGACCACCTCGAAGCCATTGACGTGGCGGCCGGTCGGCCGGCGAAATTCGACGATTATTAATTTGAATTATTTTTCCAGCGTGAACTGGTTGATGTCGACGTAGCCGATTCGGAAACCGTCGGCGGTGCCGCGCAGGAATTTCATATACCGCTCATAGACTTCTTCGGACGCGATGGCGATGGCCTCGTTTTTGCGGGACTCCAACACCTCGGCCCACATGTCCAATGTCTTGGCGAAGTCGGACTGCAGTGACTGGATGCGGGTCACTGTGAACCCGGCTTTGGTCGAGTGTTGTTCCACCTTCTCGACAGAGGGCAGCCGTCCGCCGGGGAAGATCTCGGTCATCACGAACTTGATGAAGCGCGCGAACGAAAACGTCAGCGGGATTCCGCGGTCCTTCATCTCCTGGGGGGTGAGCCCGCAGATCGCGTGCACCATCATCACGCCGTCGTCGGGCATCAGGTCGTGGGCGAACTTGAAGAAGTCGTCGTAGCGCTCGAACCCGAAGTGCTCCAACGCCTCGACCACGACGATCCGGTCAACCGGCTCCTGGACCTCCGACCAGTCGGCCAGCAGCACCTTGTAGGACCGCGTGGTGTCTGCCTCGGCGAGGACCCGCCGGCAGAACTCGTACTGGTTCTTGGACAGCGTCACGCCGATGACGTTGACGTCGTAGACCTCCAGCGCGCGCTTCATCATCGAGCCCCAGCCGCAGCCCACATCGAGCAGCGTCATGCCGGGTTTCAGGTTCAGCTTGCCGAGGCTCAGATCAAGCTTGGCGATCTGCGCCTCTTCCATCGTCATGTCTTCGCGGGGGAAGTACGCGCAGCTGTAGGTGACCGACGGGTCTGTGAAGAGCTGGAAGAACTCGTTGGAGAGGTCGTAGTGTGCCCTGACCTCGTCGACGCTCTTGCGCTTCTTCGTCGACGCCGCGGTCCGGTCGACCATCTATTTTTCCAGTGTGAACTGGTTGACGTCGATGTAGCCGACCCGGAAGCCGTCGGCGCAACCCCTCAGGTACTTCATGTACCGCTCGTAGACCTCCTCGGACTGGATGGCGATCGCCTCGTCCTTCTTGGCCTCGAGGTTGTCGGACCAGATGTCCAGGGTCCGGGCGTAGTGCGGCTGCAGCGACTGGCGGCGCGTCAGCGTGAAACCCGCCTTGCTGCTGTGGTCTTCGACCTTCTCGATCGACGGCAGCCGGCCGCCGGGGAAGATCTCGGTGATGATGAACTTGACGAACCGGGCGAAGTTGAAGGTCAGCGGCATACCGCGTTCGACCATCTGCGGACCGGTGAGCGCCGTGATGGTGTGCAGCAACATCACGCCGTCGTCGGGCATCGCCTCGTAGGCGAACCTGAAGAAATCGTCGTAGCGGTCGAAGCCGAAGTGCTCGAAGGCGCCGATCGACACGATGCGGTCGACGGGCTCGTCGAACTCCTCCCAGCCCTTCAGCATCACCCGCTTGGTCCTGGGGCTGTCGGACTGCTCGAAGACCTTCTCGACGTGGGCGGCCTGGTTTTTTGACAGCGTCAGGCCAACGACATTGACGTCGTAGCGTTCGATGGCACGCATCATCGTCGCGCCCCAGCCACAGCCGACGTCGAGCAGCGTCATCCCCGGCTCGAGGCCCAGCTTTCCCAGCGCCAGGTCGACCTTGGCCCGCTGTGCCTCCTCGAGCGTCATGTCGTCGCGCTCGAAGTACGCGCAGCTGTAGGTCCGCGACGGGTCCAGGAACAGCGCAAAGAAGTCGTCAGACAGGTCGTAGTGCGCCTGAACGTCTTCGAAGTGCGGCTTCAGGCTCGCTTTGCCCTTGTCGGCCATGTGTGGTGCCTCTCTAGATCGCGAAGGCAGTTCTCGAAAGATGTCACCGAAACACTGCCCGGGGAGGCGCAATAGTTCAATTCCGGATCACCCCGGTTGCACTTCCCCCGGGTCGGAATGCTAACCCATTTCCCCGCAACCGCCGAATCGGCGAAACTGCCTGGTCAGCGGGCTTCGGCGAAATTCGTCTTGAGTTCGCCGACGATCTGGTCCCACAGCTCTTCGGGCAGGTCGTGGCCCATGCCGGCGATCAGCACCAGGCGGGCGTTTTTGATGGCACGGGCGATGGCGCGGCCACCGAACGGGCGCATGAGCTTGTCGGCCTTGCCGTGGATGACCACTGTCGGTGCGGTGATCCGGCGGTCGTAGTGCAGCAGGCTGCCGCTGCCCAGCACGGCCGCGAAATGCCGAGCGATGCCGGCGGGGTAGTAGGAGCGCTGGTAACCCTCGACGGCGTCGGCGCGCAGTCTTTCCTCCGACTGCCGGTAGCCGGGGCTGCCGATGATGTTGGCGACGCGCACCGCGTTGGCGATGATCGCTTCCTCCGACGAGTCGGCTGGCCGCTGCAGCAGCACGCGCAGCTGCTGATAGCCCGGCGGCGGGAGCAGCGGCTGGTTGTTGCTGGTGAAGATCAGACCCAGGGTCTGGGTGCGCTGAGGAAATCTGGCCGCGACGATCTGCGCGATCATCCCGCCCATCGAGGCGCCGACGATGTGCGCGCGCTCGATGCCGAGATGGTCCAGCAGGGCGATGGCGTCGTCGGCCATGTCCTCCAACGTGTAGACCGCCGGACTGCGCAGGCCGAGGAACGAGCGGACCATTCGCGGCAACAACGCCGCGCCCGTATGACGGCCGGTGATCTTGGTCGACAGGCCGACATCGCGGTTGTCGTAGCGGATGACCCGAAGGCCCTGGTTGACGAGCTTCTCGCAGAACCCGTTGCGCCACAACATCAGTTGCGCGCCGAGCCCCATGATGAGCAAGACCGGAGGATGATTCGGGTCGCCCATGTCCTCGTAGTAGATGTCGATCGGGTCTTTTGGGTCGCCGGATTTCGCTGTCCCCGTGCGGATCTCCACTTAGGCTTCCACCCCCTCGACCCCCTCGACCGACTTCTCCGGATCCTCGTATTCGCGGCTGACCTCGACCATGAAGTTGGCGAAGTAACCCGTCAGCTGCGGATCACTCATCATCTGCCACCGAGGCGCAAGCAGCTTCATGTAGCGCTCGACGTAGAGGAACTGCTTGCCGATCAGCACCAGCTCGCGGGGCAACTTCACGTCGTAGGCGTCGGCCAACGCCGAGAGCTGCTTACCGATCTCGGCATACGACATGTCACCAAGGTTCTGCATGGTCAGCGGCGTCGCGAACTTCTCCAGGTCCTTGGCGGCCTGGGCCTCGGGCTTGACGGTGCCGACGGCGCCCATGAGCACCACAATCTTGCCGGCGGCGGCGTGGTCCTTCTTGACCAACAACGCGTAGACCAGCTCGCGCAACAGCCAGCGGGTGCGGGGGTCGATGCGGCCCATGATGCCGAAGTCGAAGAACACGATCTTGCCGTCGTCGTCGACGTAGAGGTTGCCGGCGTGCAGGTCGCCGTGGAACAGCCCGTGCCGGAGCCCGCCCTCAAACACACTGAACAGCAACGCCTTTACCAGGTCTTCGCCGTCGAATCCCTTCTTGCGGATGGTGGCGACGTCGTCGATGCGGGTGCCCTGGATGCGCTCCATGGTGAGCACGCGTGCGCTGGTCAAATCCCAATAGACCTGCGGGACACGGATATTGGCGCCCAGCGGAGAGGCGTGCATGTGGGACACCCAGGCGTCCATCGACTGCGCCTCAAGGCGGAAGTCGAGTTCCTCGGCGAGGTTGTCGGCGAAGTCGGCGACGACGTCCTGTGCGGACAGCCGTTGGCCCAGTTTCGCTAGCTCGACTAGTCGCGCGCCGCGTTTGAGGATCTGCAGATCGGCGGCTACGCGGCGACGGATGCCGGGCCGCTGGATCTTGACGACGACCTCTTCGCCGGTGTGCAGGGTCGCGTAGTGGACCTGCGCGATCGACGCCGACGCGAAGGGCTTGTCGTCGAAACTGGAGAACAGGTTGCCGGGCTCATCGCCGAGTTCTTCGACGAACAGCTTGTGGACCTCGTCGCTGTCGGCGGGCGGCACCCGGTCGAGCAGGCTGCGGAACTCCCGGGACAGCGGTTCGCCGAACGCGCCCGGGCTGGACGCGATGATCTGGCCGAACTTGACGTAGGTGGGGCCGAGGTCGGCGAACGTCTTCGGGATTTCGGAGATGATCTTTTGTTGCAGCGAGCCGCGGGCGGCGAGCTTGGTGACGACCCGTGCGCCGGTGCGGGTGAGCTGCCAACCCGTCGCTCCGATGCGGGCGGCCTCAAGGGGCAACGGGACCCGGGCGAGCTTGGCCACCTCGCGGTGCTGCGTTTTTTGCGTGGCACTCATGCCTTACAGTCTCTCAAAATCGACTTCGACCCGCGAAAACCTGTGGACGGGGTCACAATGACGTGCGGTTGTGGTGGCTTGGCCACCGGTGCGCCCACAGCGCATAGCCCCATCGATCGCCGACTAAACGCCGGTGAACGTCGGCTTCAGGCGAAGCTGTGCTCGACCTCGGCGCGGCTGAGCACGGTATCGCTGCCCGGCACGTAGGTCGGCAGCGTGTGAGGCACGGGGGTGCCGCCCTTCACCCGTGCCTCGGCCTGCCGGAACTCGGGGATGGGGCCAGTGGCGGCGGTCAACCCGTTGATGACGGTCCACACCGCCGCGCGCCGGGCCGTGCGCTCGACGATGTTCGGGTTGGTGTGCTGCACCAGCTCCGCGGCCCACTTCGGCAACGTGTCCCGGATCGCCCAGTCGATCGCGCTCTGGGCCATCGGCAGTCCGGGGCCCGTCGCTGTCGCGGTCCCGTGGGTGACGGCCAGCCTCGGCAGGTATGACTCGAGGCAGTCCAGCGTCTCGGCCTTGGTGGCGGGCAGATCGGTGCCGCCCAGCGCGTGCCCAACGCGCACGAACTCACCGTAGTAGCGGTCAATCTTCTTGCCGCGCAAGGGCTGTGGGTGATACATCTCATGAGCGGTGGCCAGCCCCCACACCACCGTGGCGTAGTTCCAGCGCAACCAGTCGGGGTCGTCGGCGTCGTAGCGGGCGCCGTCTGGGCGGGTGCCCTTGATCGTGTGGTGCATGGCCCGCACCGACTTGGCCAGCCGCTCGGCGCTTTCCGTTGAGCCGTACGCGGTCCCGATGAAGAACGCGATTGAGTGTCCCAGTCGCACCGCCGCGCCAGCGGGGTCGATCACCGGTCGGCCCTCCCCGGTCTCGGGGTCGCGCTTGACCAACCGGGAATGGTGCATGCCCATCCAGTAGATCGACGGGTCAAGGCGTTCCATATAGGCCGCGCACTGCAGGCCGAAGATCAACGCGTGCATGTGCGAGTGCACGTGCCACACCGCACTGCCGGGCCCGAACCAGCCCGGATCGCCGACCGGCGCCGCGAACTCCATGCCCTTGAAGTAGTGGCGGCGGATGGCGGCGTCGAACTTCTTGTTCAGCAATTGGCCGGCGAATTGATGCGGCAGGAACATGCATGTCTCCGTTTCTGGTCACGCCTGTAACCAGAATACCTTTTGGGTACAGGCGTGACCAGACCCGGGTCGACGTAGTCTGGCCCGATGTCGAGCCCCACGCGCTGGGCCGGTGTGCCGCTATCGGACCGCCGCGCCGAGCGGCGTGCGTTGCTGGTCGACGCGGCTTTTCGGCTGTTCGGTGACGAGGGCGAGTCGGCGGTATCGGTGCGGTCGGTGTGCCGCGAATGCGGGCTCAACACCCGCTACTTCTACCAGAGCTTCGCCGACGTCGACGAGCTTCTTGGCGCCGTGTATGACCGAGTCAGTGCCGAGCTGGTCGGTGTCGTCGGGGCCGCGATCGAGCAGGCCGACGACTCGGTGCGGGCCCGCACGCGGGCCGGCATCGCCGCCGTGCTCGGCTTCAGCTCGGCCGACCCGCGCCGCGGCCAGGTGCTCTTCACCGAGGCGCGGGCCAACCCAGTGCTGGCCAAGCGGCGGGCGGCCGCGCAGGAACTTCTTCGTCAGGGCGTGCTGAGCGAGGGCGGTCGGCTTTCCGCGAAGTCCGACCCCGTCGCCGCCGCAGTCGGTGCAGCGATCTTCACCGGCGCGATGGCCGAGCTCGCCCAGCAGTGGCTGGCGGGCAACCTCGGCGATGACCTGGACGCCGTCGTCGACCACGCGGTGGCACTGGTCCTCTAGGCCGCCAGTGCGAAATTCTCCGTGAGGGCCTCGACGATGGGCCGCCACACCGGCTCGGGCAGATCGTGACCCATGCCGTCGACGACGACGAAGCGCGCCTCGGGGATGACACGCGCCAACGTGCGGCCGTTGCGCGGGCGCACCAGCGGGTCGGCGGTGCCGTGGATGACGACGGTTGGCGCGGTGACGGCGCGGGTGTAGCGCATCAGGCTGCCGGTGCCCAGAATTGCGTCGAACTGCCGCAGCATGCCTTGCGGGTAATCGCTTCGGGCGCGCAGCATCTCAACGCGTTGTCTCAGTTCGTCGACCGACGGTAAGAAGTTGGGGCCGTTGATGATTGAGATGTTGCGCACCTCATTGGCCAGCCGGTCCTCCCATGGGGCGTCCTTGCCGGGCGCCCTGAGCGCCAGCTTGATCACCCGCCAGCGCGGCAGCGCGGACAGCGGCTTGCCCGAACCGGACATGATCAGGCCCAGCGACGCCACCCGGTCGCCGTGGCTGCCCGCCAACACCTGGGCGATCATCCCGCCCATCGACGCGCCGACGATGTGGGCGCGGTCGATGTCGAGGTGGTCAAGCAGGCCCCGGACGTCATCGGCAAGGTCGACGAGCGTGTACGGCACGCGACTTCGTCGGCCCACGACATAGCGCGCCACCCGTGGGTAGACGGATCCGGCGGCTCGTGTGCCGCTCATCTTCGTGGACAGGCCGGTGTCGCGGTGGTCGAATCTGATGACGCGGTAGCCCTGTTGGGTCAGCCGCTCGCAGAAGCCGTCCGGCCACTGCGCGAGCTGCGCCCCGACGCCCATGATCAGCACGACGGGCGGCGCGTCGGGGTCACACCGCGCACGCGAGGAGCGAGAAGGACGGAGTTCCTCGTAGAACAACGCGACGTCGCCGCAGCGCGCAGTGCCTGTTCGGGTCTGCATTGGATCCTTTCTACCGCGTAGTCGGCTTCCAACGTTTGATCCAGTCGGTCTCGGGCCAGCCTTCGTGGGCGGCCATCAGCTCGTACATCGTTGCGCCGTCGATGGATTCGCGAATGATGTCGGCATGACCCGCGTGCCGGGCCAGTTCCTCGACGAGGTGCATCGCGACCCACCGCACGTTCCAGAAGTCCAGATCCTGCGGGAACCACGGCACATCGTGTGGGACGGGGACCGCCGTGTCGAGGTCGACGTCGGCGAAGGCCGCCACGGTCGCCTCGTTCTGGGCGGTCAGTCGGGCCAGCAGATCGTCGAGCGTCTCGTCGTCGCGCATCACGTACTGGTCCTGGTATTCGGCGGCCTGTTCGCTGAAAGGCCGGTCGTCGCGGGGCGGTGAGTCGGGTGCCGCGGTCACCCGCGCCGTCCAGCTGTGCTGCACGCCGGCGGCGTGCTTGATTAGGCCTCCGATGGACAGCGCGCTGACCGATGGCGTCGAGCGGGCCTGCTCATCGGTCAGGCCGTAGGCCGCCGCGAAGAAGGCGTTCTGGTGGTGGCGAAGAAACTCGATCAACGTCTGGCGTTCGTCGGCGGCCGGCGGGGGCATTCCTGGCATGGGCTAGTTCTCCTTCTGGTTCGCGTAAAGGTCTCGGACACAGGCGATTTCGGCGCCGTGATGGATGACCTCCCGGTTGATGTGTAGGACCAGCGTGCTCATCGGCAGCTCGGAGTACGGCCCCTCGGCGGGTCCGCACGGCCGCGACAACTCATCGTCGTCGAGCGCGCGCACCCCGGCCATCCATGTCGCGTAGACGTCGTCGAGCTGGCGCAGCGCCGTCGCCGCGTCGGTGGCGTACGGCCAGCTCTGGTAATCCGCGGGCGGCCCGCCGAAGTGCGAATGGTTGCGCATCGCCAACACGCCGACGATGACGTGCGCGAGGCGCCACGCGATCGTGGTGAACGGCGCGGGCTCGGGCTGCGGGTAGGTGAAATCGATTCCGCCGTCGCGATGCACCGTCCAGCAGTCCGGCACCGGGCACCAGAAGTATTCCTCGTCGGTCAGGCCGTCCAGGCGTGGGCGCAGCTGGCGAGTCCAGTGAAAGTCGAGTTGATCGGCGAGCTGGCTGACCATGTCGTCACTCATGAGACCACCTTCGCATCCATATAGGACAGTTTCTGTCCTATGACTGTGCGAACCTGATGGTGTGCCGGAAACGACGAGCCGGGTGCTGCAGCTGTTGGGTCTGCTGCAGTCGCGGCGGGTGTGGTCGGGCGAGGAGCTCGCCGAGCGGCTAGGCGTGACGACCCGCAGCGTGCGCCGCGATATCGAACGGCTGCGCGACCTCGGATATCCCGTGCTGGCCAGCAAGGGTCACGGCGGCGGCTACCAGCTGGGCGCAGGCGCGGCGTTGCCGCCGCTGCTGCTGGACCCCGACGAGGCCGTGGCGATGGCCGTATCGCTGCGGCTGGCCGCAGGCGGCACCGTCGCCGGTGTCGGCGAGTCCGCGCTGCGGGCGCTGAGCAAGCTGGACCAGGTGATGCCGTCGCGGCTGCGGTCGCAGGTGGCGGCGGTGGCCGCCGCCACGGTCACGTTGACCTCGTCTGATTCAGCCGTCGACCCCGCGGTGTTGATGACGCTGGCGCGGGCCTGTCGCGATAAGGAGCACGTGTCGGCCTCCTACGTCGACCGTGCGGACAACGCCACCGAGCGCCGGCTGGAGCCTTATCAGCTCGTCACCACAGGCAGACGCTGGTATCTGTTGGCTTACGACCGCGATCGACAGGACTGGCGAAGCCTTCGCCTGGACCGGATGAGCGACGTACGCGCGCGAGGGACGACGTTTGTCGCGCGGGACGCCCCAGACGCCGCAGCGTATGTGCGCCGGTCGATCAGTGCGTCACCGTACCGGCACGTGGCGAGAGTGCGCTATTTTGCCCCGGAAGAAGTTGTGGCGAAACACTTTTCGCCAGCGTCGGTGACGATCGAGGCCGACGGACCGGACGCATGCATCGTCACTGCGGGCGGCGACGAACCCGAGCGAATGGTGTACTACTTCGCGACCGTCGGCGTGGATTTCGAGGTGCTCGAACCACCTGAAGTGGTCTACGCAGTCTCCTCGGCCGCCGCCCGGTTGCGGCGCGCCGCCAGGAGGCCGTGACGATATCGGCGGCCCGCCGACCCGCGCAACCGCAGACGCAGCAGCAGCAGTCGGCGATGCGCCTCGAACCCCATCGACAAGGGGTCAGACCACGCGCGCCCCGCGGGCGTTTTGCGTTCACTCGTCATGATGTTCCCATTGTGGCACTCCGCGGCCGAGATTGCAGGCGGCACGCCATGAACGCTATGTCAGCTGCTGCTCGAAATGAATTGTGGCCCAATAGCACTCGACGCTGTGGCAACGAAACGGCGCTGCGGCGTTGACCAACTGTGACAATGCTCACCTCAGATGGTGATCCCCAGCCGGTCGGTGAGCACCAGAAACGCCACCGCGAAGTCATTTTCAGTGGTGTCGGCACGCAGCCGTTCCCAGTCAATCTGCTCGCGAACCGCGCGAACAACAGGAATGAGCGTCGTGAAATCACAGCGGTGTTCGTTGAGCGAATTCAGTTTCTCGGTGAGCACTTTCGTCGGCGGAAGCACCCGCATCCGGATCGCGAGCACGTCGATCTCCTCGGATGACGCGATCGTCTCTGCTTCCACCGGCACTCCGTTGAGCTGGTGCAGCACATCGATGACGAATTCCTCACCGACACACGCCTTGAACAGCCAGTCCTCCGGCGTCCGTTCGATACGAAAACCGGCTTTTTCCAAGGTGAGCGCGGCGATCTCGGTGTCCTCTTGGGCGACCACGAAATCGACGTCGTGTACCGGTTCGGGGCCGCCGTATACCCACAGCGCATAGCTACCGCCCAGCGCGAAGTCGGGACCGTGCGCCTTGAGTGCGGAGGCCCCGCGCTTGAGCGCATCGCGCAGATGCATGTTCGTCTCGGGTTTTATCACTGTGGGTACGTAGTACCCATGCAGATGCGGATGGCCACCTTCAACATCTTGCACGGACGCAGCGTGCACGACGGCGCCGTCGAACTCGATCGCTTCGCCGAATCGGTGCGTCGGCTCGATGCCGACGTCCTGGCGTTGCAGGAGGTCGACTGTGATCAGCCCCGGTCGGCGATGGCCGACCTGACCGCCGTGGCGGCCCAGGCCATGGGTGCCGTCACGCACCGGTTCGTCGCAGCCATCGCCGGCACGCCGGGCGCGACGTGGATGGCGGCCACCGGACGCGAACAGCCGGGCACCGCGGCCTACGGGATAGCGCTGCTGTCTCGCTACCCTGTGCACAGCTGGCAGGTGGTTCGGCTGCCGCGCATACCAATGCCGTTTCCGATGTATCTGCGCGGGCCCAACAGGGTGATGGTGGTCAACGAGGAGCCGCGCGCAGCGATGGTCGCGGAGCTGGACACACCGCTGGGGTCGATGACCGTCGCCAATACGCATCTGTCGTTCGTGCCCGGCTGGAATCGGGTGCAGCTGCGTCGGCTCGTGAGGGACCTGCGCGGGTTTCCCGGGCCGCACGTGCTGATGGGCGACCTCAACATGACGCCGCCGCGAACCCGGCGCTGGGTCGGCATGCGCGCGCTCGGCACGGGCCCGACGTTTCCCGCCGACGAACCGTATCGGCAGCTCGACCACATCCTCACCGACGATCCGAGGCTGCAGGTCGCCCACGCCGACGTCGTCGAGTTGCCGGTGTCGGATCACCGCGCGCTCGTCGTCGACGTTTCCCGGCCTTGAGTACCTCGGTTTTCGTCCGCGACTACGTAGGGTGGCGGTCGTGGCGTTCGGCGTGACCTCCGCTGAATCGACGGACCTGTTCGTAGGGCCGCCGGAGGCGCCGCTGCAAATCGTGCGGGTCACCCACACCGGCGGCGGGTCGCCGATCGTCGTGCAGGGCGACGGCCTGTCCACGCCCCGGCCGCCGCGCGCCCCCCCGACCGGCGGTGTGGCCGAGGTGCCCGTCGAGGTGCGCGACGGCGCACCCGGGGAGCGGCGCGCCGCGCGGGTACTGTGCGGGGACTCAGCCGATGACATAGCCGATGATGTAGCCGTCGACTTCGAGTTCGTCGTCGCCGAGCCCGGCTGGACGATGTTCATGGTGAGCCACTTCCACTACGACCCGGTGTGGTGGAACACCCAGGCCGCCTACACCAGCCTGTGGACCGAGGAACCGCCCGGCCGATGCCGGCAGACCAACGGGTTCAATCTCGTTGCCGCACACCTCGAAATGGCACGCAGGGAACCGGAATACAAGTTCGTGCTCGCCGAGGTCGACTATCTCAAGCCCTACTGGGATACCCATCCGCAGGACCGTGCTGACCTGCGCCGGTTCATCGCAGACGGTCGCGTCGAGATCATGGGGGGCACCTACAACGAACCAAATACCAATCTGACCGGGCCAGAGACGACGATCCGAAACTTCGTCGCAGGCATCGGCTTTCAGCGTGGGGTGATGGGCGCCGAGCCTGCGACGGCATGGCAGCTCGACGCGTTCGGGCATGACCCGCAATTCCCCGGGATGGCCGCCGATGCTGGGTTGACGTCGAGCTCATGGGCACGGGGGCCGCACCATCAGTGGGGGCCGATGCAGAATCAGGGCGACCCGCAGCGGATGCAGTTCTCCAGCGAGTTCGAGTGGATCTCGCCATCGGGCCGCGGCCTGCTGACCCACTACATGCCCGCGCACTATTCCGCCGGTTGGTGGATGGACTCGTCGGCGAGCCTGCAGGAAGCCGAAACCGCCACCTACGAACTGTTTTCGACGCTGAAAAAGGTGGCGCTGACCCGCAATGTGCTGCTGCCGGTCGGCACCGACTACACGCCGCCGAACAAGTGGGTGACCGAAATCCACCGCGACTGGAACGCGCGCTACACCTGGCCGCGGTTCGTCTGCGGACTGCCGAGCGAGTTCTTCGCGTCGGTGCGGGCCGAGCTGAATGCCCGGGGGAGCACGCCGTCGCCGCAGACCCGGGACATGAACCCGATCTACACCGGCAAGGACGTCTCGTATATCGACACCAAGCAAGCCAACCGGGATGCCGAGAACGCGGTGCTCGACGGGGAGCGGTTCGCGGTCTTCGCCGGGTTGCTCGGCGGCGCCGGCTATCCGCAGGCCGCGCTGGAGAAAGCGTGGGTGCAGCTGGCCTACGGCGCACATCACGACGCGATCACCGGGTCAGAATCAGACCAGGTGTACCTCGACCTGCTGACCGGGTGGCGCGACGCGTGGGAGCTGGGCTGTGCGGCCCGCGACAATGCGCTGACCCTGATCTCCCGTGCGGTCGAGGGATCGATTGTGGTGTGGAACTCGTTGGCGCACAAGCGCAGCGACGTGGTGACGGCACGGCTCGACGAGCCGCTCGGTGATGGTGTGCGGGTGTTCGACGGCGATGGTCACGAGGTCGACGCAGTGGTCGAGCACGGCGGACAATCGGTCACCTGGCTGGCCCGCGACATCCCGTCGCTGGGCTGGCGCGCCTACCGGCTCGAGGCGGGACCGGCCATCAGTTGGACGCCGGTGGACGGCAGCGCTATCGGCAACGAGCGTTACCGCGTGCAGGTCGATCCGCTGCGCGGCGGGGCGGTGTCCTCGCTGACCGACGACGGCCGCGAGGTTCTGGCCGAGGGAAGGCTCGGCAACGAGTTGGCGGTATACGACGAGTACCCCGCACATCCGGAGGCCGGCGAGGGACCATGGCACCTGCTGCCAAAGGGTCCGATCGCCGTGTCATCCAGTGCTCCAGCGGAATACCTGCAGTGTTACCGGTCGCCGGTGGGTGAGCGCGTGATGGTGCGCGGGCGGATCGGCTCGGTGCTGCGCTACACGCAGACAGTGACGCTATGGCGCGGCGTTGCGCGGGTGGACTGCAGCACGGTGATCGACCAGTTCACCGGCGAGGACAAGCTGCTGCGGCTGCGCTGGCCGTGTCCGGTGCCGGGCGCTATGCCGGTGAGTGAAGTCGGCGACGCGGTGATCGGCCGCGGTTTCGCGCTGCTGCACGAACCGGGCACGAGCAAATCGGTCGACACCGCGAAACATCCCTACACATTGGACAATCCGGCCTACGGATGGTTCGGGCTGTCGTCCGCGGCGCGCGTGTGCGTCAGTGACGGCAGCACGAACGGCGCGTGCGTGCGGGCGGTGTCGGTGGCCGAGGTGGTGACGCCGACCGAGGGCGACTCGGCTGCGCTGCCGCGCGACCTGATGGTGGCGCTGGTTCGCACGGGCGTCACGGCCACGTGCAGCAGCGCCGACAAGCACCGCTACGGAGATCTCGTCGTCGACTCGAACCTTCCGGACGCGCGGATCGCCCTCGGTGGGCCGGAGCAGAACCCGTTCACCGCAGCGGTTCTCGCCGAAGCCGACCCCGCCTACACCGACGAGCTCAAGCGCCAGCTGTATGCCGGCGGGGCCGCCAGGGTGTGGGTGCCTGCGGTGGCGCCGCTGGCGCAGACGTGGCGGCCGGGTGCGGATCTGCGTGGCGTGCGCGCGTTGCCGGTGCTCATCGTCGCGGGCGGTGACGATGCTATCGCGTCGGTGGTCGATGACCTGGGCGACGGCGAAATCACGGTAAGCCAACAGGTGCACTGCGATATCGAGCCGTTCGAGCAGCGCACCGTCGCAGTGCTCAATCGCGGGGTGCCCGGGTTCGCCGTCGACACCGAGGGCACGCTGCACTCGTCGCTGATGCGGTCCTGCACCGGGTGGCCGTCGGGGGTGTGGATGGACCCACAGCCTCGCCGCGCCGCGCCCGACGGCACGAGCTTCCAGCTGCAGCACTGGACCCACACCTTCGACTACGCACTGGTCTCCGGCGACGGCGACTGGCGATCGGCCGGCGTGCCGACTCGCAGCGCGGAGTTCTCCCATCCGCTGTTGGCCGTCGCCGGAAACGACAGCGCCACAGGCGGTTTGCCTAGTTGGGGTTCGTTGATGGAGATCGAGCCCGCAGGGGTCGTTCAATTGGCAGCGTTGAAGGCGGCAGGAAACCCGCTGTCATCCGGAAGCGCCCGCCCCGTCGACCCCAAGGCCGCGGTGGCCCTGCGGCTCGTCGAAACGTCGGGCACCGCCGCTGATGTCGAGATCACATCGGGGCTGCGCAGTATGTCGCATGCCGCGCGCGGCGACCTTCTGGAGCAGCCGCTGCTGCACGACGACGACCTGAGCCTGCACGGCTACGAGATCGCCACCGTGTTGAGTCGGCTCAATATGCCGCAGGTGCTGGAAGCCGACCACACCGTGCTGGCGCCGGAAGTCGAGGCGGCCCAACCCTTGTACGCGCGCTACTGGCTGCACAACCGCGGGCCCGCACCGCTCGGTGGGCTGCCGGCCGTCGCGCATCTGCACCCGCTGGCCACTGCCGCCGACCCCGGCGACGAGATCGTGCTGCGGCTCACCGCGGCCAGCGACTGCACCGATGCGGTGTTGCACGGCATCGTGCGGCTGGTGTGTCCGGACGGCTGGACCGCCAGCCCCGCCCGGCTGCCGTTCGTGTTGCCCAGCAGCGAACATCTGGAGGCCGACATCGCCTTGACGGTGCCGCGCGACATCCAGCCCGGCTTGTATCCGATCCGGGCGCAGTTGGTGATCACGGGTGACGGCGCGGAGTCGATGCCCGCGTCGTGGCGGCAGGTCGTCGAAGACGTCGCGACGGTATCGATTGGCACACCGCGGGAAAACAACGAAATCATCTATCTCTTCAGCGATCCCACCGATATCGACGTGCGGGCGGGTGACATCTCCCGGCTGGCGGTGACGGTCGCGACGGCGGCGGGGGCCGCGCTGGCGTGCGAGGCGCACCTGATCAGCCCGTGGGGGACGTGGGAGTGGATCAGGCCCGCGGTGCAAGGCGCGGTGCTGTCACCGGGTGAGCCCGTCGAGATCGGCTTCGAAGTCGCGCCTCCGCCGTGGGTGCAGCCCGGGGAATGGTGGGCACTGGTGCGGGTGGGTTGCGCCGGACGGCTGCTGTACTCGCCCGCGGTGAGGGTGACGGTCCGATGACGGCTTTCGCTGCTACAGTCGCCGGCGCCGGCGTGACGGTTGCCGACGTCGACGCGCGGGAGGCGCAGCTGCGCAGCGCCATCCCGGCCGCGGCGCTGCCGCGGGCGGGCACCAGCGAGGGCAGACAGTTGAGGCGTTGGCTGACACAGGTTCTGGTGACTGAGCGGGTGATCGCCGGCGAGGCAGCAGCCGTCGGGCTGACCGCCGAAGACGCACCCGCCGAAGACGAACTGCTGCCGGATGATTCGGCACGCCTGGAGATCGGCAGCGTCGCTGCGGCGGCCCTGGCTGACCCGCTTGCCAGGGCGATGTTCGCCTACGTCACCGCGGCCGTCGACGTCGTCGACTCCGAGGTGGTCGACTATCACGCCCGCAACCCGTGGCGTTTCGCGGCGCCGACGGATGCCGGAAATGGTTGGCGCGCTGCGGCATTCGATGCCCCGCCGCTGGAAGCCGTTCGACCGTTGATCGTGGAGCATCTGCGGGACGCCGCGCGGAGGCGCGCGTTTCGGCTGTGGCTCGATGCGCGACGGGCCGAGCTGGTTCGGCTCGAGCCCGGTTACGAGCATCCCGGCGACCCGCGTCAGCCCGACAACACCCACCGACACTGATGACCGGCCCGGCACTGGCTATCGACATCGGCGGCACGAAGATCGCCGTCGCAGCGGTCTCCGTCGAGGGTGAGGTCGGCCACCACGCGCAGCTGCCGACGCCCGACGGCGACGCCGAGGCGGTGTGGGCGGTGGTCGACTCACTCGTCACCGAGGCGGTTGCGGCCGCCGGCGGTCGGGTGCGCGGCGTCGGGATCGCGTCGGCAGGACCGATCGACCTGCCGTCGGGCACCGTCAGCCCGATCAATATCACGCAGTGGCAAAGCTTTCCGATTGTCGATCGGGTGACGGAGACGGTGGGCGCGCCGGTGCGGCTGGGCGGCGACGGGTTGTGCATGGCGATGGGTGAGCGGTGGCGCGGCGCGGGTTGTGGCGCCGACTTCATGCTCGGCATTGTGGTGTCGACGGGCGTCGGCGGCGGTCTTGTGCTCGACGGTGCGCCTTACGACGGCCGCACCGGCAATGCCGGGCACGTCGGCCACGTCGTCGTCGACCCCGGCGGAGCGGCCTGCACGTGCGGCGGCCGCGGCTGCGTCGAGACGATCGCGTCGGGCCCGAACATGGCGCGTTGGGCCCGGGTCCACGGCTGGGAGGCGCCGCCGGAGGCCGACGCCAAAGAGCTCGCCGAGGCCGCTAACGCCGGCGACCCGATCGCGCAGCGGGCGTTCCGCCGAGGAGCGACGGCCGTCGCGGCGATGATCGCGTCGGTCGCGGCGGTGTGCGACCTCGACCGGGTTGTCGTCGGCGGGGGAGTGGCGAAGTCCGGGGCGTTGCTGTTCGACCCGCTCCGGGAAAAGCTCGCCGAGCACACGGGCCTCAGCTTCCTCCGCGAGCTTGCGGTGGTGCCGGCAGAACTGCCCAACGCAGGCCTGGTCGGCGCGGCGGCCCTGGTGATTTCGGTGTGATAACCCGCGCTCAGCGCGGGAAATCACGCCCGAATCGCTCGGTTTTGGCTGATCGGCGGGGGATCGGCTACCCTTGACCAGTTCCACCAAAGACCGTCGGTCACCGAGAAATCGGTTGAAGGTCCGGGATTGTCCCGGCGGCCCACGCAGGAGGACGAGGCTCGTCGTGTATCAGCGCGCCCCGACCATCTGCGTCGGGGCGTTCGTCATTTCCGGGCCCAGATCTGCTCTCTCGCGCTGCCGGTCGACCAACCACGAGGAGGCATGCATGGCCAAGGCTGACAAGGCCACCGCGGTTGCCGACATCGCCGAGCAGTTCAAGGAGGCGACGGCGACGCTCGTCACCGAATACCGCGGACTGACGGTAGCCAACCTCAAGGACCTGCGCCGCTCGCTCGGTGACTCCGCTACCTACACCGTCGCCAAGAACACGCTGGTCAAGCGCGCCGCGGCGGAGGCCGGTATCGAAGGCCTCGACGAGCTGTTCGTCGGCCCCACCGCGATCGCGTTCGTCAAGGGCGAGGCGGTCGATGCGGCCAAGGCGATCAAGAAGTTCTCCAAAGAGAACAAGGCGCTGGTCGTCAAGGGCGGCTACATGGACGGACGCCCGCTGTCCGTCTCCGAGATCGACAAGATCGCCGATCTCGAATCCCGCGAGGTGCTGCTGGCCAAGCTGGCCGGCGCGATGAAGGCCAAGACCAGCCAGGCAGCCGCGCTGTTCCAGGCGCCCGCGGCGCAGGTCGCACGACTGGCTGCCGCACTGCAGGAGAAGAAGGCCAACGAAGAGGCCGCGTAGAGGCGGCCCGTTACCGAATCCCACCCACACCAAGCCATTGAAGAAATAAGGAAGGACCAACACCATGGCAAAGCTGTCCACTGACGAACTGCTCGACGCGTTCAAGGAATTGACCCTGCTCGAGCTCTCCGAGTTCGTGAAGGCGTTCGAGGAGACCTTCGACGTCACGGCCGCCGCTCCGGTCGCCGTTGCGGCCGCCCCCGGTGCCGCCGCGGGCGCGCCCGCCGAGGCCGCCGAGGAGCAGTCGGAGTTCGACGTCATCCTCGAGGCCGCGGGCGACAAGAAGATCGGCGTCATCAAGGTCGTCCGCGAGATCGTCTCCGGCCTCGGCCTGAAGGAGGCCAAGGATCTGGTCGACAGCGCTCCCAAGCCGCTGCTCGAGAAGGTCGCCAAGGAGGCCGCCGACGAAGCCAAGGCCAAGCTCGAGGCCGCAGGCGCGACGGTCACCGTCAAGTAGTTTCACTGTCCACTGTGGGGCTGATCTGGTTAACAGATCAGCCCCACAGTGATTTTTGCCGTCAGTGCTGGTCGGAGCCGAGATGTGACCTCCGACAAGTGTCGCCGGACAGAGGTCGTAAGCTACAGTGACTCAAGCCACAAGCGGGAGGCGTGTGGCAGCAGAACATCTCGGCGGAAGGATCTCCCGTGGGCATTGGCATTCAGATCGAGGGACTCACCAAGTCCTTCGGCCCCCAGCGAATCTGGGAGGACGTCACCTTCGACCTGCCGCCGGGCGAGGTCAGCGTGCTGCTCGGCCCGTCGGGTACCGGTAAGTCGGTGTTTTTGAAGTCGCTGATCGGGCTGCTGCGCCCCGAGCGCGGCAAGATCATCGTCGACGGCACCAACATCATCGAGTGCTC
>NZ_LZMC01000109.1 GCF_001668615.1 Mycobacterium sp. 1274761.0
CCGCGCCGCCGGGGGTCACCCCGGCCACCAGGAGATCGGCCCCGTAGACCGTGCTGGACGTCGCGACCGTCGCGCCGAAGCAGGTGGCGACGCTTCCGGCGCTGGGAAGCATCGCGGCGGCCGCACCACTGGCCGGTCGCTAGGGCAGGTGCCAGAAAACCCTGGTGACGAGGTAAAACACCATCACCCAAAACGCCAACGCGGCGGCGACGATGCCGATCCCTCGCCAGTTGTTCTTGGCGGCAGGCACATTCGGCGGCGGCCGCAGCCAGCGCTTGAGCAGCGGGTTGACGTAGTACGGCATGGTGACAAAGGTCATGACGAAGCTGGAGCAGAGGTTTCCGACGAGCAGATTGAGCCACAGTGGCATCTTCAACGGCCAAAACAGCAGCGACAGAAGCACCACCGTCGGGTAGAGGCCCACCCATACCGCGATCGACGTCTTGGTGGGTGACGGCGGCGACTCCTGGTTGCCGTCGGCGAAGGCGAACCAGCTGCCGAACGAGTTGTCGATGGTGCGCGAGTGGAAGTCGGCGAACTTCGCGCCCTCGGCGAGCAGGTGTTTGCGCTCATCGGAGACCAGCCACCGGTCGAGGTCGGCGGCGCTGTCATAACGGTACAGCGCGGTCCACTCCTCCTGTAGCCCGGCGACCGGGCGGAACAGCTCGGAGCCGCGGAATCCGGGAAATCTGCTCTCCGCCAGGCGGAGTCGGTCCTGCCACGCGAGGAACTCACCGACATCGTCGGGAGCCACGCGGTGGCTCACCGCCACCGTCACCAGCGGGTCGGGGTTCTGCGCCCCACCGCCGAGGATCTGCTGGGTGCCCGGGCCGTCGAAGTACTGCTGCCCTGCGGCTAGTCGCTCCTGGCGGGTGGCGCTGTTGAGCCAGGCCATGACATGGGGCACGGAGTCGAAGCGGTACACCACCACCCATTCGGGCTGCACCGTGGTCGGCGGATTGATCTCCGCGCCAAGGAAACCCGGATACTTGGACGCCTCGCGGTTGAGGTCTTTTTGCCATTCCTCGAAGGCCTGCTCAGAACCGGAATGGACCTTCTGCCCGATGATGATGGTGGCAGCGGTCAGCCGCGAAACGCCGGTGGAGTTGCCGATTTCCATCAGGTCACCGGAATCAGTTTGTCGGCTTGTACTCCGCAGAGCCTGCTGTAGATCCGCTCGGGGGTCAGGGGCAGTTCGCGATAGCGCACGCCGGTGGCGTCGTGCAGCGCATTGGCCAGAGCCGGCGCCACCGGGTTGACGTTCGACTCGGCAATTCCCTTGGCGCCCATGGGCCCTACCGAGTCGGTCGTCTCGACGACCAGCACCTCGGTGCGGGGGATGTCGGCGAAGGTGGGGATGCGGTAGTTGCGCAGGTTCGGGTTGATCATCGTGCCGGTGTCGTCGACGTGGAAGTTTTCGGTGAGGGCGAACCCGATGGCTTGGGCCACCCCGCCCTCGATCTGGCCCCGCACCTGAGCCGGATTGATGACAATGCCGGCGTCGGTGGCGTGCACGCTGTAGAGAATGCGGATCTCGCCGGTCACCCGATGCACGGCGATACGGAACCCGTGGGCGTTGGACGTCACGCTACGCGGTGATCCGTATGCCTTGCGCGACACCGAGAACCGCCGGCCGCGGTCCCGCGCCGCCGCGAGCAATTCCGCCAGCGGCACGGTGATATCGCCGCACTGGACGGCGTCGTGACCCAAAGTGCACTCCGTTACGGCGACGCCGGTGTGGCTGGCCGCGAAGCGCACGATGGCGTCGCGCAACGCAGTGGCGGCCCGCTGTACAGCGTTTCCCGAAACGAACAGCCCTGCGCTGGCGAACGCGCCGGTGTCGAAGCCGGTCTTGTCCGTGTCGGACTGCACCAGGTGCACCCGCGCCGGCGTCGTCCCCAGCACGGTCGCCGCGATCTGCACGTGGGCCGTGGACGTCCCCTCGCCGAATTCGACTGTGCCGACGGCGACCTCGTACGAGCCGTCGTCACGCAGCGACGCCCAGGCATCGGAGATGTGCTCGGTCGGCGGTGCGGTCTCATGGATGGAGCTGGCGGTGCCCGTGCCGATCAGCCACTCGTCATCCAGCGCGTGCCCGTTGGCGCTGCGTTGCATGGCTGCGTCCACCATGTCGATGCATGCGGTCAACCCGTCCTCGGTGAACGTGACGTCGTCGGGGTGTTCACCGATGGCCAGTAGCGCATCGCCCGGGCGGATCACGTTGCGCCGGCGCAACTCCATCGGGTCGAGATTCAGCGCCAGTGCGAGCTCGGTCATCGCGGATTCGACGGCGAAGGTCGGCTGCGTCATGCCGTACCCGCGCAACGCGCCGCCCGGCACGGTGTTCGTGTAGACCGAGTAGCCGTCGAACTTCTTGTTGGGGCACCGGTATTGCATCACCGCCGCGCCGCCGGCGAACAACGTCTCGCCGCCGTGGTTGCCGTAGGCGCCCGTGTTCGAGACGTTCCGGAACTGCAGTGCGGTCAGCGTGCCGTCGGCCTTGGCGCCGAGCTTGACGGTGATCTTCATGGAGTGTCGTGGCGAGGCGGTGGTGAACTCCTCCTCACGGGTGTACTCCCAGCAGACCGGCCGTCCGAGGTCGATCGTCGCCAGCGAGACGAGGTCTTCGGAGATCACTTCCTGCTTGCCGCCGAAGCCGCCGCCGACACGCTTGCAGAACACCCGCAGTTGATCGGGGCGCAGGTCGAACAGGTGCGAGAGCTTCAGCTTGCAGATCGACGGCGACTGTGAGCTGGTGCGGACGTTGAGCCGGCCGTCCTCCATCCACGCGATCGACCCGTGCGTCTCGAGGTGGGCGTGCTGAACACGGGGCGAGAAGTAGGTGCCCTCGTGGATCACGTCGGCCTCGGCGAAACCAGCTGCGGCGTCGCCGATCTCGCCGTGCAGCTCGATCAGGATGTTGTGTTCGGGATCATGGATGAACGGGTCGTGGGTGCCGTGCAGCTGCGGAGCGCCGTCCTTCATCGCCTCCTCAGGATCGAAAACGGCGGGCAGCACGTCGTAGGTGACCTCGACGCGTCGGCACCCCTCCTCGGCGGCCGCCACCGAATCGGCGACCACCGCGACGACACGCTGGCCAACGAACCGCACGACGTCGTCGAGGATCCTCGTGTCGTCCGGGTCCACCAGATGGTCGGTGTGACATGCCGTGTTGAAGCGCTTCTGCGGCACGTCCTTCCACGTGTAGACGCGGTGTACGCCCGGCACCGCAAGCGCGGCGGCCTTGTCGATCGAGACGATCCGCGCGTGCGCGTGCAGTGAGTGCAGCACCTTGAGATGCAGCGTGCCCGGCATGTCGGTGTCCATGGTGTACTCGGCGCGACCGGTGACGACGTCGGTGCCGGCCGGGGCGGCGACGCTGGTGCCCACCGCCTCGCCCGGAGCGGCTTCGGCGATCTCTGCCACGCCGTTGATGGCGTCTTCGATCGCGCGGTATCCCGTGCATCGGCAGAGGTTTCCCTTGAGCGCCCGGGGCAGGTCGCGCTTCTGCTCGTCGGTGAACGTCGCCGAGGTCATGATCATGCCCGCGGTGCAGAAGCCGCACTGGAAGCCGGGGGCGTCGCGGAACTGTCGCTGCAGCGGGTGCAAGTTCTGCGGTGTTCCGAGGCCTTCGATCGTGGTGATTTCGCGGCCCTCGGCGCGGAAAGCGGGGGTGATGCAGCTGTGCACGGGGACGCCGTCGAGCCATACCGTGCAGGCGCCGCAATCGCCTGCGTCGCAACCCTTTTTGACGCCGTACCAACCGAGTGCGCGGACGAATGTGCGCAGGCACTGGCCCGGGCGTGGCTGCTCGTCGAACGCCCTGCCGTTGACGGTATAGGTCATGCCAGCTGCTCCCTGATCTGCTCGGCGAAATGGCTGGCCAGATGCCGGCGGTGGGCGGGTGTGCCGTTCGGGTCGTCGAACCACACGTCGGCGGGAATCGCATCGATGTGACGGGCAAGCGTGTCGGCGTCGGGCACGGAATCGAAGGCCAGCCGGACGGGCCGCGTCGTACCCGCGGTGATGGTCAGCAGGAGGTCGCGTTCGCCCTGTGTCCCGATCATGAAGATGGTGGACCGGCCCAGATGTGTCAGGCTGAATCGCCTGTGGGCGTTGGGTTTCCGCAACGCGCTGGCCGGGATGGTCACCGTCCGCAGAAGTTCGCCCGGCGCCAGGACGTTCTGGTGGTTTCCGGTGACGAAGTCGGCCGCGTCGACCGAACGTTCGGATCCGTCGGTGGCCTGCAGCGTGTAGGTGGCTTCGAGGGCCACCGTCACGGTGATCATCGGGCCGGCGGGCAGCGACATGCAGATGTTGCCGCCGACGGTGGCGCTGTTCCAGACCTTGAACGACGCCAGGAAGGCCTCGCAGCTGGTCTGAAGCAGCGGCGCCGCGAGCCAGTCGCCGGGCGGCTGAAACTGGTAGAGGTCAGCCACCGTGCACATCGCGCCGATTTCCAGACCTGCGTTGGTGGCGTGCAACCCGTCCCAGCCGAGCGGCATCAGGTCGATGAGACGACAAACGTCAGGTTGCTGATCGGAAAACAGCCAGGTGCCGCCCGCCAGCCACGCGTCGCCCTCGCGCCAGTCGCTGCCCGGCTGCTCGGCGGGTCGGCGGACGACCTCGGTGACGGTGTTGATGTCCACGTCAAAGACCCTTCTGGCGATGGAAGGCCAAACGCCGGGTGTGCGCGCCGACGCCGCCGACTCTATCCAGTCGGCCCCGCGACCGCGGGTAATTGACACCTCCTGCGCGATTTGCCCGTTCAGCTCGTTCAGCACCGCCCCCGCGCGTCGAATCTGCGCACAGATCGCGATTTGGGGTGATTTCGTGATCTCTGCGCAGAGTCGGCGAAGGATGGGGTAGGGGTGGCGACGGACCCAGCCGCCGAAAAAAGGTAAAGTTGAGCGGAACAGACTCAACCTTGACGACGTTGAGCCTTACGACAAGCATTTTCTTCCAGACCTGAAGACGGAAACGGAGGTAGTCGTGGATTCGTTCAACCCGACGACCAAGACTCAGGCTGCGCTGACCGCGGCGTTGCAGGCGGCGACCACCGCCGGCAACCCGCAGATCATGCCTGCCCACCTGTTGATGGCACTGCTGACACAAAACGATGGCATTGCCGCCCCCTTGCTGGAGGCCGTCGGCGTCGAACCCGCGACTGTTCGCACCGAGACGCAACGGCTTCTCGACCGGCTGCCCAGCGCCAGCGGCGCCAGCAGCCAGCCGCAGCTGTCGCGCGAATCGATCGCCGCGATCAGCGCTGCGCAGAACCTGGCTACCGAGATGGACGACGAGTACGTCTCGACCGAGCACCTGATGGTCGGCCTGGCCGGGGGACTAGGCGGCTCGGCCGCCGCAGCCGACTCCGACGTCGCCAAGCTGCTCACCGGCCATGGCGCATCGCCGCAGGCGCTGCGCGAGGCGTTCGTCAAGGTGCGCGGCAGCGCCCGCGTCACAAACCCCGATCCCGAGGGCAGCTATCAGGCGCTGGAGAAGTACTCCACCGACCTGACCGCGCGGGCGCGCGAAGGCAAGCTCGACCCGGTCATCGGGCGCGACAACGAGATTCGGCGCGTCGTGCAGGTATTGAGCCGCCGCACCAAGAACAACCCGGTGTTGATCGGCGAGCCCGGCGTCGGCAAGACGGCGATCGTCGAGGGCCTGGCCCAGCGCATCATCGCCGGCGACGTGCCCGAGAGCCTGCGCGACAAGACCGTCGTCTCGTTGGACCTCGGCTCAATGGTCGCGGGCAGCAAGTACCGCGGCGAGTTCGAGGAACGGCTCAAGGCCGTCCTCGACGACATCAAGAACTCCGCCGGGCAGATCATCACGTTCATCGACGAGCTGCACACCATCGTCGGCGCCGGCGCGACCGGTGATTCGTCGATGGATGCGGGCAACATGATCAAGCCGATGCTTGCCCGCGGCGAGCTGCGCCTGGTCGGCGCCACCACGCTGGACGAGTACCGCAAGTACATCGAGAAGGACGCCGCGCTGGAGCGCCGCTTCCAGCAGGTGTTCGTCGGCGAGCCGTCGGTCGAGGACACCGTCGGCATCCTGCGTGGCCTCAAGGACCGCTATGAAGTGCACCACGGCGTGCGCATCACCGACTCCGCGCTGGTCGCGGCGGCCACGCTGAGTGACCGCTACATCACGTCCCGTTTCCTGCCGGACAAGGCCATCGACCTGGTCGACGAGGCCGCCAGCCGCTTGCGAATGGAGATCGACTCGCGGCCCGTCGAGATCGACGAAGTCGAACGGCTGGTGCGGCGGCTGGAGATCGAGGAGATGGCGCTCGCCAAAGAAACAGACGCAGCGTCCGTCGACAGGCTGGAGAAGCTGCGCGCCGAATTGGCCGACTACAAGGAGAAGCTGGCAGAACTCACCACGCGCTGGCAGAACGAGAAGAACGCCATCGACGTGGTCCGCGAGCTCAAGGAACAGCTCGAGCAGCTGCGCGGCGAGGCCGACCGCGCCGAGCGCGACGGCGACCTGGAGAAGGCCGCCGAGCTGCGTTACGGCCGAATCCCCGAAGCCGAGAAGAAGCTCGACGCGGCACTGCCGACCGCTCAAGCCCAAGAAGCTCAAATGCTCAAAGAAGAGGTCGGGCCCGACGACATCGCCGACGTGGTGTCAGCGTGGACCGGCATTCCCGCCGGGCGCATGCTCGAAGGCGAGACCGCCAAGCTGCTGCGGATGGAATCCGAGCTCGGCAAGCGCGTCGTCGGCCAGCGCAAGGCCGTGCAGGCGGTGTCCGATGCGGTGCGCCGGTCGCGCGCCGGTGTCGCTGATCCCAACCGGCCGACGGGCTCGTTCATGTTCCTCGGCCCCACCGGTGTCGGTAAGACTGAGCTGGCAAAGGCGTTGGCGGAGTTCCTGTTTGACGACGAGCGCGCGATGGTCCGCATCGACATGAGCGAGTACGGCGAAAAGCACTCGGTGGCCCGCCTGGTCGGTGCGCCTCCCGGATACGTCGGCTACGACCAGGGCGGTCAGCTGACCGAGGCGGTGCGACGGCGGCCGTACACGGTGATCCTGTTCGACGAGATCGAAAAGGCCCATCCCGACGTGTTCGACGTGCTGCTGCAGGTGCTCGACGAGGGCCGGTTGACCGACGGTCAGGGCCGCACGGTCGACTTCCGCAACACGATCCTGATCCTGACGTCCAACCTCGGCGCCGGCGGGTCGGAGGAGATGGTGATGGCCGCGGTGCGGTCGGCGTTCAAGCCGGAGTTCATCAACCGGCTCGACGACGTCATCATCTTCGACGGCCTCGAACCCGGTGAGCTCGTCGAGATCGTCGACATCCAGCTGCAGCAGCTGTCCAAGCGGCTGGCTCAGCGGCGGCTCACCCTCGAGGTGTCGCTGCCGGCCAAGCAGTGGCTGGCCCAGCGCGGGTTCGACCCGCTCTACGGCGCACGGCCGCTGCGGCGGCTCATCCAGCAGAGCATCGGCGACCAGCTCGCCAAGATGCTGCTGGCCGGCGAGATCCACGACGGCGACGTCGTACCGGTCAACGTCAGCGCCGACGGCGACTCGCTCGTCTTGGGCTAAGGGCTGTCAGGGCCGTATCTCGCCCAGCTCGAATTCGCGGGTCTGGGCGCCGGCGTCGATGATGGCCTGCAGCAGTTCGCGGGCTGCAGGCTGCGCGAGGGCCTGCCTGAACAGCTGGTCCTCGACGCGCAGGCCCGTCGCGACATCGCCGAGCGCCGCGTCGACCGCCCGTTTGGCGCAGGCGATGGCCGACGGGGGTGCCGACGCAATACGGGCCGCCAGCTTGTCGACGAAGGCAGGCAGCTGGTCGGTCGGCAAGGCCCGGTCGACATACCCCCACGCAGCAGCGGTCGCGGCGTCCACGTCGGACCCACTCAAGATGATTTCCAACGCCCTGCCCCGGCCGACCAGCCGGGGCAGGCGCTGCGTCCCGCCGCCGCCGGGGATGATTCCGACCGCGACCTCGGGCTGTCCGAAGCGTGCCGTCTCCAGCGCCGCATACCGCATGTCGAACGCCATCGCGAGTTCGCTGCCGCCGCCGCGGCAGACCCCTTCGATGACGGCGATCGTGGCCTTGGGCAGCGTCCGCACCTGCTCGGTCATCCCGTGAAACACCGACAGCGAATCGTGCAGCGAAATGTCGTCGGTAGGCAGGCCCATGATCAGCTCCACGTCGGCGTGGGCGATGAAGAACTCCGGATCCGCGGAATCGAGGATCAGCACCCGCACGTCGTCGTCGGCTGCGACCTGCGCGGTCAACCGGCCGATTTCGTCGATCAACGGCACATCGAGCAGGTTGATCGGCGGGTGGTCGATCGTCGCCCGGCAGATCCCGCCCGACAGGGCGATGTGCAGCAGCCGGTAGTCGTCATAGGCCTCGTCATTGAGCATGGCCAGACGCTATGTGACGCGGTTGTGATGCGGTTGAGTTCTGGAATAAGGCCGCGCTGCCAGTAGGCTAGGGGTAATGGTTCCGCTTTGGTTCACGCTGTCCGCACTCTGTTTCACAGGCGCGGCCGTGCTTCTGTACGTCGACATCGATCGTCGACGCGGCCTCGGCCGCCGCCGCAAGTCGTGGGCCAAGTCGCACGGCTTCGACTACGAGTACGAATCCGAAGACCTGATCAAGCGCTGGAAGCGCGGGGTCATCTCGACCGTCGGCGACGTCACCGCCAAAAACGTCGTGCTTGGCCAGATCCGCGGCGAGGCCGTGTTCATCTTCGACATCGAGGACGTCGCGACCGTCATCGCGCTGCACCGCAAGGTCGGCACGAACGTTGTCGTCGACCTGCGGCTCAAGGGCATCAAGGAGCCGCGCGAGAACGACATCTGGCTGCTCGGTGCCATCGGCCCGCGGATGGTCTACTCCACCAACCTTGACGCCGCCCGGCGCGCCTGCGACCGGCGCATGGTGACGTTCGCCCATACCGCGCCCGACTGCGCCGAGATCATGTGGAACGAGCAGAACTGGACGCTGGTGTCCATGCCCGTCACCAGCACGCGGGCCCAATGGGATGAAGGCCTGCGCACCGTGCGTCAGTACAACGACCTGCTGCGGGTGCTGCCCCCGATCCCGCAGGGGGCGACGGCTTCCAAGCAGCCGCGGCGAGCCGCCGCCCCCGGGCGTCCGGTCAAGCCCGCCCCCGCGGAGCCCCGCTACACCCAACCTGGTCCGCCACCACCGCGAAACGGCCGCCAGTCACCGCACTATCAGCGGTAAGTAACCTGTCCTGCATGCCGCGTCCCGTCGCTTTGATCACCGGACCGACATCCGGGCTTGGGACGGGTTTTGCCCGGCGCTACGCCATCGATGGCTACGACCTCGTGCTGGTGGCCCGCGACGTCGACCGCCTGGAACGGCTTGCCGCCGAACTGCGCGATGAGGCGGGCGCCGCCGTCGAGGTGATACCCGCTGACCTGGCCGCCGCCGCCGACCGCGCCAAGGTCGCCGACCGGCTGAGCGCCGGCGTGCAGGTGCTGGTCAACAACGCCGGCTTCGGCACCTCCGGCGAGTTCTGGGCGACGGACTTTTCCGTGCTGAAGTCGCAGTTGGACGTCAACGTCACCGCGGTCATGCAGCTGACCCACGCCGCGCTGCCGTCGATGCTGGACGCGGCCGCAGGCACCATCATCAACGTCGCCAGCGTCGCGGGCCTGTTGCCCGGCCGCGGCTCGACGTACTCCGCGTCCAAGGCATGGGTGGTGTCGTTCACCGAGGGGCTGGCCAACGGTCTGGTCGGCACAGGCGTCGGCGTGCATGCGTTGTGTCCCGGTTTCGTACGCACCGAATTCCACGAGCGGGCGGGGATCGAGATGGACGGCACCCCGTCGATCCTGTGGCTCGAGGTCGACGACGTCGTGCGCGACTGCCTGGCCGACGTCGCCAAGGACAACGTCGTCATCGTCCCCGGCATTCAGTACAAGGCGCTCACCACGGCGGGGCGGCTGGTGCCGCGAAACCTGGTGCGGCGCATCAACAAGACGGTGGCCAAGGGCCGTGGCCGCACCTGAGTCCTGGTGCGCGCGCTAATCGCCCTGCTGTCGGCGGCCCTCCTGCTCGTGACGTCGGCATGCTCTGGTGACGATGCGGACGCGCACCCGTATGCGGTCCAGGCCGCCAAGGTCGGCGAATCGCTGGCGGTTCTCGGCTGGAACATGTCGCTGGCCAACCTCCGCTTCGACGGCGACTATGTCCTCTTCGACATCGACGCGTCGCCCACCCAGCCCGACGGCCCGCACGCCGACCCCGCCGACATCCGCTTCGGCCTCTACGGCGCATTGGCACATCCGTTGGAGGCCAACGCAATCGGCGGCTGCCGCGATGTCACCGACCTAGCGATTCAGCCGGCGGCGGCTCCGACGCCGAACCGGCTGTCGGGCACGGCGTGCATCGGCCCGATGCGCGATCACTCGCAGGTGCGCGGCATCTACGTGTATTCGCCGAAGGACCGGATGGCGGGCACCACCGTCAGTTACGGCGCGGCCTACCCCGTCGGCGTCCCGCAGACCACCGACAGCGACACGGGCCTGTCGATCGCCACGACGAGCGCGGAGGGCTTCCGGGCCGACGGTGCCCAACTGGACCCGACCGCGCTCGGTGATCCGAACGCGTTCAACGGCAAGGGTTACATGCTGCTGGGCCTCGAAATCAACGGTGCCGCAGCACGATACCGCGACGATTCCGCCAAGCGCGGAGGTCCGCTGATGGTGCTCGTCGCGCCGAGCATGCCTGCGCCGGGGATCTCGCATGAGTGCGACATCTACGGTGCGTCGATGCTGGTGCTGCCCGACGCCGCGCTGGATGCGGTGTCTGTCCGGGCGTCTTTGTGCACGCAGGGTGAGATGAACGCCGCGCTGCTGTACGCGTCGGTGTCGCTGGTCGGCACGCACGCCGGTTTGTGGACCACCGATGGCTGACACGCCGGGGCCGACCGAATGGGGTGAATCACCGGGGGTCGGACCGTGGCAGGGCCCGCCGCCCGACGATCCCCGCTACGACCCGGCGCTGTTGCGCGACGGCGACACCCGCAACGTCGTCGACGCCTACCGTTACTGGACCCGCGAGGCGATCATCGCCGACATCGACGGCCGCCGCCACGCGCTGCACGTGGCGATCGAGAACTTCGGCAACGACGCCAACATCGGCGCTGTCGTGCGGACCGCCAACGCGTTCGCCGTCGACACCGTCCACATCGTCGGCCGCCGCCGGTGGAACCGCCGCGGTGCCATGGTGACCGACCGCTATCAGCGGCTGCGCCATCACGAGACGACCGCCGGCCTGTTGGCGTTCGCGGCCGAGGCCGGGCTGACGGTCGTCGCCGTGGACAACATCCCCGGCGCGCAGCGCCTCGAGCAGACCACGCTGCCGAGGGAGTGCCTGCTGGTGTTCGGGCAGGAGGGGCCCGGCATCACCGACGCCGCCAAGGCCGGTGCGGCGCTGACGGTGTCGATCGCGCAGTTCGGGTCGACACGCAGCATCAACGCCGGTGTGGCCGCGGGCATCGCGATGCACACCTGGATCGTTCACTGGGCCGATCTGTCCCGCGCATGGTAATGCGCGGGAGCGCCGACATCGCGCTGGCCTGGTAGGGCAGGATCGACCACATGGATCAGCTATGGGCGAACCGGGCGGCGAGCGCCGAAGCCGCCGTCGCCAAGCGCCATCTGAGACGGCTGTGGGGGTTGCCCGGCACTCAGCTGGGCATGGTCGGCTGGCCCGCCACCCGCAGGGACCTCTTCTTCGGGACCTGGCATTACTGGTGGCAGGCGCACCTGCTGGACAACCTTGTCGACGCGCAGCTGCGTGATCCGCAGCCGGAGCGCCTGACGAAGATCAAACGGCAGATCCGGTCACACCGCCTGCGTAACAACTTTTCCTGGGTCAACAGCTACTACGACGATATGGCCTGGCTGGCGCTGGCCATTGAACGCGCGGGCAGGCTCGCCGGCGTCGAGAAGCCCGGCGCATTGGAGAAACTGTGCGACCAGTTCGTCAACGCCTGGGTGCCCGAGGACGGCGGCGGCATCCCGTGGCGCAAGCAGGACCAGTTCTTCAATGCGCCGGCCAACGGGCCGGCGGCCATCTTCTTGGCGCGCTATGACGACCGGCTGCGGCGAGCTCAGCAGATGGCCGACTGGATCGACGAAACCCTGATCGATCCCGAGACGCATCTGGTGTTCGACGGCATTAAGGCCGGATCGATGGTGCGCGCGCAGTACACCTACTGCCAGGGCGTGGTCATCGGCCTCGAGACCGAGCTCGCCGCGCGCACCCAGGACGACGACCACGCGCAGCGGGTGCACCGGCTGGTCGCCGCCGTCGACAAGGAAATGGCGCCCGGCGGGGTGATCAAGGGCGCCGGCGGCGGTGACGGAGGGCTGTTCAACGGCATCCTGGCGCGGTATCTGGCGTTGGTGGTCACCTCGCTGCCGGAGAAGTCGCCGGACGACGCCGCCGCCAAAGACACCGCCCGCAGGATCGTGCTGGCCTCCGCACAGTCGGCGTGGGATTACCGGCAGACGGTCGAGGGCCTGCCGCTGTTCGGGCCGTTCTGGGACCGCAACGCCGAGTTGCCGAAAGCGGGCGGAGCGGAGGCCCAGTTCGTCGAAGGAGCGGTCAACTCATCGGCGATGCCCGAGCGCGACCTGTCGGTGCAGCTGTCGGGTTGGATGCTGATGGAGGCGGCGCACGCGATCACACAGGAGGACACACCGGCATGACCGCGCACGCGAGGAGCACAGAAAAAACCGCGCACGCGAGGAGCACAGAAAAAACCGCGCACGCGAGGAGCACAGAACAAACCGAGCCCGGGGGCTGGACACCGGACGACGAGACCGCCGAGCGCGCGAACCTCACCCGCTTCATGCGGTGGCTGGCCGACACCGGCCGCGGCGAGTTCGCCGACTACCCGCAGCTGCTTGCGAAGTCGCTCGACGACATCGCATGGTTTTGGGACGCGGTGTGGCACTTCTTCGACATCCGCGCATCGACCCCAGCCGAGACCGTGCTCGCCAGCAGGGAAATGCCTGGGGCGCAGTGGTTTCCGGGCGCGACGCTGAACTACGCGGTCGAGGCGTTCCGGCACGAGACCGACGAATACCCGGCGCTCGTGGTGGTCGGCGAGGACGGTTCGACGGAATGGTCGTGGGCGCGACTGCGGCAAGAGACCGCGGCGTTCGCGAACTATCTGCGCAGGCTTGGCGTCAAGCCGGGCGACCGGGTCGTCGGATACCTGCCCAACATCGGTGAAGCTGTCGCCGCCTTCCTCGGGGCGGCGAGTGTGGGGGCGACGTGGGCGGTCTGCAATCCCGACCTGGCCGTCGACGGCGTCGTCGCCCGGCTCGGCCAGCTCGAACCGGCGGTCCTTGTGGCCAGTGACGGCTCGGTCTATGCAGGCAAGCGCCATGACCGCAGCCGCGAGCTCGCCGAAATCCGGTCCAAGCTACCGACTTTGAAGGCGACGGTGTTGGTGCCGCGGCTCGGCAGCGAGTCTGCACCCGACGTGACGCCGTGGTCGGAGGTGCTCGCGCTTGATGCGCCGCTGGAGATCACCGCCGTGCCGTTCGCGCATCCGCTGTGGGTGTTGTTTTCCTCTGGCACCACGGGAACGCCGAAGGGCATCGTGCACGGCCACGGCGGCGTGGTGCTCGAGCATCTCAAGTACCTGAGCCTGCAGGCCGACCTCAAACCCGGCGAACGGTTCTGCTGGTATTCGACGACCAGCTGGATGATGTGGAACCTACTGGTGTCCGGGCTGCTGGTGGGCGCCACCGTGGTGTGCTACGACGGCAGCCCGACCTATCCGCAGACCGACGGGCTGTGGAAGGTGGTCGCCGATCACCGCGTCGAGCTGTTCGGCGCGGGCGCCGGTTACTTCCTGGGATGTGCGAAGGCGGAGCTGCAGCCGGGCAAGGACTATCAGCTCGATTCGGTGCGCGCGATCGGATCCACCGGTTCTCCGTTGCCCGCCTCAGGTTTTCGCTGGATCCAGGATGGCGTCGGCCGGCCGGTGCCCGTCATTTCGATGAGCGGCGGCACCGACGTGGTGACCGCGTTCATCGGCGGGTGTCCGCTGGTCCCCATCCGCGCCGGCGAGCTGAACGTGATCTGCCTCGGCGCCGACATCCAGGCGTGGACGGCCGCCGACACCCCGGTGGTGGGCGAGGCGGGCGAGCTGGTTATCACTCAGCCGATGCCGTCGATGCCGGTGTTCTTCTGGAACGACCCCGACGGCAGCCGCTACCGCAGCGCCTACTTCGACAAGTATCCAGGCGTATGGTGCCACGGCGACTGGATCACCATCACCGACCGCGATTCGGTTATGGTGCACGGTCGTTCGGACGCAACTCTGAACCGTCAGGGTGTTCGGATGGGCAGCGCGGAGATCTACAACGCGGTCGAAGCGCTCGCCGAGGTGCAGGATTGTCTGGTGGTGGGCGTCGAGCAGACCGACGGCGGGTATTGGATGCCGCTGTTCGTTCACCTCGCCGACGACGCCGAGCTCGACGACGCGATGCGCGACAAGATCAACACGGCGATCCGCCACGGCGCGTCGTCGCGTCACGTGCCCGACGACATTGTGGCCGTCCCCGGCATTCCGCGCACGATGACCGGTAAGCGCCTCGAGATTCCGATCAAGCGGATTCTGTTGGGCGCCAAGCCTGCCGACGTGGTGTCGCCGAGCGCCGTCGACAAGCCCGACATGCTTGCCGTCTTCGCGGAGCATACGCGGACGTGAGCGTCGACGCGGGAGACTCGAGCGTCAGCGGCTTCCCGCGCATCGTTCGGATGCTGCCCTCCCGCTTCAGCCGGGACTCGAAGACCAGCCGCTCAGGCGAAAACGGCGCAGCGGGCCTGCTGCTGCTGGCCGCCGTCATCGCGATCGCGTGGGCGAATTCGCCGTGGGCTCAGAGCTATTGGACGCTGCTGGACACCCACATCGGGCTCAGCTTCGGCGACGCGCATCTGGAGCTGACGGTCCAGCACCTGATCAACGACGGGTTGATGACGTTTTTCTTCTTCGTCGTCGGGCTGGAGGTGATGGGCGAGTTCACCATCGGGCAACTCACCGACCGCAGCCGGGCGATGGTGCCGGTGCTCGCGGCGGTCGCCGGTCTCGTCGTACCTGCACTGATCTTTCTGCTGATCAACGCGTCGAGTGACAACGCGAGCGCATGGGGCGTGGTGATCTCCACCGACACCGCGTTCCTGATCGGCGCGCTGGCCATCATCAATCCGAAATTTCCTGCGCGGCTGCGACTTTTCCTGCTGACGTTGGCCGTCGTCGACGATATCGGTGCGCTCTCGGTCATCGCGCTGTTCTATTCGCAGAACCTGCGGATCGGGCCGCTGCTGGCCGCCGCGGCGCTGATCGCGGCGATCGCGCTGGTGCGTTATCTGCCGGCGGGCCGCGGCCCCGCATACGCTGTGGCCGGGTTCGCGCTCTGGGTGGCGCTGTACATGGGCGGCGTGCACCCGACGCTGGCCGGCGTGGCGATCGCGCTGCTGATTCCGGTGTTCACCCCGGAACGCAGGCAGGTGGAGCAGACCGTCGAGTTGATCCGGGCGTTCCGCCAGTCGCCGAATTCCGAGTACGCCCGCGCGGCGAGCCGTGGGCTGCGCGAGTCCATTTCGATCAACGAGCGGCTGCAAACCGAATTCGGTCCCTACATCTCGTTCGTCGTGCTGCCGCTGTTCGCGTTGGTCAACGCCGGTGTCCGGTTGACCCCCGAAACCATGTCGGCGGCCATCCGGTCACCGCTGACATGGGGCATCATCGGCGGCCTCGTCGGTGGGAAGTTCATCGGGATCACGGGCGCCACCTGGCTGGTGTCGCGCCTTGGCTGGGGTCAGTTGGCGCCCGGCCTGACGCTGCGACGGATCGCAGGCGGCGCGGCGCTGTCCGGAATCGGTTTCACCATCTCGCTTTTCATCATCGACATCGCGATCGACGATCCACTGATCGCCGACGAGGCGCGAGTCGGTGTGCTGGCCGCTTCGCTTCTAGCGTTCGCGCTGGGCTGGGCCATCTTCACGGTCACCGATTGGATCAGCCCGCCGGAACCGGTGGGGCTCACCCTGGTTCGGCCGATCGACCCGGACCGCGACCACATCCGCGGAGATGTCGACGCGCCGCTGACCCTCGTCGAGTACGGCGATTTCGAGTGCCCGTTCTGCAGCCGCGCCACGGGGTCGATCGATCAAGTTCGCGAACATTTCGGCGACCAATTGCGCTATGTGTGGCGGCATCTGCCGCTGGAACGGGTGCACCCGCGCGCATTCGACGCGGCCCGCGCCAGCGAGGCGGCCGCACTGCAAGGGAAGTTCTGGGAGATGTCACGGGCGCTGTTCGCCCATTCCGAGGATCTGGAGTGGTCGGACATGTACCGCTACGCGGTCAGCATCGGTCTCGACATCGAACGGTTCGACAAGGACGTACGCGTGCACGCCGCCAAGGTGCTACACCATGTGCAGGACGACGCGCAGGACGCCGAGGTGATGGACCTCAACTCGACACCGACGTTCTTCGTCAACGGCAAGCGGCACAAGGGGCCGTGGGACGCCGCCAGCCTGATCCGTGCCCTGGAGGGCCGACATGCGTGACGTACTGGCCGAGTTGATGGCCGTGTGGGAAGCCGGTGGCACCGCGGGCCTCGGCACAGTCGTGCGCACCTTCCGGTCGGCGCCCAGGCCGCCCGGTGCTGCGATGGTGGTGGCGCCCGACGGCGCGGCGAGCGGATCGGTGTCGGGGGGCTGCGTCGAGGGCGCCGTCTATGAGCTGGCCAATGACGTTGTGCGCGAAGGCATCCCGAGGCTGGAACGCTATGGCGTCTCTGACGACGACGCCTTCGCCGTCGGGCTCACCTGCGGCGGCATCCTCGACGTCTTCGTCGAACCGGTCTCACGCACGACATTTCCGGAACTCGGCGCCGTCGCCGACGACATCACCAACCACCGCGCGGCCGCGGTGGCCACCGTCATCGCCCATCCCGATGCCGACCGGGTGGGGCGCCGGCTGATCGTCGGATCCGGTTCGCCGCGAGGGACTTTGGGTTCGGCGCGCGCAGATGCCGCCGTCGCGGACGACGCCGCTGGCTTGTTGGCCGTGGGGGAGAGCGAAGTGCTGACCTACGGGCCCGACGGTCAACGTCGCGGTGTGGGCATGGAGGTGTTCGTGGCCAGCTACGCGCCGCGGCCGCGCATGCTGATCTTTGGCGCCATCGATTTCGCGGCAGCGCTGGCTAAGCAGGGGTCGCTGCTCGGCTTCCGGGTCACGGTGTGCGACGCCCGGCCGGTGTTCGCGACGCGGGCCCGGTTCCCGACCGCCGATGAGGTCGTCGTCGAATGGCCGAACCGGTATCTGGCCGCCCAGAGCGAGGCCGGTGAGATCGACGGCCGCACGGTGATCTGCGTGCTCACCCACGACCCGAAGTTCGACGTTCCGCTGTTGGAGGTGGCGCTGCGGCTGCCCGAGGTCGGCTACGTCGGTGCGATGGGATCACGCCGCACGCACACCGACCGGATGGCCAGGTTGCGCGGGGCCGGCGTCACGGATTCCGAACTGGCCCGGCTCGCGAGCCCCATCGGTCTGGATCTCGGCGCCCGCACCCCCGAGGAGACCGCGGTGTCGATCGCCGCAGAGATCATCGCCAGGCGCTGGGGCGGCGGCGGCCGCCCACTCAATGAGGTCGACGGCCGCATCCACCACAAAGGTGGCCGCTGGCCCGGTTGATCAGTGAGACTCAGAGGCAATGAGCAGGCTCTACCACTACGTCGTGTCCCGACACGTCGAAGCGACGCCCGACACCGTCTGGAAGGTCGTCTCCGACCACACCGGAATGGCGCAATGGACGCCGTTCCGCAAAGCCATACTTGAAAAGCCGGGTACACCACACCCAAATGGGGTCGGCGCGATTCGTTCGCTGCACCTGTTCGGGCCGCCCACTCGTGAGGAGGTCATCGAATTCGACCCACCTCGGCGTCTGCGCTACCGCCTGCTGTCTGGATTGCCATTTCGCGACTACATCGGCGAGGTCACTATTGAACCCGAAGGAGTGGGTAGCCGGCTTTCAACCGACATACGCTTCTGCACACGCATACCGGGAACCCAGATATTCGGGCCCGTCGCCATCCGCATCGCCACACGCGCAGCGGCACGCGTTGCCGAAACGCGTGCAACGTCAAGATAACTGGCCGCCTGGTTCCACGGTCTCGGCGCTCTCGGCGATGAGGAGTCAACCGCGGAGGATCTCGAGCGGAATCGGTGTCGCGCACTCCTTTTGATGCGGCCGGCATTGCGGTCGAGTTGTCTTCTTCACTCGTGTGGGGCGCTTGGCCTTTTGAGCCGGATACACCGGCGACGTCATACTCAAGCGGGTGGGATGGGCTGGTCATCGTCGCGTGGGCCGAAGAAGCCGAGACGCTCGACCACGTGCTCGACCGGCACGGGTGACCAATCCCATGCGGCGATCTGGCGCCGTGAACGACGACTATGCATGGCGCGAAGTAGTTCGTACCCGTCGACTCGAAGTACTGTCGTTGGTTCCCCTGAACCGAAATTCCACTGCTGTCCTTCGTCATCGCGGATTAACAGAGTGCTGCTGCGGTGGAGCCGTTTCCGGAGGAAAAGCGTCATGGCATCGAGTAACGGATTCCAGTGCTCGCGGTCGACACGCGCAAGTCCGAAAGCCTCGTGCAGGTCTGACTCGTGGCAGATGACATCTGCGGCGATGTTGGGTCCGAAGATCTGTTCTTCGGTCAGAGTGGACTCCGCCGCCGGGCCGATGCGTTCCCACTCGTCGAGCAGCTCACCCACCGGGCGATGCCGTCGTTCAGCGACATGACGCGCCGTCCACTGTTCACCGGGAGCTCCGTCCACCCGTCCGCTGGCGGCATCGGCGCTACAACCCACTAGATGTGCCAGCAGTTCATGCGCGGTCCATCGGGGCGTTGCGGGTACGGGGGCCTGCAGCTGCTCGTCGCATAGTGTCGCGGCCAGCCCGGCGACCCGGGTCCGCGCCTGGCGATACATGATGTCAAGCATTTCCACCGTCCTGTCCATGAGATGGATCGTCGGGAAACCAGCGTTGCCGCGGCCCCTCATCGTTCCGAGCCGACAGGCACCGTCTGTTTCCACACGAGACGCGACCGTACCTCAATCTTAAGAAAGTTAAGAGAAACTTGTGGTAACAATAAGATGCGGGCGGAGGTACGGACGCACCCTCACGGCCTCTGAACGCCGTTAATCCTCGGCCGGCGCCACCGGGTGAGCATCCGCGGCGCGGGCGGCCTTCCGTCGCTTGTACCACTCGACGATCATCGGGGTGATCGAGGCGAGCGCGATGAGGATGAAGATCGGCTCGAGCAGTTTCTGGATGATCTCGAACTGGCCCAGCCCGTACCCGAGCAGGATCAGGCCGACGCCCCACACGAGCGCGCCGACGACATTGAACAGGGTGAAGACCGCGTAGCCCATCCGGGCGGCGCCCGCGGTGATGGGAGCCAGCGTCCGCACGATCGGCACGAAGCGGGCGATCACGATTGCAAACGGCCCCCGCTGTTCGAAGAAGGCGTGTGCCTCGTCCAGGTAGCGCTGTTTGAGGATGCGAGCGCTGGGCCTGAACATGTGCGTGCCGACGTACCGGCCGATGAAGTAGCCCACCTGCCCGCCGAGGACAGCGGCGATCGGGACGAAGACCAGCAGTTGCCACAGTTGAAAATCGGCCTCGCCGGCCGCCGCCGTCCCCGCGGCCAGCATGCCCGCCACAAACAGCAGCGTGTCGCCGGGCAGCACGGGGAACAGCACACCGGATTCGATGAAGATCACCACCAGCACGCCGATCAGTGCCCAGGCCCCGAAGTAGCCGATGAGCTTGATCGGGTCAAGGAACTCCGGCATCAACATCACCGTCGTGGTGGTGGTCATGGCTCCCCAAGATACCGGCGGGCCCTCGAGACGCTGCTGAGCGCGTCTGCTCTTGAGATACTGCAGATGGAGCCCGAACAGCGAGAGGACAGGCCCATGCCCGTCGCCACCCCCGAGGTCTATGCCGAGATGCTGGCCCGCGCCAAGGCGCACTCGTATGCCTTTCCCGCGATCAACTGCACGTCGTCGGAGACAATCAATGCCGCGCTGAAGGGATTCGCCGACGCGGGTAGCGACGGAATCATCCAGTTCTCGACCGGCGGCGCGGAATTCGGCTCGGGCCTGGGCGTCAAGGACATGGTCACCGGGGCGGTGGCCCTGGCCGAGTTCGCCCACGTCGTCGCAGAGCGTTACCCGATAACGGTTGCGCTGCACACCGACCACTGTCCGAAGGGCAAACTCGACACCTACGTGCGGCCACTGCTGGCGATCTCGCAGAAGCGGGTGGCCGACGGCGGCAACCCGCTCATCCAGTCGCACATGTGGGATGGCTCGGCGGTGCCCATCGACGAGAACCTGTCCATCGCCAAGGAACTGTTGGCCGATGCGGCCGCGGCCAAGATCGTTTTGGAGATCGAGATCGGTGTCGTGGGTGGCGAGGAGGACGGCGTCGAGGCCGAGATCAACGAAAAGCTTTACACCACACCGGAGGATTTCGAGAAGACGATCGAGGCGCTAGGTGCGGGCGAACACGGCCATTATCTGCTCGCAGCGACGTTCGGCAACGTGCACGGGGTGTACAAGCCGGGCAACGTCAAACTCCGTCCCGACATCCTGGCCCAAGGCCAGAAGGTGGCGGCCGCCAAGCTCGGATTATCCGATGACGCAAAGCCTTTCGACTTCGTTTTCCACGGCGGCTCGGGATCGCTGAAGTCGGAGATCGAGGAGTCGCTGAGCTACGGCGTGGTCAAGATGAACGTCGACACCGACACGCAGTACGCGTTCACCCGCCCAGTCGCGGGCCATATGTTCAGCAATTACGACGGGGTGCTCAAGGTCGACGGCGAAGTCGGCAACAAGAAGGTTTACGACCCGCGCAGCTACATGAAGAAGGCCGAGGCCGCCATGGCCGAGCGTGTCGTCGAGGCGTGCAACGACCTGCACAGTGCGGGCCGGAGTGTGTCAGCCGGCTGAGCCGGCAATCGAGTCCCGCCGGCTGAGCCGGCAATCGAGTCCCGCCGGCTGAGCCGGCAATCGAGTCCCGCCGGCTAGGCGCCAGGCGTCTGGCAGATTTTCCATTGGTCGTCGCGGAACTGCAGGTCGAAGCTGCGGGAAGACCGGGTTTGCGGGGCGTAGGCCATGAATGTCGTGACGTTGGCCTCGGCGTGGTCGCCGTTGACGACCACCTGGTCGATGCTCGCCACCACCGGATACTGCTTGGCCGCCGCCACCCGGGCGTGGGTGTCGGCCCAGGCCTGATCGTTGTAGGCGACGTAGCTGTCCCGCGTCGCCCCGCAGGTGATCGTGCGCAGTGTGGCCAGGTCACCCTTCTGCACTGCCGCGTCGAAAGTTTCGATCGTCGAACGGACCCTGTCCTCCTGTGACGCGCTCGAGTCCGCGTCACGGGTCAGCAGCAACGTGCCCAGTATCGCCACGGCGGCCAGCGCTGCGATCACCAGGATCAGCGCCACCACCCATCCCCAGCTGCGGCGGCGACCCGGCACCTTCGGCGTGTCTCCGCGCGGCGGAATCGTCTGCGGCGCAATCGGTTTACCCGAATTGATCGGTTCGGTCGGGGTGGAGATGATCTCGGTCGCCGGGTCGGGCGTCCGTTCGATGAACTTCGTCGCCGACGAATCCATCGCCGACGGCGCGGTGTACCGCCGCTCGGCCGCGTCGTCACCGATGGCGGGGGCCGCTTCGGTGGGGGCGCTGTCGGCCGGCTCATGGCCCTGGTCGGGCCCCGATGGGTTCGACATCCCTGCAGCTGGTCCTATTCCTTGGTCGGCTCTATGCACGAGCTTAATTCGCGCAGGAGCACAATAGGCCTATGACGCGTATGGGTGATCTCCTGGGACCGAATCCGATCCTGCTACCGGGCGACAGCGCGGCCGAGGCGGAGCTCGAGGCCGACGAGAACCCTGCGATCGTCGCTGCGGCGCATCCCACCGCGTCGGTCGCCTGGGCCGCGCTCGCCGAGAACGCGTTGGCCGACGAACAGGTCATCACCGCATACGCCTACGCCCGCACCGGTTATCACCGCGGCCTGGACCAGCTGCGGCGCAACGGTTGGAAGGGCTTTGGGCCCGTGCCGTATTCGCACGAGCCCAACCGTGGCTTCCTGAGGTGTGTGGCGGCGCTCGCCAAGGCCGCCGACGCCATCGGCGAGTCCGACGAGCACGCGCGCTGTCTGGATCTGCTCGACGACTGCGATCCGGCGGCGCGCGGCGCGTTGGGGCTCTAGCTACCAGCTCGCCTCGCAGTTGCAGTCTCCCGCCGCCTCGGGCGGTTCGACCTGAACTGTGGCGTGCTCCAACCCGCGAGCGGTGAGCACCGCCTTGGCTTCGTCCAGCACGGAGGCCGAGTCTGCGGTCGACGTCAGGTGCGCGGTCACCATGTCCTTGCCGGGCACCAGCGTCCACACGTGCAGGTCATGTACCTCGGTAACGCCGCGCACCGCGCACAGCGCGGTGCGCAGTTCCTCGACGTCGATGTGGCTCGGCGACGACTCCGACAGGATGCGCAGCGCCGCCCGCGCGAGCGAGAACGCCCGCGGCAGCACCCACAACGCGACGAACACCGCGACCACCACGTCGGCGTAGGGCCAGTGCGTGGTGACGGTGACGATGCCGGCAATCAGCACGCCGATGCTGCCGACGGTGTCGGCGACGACCTCCATGTAGGCGCCCTTGACAGCGAGGCTCTCCTCGGACTGCGACCGCAGCAGCAGCACCACGACCGCGTTGGCAATCAGACCGGCCAGCGCGACGACGATCATCGGCACACCTGGCACGTCGGGCGCGTCACCGAGCCTCTCCACCGCCTCGTAGAGGATGAAGCCCGCGACGAACAGCAAGAGCACCGCGTTCGCCACGGCGGTGAACACCTCGGCGCGGTGCCAGCCGTAGGTGCGCTTCGGCGATGCGCTGCCGTGGCGGGCCAGCAGCACCGCCGTCAGGCCCATGAACATGGCGACCAGGTCGGTCAGCATGTGCCCCGCGTCGGCCAGCAGCGCAATCGAGTCGATTAGCAGCGCGGTCGTCAGCTCGACGATGAAGAAGACGGAGAGGATGACCGCGGCGAGGATCATCCGGCTGACGCGGGTGTCGGCACCGCCGTGGTCATGGCCCGCACCCATCCCTTCAATTTATGCGTAGCAACGCATATGTCGCAAGGCGGTGTCTAGAACCAGGCTGACCAGAACCGGGTGAGCGCGCTGCCCGCGCCGACCAGTGACCGGGACACGCCGAAGAGGTCAACGAACCACGTCACGACCGAGAAGAAGTACTGGCTCAACGGGGTGCCGATGAACAGGAACAGCAGGATGAACAGGCCCCACTGCTTGACCGGTGCCAGCGCCCGCGCAGTGTCGGCGCTCAGGTGTGGCTCCAGCGCGCTGTAGCCGTCGAGCCCCGGCACCGGCAACAGGTTCAACACGACGGCAGTCACCTGAAGAAAGCCCGAAAAGGCCATGCCCGCCCAGAAGACGCCGTGCGCGGGGTCATAGAACACGGCCGTCAGCGCGAGCAGGATCACCGCGAAGGCCACGTTGGTGAAGGGGCCCGAGAGGCTGACGATCGTCTTCTGCCACTTGGTCATGAAATCGGTCCGCACGTACACCGCGCCGCCGGGCACACCGATTCCGCCGAGCGCGATGAACACGATCGGCAATACCAGCGACAGCACCGGATGGGTGTATTTGAACGGATTGAGTGTCAGGTAACCCCGCATCGCGACGCCGTGGTCGCCGAACCGCCAGGCGAGGAACGCGTGCGCGAACTCGTGGACACACAGCGACACCAGCCAGCCCGCGATGACGAAGGTGAAGACGCCGACGTAGGCCAGCGGCGCCACGTCGCGGGCGGCCTGCCACGCCGCCACGCCGCCTCCCGCGGTGATCGCCACGATGGCCAAAAAGATCGGGCTCGGGCGCACCGACCCCGCCACGACTGGAACGTTCACGTCACGAAGCTACCGGTCAAGTGCCGGTCAGTGCGGGCAGTCGCATGCGGTCAGCTCGACCGCTTCCTTGCCAACGCCACTGTTGCCACCGGTGACGATGATCCGCACGCGCGTTATTCGACCAGCAGCCAGCCCTGAGTGTGGCGGTAAAAAGTCGATCGGCGCACAACTTTGCCATCGGCCGTCCCGTCGCGCAGCACCGTCGCCCCTGTCGTGCCGAGCTGAGCCGCCCGGCCGGCCACCCAGCGCCGGCGGATCCCGCCACTGACTGCCGCGCGCAGTCCGGGCATGGAGCGGGTGGGTTCGATCTGGACCCCGGCCACGTCGCCGTCGAACAACTGGGCGTCGTCGACGACGGCCTCGCCGTGCAGAGGGGCGCCGTCGACCCCGCGCCACTCGGCGGCGCCGACGATGACGCGGCCGGTCTCGTCGCGGATCAGCGGGACCCGCCGCGCGATGGCCCGCCGCGCCCGCCGCGCCGTCCACCACCCGGTGACGTGAGCGACCTCGACGTCGAGCCGGTCGGTGTGTAACAGGCGAGTCAACACTGCGGCGAGGTCGGCGTCCGAGCCTACGACAATCAGTCGCCCGCACCGCTCGGCGGCGGCGTCGATGTCGTCCGGCCCGGCCGACGTCAGCGTCTCCAAACCAACGAGCGGCCGCGGCTGCCGTCGACCGCTGAACAGCAACACCACGATGCTGGTGGTCACCGCGTCTCCTCGGCTCAAGTCCAGGCCCACGACATCGCCGACCCGCCAGTGGAGTGCGTAGCAGAAGCGTTCCTGTGTCGTCCAGCTGCATCGGATATACCCTGTTACGACAGCTCGACGACTCCCTGCCCAACGTGTTGATCTTCGAGTGAATGACGATGGACCCCTGTGAATCGGTCGAGCGGTCTCTGGCCGGCCATGCCGTCTACGGAGACGACCGGCACATCCTCGGCCTCAGCCGCGACCGTCTCGTCGGTGCGCTCGCCGACGTCGCCTCCCGACTGTCGCCTGCTGAAGAATTGCTCGACGCGGTGGCAAGCGGCCCGCGGGATCACCGGCTCTTCACCGAGCCGACCCTGCGTGCGGCAATCGGCCACGCGCACAGGCAGCTGTTCTCCAACCCAGTCGGTGGCCCCCGGTTGCTGCCGCTGGACGATTGTTGCGCGGTCTTTTACTCCGCGGCGCGCTACGTGCGACAAGGCGGGGCTGATACACCACTGCAGGACGGCTCGCTGGTGGCCTTGGGTACGGCACCCCAGCACGGCTGGATCTGGCGCGACGACGATCGTGACGATGCGTACGGTCACGCCTTCCGGCAGATCGTCGCCGCCCGCTACGGCATGCCGCCGCCGTCGCCTGACGCCCGCTCGGTCGAGCTGCTGCAAAGCGGGGAGCGGCTTCTCGCTGAGCTTGTTCCGGTGTTGGCCCCCAGCGCTTTACACCATTGCCGGGTGGTTGCGTGCGTTCCGGAGTCACGGTCGTTCGGGTCGAGTTCCCGCCCCGATCTCGGCGGGATGGCCCTTGTGGGCCGGAACGCGCCCGGGCCGTGGGTGATTGCCGAGAGCCTGCTGCACGAGTCGGCGCACCTGAAGCTCTATGACCTGTTCGGCGCAGACATGTTCATGGCGAACGCCGACCGCTTCCTCGTCATCCCGTGGAATCCCTCGAACCTCGTCGGCGCCAACCGGTGGAACACCTGGCGAGCATTGGCCGCCTTCCACGTCTACGTGCACCTTGCGCTGCTCAGCGCCGTCGCCGAACGACGGGGCCCCGAACTCGAGGCGACCTTCGGCCCTGCCGGGGGGATGACCCCCAGCCACCGCGCGCGCACGCGTGCCCGTTTTCTCGCGACGCAGCTGATGACGCAGCCACAATGCCGGACCACACTGGGTACCACCGGCCAGAAACTGACTCAGTGGCTGCTCTCGCTGCTCGACCTCCTCGACCCGAACCCAGTCCCGGACGGCTCGACTCGGCATCTGTACCTCGACCTGTATGCGCGCGAGACCGCCCGCTTACGGCGCACTCTGGCAGAGGGCACGACGCTACTGAAAGAGCTGAAAGGCCTTGCCATGCAAGATGTCACGTCGGCGCGAGCGATTCTGTCGGGCATCGGCGCGGCGCGGCAGCTGCCAGCTCTCGATGCCGTGGCTGGTACGGGCGATGTCATTGAATTGCGGTGCGCTGTCGCCGACGGTCTGCTGGAGGCACCCGCATCCGACGATATGGTGGGCGAGTTGGTGAGCCGCTCGAGCGACGCCCTGTTCGCACTCGTGAACGGACAGGTCAGGGCGCCGGCGTCGCCTCCAGCACCGACGACGCCACCGGAGGTGGAAGCGGCTTCACCGAATGAACAGTGAAACCCGCTGAGCGGCAGAGCCTTTCGAACTCCGCCCGCGTCCGCTGCCTGCCACCGGTGTTGACCATCATGTTGAGATCACCGAGCAGCATGGTCGGCGCCACCGACTGAGCGGCGTCGCGCAGCGTCCACTACCGAGGCCTTCCGAAGTCGATGCGCAGGAAATCAGTGACGGGCCGGAACCCGATACGCTGGTAGACGGCGTTGACGGCGGGTTTGGTCACGTCGGTGAACAGCACCACGTCGGTGGCGCCCCGGCTGAGCGCCCATTGCGTCGCCGCAGCGGTGACGGCGGCGCCGTAGCCCTGCCCGCGGCGATCCGGCGGCGTGTAGACCGGTCCGATGCGGGACACGTCGGCGACCGGCGACCGCACGCCCGCCATGCTCACCGGCATACCGTCCAGCGTCCACAGGACTATCTCGTCGGGCGGACCCTTGGCGGTACGAACATTGCGGCGGTCGACATCTGCGTCCACCGGCAGACCCAGCGCCTCAGCGCGAAACCCATTGAACCACAAGTTAATCAGATTCTGGTCGGCTGCATCTGCATGCCGTGGACTACCCGCGACCGATGTCGGTGGCAGCAACGCGTCCAATCGGTGCAGCCGCTCGTTGTTGCGTACTGTGGCGAAGCTGCCGGTGAGCGCGCACCATCCTTCGGCGAACGCCGTCGTCGTGCCGACCGGCCCGTGGACGCCGTTGAGGTCGGGACAGCGTTCGGCCAGCTCGGTGACCACCGTGCCCACCACGGGCTCGGGCACTCCCGCGCACAACAACGGCGAGCGCAACGTCTGAAACGCCGCACCGACCGCTGATGCCCCGTTCCATACCGTCGCGAGCAGCGGCGCCGGATTGCGATCGACCATGCGGTCGCTGAGCACCATGAGTTCCACCGTCGCCGACACGGGGTCGCGCCGATATATGGGCACGGCGACATCACGGAAGTCGTCCACTGTTCCGTGTAGCCGCACCTCCATGCCGGCCAATCATCCCGCTGTCATCGCGACTGCTGAGCAAATCCGAGAATATTGACGGAGAACTGCAAAATTGCTCTCGGGCCATTTTCTAGGTGCTAGCGTCCCGCGTATCAAAGGCCCAGGCAGGGCCGCATCAGCACGTTAGGACACCAATATGCTGACTCTCCGGGATCACGATGTCGAGGATTACGAACAACTAGCCGACATGGACGCCAGCGATGTTGGCGTGCTGACCGTCGACGACCGCGAGACCATCGAGGAGCTCGGTGACTATCTGGTCGCCAGCGGTGGGTGGGACCGCTTTGCGGTGTGGCTCCTGCACAAGCATTTCCTGCCCGAGCCGGGTGAAGTCTTCGTCGAGCGAGCGATCGCCCGGCCGCCGCAGACCCACACCACGCTCATCGACCGGGCGGCCTTCTCAACCACCGGGCTTCAGCCGACCTCCTTGCGCTTCGATTCGACGGTGACTTCCGGTATCGGCCTTGTGGGAATGGAATTCGCGGGGCCGGCGGACTTCGGACCCGCCGCACCGCTGGGTCCGCACGACGAAGAAGTCCTCGCCGGATTCGCCGAACGGTTGCGGGAGCGCGGCAAGATGGACCGGTTTGGCGTGCGGCTTATCCGCAACCAGCTCGGCATCTCTGACGACAAAGACCTGATGGAGACATGTGACAAGCCGCGCCGGGCACTGCACTGCGCCGTGATCGACAGCGCAGCGGTCCCGGATGAGAACGCCATCGAAACGACGTGGCGCGTCAAGCCGGTCGCGGTCGCTGACGGGCCGTCGGCAACGACCTGGTGCGGCGGCGTGCACTGTTATCACTACTGCTGGGGCTGCTGATCGGGGCGCAAAGCCCCGAGCGTTCTCTCGCACCTGCCCTCGACGGCTAACATCTACGATCCGGGGCGGAAAATCAACGCGGGAGAAACGCCATGCCGGCAATCGTGCTCATCGGCGCTCAGTGGGGCGACGAGGGCAAGGGGAAGGCCACCGATCTGCTCGGGGGCCGCGTCCAATGGGTCGTGCGGTACCAGGGCGGCAACAATGCCGGCCATACCGTCGTGCTGCCGACGGGTGAGAACTTCGCGCTGCACCTGATCCCGTCGGGCATCCTGACCCCCGGCGTGACCAACGTGATCGGCAACGGCGTCGTAGTCGATCCGGGCGTGCTGCTCGACGAGCTCAAGGGTCTCAACGATCGCGGCGTCGACACCGAACGGCTGCTGATCTCCGCCGACGCGCATCTGTTGATGCCCTACCACGTCGCCATCGACAAGGTGGTCGAGCGGTATGCGGGCAGCAAGAAGATCGGCACCACCGGCCGCGGCATTGGCCCCTGCTACCAGGACAAGATCGCCCGCATCGGGATCCGCGTCGCCGACGTGCTCGACGAGGCGCAGCTGGCCCAAAAGATCGAAGCCGCATTGGAATTCAAGAATCAGGTGCTGGTCAAGATCTACAACCGCAAGGCGCTGGAGCCCGACGAGGTGCTGCACAACCTGCTGACGCAGGCCGAGGGCTTCAAGCACCGCATCGCCGACGCCCGGCGGCTGCTCAACGTCGCGCTCGACAACGGCGAGACTGTACTGCTGGAAGGCTCGCAGGGCACGCTGCTCGACGTCGACCACGGCACCTATCCGTTCGTGACGTCGTCGAACCCGACCGCGGGCGGCGCGGCCGTCGGCTCCGGAATCGGCCCGACCCGTATCACCACGGTGCTGGGCATTCTCAAGGCGTACACCACCCGGGTGGGATCGGGCCCGTTCCCCACCGAATTGTTCGACGAGATGGGCGAATACCTGTCGAAGACCGGCGGGGAGTTCGGCGTGACGACCGGCCGGCGGCGCCGCTGCGGCTGGTTCGACGCGGTGATCGCGCGCTACGCCACCCGGGTCAACGGCATCACCGACTACTTCCTGACCAAGCTCGACGTGCTGTCCAGCCTTGAGACGGTGCCGATCTGCGTCGGATACACCGTCGACGGCAAGCGGACCGACGACATGCCGATGACACAGAGCCACATCGCCCACGCGCAGCCGATCTACGAGGAGATGCCCGGCTGGTGGGAGGACATCTCGGGAGCGCGGGAGTTCGACGACCTGCCGGCCAAGGCTCGCGACTACGTGTTACGGCTGGAAGAGCTTGCGGGCGCGCATATCTCATGCATCGGCGTCGGCCCTAGCCGGGACCAGACGATTGTGCGCCGCGACATTCTGGCCACCTCGTGAGTGGCCCCGGCGATCCACGGCTCGTCGACCCCGAGTACGACAGACACGGCGGGTTCCCGAATTTCGAAGCGGCCCAACCGGGTCCGGGATTCGGCCGGTTCCTCGCCGCGATGCGCAAGGCGCAGGATCTCGCGGTGTCGGCCGACCCCGACAGCGATACCTGGGAGAAAGCGGCCGACCGCGCCGAAGAATTGGTGGGTCTGCTCGAGCCGTTCGAGGCGCCCGAAGGGGTGGGCCCGGCGAACAGGGTTCCGGAGTTGCCCGGCTCGGGCAGCCTGCTGATGCCGCCGTACCGGGTGTCGAAATTCGACGCCGAAGCCGTCGAGTTGACCGTGAGCTTCAGCCGCTATCACGTCGGCGGCAACTATGCGGTGCACGGGGGTGTGCTGCCGCTGATGTTCGACTCGATGTTCGGCATGGTGATCCACGCCTCCGGACGGCCCATCAGCCGCACCGGTTTCCTGCATGTCGACTACCGCAAGGTCACACCGATCAACACCCCGCTGTCGATGAGGGGATGGGTGAGAGCGACCGAGGGCCGCAAGGCGTTCGTCAACGCCGAACTGCGCGACCCGGACGGCAATCTGTTGGCCGAGGCCAACGGGCTGATGATCCGGCTGCTGCCGGGTCAGCCGTGAGCTAGTCGACGATCTTCAAGGCCTGCGACGGGCAGAGCTTGACCGCCTCGCGCGCCTTATCCTCTTCACCGGCGGGTATGTCGTCGACGAGCATCACCACGATGCCGTCGTCGTCCTGGTCAAAGAGGTTGTCCGCCACCATGACACAGTTACCGGCCTGGATGCAGAGGTCGCGGTCGGCATGCACTCTCACCAGCTCACCTCCAATGATCGGAGCCCATAGATGAAATTCCAGGTGCGGAATTGCACATCGGTGAACTCCTCTGCCAAGGCGATGTGCGGGAACCGACGCAGCAGGGCAGGGAACGCAATGCGCATCTCCATCCGGGCCAGCGGGGCGCCGAGGCAGTGATGGATACCGTGCCCGAACGCGAGGTGGCCCGGTGCACCGCGGCCGACGTCGAGGATCTCCGGGTCTTCAATGAAATCCGCGTCGCGGTTGCCCGACGGCAGCGACGCGAAAACCAGCCGGCCCGCCGGGATCGGCACACCGGCGACCTCGACGTCGGTCGTGGTGATCCGGGGTATCGCGGTCTGCACGATAGACAGCCAGCGCAACAGTTCCTCCACCGCCGGACCGACGGCCTCGGGATCGTCGCGCACCGCGGCGAGTTGTCCGGGGTGGCGCAACAGCGCCAGTACGCCGAGGCCCAGCATGTTCGACGTGGTCTCGTGGCCGGCGAGCAGCAGAAGGCCGGCCACGCCGATGAGTTCGTCGTCGGTCAACTCGTGACCGTGCTGGCGTACCAGCATGCCGAGGATGTCGTCGCCCGGTTGGCGACGCGCACGTGCCACCAGCGTGGTCATGTATGCCCGGCCCTGCTGTTGCAACTTCATCCGCTCGGGTATCGGCACCGAGAAGTCCAGCTGGCGCGCGCTGCGGCGCTGGAAGTCCTCCCGGTCGTCGGAGGGCACGCCGAGCAGTTCGCAGATCACCAGCGACGGGATCGGCAGCGCGAAGTTCTCGACCAAATCGATTGGCGCACCGGCGGATTCCATCGCATCGAGTTGCGCGTCGACGATCTCCACGATGCGCGGCTCGAGACGCTTCATGCGTCTGATGGTGAACTCGGGTGTCAGCATGCGGCGCAACCGGGCGTGCTCTGGCGGGTCGAGGCCGAGCAGATTGCCGGCGCGGACGGCGGCCAGCTCCTGTTCGGACAGCTGCGCTCCGGCGGGCATCGGGAAGCCTGGCGGCCGCTGGTTGGAGAAGCGTTCATGGTCGGCCAGCACGGCCTTGATGTCGTCGTGCCGGGTGATCAGATAGACCTGCATTCCGAGAGCGTTGGTGACCTGGCGCACGCCTACGCTCTCGCGGATCTCGCCGAGCGCCGCGATCGGGCTGAACCCGTCGCGGCGCATGTGAAGCGGCGGCAGCTGCTGCGCTTCGCCGTGGGGCGCGGCATCGGTTCGAGCCATGGATACGACGCTAGCGCGCCGCCCGCGATGCGGGGAGCGCCACGACCACGCGCCTGTGCGATGTCGGACAATCGGGGACGTGGGTCCGGCTTCGCTCGGCGGGGCTACGACGGCATCGCTGGTGGTTGCCATCGCCGCGATGCTCGCTATCACCCGCCCCACCGGTGAACCGGTCACCGTTGCGATGTTCGGCGCCGTGGTGGCCATGCAGTCCTCAGCGGCAGTGAAGGACCGCGATCAGCGCCGCCGCAACATCACCACGCTGCTGATGAGCCTCCCGTCGCTGGGCGCGGTGACGCTGGCCGCGGCTGCAAAGCGCCGTCACCGCGGGGCAAGCCGTTGCAGATGGGGCCGCGGGCGGACCTGCGTCACGGGGTCCGAAGGTTGTTGCGGGGATTGCAGATCGGCAATCGGTCGGCACACGCGCTTGCGCGGGCAGGTGTCTTAGCCTCGCGGGCCGATGCGGACTCCAAGCCGCCGCCGGATACCGCCGGAGCGATGGGCCACGCTGCCACCCGTGCCCACGCCACCATTGCCGCCATCCGGCGGATGCTGGCCGGCGAAGCCGCCGACGCCGACGAGAAACGAAGCGACATGGTGCTTTTCGACATGGTGGGCGTCTCGGAAATCCGGCCCGGCCCTGTGCGTGCCGCGGTGCGCGCGATCAATACCTTGGACCGCGTGCTCGCGGAGGTCACCGTCCGCGCGTGAACCGGTAAGGGTCGCGCCAGAAGTAGCGGGCCAACTACCGCGCGGGAGTGTGCTCTTGGATGAGCCACGCCACGAGCGGCTTCGCGCGCCGTGCCGCGTCGGCGTCGCCTTCGGCGGCGCAGACGATGCTGCCTTTCAGCAGGATGTTCAGCTGCCAGGCCAGACCTTCGGGATCGCGCAGGCCTGCAGCGGCGGCCCGCGCACGCAGAATGTCGCGGATCCGATCGAGGTGGGAGATGCAGGCCTGCCCGACGCGGCCCTCGGGGCCGACCTCGAACAGTGTCTTGATGAACGAGCATGCCTCGTAGTCGGAGCGTTGGTGGAACCACTCGTCGAGCACGTCGAACAGCGCGAGCAGCTGGCCTTTCGGGTCGTCGGAGCGCTCGCGGGGCTGCCGGTCGATCACTTCGTTCGTCCAGACCTCGGCGCGCCGGTCCATGAACGCGAGCACCATGTCGTCCTTCGACGGAAAGTGGCGGTACAGGGTCGCCTTCGCAACGTCGGCCTTCGCGACGATCTCGTCGACGCCGACATCGCCGACGCCGCGACGGGTGAACAGGTCGTAGCAGGTGTCGATGATCCGCTCCCGTGCACTGGGTGCTTCCCCCATACGACGTCCTCTCCTCCAACAGGCGGCACCAGACAGGTTTAAGTACAGACCCGTCTGTCTACCTAGGATTATGGCGCAGAAGTCACTGTCGTGGCTGCTGTCGACAACAACCCACACACGCAGCGGATCAGAGGGAGCCAGCCGATGCCTGAAGCGCAACTCCATCACGACGGACACCCCGCCTACCGCCGCCAGGTTCGGTTCGATTGGACCAACCTGCCTGTGCATTGGGTACCGGACAACCCCTTCGTCACGCACATGGTCAACGTGCTGCACCTACTGCTGCCCGAAGGGGAGCGCCACTTCATCAAGGCCGTGCTCGAGGCGTCGTCACTCGTCGACGACCCAGAACTGGAAGCGGCCATCAAGCCGTTCATCCAGCAGGAGTCCTGGCACGCCTGGGCACACCAGGTCGTGCTCGATCGGCTCGCCGAACAAGGCATCGACACCGCCGCATACACCAACCGCCTCGGCCGGACCTTGTCGATCACCCTGGGTGATCCGCCGAAGTTCTTTCCCCCGGCGCTGAAGCGGTGGTGGCTGTACCGGCGGCTGGCTGACGTGGCGGCGCTCGAACATTTCACTGCGGTGCTCGGCCAGTGGGTGCTGCAGAACAAGGGGCTCGAGAAAGCAGGCGCCGACCCGGTGATGCTCGACCTGCTGCGCTGGCACGGCGCCGAGGAGGTCGAGCACCGGTCCTTGGTCTTCGACGTTTACCAGCACGTGAGCGGAAGCTATGCCATCAGGGCCTTTTCGATGATGATGACCGCGCCGCTGTTCATCGGCTGGTGGGTCGTCGGCGCCCGCTACCTGATGTCTCAGGACGCGTCGACCGACGCCAAATGGCGCTGGCGGTACTGGCGCCGGGCCGCTCGCAAAGAGTTGTTGCCCGACCCGTGGAACTTCCTGGTGGCGGTGCCGCTGCGGTACATGCGCCCCGGCCACCATCCCGGACCGGAGGCCGACACACAGGCGGCGCTGGACTATCTCGCTTACTCGCCGGCGGCACGTGACGCCCGCGAGCGCGCGCAGGCGCACGAACGATCAGCGGCACTGCAAGCGGCACACAACTAGGAGGGGCGATGAAGGTTGTGGTGGATTTCGATACCTGCGACGGCAACGGCGTGTGCATGAGCATCTGCCGGGAGATGTTCGACATCCGGGAGGACGGTCTTCATCTGCTCCAGGAAGATCCGCCCGAAGAGCTGCGGGCCAAACTCGTTGGGGCGCAGGTGTCCTGTCCCACCGGCGCTATCACGGTGAAGGACTGACCCATGGCGTCACAACAGCGGCTCGAGCGGGTGGTCGTGGTCGGCGACGGCGTCGCAGGCCAGATGGCGGCGCAGACCCTGCGGGTGCAGGGCTTCGACGGTGAGCTAACCGTTGTCGGCGCCGAACGGCACCACCCCTATCACCGGCCCGCGCTGTCCAAGAAGCTGCTCACCGGCGAAGTACACCGGGCCGGCATAGACATGGCACCACAATTCCCTTTCGACGCGCGTGTGCTGCGAGAGGCGACGGCGCTGCGACTCGACACTGCATCGCGCACTCTGCAGGTGAGAGACGGTGACGGGGAGCGCGTGGTGAACTACGACGGCCTCATCATCGCCACCGGCGCCGACGTCCGCCAATGGCCGGGCGGGCCGACACCTGACGGTGTACTGCCACTGCGAACGGTCGACGATTGCCTGGCCATCCGCGAGAGCCTGGCCGCGCGCAGCCGAGTTGTGGTCATCGGCGGCGGGTTCATCGGTACCGAAGTCGCCGCGAGCCTGAGGTCCATCGGGTTGGACGTGACGCTGCTGTCGCGTGCCGACACCCTGCTGCACTCCGCACTCGGCGAGCAGATCGGGAGCTGCTGGACGGATTTGCATCGCCGGCACGGCGTCGACGTCCGCGTCGGTATCACGGTCGACGGTTTCCTCGGTGAGGACCGCGTTACGGGCGTGCGGCTCGGCGACGGGTCGACCGTGAGCGCTGATCTGGTGGTGATCGGCCTCGGCGTCGACCCCGCCACCGATTGGCTGCAAGGGTCCGGCATCACCGTCGACGACGGTGTGGTCTGCGATGCGACCGGCGCCGCCGAGGGTGCCACCGGTGTCTTCGCCGCAGGTGATGTGGCGCGGTGGTGGCATCCGCGCTACCAACAACATCTGCGGATCGAGCACTGGGACCAGGCGTCGCGGCAGGGAATCACCGCGGCGCGTAACCTTCTGGTGGGTCCCGACGAGGCGCAGGAATACGATGCGGTGCCGTACTTCTGGTCCGATCAGTACGACGTGAAACTCCAATTGCTAGGTGTGCCACTGGGATACGACTCGGTGGACATCATCGAGGGGAGTATCGGCCGCGAATTCGTTGCGGCATATGGCAAAGAGGGTCGCACGGTCGCGGTGCTCAGCACCATTCCGGGCCGGGTGACCGACTACCGTGCTGCCGTTGCCGGCTTTGCAGCGTTCCCGCCCGCCCTTGCGATGCAGACCACTTAGTCGATGCCGACCTTTGGGCGCGGCTGTCGCTGGTGCTGGCACGTCACTGTGGGTTGGCTGGAGCGCTGCTGACAGGCGTCGTAAAGGCAATTGTCAACAAGGTCTTGGTGATTCAACACTGGGCGACGCCTAGGGCTGGGCGTAGCCTCAATGCGTGCACACGTTCGACCGCCGCACACTGCTGGTCGGTATCGCTGCGGCTGTGGCCACGGCCGCGCTTCCTCGCGCCGCCGCCGACCCCGGCACAGCACGGATCCCCGCACCCAACGGGGTGGTGACCAGCCTGCCCGGCGGCGGCACCGACCTCGCGTTGACCGTCGACGACGGCGCCAGCACCGAGGTAGTCGCGGCCTACGCGCAATTCTGCCGCGACAGCGGCACCCGGCTGACCTTCTTCGTCAACGGCGCCAAACCATCCTGGACGGTCAACGCCGCCGCTCTGCGCCCCATGGTCGACTCCGGGCAGATCCAGGTGGCCAATCACACCTGGTCACATCCCTACATCACCAAGCTTTCGTTAACCGATGTCGCCGACCAGATCAAGCGCAACGCCGACTTTCTGCGCAACACTTACGGCGCCGACGGCACGCCGTTCTTCCGGCCGCCCTACGGACTGCACACTCCCGACACCGACCGGGTGGCTGCCGACCTCGGCTACCACACCATCACTTTGTGGAGCGGAACGGTTGGCGATTCGCGTCCGATCAGCGCGCCTGATCTGGTCGCGGCGGCCGCCAGATCGTTTCAGCCGCAACAGATCGTGCTAGCGCACGCCAACCTGCCGACGATCACCGGCTGCTACGGACAACTGCTCGAGCTCATTCATCAGCGCAACCTGACGACCGTCACTCTTAACGATGTGTTCGGCTGAGCCGACTGCGTAATAAGCTGCATTGCCGATCAGTACGGCGTTCTGCCTGGCGCTGCGGAGCGTTTAGCGAGCCGTGATCCGGTCGACCAGACGCTGAGCCGCCAGTGCCGCGCCGTCGGTACGGATCCGCGTGGCCACCGCCCGAGCGCGCTTCTTGGTTTCGGGCGCCAGCGCGATCTCAAGCGCCGCCGACAGCGACGCGACCGTCGGTTCCGGGCCGTCGTGCGCGGCGCCGATGCCGAGATCGGCCACCCGGGCCGCCCAGTACGGTTGATCGGCGAACTGCGGCACCACAACCTGCGGCACGCCCGCGCGCGCGGCCGTCGTCGTGGTGCCCGCCCCGCCGTGATGCACGACCGCCGCGACCCGACCGAACAACTTTTGGTGGTTCACTTCACCTACCGCCAGGCAGTCGTTCCCGTCGTCGACGACACCCAGATCGGCCCACCCGCGGCCGACGAGGACACGATGACCGTGTTCGCGTATCGCGCCGATGGCCACCCGCGCGACATCCGCGGGCGCCCGCACACTACCCATGCTCACGTACACCGGAGGCGGACCCGCGGTGAGGAAGCCCGCGACGTCGTCGGGCAGCGGCCGCTCGTCGGGCAGGAACCAGGCGCCGGTCCGCACCACGTCGAACCACGGCGATCCCGGCCACGGCGCCAGGATCGGGTCCGCGGCCAGCCACGGGCTGTGGGTGAACACGTGGTCGCGCACGTTGTGCACGGGCGGTAATCCCAGCGCGGCCCGACGCGTGTTGAGCGGGTCACCGTAGAGCGCCTGGACGCGCTCGGCGTCCACCTCCCACAGCAGCCGGTTGTCCGCTCCGGGCGGGAACGGCTTGCCCGGCCGGGGCAGCGGCGCGTGATGTGGTGATGGAATGGGGCACGGGTGCAGCGCGGCAAGTATGTATAAAACGCCGTGCATTTCGGCGATCGTGCGCACACCTGCCGGCATCAAGCCCGACGCCACCACCGCATCACATCCCTCGGCGACCGGGGCCAGGGTGTCGAACTGCATGGCGACCAGGTGGGCCGCCGTGGCAGGTGCGTCCTTGGGCGTCAGCGGCTTCTCGCCGTGCAGCAGTTCGCGCAGGGACTGCCCGATCGCAACCAGTTCGACGCCGGCCCTGGCCGCGAGGTCGGCGAAGTCAGGCGGTGCGATCACCTGCGGTTCGGCGCCGAGTTCGCGCAGTGCGACCGCCAGCGCCATGATCGGTTCGACGTCCCCACGGGAACCCCATGTCCACAACACAATTCGCATGGACAGCGATTCTGGGGCATCCCAGGGGTCTTGCCGCAAGACCCCGGGTGCGTTATAAGTTGAAGTGGGAAGGAAATACGGCTCCCGCTGTCAGGTCCGGTTGAGCGTCGCTTCCTCGAGATCGAGTCCGTGCAGCACCGACCGCAGCACCTCGTCATCGATGTGTCCCTTGTCGCGTTCGTCGATGAACGTTGCGCGTTCGGCCCCGAGCATCTCCAGCCGCAGCCGGCGGAACGCCGACGTAGGGCTCTCGCCGAGCTCTTCCTCGGGGCGGCCGAGCCGCTCCCATGCCGAGTTGCGGCGCCGAGTGTTCCACGCGCGCAATACTTCTGCGGCCCGCTCTACTTCTTGGGTGTCGGATTCGGCCAGCAGTTCGTCCAACCGCTCGGCCGCCGCGATGGCCGCCTTCTCCTGTGCGGCGGCCGCAGCGATCGCGTCGGTGCGCGCCTCGTCGCCTTCCACGCCGAGCCGCCGGATCAGCCACGGCAGCGTCAGGCCGTGCAACAGCAGCGTGCCGATGACGACGACGAAGGTGAGGAAGACGATGTGGGACCGTCCAGGGAAAGGCGCACCCGACAGCGTCGTCAGCGGCACGGCGAACGCCGCGGCCAGCGACACCACACCGCGCATGCCGGCCCACGCGACGATGAATACGTACGACGGTCTCGGCGGCGGTTCGCGTTCGCGGATGCGGGTCGAGAGCACGCCCGGCAGATAGGCGAACGCGTACACCCAGACGATCCGCACGACGATGACGGTGGCCAGAACGGCGATGGAGTAGAACGCCATCCGGGTGAACGGCATGCCGCGGATCTCGTCGACGACGCCGGGCAACTGCAGCCCGATCATGAGAAATGCGAATGATTCCAGCAGCAGCTGCAGGGCTTTCCACACCGCGACGTCCTGGAGCCGGGTTTCGTAGCCCGCGTGGACGAACCGCTGCCCCAGGATCAGCGCCGCGACGACCACGGCGAGCACTCCGGAGCCGTGTACCTCTTCCGCGGTCAGGTAGATCACGAACGGGGCCACCAGGCCGACGCCGCTTTCCACCAGCGGGTCGTCGAGGCGCGATCGGATGAACGCGATCACCGAGCCCAGCATGACCCCCACGACGACCCCGCCCGCCGCCGCGAGCAGGAAGATACCGAGCCCCTGGGGCCACGTCGCGGCCGTCCCGATCGCCGCGGCCAGTGCGACCTTGTAGGCGGTCAGCGCCGTCGCATCGTTGAGCAGGCTCTCGCCGCCGAGCAGCGTCATGATGCGGCGCGGCAGCCCGAGCCTGCGCCCGACAGCCGTCGCCGACACCGCATCGGGCGGCGCCACGATCGCGCCGAGCGTCAACCCGGCAACTAGCGTCACCTCGGGCACAGTCTTGTACGCGACGTAGCCGACCGCGAACGTCGTCGCCAGCGGCAGGCCGATCGCCAGCAGCCCGATCGGTCGCAGGTTCTTCCTCATCCTGACGTAGCTGCTCTCCAGGCCGGCCGACCACAGCAGCGGCGGCAGCAGCACGTACAGCACGACCTCCGGATCGAGGTCGACGTGCTGCAACCCGGGAATCGCGCTGCCGGCGAGCCCAGCGACCACCAGCGCCAGCGGGGCCGATACGTCGAACCGTCGCGCCACCGCCGTCACCAGCACCGACACCACCAGCGCCGCGAGCAATGAGCCTTGCACGGCCGCACCTCCTTGGAACGTGCCTATACCTTGGTCAGCATGCTGAAGAGATCGCGCCCACGCGGTACGAGGGTGCCCCGTGCTCCGCGCTCGTGTGAGCATCTCTTGGCTGCAACCTCATCACCCGAACCGGTTACTCCCGGACAGTGCCAGGGCTGCGCCGATTTGGGCGAGCGCACCTGGGCACATCTGCGGATGTGCATGACGTGCGGCCATGTTGGCTGCTGTGACTCGAGCCCGCACCAACACGCCAGCGAACACTTTCGGCAGACCGGTCATCCGGTCATGCGGTCGATCGAGCCGGGGGAGGACTGGCGATGGTGCTACATCGACGTCCGGCTCGGGTGAAGATCTGGCAGGCTTGACGGGCGATGACTGAAACCACGGAGTCTCCCGAGCCCGGGGACGATCTCGACGACGAGTCGACCGCCAGCGAACCGATTGCGCAGCGCAACCACCGGAAAGCGGTGATGCTTCTCGGTTCCGGCGAGCTGAGCCGCGAGTTGGCGTGGGCGTTTCAGCGGTTGGGCCGTGCGGTGATCGCCGTCGACCGGTACGCCAATGCGCCCGCCCACGGTGTGGCCGATCGCTCCGCAGTGGTCAAGATGAACGACGCGGAAGCCCTGACCGCGATCATCGACCGCGAGGACCCGCTGTACGTCGTCGCCGAGTCCGGTGTCATTGCAGTGGATGCACTCGTCGCCGCCGCTGAGCGCGGCCGCGAGGTCTTCCCCACTCCCCGCAGCGTCCGGATGGCCCAGGACCGCGAAGGCATGCGCAGGCTGGCCGCCGACGAGCTGGGTCTGCCGACCGCGCCGTTCTGGTTCGCCGGATCGCTCGAGGAGCTGACCGCCGTGGCCGATCACGCCGGCTTCCCGCTGGTGGTGAAGCCGGTGGCGGGCGTGCCGCGGGAAGGCGAGTCCGTGCTGCTGCGCACCGAAGACGTCGAGGCGGCGTGGCAACGCGCGGTCGCTGCGGGCCGGGTTCCCAACAACCGGGTGCTGGCCGAGACGGTCGTCGAGGTGGACTACGAGGTCACCCTGATCACGGTCCGCACCACCGGGCCGACGGGACCGGCGTTGCACTTCTGCGAACCGATCGGCCACCGCGACGCCGACGAGGACGCGCTCGAGGCGTGGCAGCCGCAGCAGATGTCGGCGGCGGCGCTCGATGCGGCCAAGTCGATCGCTGCACGCATCGTCAACGCGCTGGGCGGGCGGGGCCTGTTCGGCGTCGAGCTGCTGGTTCGCGGCGACGAGGTCTACTTCTCCGACATCCGCACGGGACCTCATGACAGCGGCCTGGTAACCCTTCGTTCGCAACGGCTTTCGGAGTTCGAGCTGCATGCGCGGGCCATCCTCGGACTGCAGGTTGACACCATCATGATCTCGCCGGGCGCGGCGGAGGTGACGTACGCGGGCGCGGAGTCGGTGCCGGTCGACATCGCGCCGGAGACCGCCAGTGCGGTGCTGGCCGACGCCTTGGCGGTCGCCGAGAGCGATGCCCGGCTGTTCAACCGGCCCGACGAGACCGAACCGCGGCGTCGCCTCGGACTGGCGCTGGCCACCGCGCCGGAGGTGACCACCGCGCGCGACAGGGTGCGCCGGGTCACCGGCGTCCTACGCAAGCTCTGGTGACCGTGCCGCGGGACGGCGACGCCGACGACCCGGTACGGCCGACGGTGGCCCCCTTCCTCGGGGCACTGGCAATCATTGTGGTCGTCGTGATCGCTATCTGGTTGCTCAACGTATTCGGCGGTGACCGCACGCCGCAGGAACAGCGGATCGGCACCGCGGTCGTCGGCCAGAACGACGCGCTGCAGCGGCAGAACTTCTCGGATTTCGTCCGCTACACGTGTGAGAAGAACCGCGGATCGGAAGCGGATGTGATTGCGCGGCAGAAAGATTCGGTGGCCAAGCGGGGCGCCCGGTTCGTCGACGACGTAACCGACGTGAAGATCGACGGCGACCGTGCGACAGCGACCGTGACCTACCATTTCGACAAGTCGCCCGACGAGAAGACGCCTGTTCCGATGACGTTCGCGCGGGAGGGCGACGCCTGGAAGGTCTGTTCGACCGGTCCCAGCTAGGTGTGGGACACTCGCGACCGTGAGCTATGCGGGAGATATCACGCCGCAAGAGGCGTGGAAGATTCTCAACGACGACCCGCAGGCCGTGCTCGTCGACTGCCGCACCGACGCGGAATGGCGTTTCGTCGGTGTGCCCGACCTGACGGGCCTCGGTCGCGACGTCGTCTACGTCGAGTGGAACCGCGTCGACGGCAGCAGGAATGAGAACTTCGTCGACGACCTGCGCGCGGCGGGCGTCGAACCCGGTGATCGCCCGGTGGTCTTTTTGTGTCGCTCGGGTAATCGGTCCATCGGTGCGGCCAAGGCGGCCACCGAGGCCGGCATCGCGCCGTCGTACAACATCCTCGACGGATTCGAGGGCGACCTCGACGAGAACAAGCATCGCGGGTCGACCGGTTGGAAGGCCGTCGGCCTGCCGTGGAAGCAGTCGTGAGCGATACGCCTTCCCTTCGTCAGCCCGCCGAACTGCCAGAGGGCGTGAGCCAGGCCACGATCGGCGTGCGCGGTGGGCTGTTGCGGTCGGGCTTCGAAGAGACCGCCGAGGCCATCTATCCGACGTCGGGCTATGTGTACGCCAGCGCCGCCGATGCGGAAAAGGCCTTCACCGGCGAGATCGACCGGTTCGTGTACTCCCGCTACGGCAACCCGACGATTTCGATGTTCGAAGAGCGGCTGCGGCTCATCGAGGGCGCGCCCGCGGCGTTCGCGACCGCCACCGGCATGGCGGCGGTGTTCACGTCGCTGGGAGCGTTGCTGGCCGCCGGTGACCGGCTGGTCGCCGCTCGCAGCCTTTTCGGTTCCTGCTTCGTGGTGTGCAACGAGATCCTGCCGCGCTGGGGCGTTGAGACGGTGTTCGTCGACGGCGACGATCTGTCGCAGTGGGAAGAGGCGCTGTCGAAGCCGACGCAGGCCGTCTTTTTCGAGACACCGTCGAACCCGATGCAATCGCTGGTCGACATCGCCGCGGTCAGCGAGATGGCACATGAAGCGGGCGCAAAGGTCGTGCTGGACAACGTCTTTGCCACCCCGATCCTGCAGCAGGGCTTCCCGCTCGGAGTCGACGTGGTGGTGTATTCGGGCACCAAACACATCGACGGGCAGGGCCGCGTGCTCGGCGGGGCGATCCTCGGCGACAAGACATATATCGACGAGCCGGTGCAGAAGCTGATGCGCCACACCGGTCCCGCGCTGAGCCCGTTCAACGCATGGGTGTTGTTGAAGGGACTGGAGACGCTGGCCGTGCGGGTGCAGTACAGCAACGACTCGGCGATGCGTGTCGCACAGTTCCTCGAGGACCATCCCGCCGTCAGCTGGGTGCGCTACCCGTTCCTGGATTCGCATCCGCAATACGATCTGGCCAAGCGCCAAATGACCGGCGGCGGAACGGTTGTCACGTTCGAACTCAAGGACGCCGGCGGTGCCGGCAATCGAGTCGCGGCCAAAGAGCGCGCGTTCGAGTTCCTCGACAAGCTGAACATCGTCGACATCTCTAACAACCTCGGCGACTCCAAGTCATTGATCACTCATCCGGCCACCACCACACACCGCGCGATTGGCCCGGAGGGCCGCGCGGCGATCGGCCTCGGTGACGGCGTGGTGCGGATCTCGGTGGGGCTGGAGGGAACCGAGGATCTGCTCAACGACCTCGACCAGGCGCTGGGCTAGGTGTCTCGACAGTCCGAGAAGAAGAAGGCGCGTCGGCGCAAGCGGCAGAACGCCCGCGAGCACCGTCGGCTGGTCGGTGAGATCCTGCATGACCTGTTGAGCGTCGAGGGCGTCGACGAGGTGCTCACCGACCGCGGATGGGAATTCGACGTCGACAATTCCACCGATGACCTCGCGACGTGGTACTACGCCCCATCAGCCATCGAAATCGACGATGACACAGTCGAATCGGTGACCCGTATCTGGCTGCGCGCCGACGATGAGGACTCCTGGCACGTCATCTTCGCCGGCGGCGATGCGACGTCGATCGACTACATCTTCAGCGCCGAGTCTCTGCTGGAGAACCTCGAAACGATCGAGGGCTACCGGCAAGGGGATCCCACGCCGGACTTCGAGTCGGCGCAATAGGCCGTCACACTGGAGCAGTGAGCAGCTCGTCGTCGGACCCGGGTCGCATGAGCCGGCTGCAGCAGGAAGCGTGGCTGAGCTACATGCGGGTGTATCACCGCCTCGAATACGAGATGAACCGCCAACTCCAGCAGGACTGCGGCTTGTCGCTGAGCGACTACACGGTGTTGAACGCCTTGTCGAACGCGCCCGGATACCGTGCCCAGCTATCGAGTCTCGCGACAGTGATCGGCTGGGAACGCAGCCGGCTCTCGCACCATCTGCAGCGCATGAGCCGGCGCGGTCTCGTCGCTCGGATGCGATCCGCCAGCGACGGCCGCGGCACGGACGTCCTGCTCACCAAGGAGGGTGCGGCCCAACTCGCCGAGGCTGCCCCTCGCCACGCGGAGTGGGTGCGGCATCTCGTCTTCTCCGGCATCGACCGTGAACAGCAGCGGCAACTTGCCGACATCCTGACCGCGGTCTACGAGTCGATCCTCGACCGGGGCACGCTTCCGCGGCCTGACTTCGGTCCTCGGGTGACCGCGGCCGAGTGACTCATGCCAAGCCGCCGTGGACGGACAGTTCGGTGCCGGTGATGAAACTGCTCTGATCGGACGCCAGGAAGAGCACGGCCGCGGCAACCTCGTCCGGGTGCCCGACTCGCTGCATCAGCACCTTGGCCGCTTCCGCGTCAAGCAACTGCTGGGCCGCACCGGCTGGGGCCAAACCCTTCAGACCCGGTGTCTCGACCGGTCCGGGGACGAGGGTGTTGACCCGGATGCCCCGGTCGGCCAGTTCCGCGGCCCACGTCCGTCCGAACGATTGGATGGCCGCTTTGGTGGCGGCGTAGACGCCGAACGCCGGTGTCCCGTTGAATGCGGCCGTCGAGCCCGTAAGGATGATCGAGGCGCCGGCGCGCAGCAGTGGCAGTACCTTCTGCACGGTGAACAGTGTGCCGCCGACGTTGGTGGCGAACGTGTCGGTGAAGTCATCGGCGGTGATATCGGCGAGCGCGGCGAAACTTCCGCCGCCGGCGTTCGCGAACACCACGTCGAGCCCCTGACCACGGTCGTGGACAGCGTCGACCACGGCGTCGATCTCCTCGGGCCGCGATACATCGCTGCATATCCCGGTCGCCGACGCCCCGATCGAGGCGATCGCCTCATCGAGCGCTTCCCGGCGGCGGCCCGTCAGAAAGACGTGCGCTCCCTCGGCCGCAAGTCGCCGTGCGGTCGCCAGTCCAATGCCGGAGGTGCCACCCGTGACCAACGCTGTCTTGCCGTCCAATTGCCCCATCGTGGTTCCCCTTGTCGCCGATATGTTGCTTTGACGCACCGTGCAACATAGGTGACATATCACGTATTCCGGGGTCGGCGCGATCAGTTCTCCGCCGAGCTCTCCACCACGCCCTGAGATGCCTGCGCTCGCTGCTCATAACTGCGGCGCTTGTCGTGGTCGAAGGTCATGAACACCGAGTCGAGGCCGAGACGCTTGTTGAGCCAGCGGCGGCCGCGCGGGCCGAGCATTTGGGCGGCCTGTGCGGTGAATCGCAGCGGGGCAGGCACGGAGACATGGGTTTTCGGCTTGTTCAACGTCTTGACGATCGCCGCGGCGATGTCCTCCGGCTCCACCGGCTTGATGGCGCCGCCGGATTCGGTGCCCGAGATGAGCTCGGTGTTGGTGAACGGCGGCATGATGACCGACACGTCGACGCCGTGGGGTGCGACCTCGTCGGCGAGCGCGGCGGACAGGCCAACGACCCCGAACTTGGCGCCGACGTAGACCACCTGGCCCGGCACCGGGATCAGGCCCGACAGCGACGCGATGTTGATGATGTGACCGCGGCGGCGGGCGATCATGTCGGGCAGGGCCAGTTGGCATCCGGTGATCACGCCGTAGAGGTTCACCTCGATGGACGACCGAATCGACTGTTCGCTCTGGTCGAGAAACGGGCCGATCGGCATCACACCGGCGTTGTTGATCAGCCCGTCGATGTGGCCGCCCCCGTCGGTGCGGGCCTTGTCGAGGAACGTGGCGAAGGATTCGCGGTCGGTCACGTCGAGCGGGTAACCCGACACCGGCCCGAGCTTGGTGAGGTCGGCGACAGCCGACTCCTGAAATGCCACCTCACGGTCGCCGATGACCACCCGCGCGCCGCGGGCCAGCAACGCCTTGGCGGTGGCGAAACCGATGCCCCTCGCGGCGCCGGTGATCGCGATGGTTTTGCCGCTGATGTTGTCCATGCGGCCAAACTTTACAGGTGTCAAATTTTGGTGGGAAGGCGTGTCGCGAATACCAGCGGTGGGTATCCCGTTGCTTGTCGAGGGGGTCGCCGACCGGGTGCAGATTGCACCGAAGCGAGAAATCAAGGAGGACGACATGACAATCCTCAAGAGGATCGCCGCCGGCGCTCTGATGGCAGCCGCATTGACCGCCGGGGTGCTGGCAGGCGCCGGAACCGCCAGCGCAGATCCGCACATCCCATGGCTGCCCGATCCGCCGGGACCCGGGATTCTGCCGCCGCCCGGGCACTTGCAGCAGCTGCCGTTAGTGCCGCCGCCGGGGCATTGGGGACCCGTCAATCCGGGTTGGGTGAATCACTGGTGACGTAGTCATCCGAACAATGGCCGCCTTGCCGTTACGGCAGGGCGGTCATTGTTATTGATTCCCCGGATCGACGAGCTGTTGGAGTTGACAAGCGCCGAGATAACCGATGCTGAGCCGGGGGTGGGAACTAGCGGAGAACGCGGCGTGTGCGGGCAAGTTGGCGGTGATGGCCGAGTCTTCCCGAGATGTGTGACAAACCCGATCAGTACTGCGACCTCGACCACTGTGGTCTACCCGCTCGGCCTGACGAATCCGTCAAACCGGAAGTGTCTCCGCCGTTTTCATCATCTGCTGAAGACGTTGTGGAACCGGGAAAGGACGGGACCGACAACGGCCCGACGGCAGCGTCATCTGGACCAGCCCGACCAGCCACACCCACATGACCTATCCGGGCAGCGAGTATCTGTACCCGTCCTTATGCGAACCAAGGCGGCCGAACGCAACGAACCCGCCGTTTCAGCTGATGACGCGTTTTCGCAATTCTTGGGATCGGTAGCCGCACGCCGCTGTTGAATTGCTGCCATGGCCGACGACGGCCCAACCGAATCGCAGGAGACGACATGGAACACGTGAGACGAATCGCCGCTGGGCTGGCCGCGGCCGCCGCACTAGTGTCCGCCGGTTCAGCCGTCGGCACAGGAACCGCGCAGGCTGACGACGGCGGCTGGGGACCACCGCATCACTGGTGCCCTGGCGAGCAACCGGTCCCCACAACCGGCAATCACATCACCGATCCACTGAACTGGGACTGGAATGTCTGCCACACCTACTACTTCCTCTGGCCGGGAATGGGCAACGTCTCCAGCCTGATCTGGGATGGGGAGAATCCTCCGCCGAGGCCGGCGCCGCCGATGGGGGTCTATTGCGACCCGGTTGGGTTCCTCCAGAACTGCCGTATCGACAATCACCCGTAATAGCGACCAGCGAGGATTTTCGATCACCCTGACCTGAACTCCGGTCATGGAATGCGCTAGCGCGGACTGCGTTAGACAGTTAGGTGATGTCCGCACACGCCATTGATCAGCTCCGCTTTCACGCGGTCGACCAGGGTGACCCGCTGGCCGAGCCGCTGCTGACCCAACTGGCTCTGGAGTATGCGAGTCGGTACCGCGCACGTGTGGACGCGGTGGCCGAATGGCTTCGCAGTTATCCAGCCGACGAATTCTCGGCCCCGAACGGCGCCATGCTGATCGGCCTGCACAACAGCCAGCCGGTGACTGGCGGCGCGTTCCGGCGGTTCGACGCCGACACCGCCGAGCTGAAACGCATCTGGACCGACAGCCGCTACCGGCGTCGGGGCTTCGCAAAAGCCTTGCTGACCGAACTGGAGCGCCAGATCGCCGGCCGCGGCTACCGCCGCATCTATCTGACGACGGGCGACAAGCAGCCCGAGGCCGAAGAGCTGTACCTGTCGACGGGGTACCACCGCCTCGCCGAACCGCTGCCCGCCGAGGGCGAGGTCTACCCGCTGGCGTTCCTGAAAGTGCTGGCCTCGTGACCGAACACCTGCATCTGGCCGTCGCCCTCGACGGGTACGGCTGGCACCCCGAGGCGTGGCGCCAGTCGGTCGACGCCGAACCGGTGACCAGCGGCCGCTATTGGTCCGACCTTGCCGTGACGGCCGAACGTGGGCTGCTGGATTTCGTGACCTTCGACGATGCGCTCACCCCGCAGCGGCGCCGCCGCGCGGAGATCGAGCCGCGCTGGCTGGCGGGCCGGCCCGACGCCGTCCTTGTGGCATCCAGAGTGGCACCCGCGACCCGCCACATCGGGCTCGTTCCCGTCGCCACCGTCAACCACACCGAACCCTTCCACGTCTCCAAAGCGATTGCCACGCTTGACTTCATCTCCCATGGCCGCGCCGGCTGGCAGGTGCGGGTCAGCAGTTCAGCCCACGAAGCACAGCTGTTCGGTCGCAGGGACATCACAGGTGTCGACCTGTTCGACGAAGCCGGCGACGCCGTCGAGGTGGTCCGACGTCTGTGGGACAGCTGGGAGGACGACGCGGTGATCCGCGACGTCGCCAGCGGCCGGTTCGTCGACCGCGACAAGCTGCACTACATCGACTTCACCGGTAAGTACTTCTCGGTGAAGGGGCCGTCGATCACCCCGCGGCCGCCGCAGGGCCAACCCGTCGTCACCGCCCTGGCGCATCAACTGCCCGTCTACGAATTCGCCTCGCGCAGCACCGATCTGGTCTTCATCACCCCGCAGGATGACGAGTCCGTCGCTTCCATCCTCGGTGAGATCCGGCGGGTCGGAGGCGACGACCTGAAGGTCTACGCCGACGTCTACGTCACGTTCTCCGGGACTGTCGATCACCGCTCGGACGCCGTCGTCTTCAACGGTGCACCCGCCGAGCTGGTGGATCTACTGATCCGGTGGCATCGGTTGGGGGTTGACGGTTTCCGGCTGCGGCCCGCGGTGCACACCACCGACCTTCCGGCCATCATCGACGAGGTTGTGCCGCTGCTCCAACGCGCCGGTGTGTTCCGCAGCGCCTACTGCGACGGCGAGCACCTGCGGTCGCGGCTCGGCCTGCCTGTCGCCGAAAACCGTTATGTCAGGGTGGGTGAGCCGTCATGACCGTCCCGCTGTCGATCCTCGACCTTTCGCCGATCACCGAGGGCAGCGACGCGGCGAGCGCGCTGCGCAACACTGTCGACCTCGCCCAGCACGCCGAGCAGTGGGGCTACAAGCGCTATTGGGTCGCCGAACATCACTTCGTCGCGGTGGCCAGTTCATCGCCGGCGGTACTGATCGGCCAGATCGCCGCGGCTACCAACACTATTCACGTCGGCACGGGCGCAGTTCAGTTGGGGTACACCACGGCGCTGGCGGTCGTCGAGAGCTTCGCCATGCTTGACGCGTTCTACCCGGGACGCATCGACCTCGGTGTCGGTCGGTCCGGGCAGCGGCGCCGTGAGGCAGCCTCTAAGCCGTCAGCACTGAAACCCGCGCCGAGCACCGAGTGGCGCACCGTCGACGGCCTGACCGTGCCACCGCCGTTCGACATGCGCTCGATCATCACCGACCGCCTGCGTGCGCAGATGTCGGTCCTCCAACAGCCCGAGGCGGTGTCGCCGGACTTCGCCGACCAGGTCGACGACATCCTCGCCATGCTTGGCGGCTGTTACCGCCCCGACGGACACCCTCTGCAGGTTGTACCCGGTGAGCGAACTAGCTTGCGGCCCTGGATATTCGGCAGCAGTAAGGGGCAGAGCGCACAGGTCGCCGGCGCACGCGGGCTGCCGTTCGTTGCCAGCTACCACATCACCCCCGCCACCACGTTGGAGGCGATCGACGCCTACCGGGCCGCGTTCCAGCCGTCGGCGGTGCTCACCGAGCCCTACGTCGTGGTTTCGGCCGACGTCGTCGCCGCAGGCGACAGCGCAACCGCCCGGCATTTGGCGTCCACGTACGGCCACTGGGTCTACGCGATCCGCAGGGGTGGCGGCGCAGCACCCTATCCCGACCCCGACACGGCCGCACCGCTGACCGAAGAGCAGCACGCGGTGGTGAAGGACCGTACGGCAACGCAATTCGTGGGTGACGCCGACGAGGTGGCCGACAAGCTGGCGACGCTGCAGCGGGTCACGGGAGCCGACGAGCTCGTCATCACCTCGGTGACCCACCGGCATTCCGATCGACTGCGCTCCCACGAGTTGATCGCCAAGCGCTGGGGCTTGACCGGATGACCACGACCCGAGAAGGCAAGAACCGCAAGCTTATTCATCTGGCCGCGCATTTCCCCGGCGTCAACAACACCACGGTGTGGACCGACCCCGAGTCCGGCAGTCAAATCGAGTTCGACTCGTTCGTCCACCTCGCCCGGACAGCAGAGCGCGGGTTGTTCGACTTCTTCTTCCTCGCCGAGGGTCTGCGGCTGCGTGAACACCGCGGCCGCATCCACGACCTCGACGTCGTGGGCAGACCCGACACGTTCACCGTGCTGGCCGCGCTGGCCGCAGTCACCGACCGCCTCGGACTCGTCGGCACCATTAACACGACGTTCAATGAACCGTTCGAAGTCGCACGGCAATTCGCCACGCTCGACCACTTGTCCGACGGCCGGGCCGGCTGGAACATGGTGACGTCATCGGATGCGTTCACCGGTGAGAACTTCCGCCGCGGTGGATTCCTCGACCACGCCGACAGATACAAGCGCGCCGCCGAGTTCGTTACTGTCGCACGCGCGTTCTGGGACAGCTGGGACGACGACGCGGTGCGCGCCGACGCGGAAACAGGAATCTACGTCGACCCGCAGCGCATCAAGCCCGTCGAATTTCACGGCTCCCAATTCGACGTCCGTGGGGTGGCCACGCTGCCCGTCAGCCCGCAGCGTCACCCGGTGCTCCTGCAGGCAGGTGACTCTTCGGACGGCAGGGCGTTCGGCGCCGAGTACGCCGATGCATTGTTCACGCTGCACTCTGCGCTGGAGGCAGGCCAGCGCTACTACAGCGACGTCAAGCAGCGCGCGGCCGCCGCGGGCCGGAACCCGGACAGGCTCAAGGTGTTTCCCGCCGCGACCTATGTGCTGGGCGACACCGCTGCCGAGGCTGCCGACCGGGCCAGGCACATCCGCTACCAACAGGTCAGCGGTCCGACTGCGATCGCGATGCTCGAGCAGGTATGGCAGCGCGACCTGTCCGACTACGACCCCGACGGGCCGCTTCCCGATGTCGAACCCGCCGACGATCCGACCATCACGCAGGGCCGGGTCCGCCATGGCGATCCCAAGGCCGTCGCGGCGCGCTGGCGCGAGCGTGCGCAGGCCGAGAAGCTCAGCATCCGCGAGCTCGTCATCGCGGTCACCAGCCGCCAGCAGTTCGTCGGCACACCCGCCGACATCGCCGCCGAGATCGACCTGCACGTCCAGTCCGACGCGTGCGACGGGTTCATCCTGGTACCGCATCTGACCCCGCACGGCCTCGACGAGTTCGTCGACCGGGTGGTGCCGTTGCTGCAGGAGCGCGGGACGTTCCGCACCGAATACCGTGGCCACAAACTGCGTGACCACCTCGGGATATAGGGTGGGCGGCGACCGTCGAGAGACGGCGACGGGGGTGTTGCCGAGTGCAGATATCGCAGACGACCGTAGGGTGGCTGCTCTTTGCCGCAGCGGGATTGACCCTGGTCCTCGGGCTCACGCTGCGGGCGCTGCTGGGCCGTCGCGACACCGTCGATGAGGCCGACCTCGACGACAAGATCCTGATGCCCACGTTCGTGCTGTGCAGCGGGCTGTGCCTGACCGCAATCTTCCTGCTGGGCTACGAAGCGCTCGCCTGAGCCAACGCCTCCTGGCTCGCCTCGCGTATCGGGCCGCGCCATACCTGGCCGTGGCCGGGGGCCAGCACCTCGGTGTCGAGCATCGCCAGCGCCGAGAGGCTGCGCAAGCAGCCCGCCTGGTCGTGGTTGAACACCTTGTGCAGCAGCTGCGGCCCGCGGCGCGAGGAGACCGGGTGCCCGGTCACCAGCGCGTCACCGCTGACCAGAACGCCGTCGACGACAAATGAGCAGTGCCCACCGGTGTGGCCGGGGCTGGGAATGGCCATCGGCGAACCCGGCAGCACGGCGGCCACGTCCTCGGTCAGCGCCTGGGCGGTCGGGATGCCGTCGTGGGTGAACGCACCCTTGCGGCTGATCGCCACCGACCACTTCAGCCAGCGGGGCCGCCACGCATGGGTCGCTACGTCGACCGGCGAAGCCTGTTCGAGGTACTCCCGTTTGGCGTGCCCGACCTCGTCGCGGTGGGAATACACCGGCGTGCCATGGGTTTTCGCGAACCAGATCGCCGAACCGAAGTGGTCGATGTGGGCGTGGGTCAGCAGGATCGCGCGGAGATCGTCGACGCCGAACCCGAGTTCACGCAGAGATGCCAGCACGTCGTCGCGATCGCCAGGAAAGCCGGTGTCGATCAGGATGACGCCGCTGTCATCGGCCACCAGCGTCCAGTTGACCAGCTCGGTGTGCGCGAAATGCACCTTGTCCGTGAGGGCGGTCAGGGCTGCTGCCATCCCGCGAGTGTAGGCGGGGGAGTAGAAAAGGATCGTGCAGTTGAAACTGGGATACAAGGCGTCGGCGGAGCAGTTCGCGCCGCGCGAACTCGTCGAGCTGGCCGTGACGGCCGAAGAGCACGGCATGGACAGTGCCACCGTCAGCGACCACTTCCAGCCATGGCGACACGAGGGCGGCCACGCGCCGTTCTCGCTGGCCTGGATGACCGCGGTGGGCGAACGCACCAAGCGGTTGATCCTCGGCACCTCGGTGCTGACCCCGACCTTCCGCTACAACCCCGCCGTCATCGCGCAGGCCTTCGCGACCATGGGCTGCCTCTACCCGGACCGGATCTTCCTCGGCGTCGGCACCGGCGAGTCGCTCAACGAGATCGCCACCGGCTACGAGGGCGAATGGCCGGAGTTCAAGGAGCGCTACGCGCGGTTGCGCGAATCGGTGCGGCTGATGCGTGAACTGTGGCTGGGCGATCGCGTCGACTTCTCCGGCGAGTACTACCACACCAAGGGCGCGTCGATTTACGACGTGCCCGAGGGCGGCATCCCGGTCTACATCGCTGCGGGCGGACCGCAGGTCGCCAAGTACGCGGGCCGCGCCGGTGACGGCTTCATCTGCACCTCGGGTAAGGGTGAGGAGCTCTACAAGGACAAGCTGATCCCAGCCGTCAAAGAGGGTGCCGAGGCCGCGGGCAAGAACCCCGACGACATCGACAAGATGATCGAGATCAAGATCTCTTACGACACCGATCCCGAACTGGCACTGGAGAACACCCGGTTCTGGGCGCCGTTGTCGCTGACGGCTGAACAGAAGACCAACATCCACGATCCGCTGGAGATGGAGAAGGCCGCCAACGAACTGCCCATCGAACAGGTCGCCAAGCGGTGGATCGTCGCCTCGGATCCCGACGAGGCCGTCGAAAAGGTCGGCCAGTACGTCGAATGGGGCCTCAACCACTTGGTGTTCCACGCGCCGGGCCACGACCAGCGCCGGTTCCTCGAGCTGTTCAAGAACGATCTGGAACCGCGGCTGCGCCGCCTGTAGCTGATACCTTGGCCGCGTGCCCAGCGCGATCTACATAGCTTCGCCAGAGGGCGATACCGGCAAGTCGACAATCGCGCTCGGCATCCTGCACCGGCTGACGGCCACCGTCGCCAGGGTGGGGGTGTTCCGGCCGATCACCAGGTTGGGTGAAGACCGCGATTACATCCTGGATCTGCTGCTGAACCACACCACCGCGGGCCTGAGCTACGACCAATGCGTCGGGGTCAGCTACCAGCAACTGCACGACGATCCGGACGCGGCCATCGCGGATATCGTCGACCGCTACCACGAGGTGGCTGACCAGTGCGACGCCGTGGTGATCGTCGGCAGCGACTACACCGACGTGACAACGCCCAGCGAGCTGGACACCAATGCCCGCATCGCCGCCAACCTCGGGGCGCCGGTGGTGCTGGCGGTCAAGGCGAAAGACCGTACGCCCACCGAGGTGGCCCAGGTGGTCGAGCTGTGCCTGATCGAAATCTCCGGCCAGCACGCGCACACCGCCGCCGTGGTTGCCAACCGGTGTGACCCGGTGCAGATGACCGAGGTCGCCGATGCATTGAAGCGCTTCGAGCCGAAATCCTATGTGATTCCCGAGGAGCCGCTGCTGGTCGCACCGGCCGTCGGCGACCTCCTAGCTGCCGTTGGTGGCACTCAGGTCAGCGGCGACGAAGAGCTGCTCCGGCGTGAGGTGATGGGCGTGCTGGTAGCGGGCATGACGGCCGAGCACGTGCTCGAACGTCTCACCGACGGCGTCGCGGTCGTTACGCCGGGCGACCGCTCCGATGTCGTGCTCGCAGTGGTGAGTGCGCATGCGGCAGAAGGTTTTCCGTCGCTGTCGTGCATCATCCTCAACGGTGGGTTGGAGCTGCACCCGTCGATCGGCAAGCTGGTGAGTGGACTCAATCAGCGGCTGCCGATCATCGCAACGGACCTCGGCACGTTCGAGACGGCCAGCAAGGTCGCCGCCACCCGGGGCCGCGTCACCGTGACGTCGCAGCGCAAGATCGACACCGCCATCGAGCTGATGGATGCCCACGTCGACACCACAGATCTCTTGGCGCAGTTGGCGATTCCGATCCCCACGGTCGTCACACCGCAGATGTTCACCTACCAATTGCTCGACCGGGCACGCGGCGACCGCAAACACATCGTGCTGCCGGAAGGCGAGGACGACCGGATCTTGAAGGCGGCCGGCCGGCTGCTGCAACGCAACGTCGCGGAGCTGACCATTCTCGGTGATGAGCCGCAGATCCGATCCCGCTCAGCAGAACTCGGCGTCGACCTGTCGGCGGCCACGGTGCTGAACCCGAAGACCAGCGAACTGTGTGACCAGTTCGCCGAGCAGTACGCCGAGCTGCGCAAGCACAAGGGCATCACCGTCGAGCAGGGCCGCGAGATCATCCACGACATGTCCTACTTCGGCACCATGCTGGTGTACAACGGCATGGTCGACGGCATGGTCTCCGGTGCGATGCACACGACCGCGCACACCGTGCGCCCCGCGTTCGAGATCATCAAGACCGAACCCGGCATCACCACCGTGTCGAGCATCTTCCTGATGTGCCTCTCCGATCGCGTGCTGGCCTACGGCGACTGCGCGATCGTGCCGGACCCGACGTCGGAGCAGCTGGCCGACATCGCGATCTCATCGGCGCGTACGGCTGCGCAGTTCGGTATCGACCCGCGGGTGGCCATGCTGTCCTATTCGACCGGTACGTCTGGCACCGGCGCCGATGTCGACAAGGTCAGGGCGGCAACGGAACTCGTGCGCGAACGTGAACCGGATCTGCTGGTCGACGGGCCCATCCAGTACGACGCTGCCGTCGACCCGACCACGGCGGCTGCCAAGATGCCCGATTCGCTGGTCGCGGGCAGGGCGACCGTGCTGATCTTCCCCGACCTCAACACCGGCAACAACACCTATAAGGCCGTCCAGCGCAGTGCCGGCGCCATCGCCATCGGCCCGGTGCTGCAGGGGTTGAAGAAACCCGTCAACGACCTGTCGCGCGGTGCGCTCATCGAAGACATCGTCAACACCGTGGCGATCACCGCCATCCAGGCACAGGGTCAGCGATGACCGTCCTCGTCATCAACTCAGGCTCATCGTCGCTGAAATACGCTGTTGTGGAGCCAGACTCAGGAGAAATGGTCGCCGACGGGATCGTCGAGCGCATCGGCGACGGACCGGTCGGCGACCATGCACAGGCGTTGCAGCAGGCGTTCAGACAACTCGCCAAATCGGGCCGGCCGCTCGACAGCCTCGGGCTGATGGCGGTCGGCCACCGCGTCGTGCACGGCGGCCCTGACCTCTACGAGCCGACGCTGGTCGACGACGCACTGATCGCCAAGCTCGAAGAGCTCTCGCCGCTGGCGCCTCTGCACAACCCGCCCGCCCTGCTCGGCATCAAGGTCGCCCGCGAAGCGCTGCCCGACCTGCCGCACGTGGCGGTATTCGATACGGCGTTCTTCCACGACCTGCCCGCCGCCGCGGCGACGTATGCGATCGACCGGGATGTGGCGCAGCGGTGGCAGATTCGACGCTACGGCTTCCACGGGACATCGCACGAGTTCGTCAGCCAGCAGGTCGCGGCTTTCCTCGACCGTCCGCTGGATTCGCTGAACCAGATCGTGCTGCACCTGGGCAACGGTGCATCAGCGTCGGCGATCGCGGGAGGTAAGCCCGTCGACACGTCGATGGGGCTAACCCCGCTGGAGGGCCTGGTAATGGGCACCCGCGGCGGCGACGTCGATCCCGGCGTCATCACGTATCTGTCTCGCACCGCCCATATGAGCGTCGACGACATCGAGACCATGCTCAACAAGCGCTCCGGTGTCCGCGGCCTCGGCGGTGAAATCGACTTCCGCGTGCTGCACCAGCGCATCGAATCGGGCAATGCGGCAGCGCAATTGGCCTACGACGTCTACATCCACCGGCTGCGCAAATACATCGGCGCCTACCTCGCGCTGCTCGGCAGCACTGACGTCATCACGTTCACCGCCGGCGTTGGCGAGAACGACGCGGCGGTGCGCCGCGACGCGCTGGCCGGCCTGACGACGCTGGGCATCGAGGTCGACGAGCAACGCAACGAAAGCGACGACCGAAACGCTCGTCGCATCTCCGCCGACACGTCGCGGATCACGGTGCTGGTTGTTCCGACCGACGAAGAGCTCGCCATCGCACGCGCGTGCGCGTCGGTTATTTCGAGCTCTTCGTGAGCTCGAGCGCGATCAAGATATCGATGAACGTGATGACCAGACCCCACCAGTACATCCACTTCAGTGACGGATCCGGCTGCGACGCGAAGTAACCGATCAGAAAGATCGGCCCGACGATCCCGAAGACGAACATCATTCCCTGAAACATCAGGTAGCGCTTGAACGTCTCCACACGGGTGAGTGTACGGAGGTCCGGCTCACGATCGCCTGACCGCGACGGCATCGCGCACCCGTCGCAGGATGTCAGCCGGATGGTCCTCGGCGACGACCCGCACCACGATCCAGCCCATCTTCTCCAAGAGCTCGTAACGCCGAATGTCACTCACATATTGCCGCCGGTCGCTGCGATGGTGGTCGCCGTCGTACTCCACGGCGACCATGAGCTCGGGCCAGCCCATGTCGAGGTACGCCAGCGGCCGCCCGTCCTGGGCCAGTACGGGTATTTGTGTTTGCGGCCTTGGGAACCCGTTGCGCATCAGCAAGAGCCGCAATGATGTCTCGCGCGGGCTCTGAGAACCGCTGTCGGCGAGCTCGAGCACGACTTCGAGCTGCCGAAATCCACGCACCCCGGGATGCCGTGCCGCGAGCTCGGTGATCTCCGCGACGGTGACGTTCGTCGCCTGCATCAGCGCGTCGATTCGGGCGACCGTCTTGTCCACCCGGCCTTGACGGCCGACGTCGAACGCAGTGCGCGCCGCGGTCGTCACGGGTAGCCCGGACACGAGCTGGGACTCGCCGGTGAGAAGTCGGCAACGTCGCGTGATTACGCCGTGCGGCGGCCGAGGATTGCTGCAGACCAGCTCGACCGGCGCGTCGTCTGCGATCCACTTCGCCCCGTGCAGTGCGGCGGCCGACAGACCGGCCACCACTCCGGTGCGCCGTGACCACAGCCACGCCGCGGTGATCCGGTCGCGGAGCACCGGTGAAGCTTGGCTCGAGAAGTACACGTCGGGGCAGAGCGCAGTGAATCGCGTTCGCAGCTGGTGGCGGTTCAGAGATCCGCTGGCCAAGGCTTCGCTGCCGATGAAGGGCATGTCCATAGGCGAACAGTGATCCCGCAAGCCGACACGTTTGATCGAGTGTGCGTCCAGGGCGGGAATTCATCCACAATCCCGACGCTGATACACATTCAGCGCCATGGTTGCACTATCGCCGCTCTTCACGGCGGCGAGTCTAGAACGTGCTGGTCGGTCGCACGCTGTTGGCGAGATCGACCAGCGCATAGCGGTGCGCTTGCGTCGGCGCCACCCGTGCCAGCCCGCGCAGCGACGCCTCCACGCCCAATTGCAGGCCGTGTTCGGTGAACGGGAACCCGAGGATGTGGTTTGTGCTGGCGGTGTTGTCGGCCAGCCAGTCCATCGCGGTGCCCAGTACCAGCGCCCGGATCTGCAGCACCCGCGGCTCGGAGTCGGGCAGCGCCTCCACGCGCCGGGCGGCGTCTCGGATGTGCTGCTCGGTGATCTCGTTCATCGACCGGCCCGACAGCAGCGTCACCGCGCTGGTCAGCCGTGCCGTGGTGAAGTGGCGTGAGGTGGCGGGCACCCGGTCCAGCGTCTTGACGGCGGCGTCGCGGTCACCGGCCGCCGACTGCGCGCGCGCCAGGCCGAAGCCCGCCGAGATGATGCCGTTGTCGGTGGACCACACCGTGTTGTAGAACTTGCGCTCGTCGGCGTCACCGGCCAGTTCGGCCGTCGCCGCCAACGCCAACTTGGGCGCCAGCTCACCGGGCAGGGTGTTCAGCACCTCCTTGAAATGCTTTGCGGCCGAGGCAAGGTCGGCGGTCAGCATCTCCGATACAGCGCGGAACCAAGTTAGCCGCCATTGATGTGACACCTCGCGGGGGGATGCTTTCCAGCCCACCCGGCCGGCCAGGTCGTCGAGCTTGCGGGTGGCCTTGGCGACGTCGCCGAGATCGAGCAGGGCGCGCACTTCCATCAGCGGCAGCTCCACCGATTCCGACAGGTCGATGCCCTCAGAGTCCAGTGCACCGTGCCGCGCCGCGCGCAGCTGGTCCAGCGTCTGCACCGGCTGGCTCAGCACGCTTGCCGACAGCACCGGGGCGCCGACATCGGTCGGATCGACAAGGGGCACCGGCAGCGCCCTGACGATCTCCTGGGCCGTCAGCTTCTCCGAGTGCACCTGTCCGTCGAGATACACGTCGGTGTGGGCGACGAGCAGATCGATTCCGAACGTCGACCGCGTCGGGCTGAACACGGTCGACAGACCCGGCCGCGGCGTGCCGGTGTCCTGGGCGACGACCTCGCGCAGCACGCCGAGCAGCTGGCCGGCCATCTCGTCGGCGCTGACGAACCTGCGGCGCGGATCGGGATCAATGGCCCGGCGCAGCAACCGGCCGAACGAGTCGTATTCGGTCAGCACCGGATCGTCCTCGGGCAGGCCGTCGACGAAGCGGCCCTTGTAGGTGCGCAGGTTCAGCGTGAGCGCCGCCAGGGTGCGGCCGACGGTGTAGATGTCGGTGGCCACCGTCGGTCCCGTGCGCACGATCTCGGGCGCCTGGTAACCCGGTGTGCCGTACAGGTATCCGAACGAGTTGATCCGCGACACCGCGCCGAGGTCGATGAGCTTGAGCTGCTCCTCGGTGATCATGATGTTCTCGGGTTTGAGGTCGTTGTAGGCCAGCCCGTTCGAATGTAGGTACCCCAGTGCGGGCAGGATCTCGAGCATGTAGCCGATGGCCTCGGCGACTGGCAGCTTCTTGGTCCTGGCCTGCTTGAGCGACTTTCCGCCGACGTACTCCATCACGATGTAGCCGACGGGGTTGCCGTGCTGGTCGGGATGCTCGACGAAGTTGTAGATCTTGACGATTCCGGGGTGCGTCACCTCGGCGAGGAACTGCCGCTCGGCCATCGCGATCTTCTGCGCCTCGGCGTCGCCGGAATGCACCAGGCCTTTGAGCACCACCGGTCGTTCGTTGACGTTGTGGTCGAACGCCAGGTATACCCAACCGAGCCCGCCGTGGGCGATGCAGCCCTTGATCTCGTACTGGTCGGCCACCATGTCGCCGGCCACCAGTTGCGGCAGGAAGGAATACGGGCTGCCGCAGTGCGGGCACCAGCCCTCCGACAGCGCCCGGCCGTCCGACGATGACCGGCCGACGGGTTTGCCGCAGTTCCAGCAGAACCGCTTCGCCTCGGCCACAACGGGGTTGGTCATCAACGCCGACAGCGGGTCGATCTCGCGCACCCGCGGGATCTCGACCAGGCCGCCGCCGAGCCGCCGCGTCGGCGACAACGCGCGTGTCAGCGACGACCCGTCCTCGGGCTCGGTCTCGGCGGTGCCCACCGAGACGGCATCGGAGTCGTCGAGGTGTGGACGGAAGACGGCCTGGGTGGCCATCGGCCGCATCGTCGACATGGAGTCCATGTCGAGTTCGTCGAGGCTCGCGGGTTGAGTGCCCGGACCCTCGAAGTCGTCTGGGTTCTCGGAAGCTGTCGACATCAGTCCGAGTACCTCGGGACGGGGGGAGCCGGTGGCGGACCGAGCACCGATAACCACTTGCGGTACAGCGTGCTCCAGGTTCCGTCGTTGCGGATGCGTTCCAGCGTGCCGTTCACGAACCGGACCAGCCCGGTGTTGTCCCGGTTGATGCCGATTCCGTAGGGCTCTTCGTTCATGCTTGGCCCGACGATGTGCAGGTACGGGTCCTGCGCCACCAGCCCGGCGAGGATCGAGTCGTCGGTGCTGACCGCGTCGACCTGACGCTGCTGCAACGCCACCAGGCAGTCGGCCCACGTCACCACCTCGATGACGATCGGCGACGGGCTGATCTCCTGGATCCGCTGCTGGCTCGTCGTGCCCGTCACTGCGCACACCCGCCTGCCCGACAGATCGCTCGCCCGCGAGATCGGAGAGTCGCGCGGAGCGAGAATGCGTTGGTGGGCAATCAGATACACCGTCGAGAAGTTGACCAGCTTCCTGCGTTCGCACGTGATGCTCATGGTCTTGACGACGATGTCGACCTGATCGTTCTGCAGTGCGGTCATGCGGTCGGCTGAGGTCAGGATGCGGTACTCGACCTGCGACGGGGTGCCGAAGATGTCGCGCGCCACCTCGCCGGCGATGTCGACGTCGAATCCGGTGATCTCCCCGGTGATCGGGTCGCGGAAGCTGAACAGGTTGCTGCCGATGTCCAGCCCGACGATCAACCGTCCGCGGGCCTTGATCTTCTCGACGGCATCCTCGGCCTGCGCCCGCGTCGGGAACGGCCGCAGGCTCGCGGTTACGTCGCACTCGTCGTCGGTGTCCTTGGGCACGGGCACGAGTTTCGGCGGTAGCTCCTGCATGCCTGCCGGCGAGGGCGGGGCGAGCGTGAGCGTCGGCGTCGGCGCCACGCTCTCGGCGCGGCCGCACGCAACCAGCGCGGCCGCCACGGCGACCACGGTGACGACCACGACCCAGGCCCGCTGCACACCCATCACCTGTACTCGCTCAATCGTGGCCACAGTCCCAGCGCCACCGCAATCGCCGCGACGACAGACAGCACCGCCGCGCCGACCGTCGCACCCGACAGCACCCGCTTGGCGTTGAGGATGTCGCTGCGCAACTGCTCGCGGCTTTCGGCGATGCCCTTGTTCAGCGCCTCATCGAGCCGATCGAAGGAGGGCGTCGAATCGTCCTCGCTGCGGCCGAGCGCCACCTGTGTGGCGGCCTGGTAGTTGCCGACCGCGATGTAGGAGCTGATCCGGTCGTCGGCGGCGCGCCAGCGACGCAGCAGCTGTTCGGCATCGGACAGGTCGCTCTTGTCGATCGCGTCTTCGCGGCCGAGGTAGTCGGAGAGCTGCTGCTGCATGGTGTCGATGCGCTGGTAGTAGGACTGCTTGCGGACGCTTTCGTCGCCGCGCCGGATCAACGACAGCGTCTCGTCGGCCCGCGCCTGCTGCGCGGTGATCGCCAGGTTGGTGACGGTCTTCAGCGACTCCGCGGCGGTGTTCTTGGCGCTGCGGCTGTCGATCGTCGAGATGACCAGCGTCGTGAACACCCAGATCAGCATGATCAACACGGCCATCCCGCCGGCGACGAAGCCGATGTTGACACGCCGGCGCGTGCGGCGGGCCAGCCAGCGGTTGGCGAACACGCCGAACAGCAGCGTCGCCAGCACCACCAGGATCACCGGGGCCGGTATGTGCGTCGACGCCGTCGTCTCCTTGTCGACCCGCGCCGAGGTCTCCTCGTAGAGTCGTTGCGCGTCGGGCAGGATCGTCTGCTGCATCAGCGACGACGCCTCGGACAGATACGACGAGCCGACGGGATTGCCCGCCCGGTTGTTGGTGCGGGCGGTCTCCACCAGCCCGGTGTACATCGCGAGGTTGGCGTTGATGCGGCCCAGCAGCTGGATCAGCGGCTCCTCGGTCAGCCCGCTGGACGCCCGCGTGACGGCGCTGGCGGCGTCGGTGATCGCCTGCTCGTAGCGCTGCCGGACATCGCGCGGTTCGGAGCCTGCGATGAACGCCGTCGCCGCGGCGGCATCGGCGACCGACAGCGTGGTGTAGAGCTGGCCTGCCGCGAACGCCAGCGGCTCGGTGTGGTCGAGGACGGTCGTCAGTGCCTGCTGCCGGTCGTTGACGGTGGTCGAGCTGGCGAACGCGCTGGCGATCACCAGAGCCGACAGCACGACGCCGATGGTCAGGATGCGGCCGGGTGTCGTCCACAGAAACCACCACCGTGGGTGGGCCGGGGTGGTCGGCGAGCGCGAGGCGAGCGGCTCGGTCGACGGGTGCGCCAGCTCCACAGTCACCGGTGCGCGAACCTCATTCTTTTCGCTACTTTCCGCCTGCTGTTCCGACCTACTTGCGAACTGTATAAACAAATTCTAAGAGTTATCCGAGTGACGTGCGGGCATTCGACCCCCACTGGCCCGGCGAGTGTTCCCTAAGCTGAATGCGTGCGTGGCGACGGTGACGGCTGGGTGATCTCCGACAGCGGCGCGGCGTACTGGGGCAGGCACGGCGCGGCGGGGCTGCTGCTGCGGGCGCCCCACGCCGACGGCGCGGCCGCCGTCCTCCTGCAGCATCGCGCCCCGTGGAGCCATCAGGGCGGCACCTGGGGACTGCCCGGCGGGGCGCGCGACAGCCACGAGACGCCCGAAGAGGCCGCCGTCCGCGAGGCGTATGAGGAGGCTGGCCTTGCCACCGAACGGCTGGTGGTGCGTGCCGCCGTCGTCACCGCCGAGATCTCGGGTTCCAGCGGAACCCGCTGGACCTATACGACGGTAATCGCCGACGCGTTCGAGCAGCTGGCGACCGTGCCGAACATGGAAAGCGCCGAGTTGCGGTGGGTGCCCGAGGACGACGTCGACGCCCTGCCGCTGCATCCCGGTTTCGCCGCCAGCTGGGCGCGGGTTCGCGCCGTTGCGGCGACTATTCCGCTGCTGCAAGCCGAGCTTTGAGCCGCCGCGCCGCCGCTTCCGGATCGTCGGCGGTCGTGATGGCGCGTACCACGACGACGCGACGCGCGCCCGCGTCGAGCACCTCGGTCAAGCGCTGCTCGTCGATGCCGCCGATCGCGAACCACGGCTTGTCCGTGCCGAACTCGGCCACGGACCGGACAAGCTCGAGGCCGGGTGCGGGCCGGCCCGGCTTCGTCGGCGTGGGCCAGCAGGGTCCGACGCAGAAGTAGTCCACGGGTTCGGCGACCGCCGCCGCGGCCTGGTCGCGGTCGTGGGTCGACCGGCCGATCAGCGTCTGGGCCCCGACGATGTCGCGCGCCACGGCCAGCGGCAGATCGTCCTGGCCGAGATGCAGGACGTCGGCGACAGCCCCGCGGGCGATGTCGGCGCGGTCGTTGACAGCCAGCAGCGCATGGTGACGGCGTGCGGCGTCGGCCAGCACCTCGAGCGCGGCGAGTTCGTCGCGGGCCTCTAGCGGCCCGAACCGCTGCTCGCCCGGCGAGCCTTTATCGCGCAGCTGGATGATGTCGACGCCGCCCGCCAGTGCGGCCTCGGCGAACTCGGCGAGATCGCCGAGGCCGCGACGGGCGTCGGTGCACAGGTACAGCTGCGCTTCAGATAGGCGAGCAGCGAGATCACGCTGTTGCGGCACACCGCGAGAGTAATGTGGGACCTCGACACGGGAGCCCGGAGAGCGGGCTGAGAGTGGGCACAGCGGTTTTCACCTGGGTTTTCCCCTGCCCTTACCGTCGAACCTGATCCGGGTCATGCCGGCGAAGGGAGGGAAACTCATGGGATCGCGGGCAACACTCGCCGTCATCGGCGGCGGCGTGATCGGCCTGTCGGTCGCGCGGCGCGCAGCGTTGGATGGCTGGTCGGTGCGGGTGCACCGGGCCGCCGACCCGCGCACGCAGGAAGCACAGGAAAGGCCATGCGCGTCGTGGGTGGCGGGCGGCATGCTCGCCCCGCACAGCGAGGGCTGGCCGCGCGAGGAGCGGCTGCTGCGGCTGGGCCTCGCGTCGCTGGCTATGTGGCATCGGGGGGGACGCGACGATTTCATGGCGGGGCTTCCGGACAGCGTGATCACCGCCCGTGAATCGCTGGTCGTGGCCGTCGACCGCGCTGACGTCGCCGACCTCAAGACCGTCGGGGACTGGCTTGCCGCGCAGGGCCATCCGGTGAAGGCCACCACCACGGCACGCGATATCGAGCCCCTCCTCGCGCAGGGGATCCGGCACGGCTTGCTGGCCGAGACGGAGCTCGCCGTGGACAACCGCGCGGTGGTCTTGGCGCTGGCCGCGCACTGCGAACGGCTCGGCGTGGCGTGGGCGCCGCCGGTGCACGACCTGGCGACGGTGGACTCCGACGTGCGGGTGATCGCCAACGGTATCGACGCGCCGACGCTGTGGCCGGGCCTGCCGATCCGCCCCGTCAAGGGTGAGGTGTTGCGGCTGCGGTGGCGCCGCGGCTGTATGCCGGTGCCGCGGAGGGTAATTCGGGCCCGCATCCACGGCCGCCAGGTCTATCTGGTGCCGCGTCCCGACGGCGTGGTGGTCGGCGCCACCCAGTATGAGCACGGCCGCGACACCGCGCCGACGGTAACCGGGGTTCGCGAGCTGCTCGACGACGCGTGCGCGGTGGTGCCCGCACTCGGCGAATACCAACTCGCCGAGTGCGCTGCGGGCTTGCGGCCGATGACACCCGACAACCTGCCCATCGTCGGCCGCCTCGACGACCGCACGCTGGTGGCCGCGGGCCACGGCCGGTCCGGCTTTCTGCTGGCGCCGTGGACCGCCGAGGCGATTGCGGGTGAACTCAACGGCGCCCCGCTGCCGGACGCCGACCTGTTGGAGGTTCGATGAAAGTCATCGTCAACGATGAGGACGTGGAAGTGGCCGATTCGACCACGGTCGCGGGACTGCTTGCGCAGCTGGGCTTTCCGGAGAAGGGCATCGCGGTCGCGCTGGACTTCTCGGTGCTGCCCCGCTCGCAGTGGCAGAGCAGGTTGACCGACGGCGCCAAGCTCGAAGTGGTGACGGCGGTGCAAGGTGGCTGACTCCAAACTGACCATCGCCGGCCGCGAGTTCGGGTCGCGGCTGATCCTCGGCACCGGCGGCGCAGCCAACCTCGCGGTCCTCGAGGAGGCACTCGTCGCGTCCGGCACCGAATTGACGACGGTCGCGATGCGCCGGGTGGACGCCGACGGCGGCACCGGCGTGCTCGGCCTGCTGAACAAGCTGAACATCACGCCGCTACCCAACACCGCGGGATGCCGCGGCGCGGCCGAGGCGGTGCTGACGGCGCAGCTGGCGCGCGAGGCGCTGCAGACCCATTGGGTCAAGCTCGAGGTGATCGCCGACGAGCGCACCCTGCTGCCTGATGCCGTCGAATTGGTCCGCGCCGCAGAGCAATTGGTCGACGACGGGTTCGTCGTGCTGCCCTACACCAACGACGACCCGGTGCTGGCTCGTCGGCTCGAGGACACCGGCTGTGCAGCGGTGATGCCGCTCGGCTCGCCGATCGGCACCGGTCTTGGCATCGCCAACCCGCACAACATCGAGATGATCGTCGAGCAGGCCGGTGTGCCCGTCATCCTCGACGCGGGCATCGGCACCGCCAGCGACGCCGCGCAGGCGATGGAATTGGGTTGCGACGCAGTGCTTCTGGCCAGCGCGGTGACCAGGGCCGCCGATCCGCCGGTGATGGCCGCCGCGATGGCCGCCGCCGTCACCGCCGGCCGTCTCGCCCGTCAGGCCGGCCGCATCCCGAAACGGTTCTGGGCGCAGCCCTCCAGCCCGCCTCTATGACGAAACGCTATGTCGCGCTGGGCAGTTCGATGGCTGCCGGGCCCGGCATCCGGCCGCGGGACGCGTCCGCGCCTCTGCCGGCCGGGCGGTCTGCGGTCAATTACCCGCATCTGGTGGCGCGACGGCTAGGGCTGGATCTCGTCGATGTGACGTACTCCCGTGCCACCACGGCGCACGTGCTGAGCGACCGGCAGAACGGTGAGCCGCCGCAGGTCGACGCGCTCGACGGCAGCGAGGCGCTGGTCACGGTCACCATCGGCGGCAACGACGTCGGCTACGTCCCGCTGCTGACGGCCGCGGGCATGCCCGCCGCGGTGCGCAGGCTGCCGGTGGTCGGTGGCGTAGTACGCGAGTTGCTCGACCCGACCGCCCGTGACCGAGCGCTTGTCCAGGTTGGCGAGTCACTGAAGACGGTCGGGCGCACGGTCCGGCAGCGGGCACCGCATGCGCGGGTGTTGTTCGTCGACTACCTGACGCTGTTGCCGCCCGCCGGACAGGACGCCTCGCCGCTGTCCGGTGCCGACGCGGCCCTGGGCCGCCGGGTCGCCGCAACGCTCGAACGGTTGACCGCCGAGGCCGCCGCGGAAAGCGGATGCGGCCTCGTTCAGGCCGCCGAGGCCAGCCGCGACCACCACGCGTGGTCGGCCGAGCCGTGGACCACCAAGCCGACGAGGTTCGGCCTTCCCCTGCTGCCCGGCCGGCCCGCGCCGGTGCATCCCAATGCGGCGGGCATGCGCGCGGTCTCCGACCTCATCGTCGAGATGCTCGCCTCACCCGCGTGACAGTATGGGGTCGATGATCGAATTGGTCGGGCTTACCAAGGTATTTGGCCGGACCCGCGCAGTCGATGACCTGACCTGCACCATCGAGCCGGGAGTGGTGACGGGTTTCCTCGGGCCGAACGGCGCGGGCAAGACCACCACGATGCGGATGATCCTCGGGCTGGACCGCCCGACGTCGGGCGTGGCGACCATCGACGGCAAGCCCTACCGAGAGCTCGTCGACCCGTTGCGCCACGTCGGGGCGCTGCTGGACGCCAAGCAAACCCACCCGAACCGGTCGGCGCGCGCGCACCTGCGCTGGATCGCCGCGACGCACCGGCTGCCCGAAAGCCGGGTCGACGAGGTGCTCGAGATGGTCGGGTTGACCGCGGTGGCGGCCAAGAAGGCCGGCACGCTGTCGCTGGGCATGAGCCAGCGGCTCGGAATCGCGGCCGCGCTGCTCGGCGACCCGCCGGTGCTGCTGTTCGACGAGCCGGTCAACGGCCTGGACCCCGAAGGCATCCGCTGGGTGCGTACGCTGATGCGCACGCTGGCCGCGGATGGGCGCACGGTGTTCGTGTCCAGTCATCTGCTGGCCGAGATGTCGGCCACCGCCGACCGGTTGGTGGTGATCGGCCGCGGCAAGCTGATGGCGTCGACGACCGTCACCGACTTCGTCGGCCGAGCCGTCAGCGTGCGGGTGCGCAGCCCGCAACTGGACCGGCTGCGGGAGGTCCTCACCGAGGCGGCCATCGAGGTCGCCGACGACGTCGGCGCCGCGGCGCTGGTGGTGCGGGGCGCGGCAGCCGAGGTGGTCGGCGAGCTGGCCGCCCGCAACGGCATCACGCTTCACGAGTTGGCATCACAACAGGAGTCGCTGGAAGACGCCTACATGAAGCTCACCGAGGACGCCGTCGAGTACCGGGCGGCCACATGAACACGGCCGCGGGCGGCCACATGAACACGGCCGCGGGCGGCCACATGAACACGGCCGCGGGCGGCCACATGAACACCGCCGCGGTGCTCAACGCCGAACGCATCAAGCTGTCGAGCCTGCGCTCGTCGCTGTGGTCGGTCATCGCGGTGGCGGTGCTCAGCATCGGCCTGGCCGCGCTGCAGGCGTCGACGGCCTACGGGCCGGGGCCCCTGGAGGGCGAGAAGGCCGCGATGGGCGTCGCTGTGTTCGGGATCCCGGTGCTGATGATCCTGTCGGCGCTCAGCGTGACCAACGAGTACCGCAGCGGCATGATTCGCACCACGTTCATGGCGGTGCCCGACCGCAGCCTGGTGCTGGCGGCGAAAGCCGTTGTGGCGGCGGTCTTCTCCGGCGCATATGCCGCCGTCATGGTGATGGCGGCGATCGTGGTCGCGCAGTCCGACCCCCGCAACTGGCGTTTGGTTGGGGCGATCGCGCTGTATGCGATGCTCGCGGCGGTGCTCGCCGTCGGCGTCGGCGCGTTGATCCGGGCCTCGGCGGGCGCCGTTGCGCTGCTGTTGCTGTGGCCATTGGTCGTCGAACCGTTGCTGGGCAACATGCCCAACATCGGCCCCGACATCGGCCCGTACCTGCCGTTCGGCAACGCGTTCAGGTTCACAGGCGTGCAATGGCTTTACCCGGAGTACGCGATGCCGTGGGGCGAGCTGGGCTCGATCGTCTATTTCGCGGCGGTGTCGGCGGTGGTCTTCGTTGCGGCGCTGGTCACCGTCAACCGACGCGACGCGTGACCCGAAGGCGAGCGGCAGTCCAGGCGAAGGGAACGCTAACGTGGGACCGATGGGGCGCACATTGCGAAGGGTTGCCGCCGTGCTCGTCGTGGTGGGCGTCGTGGCGACGCTCGGCGGCTGTGGCGGCAGGCCCGCCAAGGAGGCGGCCAAGCCGCCCTCGTCCCCCGCGGCATCGGGTGCGGCCACGGATTACGCTGTGGCACTACGGAACCGCGTCAAGGTCGACGCGATGATGGCGCACCTGACGAAACTGCAGGAGATCGCCGACGCCCACGGCGGCAACCGCGCGCTGGGCACCGCCGGATACGACGCCAGCGTCGACTACGTAGCCAACGCCCTGCGCGACAAGGGATTCGACGTGCAGACGCCCGAGTTCGAGGTGCGGCTGCCCTTTGCCGAAGATCCTGAGCTGACCGTCGGCGGCGCCAGGCTCGAGGCCAAGCCGCTGCAGTTCACCATCGGCACGCCCGACGAGGGCGTGTCAGGACCGCTCGTGGCTGCGCGCGCCGAGGACACCCCGGGCTGCACCGCGGCGGACTACGACGGCCTGCCGGTGCAGGGCGCGGTGGTGCTGGTGGACCGCGGCAGCTGCCCGTTCTCGGAGAAACAGTCGGCGGCCGCCGAGCGCGGCGCGCTGGCGCTGATCGTCGCCAATAACGAAGAAGGCGACGAGATGGGCGGCACGCTCGGCGAGACCTTCAGACCCAAGATCCCCGTCGTCAGCGTCACCAAGGATTTAGGGGAGCGGCTGCGTGCCAGGCCGGGCCCGACGACGCTCAAATTGAAGGCCGGTGTGCGCGTCGAGAAGACCCGCAACGTCATCGCCCAGACGCGGACCGGCTCCACCGCCGACGTGGTGATGGTCGGCGCGCATCTCGACAGCGTGCCGGAGGGGCCCGGCATCAACGACAACGGATCGGGTGTGGCCGCGACACTGGAAACCGCTCTGCAAATGGGCCCGGCGCCACCGGTGCAGAACGCCGTGCGGTTCGGCTTCTGGGGCGCCGAGGAACTCGGGCTGAAGGGCTCGAACAACTATGTGCAGTCGCTGAGCGTCGATCAGCTCAAGGACATCGCGCTGTACCTCAACTTCGACATGCTCGGCTCACCGAACCCGGGCTACTTCACCTATGACGGCGACCAGTCGGCGCCGCCGAATCCTCGCGAGGCCACCCCGCGTGTGCCCGAAGGGTCGGCGGGAATCGAACGCAACTTCGTCACGTATCTGTCGGACGCAGGCAAGACGGCGCAGGACACCTCGTTCGAAGGGCGCTCGGACTACGACGGCTTCACCAAGGCGGGTGTCCCTGCGGGCGGCCTGTTCTCGGGAGCGGAGGACAAGATGACCCGTGAGCAAGCCGACCTGTGGAACGGACGAGCCGACGAGCCGTTCGACCCGAACTACCACAAGAAGACCGACACCCTCGACCAGATCAACAGCAACGCGCTGGAGATCCACGGCGGCGGCGTCGCCTATGTGGTCGGCATCTACGCCCAGGATCAGCGGGGCCGCAACGGCGTTCCGATCCGCGACGACCGCACCCGCCACATCCTGACCGAGTCATGATGTCCAGGCCGCTCCTCGGCGCGGTGACCCTCGTCGCCGCATTGCTCGCCGGGTGCTCGTCGGCGCCGCAACCGCCGAAAGACCTCGGGCGCGATCTCGCAGGGAAGGTCGGCGTCGACGGCATGTACGCACACCTGCGCAAGCTGCAGGAGATCGCCGACGCCAACAATCACTCCCGTGCCGAAGGCACGCCCGGCTACGACGCCACCGTCGACTACGTCGCGAAAACTCTGCGGGACAAGGGCTTCGACGTGCAGACGCCCGAGTACGAACACCTCGGGCAGCCATCGCCGGGCAAGCCGACACTGACGGTGTCGGGCCGCGCCTTCCCCGTCGACCAGGCGTCGCTGCTGACCTCCACGCCCAGAGGCGGTCTGCGGGCGGTCACGCTGCGCCCGGACAACCCGGACGGCTGTTCGGCCGCGGACTACGCGCAGCGGATGACCAACGCGATCGCGGTCGTCGACGACACCGGTTGCTCGATTGTCGACAAGCAGAACGTCGCCGTCGCGCAGGGAGCTCGCGGCCTCATCATCGTGAGCAAGCCCGGCCCCGACGGTAGCCCGCGCGGCCTGCTCCCGACGGGCTACTACCGGGCGTTGAAGGTGCCGGTCGCGGTGATCGACGCCGACGCCGACGCCGCCCTGCGTCGCACCAGCGCGCCGGTACTGCTCACGCTCGACGCCACGGCCCAAATGGTGAAGTCGCGAAATGTTGTGGCGCAGACCAAGACCGGTGATACCCGCAATGTGGTGATGGCGGGGGCGCATCTGGACACCGTGGCCGCGAGTCCCGGCATCAACGACGACGGCACCGGCATCGCGGCGCTGCTTGAGACGGCTGCGGCGCTCGGATCTCAGCCGCAGGTCAGCAACGCCGTGCGCTTCGCGTTCTGGGGGTCGGAGGAGGCCAGCCTCGCCGGGTCGACGAAATACGTTGCGGGGCTGGACCGCGACCACCTGGACGACATCGCGCTATACCTCAACTTCGACATGCTGGGTTCACCCAACGCCGGCTACTTCACCTACGACGGCGACCAGTCCGGTCAGGCCAACCCGGCCGTCCCGGCGGACACGGTGCCGACTGGCTCGGCGGGCATCGAGCGGACGCTGGCCGGCTACCTCAACCTGGCCGGCGTCCGGCCAGCGGATATGCCGCTGGGCAAGGTCAGCGATTACAGTTCGTTTCTCACCGCGGGCGTACCGATCGGCGGCGTGACAACCGGTGGGGCGCAACGGAAGACCGAGCTGCAGGCGCGGCTCTGGGGCGGCACGGCTGGAGTCGCATTCGACCGCAACTACCATCTGGCCGGTGACACCGTCGACAACGTCAACCGTGACGCGCTGGCGGTGACAGGTCCCAGCGTCGCGTTCGCCGTCGGCACCTATGCGCAGTCGATCGAGAGCGCAAACGGTGTGCCACCCCGCGACCAGCGGCACCGGCGCGCACCCTAGCGCTATCCGGGTGGGGCAGAATAGGAAGACATGGCGTGGGACTTTTCGACCGATCCAGATTTCCAGAAGAAACTCGACTGGGTCGAGGAGTTCTGTAAGGAGGAAGTCGAGCCGCTCGAGTTCGTCTTCCCGTATGCGGTCCGCTCACCCGACCCCAAGGTGAAGGCGTACGTCCGCGGGCTGCAGCAGCAGATCAAGGACCAGGGGCTGTGGGCGCTGTTCCTCGACGCTGATCTCGGCGGGCCCGGTTTTGGTCAGCTCAAGCTCGCATTGCTGAACGAGATCATCGGCCGCTACCAAGGCGCGCCACAGATGTTCGGGGCCGCGGCGCCCGACACCGGCAACATCGAGATGCTCGCCGCATTCGGTACCGAGGAGCAAAAGGAGCGGTGGCTGAAGCCGCTACTGAACCAGGACATCTTCTCGGCGTACTCGATGACCGAACCGCAGGGCGGATCCGACCCGAACCTGTTCAAGACCCACGCCGTGCGCGACGGTGATGAGTGGGTTATCAACGGCGAGAAGTGGTTCACCTCCGCGGGCCGCGTCGCCGACATCCTGTTCGTCATGTGCACCAACGGCATGTTCGTGGTGCCGCGAACGACGCCGGGGGTGGAGATCCAGCCGGAGCCCCGCAACCACAACCACATCATCTACCGAGACGTTCGTGTGCCGCTCGACCATCTGCTCGGGCCGGAGGATGGCGCGAAGACATTGGCGCAGCGCCGGCTTGGTGGCGGGCGGATTCACCACGCTATGCGCACGATCGCGCAGTGCAAGCTCGCGTTCGACATGATGTGCGAGCGGGCGCTGTCGCGGGAGTCGCACGGAAAGGTGATCGCCGAGCACCAGATGGTGCAGGAGAAGATCGCTGACTCGTACGCGGCCATCCGCATGCTGCGGCTGCTGGTGCTCGAAACTGCTTGGAAAATCGACAATTCCAGCACCAAGGAAGCGCGCACGGACATCGCGACGGTGAAGTTCACGATGGCCAAGGTGCTGCGCGATGTGTCGTTCAACGCGCTGCACATCCTCGGTTCGCTCGGGACTACCGACCTCACGCCGCTGCAGGCGATGTATGCCGGCGCGCCGACGATGGGCCTGGCCGACGGCGCCGACGAGGTACACAAGGCCACCGTCGCCCGGCGTGTGCTGCGCGAGTACTCGCCGCAGCAGCATCCGTACTGGCCCACGGAGTATCTGCCCGCCAAGCGGGCCGCGGCGTGGGAGAAGTTTGAGGCCAAGTTCGATGCCGACCCAGAACTGCGTGCTTCTGCCGAGGCCTACAAGAAGTACTTCCGTAACCGGCGCTAGAAGTTGAGGCGGTTGTCAGTTGTTCGTCGGTGGGGGTTGGGGTTCGAAGGGGTCATACCACCACCATTGGGCGCGTTCGCCGCTGGAGCCGTGGCAGGGGGCGACGGCGGGTGGGGGTTTGGTCGGTGGGCGTGCCAGGGATCCGGGGTCGAGGGGTTGGCCGTCGCTGTCGGTGACGCTCAGGTTATCGGCGGGTCCGGTGATGGTGATGTCGCCGCGATGGTGCAGCCGGTGGTGAAACGGGCACAGCAGCACCAAGTTGTTCAACTCGGTGGGGCCGCCGTCTTCCCAGTGCCGCAAGTGGTGGGCGTGCAGACCGCGGGTGGCCCCGCACCCCGGCACCGCACAGGTGGGGTGGCGGTGCTCGAGGGCACGGCGCAGTCGCCGGTTGATCACCCGCGTTGTGCGCCCGGCGCCGATGGGTTGCCCGGCCCGCTCGAACCACACCTCGCAGGTGGCATCACAGGTGACATAGCGCCGGTCGGCGTCGCTCAGCAGCGGACCCAGATGCAGCGACCCGATTGGCTTGTCGACATCGACGTGCACGACGACCGTGGTGTGGTGATCGTGGGGTCGGCGCGAGGCCTCGGCGTCCCACCCCGCTTCGACCAGACTCAGGAACGCCTCGGCGGCACCGGGTATCGCCGGCCACAACCCTGACCCAGGACCGGTGCCCGTGTCGGTGTCAGTGCCCCTGTCGGTGGTGTGGTCGCGTTTCCATTGCGCGATCAGCCCGTCGCGATGGGAATTCAGCGCCGCTTCGAACGTCGCGGCCTCCAGAGTGGGCAGTTTGATCCGCCAACAGGTGTACTGATCATCGCTGAAAGTCTTGGCAACCAACGGTTGCGGGTCGGGCCGGCGGTCCGGTTCCACACGCGGCTCCAGCCTGACCGCGGTGCGCAGCTGGGTGACCGAGGCGTGGCGCGCCAACTCCGCATAATGGGTATCCGACCCGTCGCCGGCTCGTGCGGCGATCACCCCGACCTGATCCAGCGACAGCCACCCCTCGGCCATGCCCTGCGCGCAGCGGGGGAACTCCGCCAGCCGGTCGGCGACCGTGGCGATCGTGTTGGCGTTGGTCGGTGAGGTACCCGTCTTCCATGCCACCAAGGCGGCGATCGAGCGCGCACCGGTGCCACCCCACAACCCATCGCCGTCGATCTCGGCCACGATCTGCACAATGCGCGCATCGATCGCATTGCGCTGGCCGGTCAACTCCGCCAACTCCTCGAACAACACCTCCAACCGGTCATCAACCGTGAGCGGAGCTGCAACCAAAGACATAACACCATCATGACAGCGGGGTACGACAAAAAATCGCGGCCAGCAACCGGCGCTAGAAGTCCAACCCGGAGAACATGACTCGGCCCGGGTCGTACTTCTGTCGGACCGCGGACAGCCGCGACAGGTTCGGGCCGAAGTACCGTGACGGCGGCTGGTTGGCTTCGAGGTAGTTGACGTAACCGCCGACCGAATACTGTTGCACCGCTTGGTGTGCCGTGGTGAGCCAGTTGACAGCCGCCGAGGGAGAACCGTTGTTCTCCACGTACCACTGCACAAGTGCGGACTGCCCACGCCAGGGGAACGCCGTGGCCCCCGGCGCGACCGTAGCCAGGGTGCCGTCGAGTGCGTGCATGATGGCCAGCAACCGGCCGGCCCCAGCCGGGAAAGCGTTGACCGCTGCGGCGATGCCCTGCGCCGCACCCGCGTTCACTACCGGGAAAACGTCGGAGCCACCGACATATCCGACCGGTGCGGGGTTCAGGTTGTCGACGGCCAAGTACTTCACCAGATCCAGATAGTTGAACGTGTGCGTGTCGCTGCTGGCCGGTTGTATCCCGACGGCCGCGGTGATGGCGCTCGTCATGCTGCCGGCCGACCCCGCCGGGCCGGTCGCCATGATGCGGCAGCGCGAACCGGTGGCGTCGGTGGTGCTGTCGGCCAGTGCCCACTGGCTGCGGTCGGCGGCTCGCAGCCAGTTCTGCCAGCCGACAAGCACCTGCGCGAATGCCTCTTGCGGGTAGTTCAGGTTGACGACGTCGGCGTCGGCGGTGGGAAACGTGGCCAATGTCAGCGAGGTCGTCACGCCGAAGTTGCCGCCGCCGCCACCGCGCAACGCCCAGAACAGATCCGGGTTCTCGGCGGCCGACGCGGTGACCGCCTGCCCGCCAGGCAAGACGACGGTGGCCGCGGTCAGCGCGTCGGAGAGCAACCCGGCATGCCGCGACTGGGCGCCGAGACCACCACCGAGGGCGTGCCCAGCGACACCGACCGTCGGGCAGGTGCCCGTCGGGATGCCTCGACCCTGCGCGGCCAATGCCTGGTGTATGTCCCAGAGCCTGGTCGCGGGTGTTGCCGTCACCCGCCCGCTGGCAGGGTCGAAGGCGATATCCCCGGGCAGCTGACGCAAGTCGAACACCAGGGCGCCGTTAGCCGTCGACGCACCCGTGTAGGAGTGCCCGCCGCTGCGCGGAGCGACCTTCAGATTGTTGGCAGCCGCGAACGCCATGGCCTTCTGCACGTCGGCCACCGACGTGGGCGTCACGATGGCCGCCGGCGAGAAGCCGTTGTAGTTGGTGTTGAAAACCGCTTTGGCCGAGTCGAATTGGCCGTTGTCGGGAAGCAGGAGTTGCCCACCGATTGTCGACGATAGAGCCTCCCAGCCTGATGCGGCCGGCTCGGCGAGCGCTCGCGCCGAGCCCAGGAAAGCGCTTGCGGCCAACGCTCCCGCGGCACTCCGCAGAAACGCCTGGCGGGAGATTTCACGCGCCAATGCCGGCCCCCCGCGATTCGGTCACGTCACGAAGTCTCCTCGGCGGGGGCCGTAAATCCGTAGGGGGCACCGCGAATAGTTGCGCGATGGTGACCCAATCGATATCCGGCGCTAAGACGGCATGCGCCGCACCCAGTAGACCAGCGCGCCGATCAACGTGACCGCACCGCCCAGCAGCACCGACGCGGCAGGCAGCGACACCGCAAGCAGCGCGCACCCCGCTAGCCCAATAACGGGAATAGCCCTGCGACCCAAGGTCATTGCCGAGGCGTTGGCGATCGCGTAGTACACCAGCACGGCGAACGCCGAGAAACCGATCGCACCCCGCACATCGGCCACGGCAGCGATCACCGCCACCACCACGCCCACGACTACCTCGGCCCGGTGCGGGACCGCGAACCGCGGATGCACGGCGGCCAGCCCGGACGGCAGGTGTCGGTCGCGGGCCATCGCCAGCGTCGTGCGCGACACCCCGAGGATCAGCGACAGCAGTGATCCCAGCGCGGCGACGGCCGCACCCGCCCGGACCACCGGCGCGACGCCGGGGTAGCCGGCCGCGCGCACCGCGTCGGCCAGCGGCGCCGACGACCCCGCGAGGCCCTCCGTGCCAAGCTCCGCCAACACCGCCATCGCCACGATCGCGTAGACCCCCAGCGTGATGCCGAGCGCGATCGGTATCGCCCGCGGGATGGTGCGGCCCGGATCGCGCACCTCCTCACCCAGGGTGGCGATGCGCGCGTATCCGGCGAACGCAAAGAACAACAGCCCCGCAGCCTGCAGCACGCCGCTCACCCCGGCACCGCCACCGATCAACCGGGAGGCCTCGACGTCGCCGAAACCCAGCACCACGATGACGACGGCGGCGAGGACCGCCAGCACGACCGCGACGATCGCGCGGGTCAGAAATGCCGACTTCTGGATGCCTGCGTAGTTGACCGCGGTCAGGACGACGACCGCCGTGACGGCCACGGCGTGCGCGTGGGCCGGCCAGGCATAGACACCGACTGTCAGGGCCATCGCCGCGCACGAGGCCGTCTTGCCGACGACGAAGCTCCAGCCGGCGAGGTAGCCCCAGAACTCGCTGAGCCGTTCGCGGCCGTACACGTAGGTGCCGCCGGATTGCGGATACAGCGCGGCCAGGCGAGCTGACGACGTGGCATTGCAGTACGCGACGACCGCGGCGATCGCCAACCCGATCAACAGAAGAGAGCCCGCGGCCGCGGCAGCGGGCGCCAGCGCGACGAAGATCCCGGCGCCGATCATCGAGCCCAGCCCGATGATCACGGCATCGGCGATGCCGAGCCGTCGTTGCAGCGCGGGATCCTCCGGCATGCTCACCGGAGGTGATATTAGGTCAGGCGACGGGGTCCTCGCCGAAGGCCGACTCGCGGCCCCAAATAGTCGCCTCGATGAACACGACCACACCGAGCACGACCGCTCCGACGACGATCAGCGGGATGGTCCAGAGTCGGCGCATGAGCAGCGCCGTCTCGCACTGGTGGGCGTGGTCGCCGCCGGCCTCGGTGGCCTGAGCAAGGTTCGCGAAGTAACCGTTGCCGCACTTGATCTGGAAGCCGAACTGGTCAAAGGAGTCGATGAACACAGGGAAGTTCAACGCCAGCAGGCCGACCGCGACCAGCACGACGCCCAGCACGCCGAGGTAAAAGGCGCGGTGGTGATGGTGATGCACGTGGTGCCTTCCGTATTCAGGTCATGCAGACGTCGGCGAAAAGCAGTACCGGCCAGGACACGATCGCGCCGAGAAACGACACGACCAGGTCGGCGCCGCCCATCCGAGCCAGATGATCGGTGTGGGTCATCGACCAGAAAGCCCCCACAAGGAGGTACGGGGTGCCGAGCACGATCGCGACGACGATCAGCTGACCGATGCTGACCCGGTAGCTGAGCACCTTACGCACCGCGCCCAACACCCGCACCCCCGTTCCAGCCGATACCCGACCACTATGTTAATGGCCGTTCGTCGGCTGCGGCGACCTTTGTGCGTTTTTCCCAGCAGAACTCGGCCGATATGTGCCTGGTCGCTAGCGGTTGCGCGCGATATTGACCCCGAGGTAGGCGCCGTAACCGATCAGCCCGACGACGGCCAGCTTGCGGGTCTTCGGTACGGCCAGGGCAAGGCCGATCGCGGTCTCGGCGGCCCCATCGATGTAGACGTGCGTGCGGGTGTCGCTCGGGAACGCCTGCCCGGTGATCTCGTCGAACGCCTCCGGTTTGACGAAGTGCGCAACCCCGGCGCCCGCGAGCGCCAGGCCGGCGAGTGACACGAAACGGGATCCTGTAGAAGTCTTCTCCGGCACGCCTAGTCCTTTCTCATTGCTTCTCTCATTGCTTCTTGAGGGTCCCCGTTCGGGGCGAGTCGGTGGTGGCGACGCATGTGACAGCGTGGTCGCCCTGGCTCCACGAGTCCTCACTGGGTGACAACACGAACAGGCCGACGTCGTGATCCTCGGCCGCCTCGGGAGAGTAGTCCACGAGCTCGGGCCCGCACTTGTTCTGGTAGGCCTCGATCGCGGACTGGCCGGGGAAATCGCCATCGGGCATCGTCATCACCGAGAAGACCTCGCCGGTGTGCGGCTCGGTGCACGGTGTCGTGTTGACGCTGAGTACCAACCCGGAGGCGGGCAGCTCCTTGAGGCAGTCGCCCGCCTTCACGTCGGCGGCGCGGACACTGCCGTCGTCGAAGACCAGCAGCAGGACCACCGCGACGGCGATCCCGAGCGCCCAGAGTGCGGACAGCACCAGCCCGGCGATCGCCAACCCACGTCCGCCCTGTCCCTGTTTGGCCCGGTTGAGTCCGACGACACCGCAGATAACGCCCAGCAGAACGCCGCCGAGCAGGCCGAAGATCAGCGAAGCGATCGCCCATCCGTTGGTGCCCGGTGGGCGCGGTGCGTAATACGGCTGCGGCGGGTAGTACGGCGGCGGATAACCGCCGGGCGGTGGTGGATAGCCGGGTGGGGGATAGCCGCCCTGTGGCGGGTGGTAGGGCGGCGGATACCCACCGGGCGGAACGGTCACGACAGCAACCGTAGCGCCGCATCGACGGCCAGCACTGGCACATCGAGCGTCTTCGAGCCGAGGTCATGACGGGCTCCGGTGATCTCGACGACCTCGGTAGGCGCCGGAATCAGCGCCGCTGCCGCGCGCAGCTCGTCGAGGGAGCCGAACGGATCCGACGTGCCGTGAGTGAACACCGTCGGCGTCTCGATCCGCGGCAGGTGTTCGGTGCGGAGCCGTTCTGGCTTTCCCGGGGGGTGCAGCGGATAGGAGAACAACGTCAGCGCATCGACGCGCGTCGTGCCGTCGGCGACCACCATGGACGTCATCCGGCCACCGTATGAGTGACCGCCCGCGATGACGGGACCCTTGACCATCGCGCGAACCGCCTCGATCGCGTCGACGACGCCGGCCTGATCCGTCGCCGCGGATCCTGACGGCGGACCCTTCGGCCTGCGCCTGCGGTACGGCAGGTTGTATCGCACCGCGAGCCAGCCGCGACGGGCCCACTCGTCGCAGATCTTCTTCAGCAGCGCCGACTCCCGGCTGCCTCCCGCTCCGTGTGTGAGCACCGCGGCGCCCTTGGGTGTTGTGGCCGGCTCGTGCGCGACGCCCGCGATATGGTCGAGGTTCACGGGTGCAGCCGGAACAGCGGCGAGACCGGGCCGTGTCCGTGTCCCAACGGGTAAGCGGCGCGCAGACATTCGGTCACCCACGACTTGGCGAACTCGACCGCGTCGGGCACCGTGTACCCGTGGGCCATGGCGCTGGCCATGGCCGCTGCCAGCGTGTCACCCGCTCCGTGATCGTCGCCGGTGTCGATACGCGAGGCGCCGAACTCGTGAAAGTCGGTGCCGTCGTACAACAGGTCGGGGCTGTTCGGCGACGAGCGTAGGTGCCCGCCCTTCACCAGCGCCCATGTCGGACCCAGCGCGTGCAGTGCGCGAGCGGCGTCACGCTGCGAGGCCTCGTCGATAACCTCGATGTCGACGAGCAGACGCACCTCGTCGAGGTTGGGCGTCACCAGCGTCGCGAGCGGAAACAGTTCGGCCCGAAGCGAATCCAGCGCGCTCGGGTGCAGCAGCGGATCGCCGTGCATCGACGCGCAGACCGGATCGACGATGAGCGGCACGTCATCGCCCAGCCCCTGCGACCGCCAGCTATCGGCGACAGTGGCGATGATCTCGGACGACGCCAGCATCCCGGTCTTTGCCGCCTGTATCCCGATGTCACCTACCACCGCCTCGATCTGGCCCGCGATGACGTCCAGCGGAATCTCGTGAAAACCCTTGACGCCCATAGAGTTCTGCACTGTCACCGCGGTCACCGCGACACACGCGTGCACGCCGAGCAACGCGAACGTGCGCATGTCGGCCTGGATCCCAGCGCCACCGCCGGAATCGGACCCCGCGATCGTCATCACCCGTGGCGGTGTCTGGCCTCCGGGTGTCAGCGGAAGGAAGCTCATTCGGTCAACGGTAGATAGACGCGGTTGCCGCCCTCTGCGAATTCGGCCGATTTCTCGGCCATCGCGTCACGGATGGCATCTTTCAGATCGGCGGTGATCCGCATCGAGCAGAACTTCGGGCCGCACATCGAGCAGAAGTGCGCAGTCTTGGCCGGCTCGTGGGGCAGGGTCTCGTCATGGAACGCCCGCGCGGTATCCGGGTCGAGGGACAGCGCGAACTGGTCATTCCACCGGAACTCAAACCGGGCGGCCGAGAGCGCGTCGTCGCGAAGCTGGGCCTGCGGGTGGCCCTTGGCGAGGTCGGCGGCATGCGCGGCGATCTTGTAGGCGATCACGCCCTGCTTGACGTCTTCGCGGTCGGGCAGGCCGAGGTGCTCCTTCGGTGTGACGTAGCACAGCATCGCTGTGCCCGCGGACGCGATCATCGCCGCGCCGATCGCCGAGGTGATGTGGTCGTAGGCCGGCGCTATGTCGGTGGTCAGCGGGCCGAGCGTGTAGAACGGCGCCTCCTCGCACAGCTCTTCCTCCAGCCGCACGTTTTCGGCGATCTTGTGCATGGGCACATGACCGGGGCCTTCGATCATCAACTGCACGCCATGGCTTTTCGCCACTGCGGTCAGCTCGCCGAGCGTGCGCAACTCGGCGAACTGCGCTTCGTCGTTGGCGTCGGCAATCGAACCGGGCCGTAGGCCGTCACCGAGTGAAAAGGTGACGTCGTAGCTGGCCAGGATTTCGCAGAGCTCGTCGAAATGGGTGTAGAGGAACGACTCTTCGTGATGAGCCAGACACCACGCCGCCATGATCGACCCGCCGCGCGACACGATGCCGGTCACCCGTCGCGCCGTCAGCGGCACGTAGCGCAGCAGCACTCCCGCGTGCACAGTCATGTAGTCGACACCCTGCTCACACTGCTCGATCACGGTGTCGCGGTAGATGTCCCAGCTGAGCGCCGTGGGATCGCCCTTGGCCTTCTCCAGCGCCTGATAGATGGGCACGGTCCCGACCGGAACCGGTGAATTGCGCAGGATCCACTCGCGCGTCGTGTGGATGTCACGACCGGTGGACAGGTCCATGACGGTGTCGGCGCCCCAGCGGGTCGCCCACACCATCTTGTCCACCTCTTCGCCGATGGAGGAGGTCACCGCCGAGTTGCCGATGTTGGCGTTGACCTTCACCGTGAACCGCTTGCCGATGATCATCGGCTCGCATTCGGGGTGGTTGTGGTTGGCCGGAATCACGGCACGGCCCGCGGCCACCTCGGCGCGGACCAATTCGGCCGGAAGCCCTTCGCGCAGCGCGACGAACGCCATCTCCGCGGTGACCTCGCCCGCCCGCGCGCGCTGCAGCTGCGTGCCCCGGTCGGTCACCACCCCGGCTCGCGGGGGCAGTCCGGCGGCAAGGTCGATGCGGGCGTCCGGATCGGTGTAGGGACCCGAGGTGTCGTACAGGTCCAGATGCTCGCCGTTCGTCAGGTTCACCCGGCGGAACGGCACGCCGTGGCGATAGATCTTCGTGCTGCCCGTGATGGGGCCGGTGGTGATGGACGGGTCGATCGACGGTGCACTCATGGCATCTCCCTACGCCGGCATTACCCGGTCAGGTTCATACGGTCGACGGCACTCCAGCCGTCCTCTCAGCGCACTTCCAGCGCGCTCCCGCGTGGTGTATTCAGGCCGTCCCCACGCTAGCGCATGGAAGACAAATTGCCCGCCATTGGTTTATATAGCTAATATATGCATTTCGTAAGCCGCGACGATACGTAAGCGAACTTGATGACTGCTGAGATCGAGATGACAAAACCCCCCGTGGTGGCGGATGCCAACCGAGCCACCGCGCAGATCGCCCGCAGGCGCAGGCGGATGGATCACGACCATCCCTTCTACAAGTGGGTGGCGCTGTCGAATACGACGCTGGGCATGCTGCTGGCCTCAATCAATGCCTCGATTGTGCTGATCTCGCTGCCTGCGATCTTCCGCGGCATCGGGTTGAACCCGCTGGCCCCCGCCAACGTCAGCTACCTGCTGTGGATGTTGATGGGCTACCTGGTCGTCACCGCCGTACTGGTGGTGTTCTTCGGCCGCCTCGGCGACATGTTCGGCCGGGTGCGCATCTACAACCTCGGCTTTTTGGTCTTCACCGTCGCGGCCATCGCATTGTCGTTCGACCCTTTCCACCTCGACGCAGGTGCGCTGTGGCTGATCGGCTGGCGCGTGATCCAGGGCGTCGGCGGCGCGATGCTGATGGCCTCCTCGGGCGCCATCCTCACCGACGCGTTCCCCTCCAACCAGCGCGGCATGGCGTTGGGCGTCAACATGACAGCCGCGGTCGCCGGCTCGTTCCTGGGCCTGCTGATCGGCGGCGTGCTCGCCGAGATTCACTGGCAGGCGATCTTCTGGGTCGGCGTGCCGATCGGTGTGCTCGGCACGGTGTGGAGCTACCGGTCACTGCGGGAGCTGGGCGTGCGGACCCCGGGCCGGCTGGACTGGGCAGGCACGCTGACGTTCGGAATCGGCCTGACCGCACTGTTGGTGGGCATCACCTACGGCATTCAGCCGTACGGCGATTCGTCGACCGGATGGACCAACCCGTTGGTGCTCGGGGCGATCATCGGCGGCCTGGCACTGTTGGTTGCGTTCTGCTTCATCGAGTTACGGGTGCCGCAACCGATGGTCAACATCCGGCTCTTCCGGTCGACGTCGTTCGGCATGGGCAACCTCGCGGGGCTCATGTCGTCGTGCGGCCGTGGCGGTCTGCAGTTCATGTTGATCATCTGGCTGCAGGGCATCTGGCTTCCGTTGCACGGCTACAGCTTTGAGTCCACGCCGCTATGGGCCGGCATCTATCTGCTGCCGGCGACGTTCGGGTTCCTGATCGCGGCGCCGCTGGCCGGGTCGCTGGCCGACCGGTTCGGCGCCCGATACTTCACCGTCGGCGGGATGCTGCTGATGGCGGTGTGCTTCATTGCGCTGGTGATGATCCCGGTGAATTTCGACTACTGGGTATTCGCGGTGCTGGTCTTCTTCAACGGCCTCGGCGGCGGCATCTTCACCGCGCCCAACACCGCGGCGATCATGTCGAGTGTCCCGGCCGCTGAACGCGGCGCCGCCTCCGGCGTGCGGTCGGTGTTCTTCAACGCGGGCTCGGCCCTGTCGATCGGCATCTTCTTCTCGCTGATGATCGTCGGGCTCGCCCACACGCTGCCGACGGCGCTACACGACGGCCTGCAAGGGCAGGGCGTCTCGGCGGCCGTCGCCGGTGAGGTGGCCAACACCCCGCCGGTCGGCAGCCTGTTCGCCGCGTTCCTCGGGTACAACCCGATCGAGGAGCTGCTCGCGCCCCACAACGCGTTGCAGCAACCCGGCGTCAACGCCGAGGTCCTGACCGGCAAGACATTCTTCCCGACCCTGATCACCGAGCCGTTCCACAGCGGGCTGGTCGTGGTGTTCGTCGCGGCGGCGGTGATGATGGTCATCGGCGCGCTCGCCTCGGTGTTCAATCCCGGCCGGTACGGAGGCGTCGACGAAGACTGACGTTTTGGGTACCCGGCGGGTATGACAAGCACCGACCGCCGCACCCAAGAGGTCCGTCAGCAAGCAGCGCGCCACGCCGACGAGGCGCGCGCCAAGATGTCCGCTCGGCGCAGCGAGCAGGACGGGGGACTGTCGTCCTGGGTGGCTGAGCGCGCCGGGCAGTGGGATCTGCAGGGGCCCGACGAGGCGACGATGCAGCGCCAGAAGTACCTGTGGAACTTCCTCGTCGACTACTGGTTCCGGATGGAGATGGACGGCTGGGAGAACCTTCCCGAGCCGCCGGTGCTTCTGGTGGGAATCCACTCAGGCGCGCCGTTCGTCTGGGATGCCTGGACGGTCGGCGTGCAGTGGTGGCGGCGGTTCGGCCAGGACCGTCTCCTGCATGGCACCGCCCACGACGCGTTGATGGCCATCCCCGGCATCGGACGCTACTTCCGCGCGATGGGCGTGCTGCCCGCCGCGCCCGATTCGATGGCGACCGCGCTCGCCGAGGGCCGCGACGTGGCGGTGTGGCCGGGCGGCGAGGTCGACTCGCTGCGCCCCTGGCATGAACGGGACAGGGCCAACCTCGCGGGCCGCAGCGGGTTCGTGAAACTGGCGATCCGCTGCGGCGTTCCGATTGTGCCGATCGCGACTGTCGGGGGCGCCGACGCAATGCCGGTGCTGATCCGCGGCGATCGGCTGTCGAAGACCCTGCGATTGGACAAGATGTTGCGTCTCAAGGTCTTTCCGCTGGCGCTGTCGCTGCCGTGGGGCATAGCTCCCGCAGCGTTGCCGCAGTTTCCGTTGCCCGCCAAAATCAGAACCCGCCTGATGCCGGCGGTCGAACTGGACCACGACCCGGCCCGTGCGGACGACCAGGAGTACGTGGAGAGCAAATACTCGGAGGTCCAGGCGAGCATTCAGAGCGGGATGGATGCCCTGGCCCGCAAGCGCGCGCTTCCGCTGTTCGGCTAGTCCCGTCGCAGCTCCTCCACCTGACGTGCGAGATGCTCGCGAAGGTCCTTGACCCGGGTCAGATCGATTTCGGTGTCGAGCACGGCCTGCAGCACGTCCGGCAGGTGGCGGGAGAAGGTCTCACCGCCGGTGCCCGCCACGTCCGACAGCATGCGCAGAATCAGCTCCGCGCCGTCCAATCGGCCCCACAGATAGTCGTTTTCGCGATACTTCGCATTGAAGAACGCCGCGAAGTGTTTGACGGGGATGCCCTTCAGCTTGGTCGGCTTGGCATTGCGGTCGGCCGGCGGCGTGAGTGCCTTTGCGGTCAGCGGGCTGAATTGCGCCACCGGAATCGGTGAGAGCTGCGGCACCTCGCTCAACGCGATCGTCGGGAACAGGATGCCGTCCCACAGCGCGAACCCCAGGTAGCGGTTGAGCAACGCGTCGCGCGCCTGTGCCGACTCCCACTCCTGGGTGTATGTCTTGAAGGCCGTGAATAGTTCGGCGCTGTCGCCGCATAACGGTTTCACTCCGGCGGCGTAGCGTTCGAATATGGTCTGCAGTTCGGATCTGTGATCTTGCGCGAACACCTCGGGATCGGCGAGCGTGTCCGTATCGCTGAGGCGCAGAAGATCCAATGGGAGCTGCTCGACCGCAGCGCGGGTTCCGCGACGGATCGCCGCGATCATCGACCACACCTTGGACTTCAGCGCATCGATGTCGCCGGCGGGCGGCCTGTCGTCGTCGAGGTCGTACAGATCGTTGATCCGCGCCAGGATGAAGACCAGGCGCCGCTCGCGGTACGGCATGTCGGTGTCGCGCAGCAGATCCCCGAGCGCCCGGGTACGGCCCGCCTTCCACGCGTCGTGCTGACGCGCCCAGGCGATCCAGGTCGCTGTGACGAAGCCCGCCTTCGCCGACGGCTTCGGATATCCGAGACACACGTCGATGTGATCGGAGAGTTGCGTCAGCACGGCCTCGAACTTCAGCCGCTGATATGTCGGCCAGGTGGCACCCAGCGCGTTGCGTGCGCTCTCGTACACCTTGTCGGACACGGCGCGGATCACGTCGTCGGGCGGCACACCGGAATTTACGGGGGCAAGCTCGTCGACGAGTTCCGCCGTGGTCGCGGCGCTTCGAGCCGATTTGGTACTGTCCGACGATATCATCTGCCGCAGAACGTCTTTGGTGCGATCTTCGACGTAGCTCTCCTGCTCTTCGGCGATCGCCCGGATCTCCTCGATCCGCCAGTTCATGTCGCGTAGCTCGGCGAGCGCCGTCAGGATCGGGTGGCTGCTGCGCACCGTCGAGACCGCGACGAGGTCCTTGAGCCACCGCCTCTTGGTTTTCACCGGTTTCGCCGTGGCCGAATAGAGTTCCTGCCCGGGGTCCGGCTCGATGTAGACCAGCTGCCGGTACACCCGCGACTGCGCCCGCCGCCTGGCGATCGCGTCGATCACCACATCGAACGGCGCATTGTCCAGTACGCCGCCGTCGACGAAGTAGACGTCCTCGGACCGGGCGTCGTCGTATTGGCAGAGGAACACACTGTTGTGCAGACGAACGTCCTGTGCGTCCCGTTTGCCGATCTCGTCTTTGAACGACGACTGGCTGACGGGTGCAAACGCGCCGGGAAAGCTGGAGCTGGCCCGGCCGGCGAACGCCAGATCGGCGGTGTAGTCCGCCCCGAACTGCTCCAGCTCGCCGCCGGCGCCGTGAAACACCAGCACCTGCCGGTAGTCGCGGTCCCGATTGCTGGCACCGCCGGCGCCGGATGGGACAACTACCTCGAAGCCGCGGAGATCGGTTGTGGGCACGTACAGCTCGAGCGCGGGCGCCTTGCCGGGAAGCAGCGAGGGCGCCTCGGCGCCCCGCTGGTTGTCCATATCCTTCATGGCCTTCAACAACAGCTTGGACATGTGCTCCCCGCGCAACGGCGACGAGGAGCCGAACAGCCTGCCCAGCTGGCCCACGACGGTGGTGAGGACCTGTGTGGTCGGGCCGAACAGCCGCGGACCGCGGAGCAGCTTGCGGATGTCGCCCTCGTCGATCCAGACCTTCTTCAGCGGCTCGAGGCCGGCGTTGCAGGCGATGGCCTTGCTCAGCGCGATCCCATTGATTCCGCCGGCCGAGGTACCGCCGATGATGTCGACGCTCACCATCAGACGAGGCCCGGATCTGGCGATGTCGGTCAGCGCGTCGAAGTAGACCGCCTCGGTGCCGCCCCCGAACGGGTTGTCGGCGGGATGGGCGTCGAACGCCCTTCCCGCACAGAGCAATTTATGAAGTTCTTTGGTGACACCGTGCATGTAGACGGCCAGCGAGACACCGCCGTAGCACACCAGTGCCAAGCGCAATTCGGCTTCGGGCTTCACCTGAGCACCCCCGCCCAGCGTAGGTCGTCACGGCGTCGCTGTTGGACAAAACAGCGGAAAGTCAGTCCAGCTGCACGAGCACCGGTGCGTGGTCGCTGGGGGACTTGCCCTTTCGTTCCTCGCGGACGATTTCGGCGTGTGTCACGCGGGCGGCCACCGCCGGTGAGGCGAGGATGAAGTCGATGCGCATCCCGCGGTTCTTCGGGAACCTCAGCTGGGTGTAGTCCCAGTACGTGTACACCGCTGGCCCAGGCGTGAATGGCCTTACCACATCCGTGAATTGGGCATCGACGATCGCGTTGAACGCCGCCCGCTCGGGTCCGGTGACATGCGTGCTTCCTCGGTACGCCTCGACGCTCCACACGTCCTCGTCGGTAGGGGCGATGTTCCAGTCACCGGTCAACGCGATCTGCGCGTCCGGCTCGTCGGCCAGCCACCGCTGCGCGGTATCCCGCAGCGCCGCAAGCCAAGCCAGCTTGTAGCCATAGTGCGGTGAGTCGACGATGCGGCCGTTCGGAATGTAGAGGCTCCACACCCGCACCCCGTTACAGGTCGCGCCCAGCGCACGCGCTTCGGCCGCCTCTTCGATGTCGGGACGGTCGCTCCACATCGGCTGTCCTTCGAAGCCGACCTGCACGTCGTCGATGCCCACCCGCGACGCGATCGCCACCCCGTTCCATTGGTTGAAGCCGCAGTGCACCACGTCGTAGCCAAGGGCCGCGAAGGGCATCGTCGGGAACTGGACGTCCGAGCACTTGGTCTCCTGCATGGCCAGCACGTCGACATCGGCGCGCTCCAGCCAGTCGGTGACGCGGTCGACACGGGCCCGGATCGAGTTGACGTTCCAGGTGGCCAGCCGCATGGCCTATAGGCTACGGATCCAGAACGCTCCTCACGTGCGCACCGTCGATGTAGCGCGCCCCGTGCTGCGTGGCGAAACCCAGCTGTCCGTACAACGCGATCGCGGCCGCGTTGTCGGCCAGCACCTGCACATAGCAACTGTCGGCGCCCTGTTCGCTGGCCCATGCCAGCAGCGCCGAACACAGGGCACGCGCATGCCCGGCCCTGCGGTGTCCCTCGGCGACGCGAACCGCCGACAGACCCGCCCAGCGGCGCCCGTCCGGTGCGGACGTCACCGCGGCGCGGCCCACCGCGGCGTCGCCGCGGGTGGCGAACACCACCGCGCCGGCCACGGTGGCGGTGAGCACCTCGACCGGAACGTGGCGTTGGTAGAGCGCCAGCCACCGGTCGTCCGGCCGAGGCGCGAGTTTCACCGCCGCATCGGCCTGACCTAAGGGTAGGTCGCGCACCATCACGACGGTCTCCAGGTGGCTGTCCGCTCGGCGGGGTAGTTCGAGTAGGCGGTCGGCCACCGCCAGCCACGGCGGTTGGCCGCGCTGCGCATACCAGTCGACGATGGCGGGCACCGCGGAGGTGTTCGCGCCGATCTCAAGCGGCACAGCCGAATTCGCCCTGTGTGTGTACCCACCGGCGCTTCGGCACAGCCAGCCGCCGATCCACTCCTGTTCGGTGCCCGGCCAGGCCAGTGCGGCCGCGTGCTCGGTCGAGCGGATCGCAGACGTCCGGACCGGCGCGGGTGTCAGCCCCCGCACGGCTACCAGCGCATCAGCCGGAATATCAACCACAGCACCGGCTTTCGTCCGCACAGAGATGTGAGAACCGACGCCGAGCAGATGACCGATCACGTCGGTCAGCGGCGGCACCGAACCTTCTGGTAAGCGGTAACGCAGGCTGACTCGGGTGCCGACCGCGGGCAGATCGGGCACGTCGGGCATGTCAGTGACCGAACGGGTCGGGGTCCTCACCGGGCATCCAGCTCAGGCCCGGCACGCCCCAGCCGTGCGACTTCACCGCCCGCTTGGCGCTGCGCGCGTGCCTGCCCACCAAGCGGTCCAGGTAAAGGAACCCGTCCAGGTGCCCGGTTTCATGCTGCAGCATGCGCGCAAACAAGCCGGTGCCCTCGATCGTGATCGGGGTGCCGTCGGCGTCCAGCCCGGTGACCCGCGCCCATTCGGCGCGGCCGGTGGGAAACGATTCGCCCGGCACCGACAGGCAACCCTCGTCGTCGTTGTCCGGGTCGGGCATGGTCTCGGGCACCGCTGAGGTTTCGAGCACTGGGTTCACGATGACGCCGCGGCGCCGCACCGTCTTGCCGCGGTCTTCGGCGCAGTCGTACACGAATACCCGCTTGGACACGCCGATCTGGTTGGCGGCCAATCCAACCCCGTGCGCGGCGTCCATCGTCTCGTATAGATCCGTGATCAACTCAGCGAGATCGGAGGGCAGCGAACCATCGTCGGCCACCGGCACCGGTGTGGTCGCGGTGTGCAAGACGGGGTCTCCGACAATTCGGATGGGAACGACTGCCACGGTTGGCAAGCTTAAGTGAGCCGACTCGCCCGGTTGGCTCACGGCCCATGAACCGAAGCCGTGGTTCAATATTCGCCGTATCGCTAGCGAGGTCGAGTGCGGAAACGGGCCAGGGAGTAATGGGGAGCAACACGGACGGCGCCATGGCGCGGACTGAGCAATCCGGGGACGACTCCGAGCTCACCGATGGGTTGACCCGCCGCGAACATGACATCTTGGCGTTCGAACGCCAATGGTGGAAGTACGCCGGAGCCAAGGAAGACGCCATCAAGGAGTTGTTCTCGATGTCGGCGACGCGGTACTACCAAGTGCTCAACGCGTTGGTGGACCGGCCCGAGGCGCTGGCAGCCGATCCGATGCTGGTCAAGCGGCTGCGGCGGCTGCGGGCCAGCAGGCAGAAGGCGCGGGCGGCGCGCCGCCTCGGCTTCGACGTGACCTGAGCCTTTCGCGGGTTCGCGCGACACGCCGATACAGTGGGCCTGATGAACGAGCGCCCTTCCGACTCCTCCGGGCTGCCCCTGCGCGCCATGGTGATGGTGCTGCTGTTTTTGGGCGTGGTCTTTCTGCTGGTCGGTTTCCAGGCCATGGGCTCGGGGGACGACTCGGGCTCCGATGACCCGCCGGTCGCGGTCAGCACCACCTCGACGCCTGCGACGTCGGCGAAACCCGCAGCTGCTAAGGCCGACGTGCGCGTCTATAACATCTCCGAGACTGCGGGCGCCGCCGAGAACACCGCCAACCAACTGCGCGACGCCGGCTGGAACGTCACCGACACCGGCAATCTCACCCTGGAAGGTGTGACCGCGACCACGGTGTACTTCAGCGACGCGCCGGGCGAGCGGGAATCCGCCGACGAGGTGGGCCGGCTGCTGCAGGCTCCGGTCGAGCCGAGGGCACCGGGCTTGGCTGACCAACCACCGGGCGTCGTCGTGGTGGTGACGGGATAGGCTCACGGCATGCCTGCCTCGCGTGCGTACAAAACCGCAACCGTCGCTGCTCTGTTCGCCGTGCCTGCGCTCGCCATGAGCGCCTGCAGTACGCCCCAGCACGCGACGTCGCAGCCGGGCACCACTCCGTCAGTGTGGACCGGTTCGCCCGCGCCGGCCGCGCCCGCTGTGGAGGGCCGCGAACCAGCGCCACCGGCTGAGCAGAAGCTGACCGCAGAACTCAAGAATCCCAGCGGGGCACCGGTCGCCACCGCCGACTTCGCATTTTCCAGCGGCTACGTGACGATTTCGGTCAAGACCACCGGCCCCGGCCAGCTGTCGCCCGGCTTTCACGGCATGCACATCCACTCGGTCGGCAAGTGCGACGCCAACTCGGTGGCACCCACCGGCGGCGAACCGGGTGACTTCAACTCTGCCGGAGGACATTTCCAGGTGCCGGGTCACAACGGGCATCCCGCCAGCGGCGACCTCACCTCGCTCCAAGTGCGCGAGGACGGCACCGCCGAACTGGTGACCACCACCGACGCGTTCACCGCCGAGGATCTGCAGGCGGGCGCCAAGACCGCGATCATCATCCACGAGAAGGCCGACAACTTCGCCAACATCCCGCCGGAGCGTTACCAGCAGACCAACGGCGCTCCGCCACCCGATGCGGCCACCCTGGCCACGGGCGACGCCGGTAAGCGGGTCGCGTGCGGTGTTATCGGTACCGGCTAGCTCACGGATAGATTTCGCCGGCTCGGCCCGGCCGACCGTTGGCGTCGAATGGGAGTTCGCCCTCGTCGACGCCCAGACCCGCGACCTGAGCAACGAAGCGGCCGCGGTGATCGCCGAGATCGGTGAGAACCCGCGCGTGCACAAGGAATTGCTGCGCAACACCGTCGAGGTCGTCACCGGCATCTGCGACAACGCCGGCCAGGCGATGGAGGATCTGCGCTCCACGCTGGTGCCCGCACGCTGCATCGTGCGTGACCGCGGCATGGAGTTGTTTTGTGCGGGCACCCATCCGTTCGCGAAGTGGTCGGCCCAGAAGCTGACCGACGCACCGCGCTACGCCGAGTTGATCAAACGCACCCAGTGGTGGGGCCGCCAGATGCTGATCTGGGGTGTGCACGTTCACGTCGGCGTCTCCTCGGCGCACAAGGTGATGCCGATCATCACGTCGCTGCTCAACCAGTACCCGCATCTGCTGGCGTTGTCGTCGTCATCTCCCTACTGGGACGGCGAGGACACCGGCTACGCGAGCAATCGCGCGATGATGTTTCAACAGCTGCCGACGGCCGGCCTGCCCTTCCATTTTCAGACCTGGGCACAGTGGGAAGGTTTCGTCCACGATCAGAAGAAGACCGGCATCATCGACCACATGAACGAGATCCGGTGGGACATCAGGCCTTCCCCGCATCTCGGCACCGTGGAGGTCCGCATCTTCGACGGCGTGTCCAACCTGCGTGAGCTCGGCGCGCTGACCGCGCTGACGCACTGCCTGATCGTCGACCTGGACCGCAGGCTGGACGCCGGCGAAGATTTGCCGACGATGCCGCCGTGGCATGTGCAGGAAAACAAATGGCGCGCAGCGCGATACGGTTTGGACGCGGTGATCATCCTGGATTCCGACAGCAATGAACGCCTGGTCACCGAGGACCTCGACGACCTGCTGAACCGGCTGGAACCGGTGGCAAAGTCGCTGCACTGCACCGACGAGCTGGCCCAGATCGAGGAGATCTGCCGGCTGGGTGCGTCGTATCAGCGTCAGCGGCGCGTCGTTGAAGACAACGACGGCGACCTGCGGGCCGTGGTCGATGCGTTGGTAGGCGAGCTGGACATCTGATCGTGGCGACCATTCCGATGTTTCCGCTCGAGCGGACGATGCTGCCCGGCGAGGAACTGCCGCTGCGGATCTTCGAACCGCGGTACTCCGCCTTGGTCTCGGATTGCCTCGCGATGGACGACCCCGCGTTCGGCGTGGTGTTGATCGCGGCCGGCCGCGAGGTGGGCGGTGGCGACACCCGCAGCGACGTCGGCGCGCTGGCGCACATCACCGAGGTGGCCGACTTCGGCGACGGCCGTTACCGGCTGAATTGTGTGATGGCTGAACGGATTCGGGTACTGGAATGGCAGCCGGACGACCCCTACCCCCGCGCGGTGATCGAGCTGTGGCCCGACGAGCCGGGCGATGCGGTCGGTGCTGAGGCCATCCGCGAAGTCGAGGACAGCATCGTCGCGTTGTTCGAGCGCATCGCCCGGGCCCGCGGTGCGGAGGTCGACGGTCGCGACATCGTGGCGGGCGCCGACGCGGCACCCGATGCGGCAATGTGGTTGTACGGCTTGACGGCCCGGCTGCCGATCGGACAGGCCGACCGCTATTCGGTGCTGGCGGCGCCGACTGCCGCAGCGCGGTTGGCGGCGCTCCGCGACGCCGTGGAGACCCTCAGCGCACTGGTCGAGTTTCAGTTGTCCGGCGAGTAGCCGGTAAGCCTCGCTTCGACGAAAACCGTTCGCGGCGTGGTGTCGTCGTCGGGTGTGCGGTTGTAGCGCTCCAGCAGCGCGGCGGCTTCGGTCGCCGACACCCCCCAGCCCTGCGCCGTGAACCAGTCGGCAACGTCGGTGCGGTCCTCGATGTACCACAGATCGCCGACGTCGGGTGCGTCGTCGGAAGCGCCGGCTTCCTCGCGCAGACGCCGTACCCGCTCGCGGCGGTCGGCGAGATGATCCGGGTCGAAGAAGTCCGCGCCGAACGCCTCGACGGCAACACGGCTGCCCCGTGCGCTGAGCTCGGTGATGCGATCAAACAGCCGATCCTGGTCGGCGGCCGACAGATAGGGCAGCAGCCCCTCGGCGGCCCATGCCGTCGGTTCGGTCGGGTCGAATCCGGCCTCGCGCAACGCTTTCGGCCAGTCGTGCCGCAGGTCGACGGGAACCGCCACATAGCGTGCGGCGGGTTTGACGTTGCGCGCCTCGAGCGCCTCGCTCTTGAACTGCAGCACCTTGGGCTGGTCGAGCTCGTAGACCACGCTGCCGTCATTCCACGGCAGCCGCCAAGCCCTGGCGTCGAGCCCCGCGGCGAGGATCACGGCCTGGTCGATGCCGCTGGCGCCCGCGGCGATGAAGAACTCATCGAACCACTTGGTGCGCGACGCCGCGTATCCCGATATCGACCGGATCCTCTCGGCCACGTGACGCGGTGGCCGCTCCCAGCCGCGGGCGAGGGCTTCTTCGACGAACATCTCCGCGTATCGGTCGGTGAACAGCGGGCAGTCCGATGCCGTCTCCTGCGACCGCGCCCACGCGATACCGAGGGCGGTCGCGCCGACGCTTTCGGTGATGTCCCACGAATCGTCGTCGGTTCTGTTCATTCGTCCCGCCTTTGCTCCTGTACATACTGCTCGCGGTAAGCCAACTGTCCCACGCGGTTCGCGACAACGGGCGCGGTGATCACGGCGAACATCCCGGTGAGAATGAGCATGCCCACGTCCACATGGCCGCGCAGTCGGATGGCCGCACCCGCCAGCACCAGCAGCAGGCCCAACACCTGCGGCTTGGTTGCGGCGTGTACCCGAGACAGCGTGTCGGGAAAGCGGACGACACCGATCGCGGCGGTCAACGCCAGCGCCGAACCGCCGAGCACCAGTACGGCCGTGGCGATGTCGGCGATGCTCATCGCCTGTACCTGCTTTCGGGACGCTTCTTGTCGGGAACCCGGAATCGGGCGATGCTCACCGAGCCGACGAAGCCGATCAAGGCGAGGGCGGTCAGGCTGTAGGTCACGGTGCTGTCCAAGCTGTAGGCCGCCCACGTGCCGATGCTGCACATCGCCACCGCCACCAATGTGTCGAGCGCGACGATACGGTCCAGCGTGCTGGGCCCGCCGAGGATCCGATACATCAGGATGGCGGCGGACGCGGTGAGCATGACCGTGGCGATGATCCAAATGGAAGTCATGCATCCTCCTTTGCAGTCGTGGGTTTACCCGCCCGGTGTGCGAACGTGGCCACCAGCAGTCGCTCGATCCTTGCGACGTTGCGGTGGAAGCGTGCCACCGATTCCTGGGAATCGACGTCGATGACGTGCACGTCGATCAGCCGTCTTTCCTGGTCGATCTCCAACACGATCGAGCCCGGAATCAGGGTGATGATGTTGACGGCCAGCGCGAGCACCAGGTCGGACTCGATGGTCAGCTCGGCGCGGAGCACGGCGGTGCGCGGCGGCGGTCCGGGCCTGATCGCCAGCCAGGCCATCTGCACAGAGGAGGCGACCAGCTCGTAGCTCACGACAGCGACCAACCGCAGGAGGGCCAGTGGATGAAGCCGGCCCTCGACAGGAACCACCGGAAGCGGCAGGAGCACGGTGATCAGCACCGCGACCGCTAGCCCGCCGATGAGATTGGCGGCAGAGATGCTGCCCCACAACAACACCCAGACAAGCGTCAGCCAGCACAGCACCCACGCCCGTAGTGCGTAACGCCTCATGGCCGCACCTCCGACAGGACAACCGAGATGTAGCGGTCGCGGTCCATCACCTCGGCCGCGGCGCGGTCGGTGTAGGAGACGATCGGTCCGGCCAGCACCGTGAGCATCAAGCCGACGATGATGAGCGCCCCCGTCGGGGCCAGCATGCCGATCGGCATCCGGCCGACATCCTCGCGTTCCAGCACGGCGATGTCCCTGGCTTCGTCCAGCAACGCTGACGGGACGGCAGCCGCCAGATCACCTTCCGGAGCATCGGCGCGGGGCCGCCAGAACGCCAGTGTCCAGACGCGCGACACCACGTATAGCGTCAGCAGACTGGTCAGCACGCTTCCTGCGACCAAGATCCAGGCCAGCATCGAGCCATCCTGGGCGCCGGCCTGCAGGAGGGCGACCTTGCCGATGAAGCCCGAGAACGGAGGAATACCACCGAGATTGAGGGCAGGCACGACGAAGACGAACGCCAGCAGTGGGCTTACCGCCGCCAGGCCGCCGAGTCGCTGCAGAGAAGCGGCGCCCGCCTGTCGCTCGATGAGCCCGACGACCAGAAACAGCGTCGTCTGCACCAGGATGTGGTGGGCCACATAGTAGATCGCGCCGGATAGCCCGAGCTGATTCGACAACGCGACGCCGAACACCATGTAGCCGATATGGCTGACCAGCGTGAAGGACAACAGTCGTTTGATGTCGGTCTGGGCGATGGCACCGAGGATCCCGATCAGCATGGTGGCAAGCGCGGCCACCATCAGCATCCGGTCGAGGCCACTGCTCGGGAACAGCAATGTGTGCGCTCGGATGATCGCGTACACGCCGACTTTGGTGAGCAGGCCCGCAAATACCGCGGTGACGGGTGCCGGCGCGGTGGGGTAGGAGTCGGGCAGCCAGGTGGACAGCGGAAACACCGCCGCCTTGACGCCGAAAGCGACAAGCAGGACTGCGAACAACGCTGCACGGGTGCCCGGTGAGATGCCGTCGAGGCGTACCGCCAGCTCTGCCATGTTGAGCGTGCCGGTCGCCGCGTACACCAGCGCGATGCCGATCAAGAAGATCATCGACGACACCATCGACACCATCACGTAATAGATTCCGACGCGGACCCGTTCGGTGCTCGCACCGATCGTGAGAAGCACGAAGCTCGCCGCCAACAGCACCTCGAAGCTGACATAGAGGTTGAACAGGTCGCCGGCGATGAATGCGCTGCACACACCCGCGGACAGCACGAGGTAGGTGGGTAGGAAGATCGAGACCGGCTGCCGTTCGTCGCCGTCACGGATGCCCTGTCCGATCGCGAAGAGCACGACGGCGAGCAGGACGATAGCCGACACCATCAACATCAGCGCCGAAAGCCGGTCCACGACAAGGGTGATGCCCAGTGGGCCCATCCCGGGGATGCTCTGCGCCCAGCCACCGACGTGGAATGCCAGCGTGCCGCGGCGATCGGTGAGATAAAGCAGCACGCCGCAGACCGTCACGACCGCCGACAACGCGAGCAGGGTGATGGACCGTTGCAGCCGCGGCCGGCGTCCGGCGAACATCGTGGCTGCCGCACCCAGCATCGGGATTAGCACGGGCAGCGGAATAAGCACCGAGGGGTTCACCGCGAACCCTCCAGACCCGGCAAGGCGTCGAGTGCGTCGGGCTCGTCGGTGTCGCGTGCGCTGTCGGGAACCGGCCGGTCCTCGTCCACCGCGGCCGCCTCGTCGTCGGTCATCTGTGCGACGCGCGTGGCCTCTGGATCGTTTTCGACCTCCTCGTCGGTGGTCAATCGATATGTGCGGTAGATCAGCGACAAGACGAAGGCCGCGATGCCCATGCTGATGACGATCGCGGTGAGGATCATGGCCTGCACCAACGGGTCTGCGGTTGCGGTCTGCCCATCGCTGACCGCTCCGCGCACCGGCGGATTGCCGGACGGACCGCCGACGGACAGGATCAGCAGGTTGACGGCATTGCCGATAAGCAAAAGCCCCAACAGCATTCGTATCAGGTTGCGCTCCAGCAGCAGGTAGACACCGACGCTGATGAGTCCCCCGACCAACAGCAGGGGTACAAGGAAGGTGGTCATCGCGACATCACCGCCTGGGCTCGGCGCTGCGAGATGTCGACGTCGACCCTGGCGCCGAGGCTGCGTAAGACGTCGAGCACCAGGCCGACGACGATCAAATAGACACCGAGGTCGAAGAACAGCGCGGTGACGAGCTTGACGTGGCCGAGCACGGGCAGATCGAACTGCAGCACCGCCGACGACAGCACCGGCGCGCCGACCAACAGCGAGGCGACCGCGGTGCCCGCCGAAAGACCCAGCCCGACACCGAGAATCTTGCCCGCGTCCAGCGGCAGAGTCTCACCGAGTTCGTAGCGGCCACCGGCCAGATACCGCAGCACGAGCGCAAGGCCCGCCATCAACCCGCCTGCGAAGCCACCGCCGGGTGTGTTGTGGCCGCCGATGAAGAAGTATGCCGACAGGGTCATGATCAGCGGGAAGATCATCCGCGTGGCGACCTCCAGCACCAGTGAACGGTGCTCGGGGTCACGCAGTTCGCTGCCCCGCAACCAGGTGATCTCGCCGGCGGCAGGGCTGTTGGCGAACGCACGGCCGTGCGCGAAGTCGCCCTGGACGGCGTCGACAACGCGCGGTGCGGCGCCGAATCGTCTGTGCCGGAACACCATTGACGCCACACCGGTGGCGGCAACCAGCAACACGCAGATCTCACCGAGGGTGTCCCAGGCGCGGATGTCGACTAGCAGGACGTTGACGGTGTTGGCGCCGTGTCCGCGGTGATACGCGGCGTCGGGCAGCAGTGCGGCGATGGGTACGCCCGAGCGGGCGGCCATTGCGAACGCGGTAAGGGTGGTGACGCTGGCACCGACGGCGAGGGCCAGCGCGGCCCGCGGTAGCCGATGTTTGCGCATGTTGCTGCTGGACTCCGCCGGCAGCGTGCGCAACACCAGCACGAAGACGACGAGTGTGAGGGTTTCCACCAGGAATTGGGTCAAGGCCAGGTCTGGCGCTCCGTGGAGCGCGAAGATGACCCCGCAGCCGTAGCCGGTCACGCCGACGAGCAGCACCGAGGACAACCGGTTACGGATCACCGCCGCCCCCAGCGCGGCCGCGAGTATCAACAGCCCGACGATCACCTGCAGCGGCGAACCCCATAATACGAACTGGGGTTGATCGCGGGCCCAGAGGCCAAGCGCCACAACCGGTATCACGGCAAGCGTTGCCAGGATCATCGACTGAGTCGCGGGCATCGAACCCCGTTGCGTGGCGCCGGTGAGCCGAACCGACAGCACGTCGGCGCCGCGAATCACCGCGTCGTACACGCGGTCGGCATTGCCCAGCGGGAGATAGGTCAGCCGCGTGCGGCGCAACCGTGTTCTGCCGAAGAAGGCGGCGGCGCCCAGCGCCAGCACGAGGACCGACAGCAGCAGCGGGAGGCCGACGCCATGCCACAGCGCAAGGTGGTAGTGCGATCCGCCGGGCACCACGTCGGCGTAGCCGTTGAGCACGTTGTCCAGCGGTTCGGGCCACACCCCGGCCAGCAGTCCTGCCGCCGAGAGGAATGCAGGAGCGGCAAGAAATGTGGCAGGCACCGCGTGCATTTCGGCGACGCGCTTGCTGGGTTCGGCTCTGCCCTTGCGTGCGAACGCGCCCCACAGGAAGCGCAAGCTGTAGATGGTGGTGAACACCGATCCGAGAGCCACTCCCGCCAGCACCGCCGGTCCGAACGGGCCCAGCGAGGCGCTGTGCGCAAGCGTGTCGAAATCGGCCTCCTTGGCGACGAAGCCCAAAAACGGTGGCAGAGCCGCCATGCTCGCCGTGGCACCGCCGGCGATCAGCAGCAACGGCTTGTTCCGTTGTCCGAGCCAGGCCAGTCTTCGGATGTCTCGCGTGCCGGTGGAGTGGTCGATGATGCCGACGACCATGAACAGCGCTGCCTTGAACATCGCGTGCGCGCACAGCAGCGCGAGCCCGGCCAGCATCAGATCGCTACCGCCCGCACCCACCATCACCGAGATGAATCCGAGCTGGCTGACCGTGCCAAAGGCCAGGATCAGCTTCAGGTCGTATTCACGGACCGCGCGCCAACCAGCCAGCAGCACGGTCAGCACGCCGAGCGTGACGATCAGCGGGCGCCATGGCGGGGCGTCAGCGAATCCCGGTGTCATGCGGGCGATGAGGTAAACACCGGCCTTGACCATTGCGGCGGCGTGCAGGTAGGCGCTCACCGGCGTCGGAGCGGCCATTGCGCCCGGCAGCCAGAAGTGCAGCGGAACGATCGCCGACTTGGCAAGCGCCCCAATGAGAACCAGCACGATGGCCACCGACGCCGCCACCCCCGACGGTGGCGCCGAAATCAGCTCGGACAGCAGGTAGGTGCCCGAGATGCTGCCGAGGATCACGATGCCGACCAACATCGCCAACCCGCCGGCCGTTGTCACCAGCAGCGCCTGCACGGCGGCCTTTCTGCTGGCGACACGTTCGGCGTAGTGACCCACCAGCAGGAAGGACAGCACGGTGGTGATTTCCCAGAACACGTAGAGCATCAGCATGTTGTCGCTGACGACCAAGCCGAACATCGCACCGGCGAAGGCCACCAGCTCGGCGGCGAAGCTGGGTAGCCGTTCTTCGGCGTGCTCGTCGTGGTGGTGGAAGTAGTCGGCACAGTAGAACAGCACCAACGCGCCGATGCCGAGCACCAGCACGCTCATGATCGCCGCGAGTGCGTCGAACCGCAGTGCGATGTTCAGCGACAGGTCCGGAATCCACGACAGCGTTAAGTCGTGCGATTGCCCACGGCGGGGCCAGTTCGATATCACCCAGACCAGCGAGGCCAATGGGACGAGCGCCAGCGGGTAGAAGGCCCGTCTGCCCCAGCGGTACACCAGCAGCGGCGCGGCCGCGGTGGCCACCGCGTGGGCAAGGATGACGACGAGCAAGAAACTCCGAATCCTGGGTGGCCGGCCGTCACAGGGGAACAACGGCGCGTCAGCCAAGTGGGGCGTTGGTCCAGCCCAGTCTACGTGGGCCGATATCGCCGCCTTCCCGCTGCGCGGTGGGTCGACAGGGCGTGGCCGACGACGCCGATCCCTGCGCCCAGGATGGGCCAGATCGGCCAGAAGTACCAGGCGCCCGCGGTGAGTCCGACCGCGAGCCACACCGTCAGTACGATCACGCACATCGTGAGGTAGCCCGCGAGGTGGGTGCGGACGCCGCGGCGGGCGGCAGCGCGACGGGCGTCCCGGCGTCGCGGGTCATTGCGGCGGAGCTGCGCCAGCGGCAGGTCGGCGACGAGCTCGCGCAGCTGCTCGGTGGTGTGGGCCGCGAATGCGCCTTTCACGCGAGCGTCGTATTCGTCGACGTCGAGATAGCCCTGGGCCATTGCTGAGCCGAGCTGGGCGGCGGTCCGTTCGCGTTCGCGGTCGCCGGCGCGGACAACAACGGGTGCGGTCATGGGAGGCCTCCTCCTCAATCTTGACAGTGACAAGTTCAAAGTCACTATTCCCTACTGACTTGTCACTGTCAAGATGCCTTCTCTTGTGTCTGTTTCCGCCTCCACGCGTGGTCGGCGGTCGCATCATTGAGGTCGGCGTTCCGACCGGGAAAGGGGACGACCATGCCTGTCGATGAAGCCAAACTGAACGAGTTCCTCGGCAAAGCGGTCGGCGACCTCGGAGCCGCGATCAGCGCGACGCTGATGCTTGTCGGCGACCGCCTCGGCCTGTACCGGGAATTGGCGAAGGGCGCGATGACCGCCGACCAACTGGCCCAACGCACCGGCACCAACGAGCGCTACGTGCGGGAGTGGCTCGGAAACCAGGCCGCCGGTGGATACGTTCAATACGATTCCCAATCCGATCAGTGGTCGATGACCGCCGAACAGGCGTTGTGCCTGGCTGATCCGCGCGGCCCGGTCGATATGCCCGGCGCCTACAACATCGTCGAGGCGACGTTTCACGCTCTCGAGCAGACGATCGACAACTTCAAATCCGGCCGCGGCATGGAGTGGGGCGACCACCACCCCTGCTTGTTCGAGGGAACGGAACGATTCTTCCGGGCCGGCTACAACACACACCTCACTGGTTCGTGGCTGCCTTCCCTCGACGGGGTCGCCGACAAACTGCGAAGCGGAGCCAAGGTTGCCGACGTCGGTTGCGGACACGGCGCAAGCACCATCCTGATGGCGCTCACCTACCCGGACTCGGAATTCATCGGATACGACTACCACGATGAGTCGATCAGGGTCGCCACCGAGAAAGCGGCTGCCGCCGGTGCCGGCAATGCGCGCTTCGAGGTGGCCGACGCCGTCGGTTACACCGGCAAGAACTTCGACCTGATCGCATTCTTCGACTGTCTGCACGACATGGCTGACCCCGTCGGCGTCTCCAGGCACGCACGCGAAGCGATCAGCGACGACGGCACCGCGATGATCGTCGAGCCGTTCGCCAGCGACGACTTGCAGGACAACCTCAATCCGGTGGGTCGCGTGATGTACGGCGCATCGACCCAGATCTGCGTGCCGGTCTCGTTAGCGCGCAACGGACCCGCGCTCGGGGCTCAGGCCGGCGAGGCGCGGCTGCGTGAAATCGTCGTGGACGGCGGAGGCTTCACCCGCTTCCGGCGGGCTACCGAGACTCCGTTCAACCTCGTCTTAGAGGCCAGGCCGTAGAACGCGTCGCAACCTAGCGCGCTGCGCTGAACGCGCGCAGCGACTCGACCTGCGCCGGGTCCAGCGACGGGCGTACCGTTTCGCGGGCCTTGGCGACATCGGCGGCCGTCACGTCAGCGGCGTCGATCGAACGCCGCATCGCCGTCAGCGCCGCCTCCCGTAGCAGCGCTACACAGTCGGCGGCGCTGTAACCGTCGAGGTCGGCCGCCAATGCGTCGAGGTCGACGTCATCGCTGAGCGGAATGGATTTCCCTGCGGTGCGCAGGATCTCGCGGCGGGCGTCGGCGTCGGGCGGCTCGACGAACACCAGCTTCTCCAGCCGGCCCGGCCGCAGCAGCGCGGGATCGATCAAATCCGGGCGGTTGGTCGCGCCGAGCACCACGACGTTGCGCAGCGGCTCGATGCCGTCGAGCTCGGTCAGCAGCGCGGCGACCACGCGATCGGTGACCCCGGAGTCGAAGCTCTGTCCGCGCCGCGGCGCCAGCGCGTCCAGCTCGTCGAGGAAGATCAATGACGGCGCGGACTCGCGGGCCCTGCGGAACAGGTCGCGAACCGCCTTCTCCGACGCGCCGACCCACTTGTCCATCAGCTCGGCGCCCTTGACCGCGTGCACCGACAGCCGGCCCGAGCTGGCCAGCGCCCGCACCACGAACGTCTTGCCGCAGCCCGGCGGCCCGTAGAGCAGCACGCCTCGCGGCGGCTCAACGCCGAGCCGCTCGAACGTCTCCGGATGCTGCAGCGGCCACAACACCGCCTCGGTCAGCGACTGTTTCGTCTCGGCCATGTCACCGACGTCGTCGAGCGTCACCGAGCCGACGGCCAATTCCTCTGCAGCCGTTCGGGACAGCGGCCGGATGACGCTCAGTGCCCCGGTCAGGTCGTCCTGGGTCAGCGCGGGCGGCTTGTCGTCCTCGCTGGCTCTCGCCGCCGCGCGCAGGGCCGCCTCCCGCACCAGCGCGCTGAGATCTGCGACGACGAAACCCGGTGTGCGCTCGGCGATTTCGTCGAGATTCAGATCGCCCGCCGGAACATCACGCAACAACACCTCGAGCAGCTGCTTGCGCACCGCGGCGTCGGGCAGGCTCAGACCCAGTTCACGGTCGCACAGGTCGGGCGCCCGCAGGCGGGGGTCAAGGTCGTCGGGACGTTGCGACGTCGCGATGAACGCAACTCCCGGCGTGGCGACGGCGTTGCGCAGCTCGGTGAGGATCAGGGTCGACACCGGGTCGGCGGCCGTCGGAAGCAGCGCGTCGATATCGGTGATCAGCAGCACCCCGCCGCCGTCGCGCACCGACGACACCGCCGAGGCCACCGATTTGAGTCGGTCCTCGGCGCGCAGCGCGCCGACCTCAGGGCCGTCGAGTTCGACCAGTCGCCGGTCGGCGCATACCGCGCGCACCAGCGCGGCCTTTCCGACGCCCGCGGGTCCTGACACCAGCACGCCGAGATTCGGCGTCGCCCCAAGGGTTTTCAGTAGCTCCGGCTGGTCGAGTGCCAGCTTGAGCCAGTCGGTCAGCCGACTCGCCTGGGCGTGGGAGCCCTTGAGGTCGTCGATGTTCACCGTCGCCGACTTGTCGGGCGCCGACACCGTGTACTGGTTCGACGGAGCGGTCGACGAAGGAGTTACGGCGTCTCCCCAGCTGACAACCGAATTCGGTTGCACACTCACCGGTCCCGCCGGGTCGACACCGGTGACGGTCAGCAGCTCCGACGTCCACGTGATGCCGACGGCCGAAGCCAAGGCGCTGCTCGCCGCGGTCGTCGGGATATCGGGGCCGAGCTCCCGCGGCAACAGCGACACCGTGTCGCCGACCGTCATCACCTTGCCCAGCAGCGCCTGACGCAGCGTCGCTGATGAGATCGACTGGGTGGCCAGGTTAGAGCCGCGAACGGTCACCGACCGGGCGCCGTAAACCGTCACCGGCGCGACGAGCACAGTGGCGTCCTCCCGCAAGCCGGCGTTGGACAGCGTTACGTCGTCGAGCAGCGCGGTGCCCGCCGGCGTACCGGCCGGTGCCACCCCGGCCACCGCGGCGGTGGTCCGCGAACCGGTCAGCGAAACCGCATCCCACTCCCGAATGCCCAGCGCCGCAATGGCTTCCGGGTGAAGGCGGACGACTCCGCGTCGCGAGTCCAGCGCGGAGGTGTTCAGCCGTGCGGTCAGTGCAAGCTGGTGCCGCGGCGCGGGACGGTCCGCGACGTCGAACGCCGTCATGTCAGGGGCCCCGGCATGTCACGGACCCGGCGGCCGACGCAGGCCCAGGCGCGCCATCGAACGGCGCGCGGTGCGCGGGTGGGCGCGGCGAATCGCCCGGCGCGCCTGCCGTTGCTCCTTGGGTTTGTCGCCCCACACCTCGGGATGCTTCTTCAACCACGCCTCGGTGCGCACCGCGAAAGGGATGTGGATCACGTAGCCCACGATGATCAACATGATCACGATGTAGCCGTACAGGATCGACGCCGCGACACCGATCGCCAGCAGCGCCAACAGCGGAACGACCATGTTCTGCGAGACCGCGAAGGTATGGATCTTACGCATCGGGATGGTGCTGACCACCAACAGCGAAACGCCGATCATCCAGATCACCACGGCCGGCTCCGACGTCCACCAACCGTCACCGAACTGCATCTTGGCCGCCAGCGGCCCGATCGCACCGATCGCGCCTGCCGGTGCGGGCATGCCGACGAAGAACTCCTTGGTGTAGGCGGGCTGGTCGCCGGCCAGCATCGCGTTGTAGCGGGCGAGGCGCAACACAATGCACACGGCATAAAGCAGTACGACGATCCAGCCGACCCGCGAGTGCGACAGCAGCGTGCCGTAAACGATGAAAGCCGGTGCGACACCGAAGTTTACGGCGTCTGCCAGTGAGTCGATCTCCTCGCCCATCTTCGACGTGGCCTTGAGCATGCGAGCGATGCGGCCGTCGAGCGCGTCGAGGATCGCGGCCACCGCCAGGAACGCCATCGATTCCGTCGGCCGGTCGTCGAGCGCGAACTTCACCGCCGACAGCCCAAGGCAGATAGCCGCGACGGTCATCGCGCTCGGCAGCATCCTCGCGCTGAGCACAGGGCGTTTGACTCGTGGCTTCATCGCGGCAGCTCCGCCAGGATGGTCTCGCCGGCGACCGCCCGCTGACCCGGCAGCACGAGAATCTGCGAACCCTCCGGCAGGTAGGTGTCCAACCGCGAGCCGTACCGGATCAGGCCGTAGGTGTCGCCGATCGTCACCTTCTCGCCAATCTTGATGTCGCACACGATGCGTCGCGCCACCAGGCCCGCGATCTGCACGGCCACCACCTCATGCCCGTCGGGCGTGCGGATCAGCACGGAGTTGCGTTCGTTGTCCTGGCTGGCGGCGGCCAGCTCGGCGGATCGGTACAGCCCTGGCCGGTGAACGACGGCGGCCACCTCGCCGCTGACCGGGACGCGCTGCACATGGGCGTCGAAGATAGACAGGAAGATGCTGATGCGCGGCAGCGGACGCTGCGGCAGGTTCAGTTCGGCCGGCGGCACCACGTCCTCGACGAGGCAGATCAGCCCGTCGGCGGGGGCCACCACGACGCCGGGACGGTTCGGCGGCACCCGGGGCGGATGACGGAAGAAGGCGGCGTTGGCTCCCGCGGCCACCAGACCGGCGCGGCGCAGCCAACGGTTGCGGCGACCCGCCACCGCGAGCGCAAGACCTGCGCCGACGAACGGCAGGCCGGCCGGGTGCATCGGGGGAATCGTGGTTTTCGCCAAGGCCACCAGTCGCGCGGGGCCTGATCTGAGGTCGGGGCGTCTGGCCATCGTGTCGCGATTCTACGGGTGGCTACCCGCTCGACATGTCCCAAACCTGGACTGGTGATCCGGCGGCCAGCTCGGTGACGTCCTCGTCGATCTCGAGCAGGCAGTTGGCCGACGCCAGCCAGCGCAGGTGGTGCGATGCCGGCGGTCCGTAGCTCGTCACCTCGCCGGCGTCCAAAATGCCGCGCCGAAACTGGCGCTTGCCGCGCGGTGATTTCAGGCTGTCCGCGAGCGTCGCCGTCAGCCGCGGGCGTGCCGGCTGCGGCAGACCCATGGCCGCGCGCAGCGGCGTCCGGACGAACACCTCGAACGACACCAGCGCGCTGACGGGATTGCCCGGCAGCGTGATGATCGGCGTGCCCGTTCCTGCGCCCAGGCGTCCCGCGCCCTGCGGCATGCCGGGCTGCATCGCTACCTTGACGAACTCGATGTCCCCGCTCACGCCGGATGTCGCCGGCGATCCGGCTCCGAGATCGGATGTCGCCGGCGATCCGGCTCCGAGGCCCGATGTCGCCGGCGATCCGGCTCCGAGGCCCGATGTCGCCGGCGATCCGGCTCCGAACGCGTCCTTGACGACTTCGTACGCGCCCGCGCTGACCCCGCCGGTGGTGATGACCAGGTCGGCGTCGCCGATATGGCTCTGCAGCGCGGCGCGGAACGCCTCGACGTTGTCGCCTACCATCGGCGACGCGATTACCTCGGCGCCCGCCTCACGGACGGCCGCGGCGAGCATGACGGCATTCGACTCATAGATCTGCCCCGGCTTCAGCGGCTGACCGGGCGCGACCAGTTCCTCACCGGTCGACATCACCAGAACCCGTTGCTGCGGAACAATATTCAGCGCTCCGAGGCCGAGCGCCGCAGCAAGACCGAGCACCGCGGGGGTGACGACCTGGCCCGCTCGCAGCACCGGCGTACCCGCGGTGACGTCCTCGCCCTTGCGGCGGATGTGCTGGCCCGCTGACGCGGTCGCCCGGATCGCGACCGTGTCCGTCGCGGCGTCGGTCATTTCCACCGGCACCACGGCGGTGGCGCCGGCAGGAACGGGTGCCCCGGTCATGATGCGGTGTGCCGTACCGGGTTTCAGTGTCAGGAGGTCGGTGCGACCCGCGGGGATGTCCTCGGCGACGGGCAACAGCACCGGCGAGTCGTCGCTGGCCCCCGCGACGTCGTCGGCCAGCACCGCATAACCGTCCATCGCCGAATTGTCGAATCCCGGCAACGACAGCGGCGCCACCACGTCCTCGGCAAGCACCAGCCCCAGCGCGTCGGCCAGCGCCACTGCAACCGGTGGGCGAGGCGTTATCAACGCGGCGACGACGCGCCGATGCTCCTCGACGGAACGCATCAGACGGAAAACTTCACGCCGGTCAGCTCTTCGGACACATCCCACAGCCGCTGCTGCAGCGCCTCGTCGCGCGATTGTGCGCTGGAGCCAACGAGTTTCGGGTGGCCCTTGATCTCGCCGATGCCGTCGGGCCCGTAGTACTGGCCGCCTTGCGCGTCGGGGTCGGTGGCGGCCCGCAGTGTCGGCAGCGCCCCCTTATCGGCCGGCTGCAAAAGGCTTTTCCACGTCCAGCGTGGGAGAAAGCCCGGCATGTAGCGCATCAACTCGGTGTCGGCGAAGCCAGGGTGCGCCGCGAGCGCGACGGTCGGTGCGGCCTTCTGCGTCAGGCGCCGCTGCAATTCGTAGGTGAACAGGAGGTTGGCCAGCTTCGACTGCCCGTACGCCGCGATGCGGTTGTAGCTGCGCTCCCATTGCAGGTCGTCGAAGTGGATGCGGGCCATGATGCGGTGGCCGACGCTGCTGACCGTGACCACGCGTGAACCGTCGACCCCCAGCAGGTTGTCCAGCAGCAGGCCGGTCAATGCGAAATGGCCGAGGTGGTTGGTGCCGAACTGCATCTCGAAGCCGTCTTTGGTGGTCTCGCGGGTCGGCACGTACATGACGCCGGCGTTGTTGATCAGCAGATCGATGCGGGGATGCGCGGCGCGCAGTTCGTCTGCCGCCTTGCGGACGCTGTCCAGCGACGTCAGGTCGAGCTCCTGCAGGGCGACGACGGCGTTGGGGGTGGCGGCCTTGATGCGGTCGGCGGCCTGCCGGCCCTTATCGAGGTTGCGCACCGCGAGCACGACGTGCGCGCCCTTGTCGGCGAGCACGGCGGCGGTGTCATATCCGAGGCCGGAGTTGGCGCCGGTGATCACGGCGATGCGGCCGGACTGGTTGCCGATATCGGCAGACGTCCACTTCTGGCTCATGATCAGCAGAGTACCCACGGGCGGTTACCGTCGTTTCCATGTCGGAACTACCGCGGGTGGCGTTGGTCGATCCGGCCAATCCGCCGAGCCGCAAGGCTCCGCTGGTGTGGGCGATCGGCGCCGCCATTCCGTGGCTGGTGCTGGCGGCTGCGCAGGTGGTGTGGTTCCTCGTCGACAGCCGGCCGGTCTGGCTGCATGCCGCTGCAGCGGCCGTCACCGGCGTCGGGGCGGCCGTCTTCGTCGGCGTGGTTCCGCTGTGGCGCTACCGCGTGCACCGGTGGGACATCAGCCCGCAGGCGGTGTACACCCGCTCCGGCTGGTTCGTGCAGGAGCGCCGTATCGCGCCGATCTCGCGAGTGCAGACCGTCGACACCTATCGGGGACCGCTGGACCGGCTGTTCGGGCTGGCCAACGTCACGGTGACGACGGCGTCATCGGCCGGCGCGGTGCGCATTGTCGCCCTGGACGCCGATGTCGCTGACGGCATCGTCGAGCAGCTCACCGACATCGCCGCGATCGGCGAGCAGGACGCCACATGACCGCAGAACCGGTGTGGCAACGGCTGAGCCCACGAATGTTGTTGGTACATCCTGTTCATGAGGTGTTGCGTCAAATCCCGTTGCTGGTGGGTTCGGTGGTGGTCGGTTCGGCAACGGGTAACGCGTTGTGGACCGTGGCCGCGCTCGGCGTGACGATCGGGTTCGGCGTCCTGCGCTGGTTCACCACCACCTACCGCATCGAGCCCGATGAGGTGCAATTGCGTACGGGTGTGCTCCAACGCAAGACGGTTGCGGTGCCACGCAACAGGATTCGGTCGGTACAGACCGAAGCACGGCTGCTGCACCAACTGCTGGGGTTGACGGTGTTGCGGGTCAGCACCGGGCAGCAGGCGTCGGAGGCGACGGAGTTCACGCTCGACGCGGTGCGCACCGACGAGGTGCCGCGGCTGCGCGCCATCCTGCTGACCGACTCGCTGGCCGCACCCGACGACGAAGGAGAACAGCGGGTGCTGGCCCGCTGGCATCCGTCGTGGCTGCGCTACAGCCCGCTGAGCTTCACCGGATTGGCGATGGTAGCCGCCGCTGTTGGTGTGGTGTATCAGGCGGGTCTTGGTGCGGCGCTTGAACATTCGCGGATCGCGGAGTCGGGCCGCGACGCGGCACAGCGGTTCGGGGTGGCCGCCAGCATCGCCGCGGTCGTCGCTGCCGTGGTGGTGCTGTCGGTTGTCCTGTCCGTGCTGCGGTCGTTGCTGACGTTCGGCAACCTCACGCTGGCTCGGCGCGAGAACGCTGACAAAGGCGGAGTGCTGCATCTCGAGCACGGCCTTTTGCGCAAGCGCGCGCACACCTTCGACATGCGACGCCTGCGCGGCGGCTCGCTGCGTCAGCCGCTGCTGGTGCGGCTGCTCGGCGGCGCGCGGCTGGACGCGGTGATGACGGGCGTCGCCGGCGCGGGGGAGGCGTCGCTGCTGCTGCCGCCGTGCCCGGTCGCTAAGGCTGAATCCGTGCTCGCCGAGCTGATCGACGACGTCAACGCGGTGGGCGGCCCGGTCCGCGGTCACGGGCCCGCCGCGGTACGCCGACGCTGGACGCGCGGGCTCGCGGTGCCCGCCGTTACGGCCGTCGCGTTGGCGGTCGCGGTGGCGTTCGTTCGGGTGCCGGTGTGGGCGTGGCTCGCGGTGGCGGTGCTGGCGCTGTGCTGCGCGCTGCTGGCCGCCGACCGCGCCCGCGCGCTCGGGCATCGCGTCGACGCGCGCTGGCTGGTCGCGCGCACTGGCAGTCTGGAGCGCCGCCGGGACTGCATTGCGGCCGAGGGCATCGTCGGCTGGACGGTGCGGCAGACCCTGTTCCAGCGCCGGGCGGGGGTGGCCACGCTAGTCGTGGCGACCGCAGCCGGGGCCAAGCACTATCAGGTGATCGACGTTCCTGCCGAGCTGAGCTGGTCGATCGCCGGTGAGGCATCGCCGTGGGTGGCCGACAGTCGGTGGGCGCGACGCTAGCGAGGCGTTTACTGTTCCCACCATGGCGGTCGGTGGCGTGCTGTTCGACATCGATGGCGTCTTGGTGACGTCATGGCAGCCCATCGAGGGCGCCGCCGAGACGCTTCGGGTCCTGGCGGACAACCAGATTGCGCGGTCATATCTGACGAACACCACGACCAAGACTCGCCGCCAGATCGCAGATCTGCTCACCGAGGCGGGCATGGAGGTGGCCGCCGACGAGGTGATCACCGCCGCGGCGTTGACGGCGGAGTACGTCCGCGGCGAGTATCCCCACGCACGGTGCTTTCTGGTCAACAGCGGGCAGATCGCCGAGGACATGCCCGGCGTCGACATCGTCTACGCGGGCGATTACGGCCCCGACGACCCCGGGCCCGACACCCCCGACGTGGTGCTGCTCGGCGGCGCCGGGCCGGAGTACAACCACCTGACGCTCAGCCGCGTGTACGACTGGATGGCCCAGGGTGTTCCGGTGGTCGCCATGCACCGCAGCACATCCTGGACCACCACCGAGGGACTGCGCATCGACACCGGCATGTATCTGATCGGGATGGAGGAGACGTCCGGCCGCAAGGCGACCGCCGTCGGCAAGCCGGCACCGGCCGGATTTCTCGCTGCCGCAGCACGTCTCGGCGTCGATCCCGACGAGATGTACATGATCGGCGACGACCTCAACAACGACGTGCTGGCCGCGCAGGTGGTCGGCATGACGGGGGTGCTGGTGCGCACCGGCAAGTTCCGCCAGGACACCCTGGACCGGTGGGCCGCCGACGAGTTCGCGATGCAGCCCAACCACGTCATCGACTCGGTCGCCGACTTGCCGACTGTGCTTGGCCTGTAGCGCGGCTCGGTGAAACCCAGTCCCCGGCTCTGCTGAGAGATCGCGATTCGCGCTCGAAGGACGATCTGTGTGCAGTTTCGATGAGTTTGTGGGCCGACGGCAGTCTGTACCGGCATGACCGAAGAAAAAGTGGCCGTCAGCGCCACCATCAATGCTCCTGCCGACGCGGTATTCGCCATCCTGGCCGACCCGACGACGCATCAGGCCATCGACGGCACCGGCTGGGTGCGCGAGTCGCTGGACGGCGGACCCATCACCGAAGCCGGCCAGATCTTCCGGATGGGGATGCACCACGACAACCATCCGGAGGGCTACTACGAGATGGCGAACCGGGTCGACGTGTTCGAGCCGCCGCACGCCATCGCATGGCAGCCGGGCCAGGGACCCGACGAGCGTGGGAACCTCAGCGGCAACTCCGAGCTCGTCTTCGGAGGATGGATCTGGCGATATGACCTCACGCCGCTCGCGGACGACCGCACCGAGGTCACGCTGAGCTACGACTGGTCAGGGGTGGTGCCGCAGATGCGCGACATCCAGTTCCCGCCGTTCGATCTCCAGCATCTGCACAACTCGCTGAAGAATCTGGCCGAGCTGGCCGAAGCGCGTTAGGCCCGCAGCTCGCGGACGGCCTCGATGCGGGCCTTGAGCTGTTCGGTGGTGGCCGCCGCGATCGGCGGTCCACCGCAGATGCGGCGCAGCTCCTTATGGATCCAGCCGTGCGGCTTGCCGGTGCGGTGATGGGCGACCGAGACGAGCGCGTTGAGCTGGTTGCGTAGCTCGCGCAGCTGACCGTGTGTCGACAGCCGCGGCACCTCACCGGAGGCGGTGCGCTTAGTGATCTGGTCTTCCTGCCTGCGCCGCAACAAGTCCCGCATTGCATCGGCGTCCAGCAGCCCGGGAATGCCGAGATAGTCGGCCTCCTCGTCGCTGCCCGCCGGCGTGGCCGTGCCGAACGACGAACCGTCGAAGATCACCTGATCCAGCTCGGCGTCGGCGCCCAGCGACTCGAACCCGGCGTCCTCGTCGGCCTCGGACTTCTTGCGCTCCGCGTCGATGAGCGCCTCGTCGTCGAAGCCCTGCGCCTCACGGTGCGGCTTGCCGAGCACGTGGTCGCGCACGCGCTCCATCTCGCTGGCGAGGTCCAGCAGCGACGGCACCGACGGCAGGAAGATGCTGGCCGTCTCGCCGGGCCGCCGCGAGCGCACATACCGGCCGATCGCCTGGGCGAAGAACAGCGGCGTCGACGCGCTGGTGGCGTACACGCCGACCGCAAGCCGCGGCACGTCGACGCCCTCGGACACCATCCGCACCGCGACCAGCCACCGCCCGGTTCCCGCCGCGTACTCGGCGATGCGCGCCGACGAGCCCGGGTCGTCGGACAGCACGAGCGTCGGCGCCTCGCCGGTCAGCTTCGTCAGCACCGCCGCGTAGGCGCGAGCCGCCTTCTGGTCGCTGGCGATCACCATCGCCCCCGCGTCCGGCACGCCGCCGTTGCGCAGCTGTGTGAGCCTGGTGTCGGCGGCCTGCAACACCGCCGGTATCCACTCGCCCTTGGCGTCGAGCACGGTGCGCCATGCCCGCGCCGTCTGCTCGGCGTTCAGTGGTTCGCCGAGGCGGACCGCATGCACAACGTCCTCCTGGCCGGCGCGTTCGCGCCACCGCGCCTCACCCGAGTAGGCCAAAAACACCACCGGTCGCACCACGCCGTCTGCCAGCGCCTCGGCATAGCCATAGGTGTGGTCGGCCTGCGAGCGCATCAGGCCATCGCTGTCGGGGGCATACGTGACGAACGGGATCGCGGAGTCGTCACTGCGAAACGGAGTCCCGGTGAGCGCCAGGCGCCGGGTGGCATCGTCGAACGCCTCGCGGATGGCGTCGCCCCAACTCTTGGCGTCGCCGCCGTGGTGGATCTCGTCGAAGATCACCAGCGTCCGCCGGTTCTCGGTGCGCACGCGATGACGCGTCGGGTGGCTGGCGACTTGCGCGTAGGTGACGACGACGCCGTGGTACTCCGATGACGTGTGTGCAGCGGAGTTACTGAACTTCGGGTCGAGCGCGATGCCCACGCGGGCGGCGGACATCGCCCACTGCGCCTTGAGGTGTTCGGTGGGCACCACCACCGTGATCTGCTCGACGACGCCGTCGGCCAGCAGCTCGCCGGCGACGCGCAGGGCAAACGCCGTCTTACCCGACCCGGGGGTGGCCACCGCCAGAAAATCGCGTGGCTGCGCGGCAAGATACCGCACCAATGCCCGACGCTGCCAGCTCCGCAAAGCCTGGGTGTCGGGCGCTGCATTAGCCCGCACCCAAAGACTCCTCAACTGATCGGACAGCAGCCTAGCGCAACGGATTACGGGTCTGCATCTCTGCAGGGCTCCGTGTCGCGCTCAGTCGATGAAGAAATTGTCGTTGGCGATGAACCACTCCCGGCGCTCGTCCTCGGCCAAGTCGCCGAGCTGGGCCAGGCCCTCGAAGTAGTGCTCACGTGGGGCGCCGGGAGCAAACAGCATCAATAGCGACGTCGGTGCGTCGGATTCGTTGCGGAAGCCGTGGATGCCGCCGGGCGGGACGTAGAGGAAGTCGCCTACACGCCCGTCGGTCCAGTCGTGGCCGTCGAACAGTCGCACCGCGCCTGACAACACGTAGAACGCCTCGGACATCGCGCGGTGGAAATGCGGGCCCGGTCCGCCGCCGTTGGGTGCGATCTCGACGCGGTAGAGCCCGTAGTCGCCGTCGGTGGCCTGCTGGTCGGCCAGGTAGTGGTACTTCACCAAACCGAAAGACTCGTAGTCCGCGGGCTCGTCACCGCGGCGGGCCCAGGCGCTGACCTCCGGCTCGTTCTTCGTGTAGCGCGGCGGTGGATAGGGCGGCACCTTGCTGGGATCCCAGAGTGACATCCCTACCCACCCTGCCACATCAGACGTGCGCGGGAACGGGATAGGTGATGCCGGTCAGCTGCTCCGAAACCGCCCACAATCGACGCTGCGCCGCGACGTCATGGGAGACCCGGCTGGAGGCGACCACCACTGGATAGCCGCGCTGCTCGCCGACCCCGTCGGGGCCGAAGTACTGCCCGCCGATCACGCCGGGATCGGTCGCTGCACGCAGCGTGGGCAGCGCACCCATTTCGGCGCCCTGGAAGAGCGGTTGGAGCACGCCTTCGACGGCACGAACCAGCGGCGGCAGGTTCCGGGCCAACTCGGTGCGCGAGCCGCCGGGGTGCGCTGCGGCGGCGATGGTGTCGGTGCCCTGCAGCCGGCGCTGCAGTTCGTAGGTGAACATCAAATTAGCCAACTTGGCCTGCCCGTAGGCGCCGACCCGGCTGTAAGTCTGTTCCCACTGGAGGTCGTCGAACCGGATTCCGTGCCGGGCGAAGCGGTGGCCGACGCTGCTGACGGTCACTACCCGCGCACCGCGCGCGGCCAGCACTCGGTCGAGCAGTAGGCCCGTGAGCGCGAAGTGGCCCAAATGGTTGGTGCCGAACTGCAATTCGAAGCCGTCCTTGGTGGTGGATCGCGGCGTCATCATCACCCCGGCGTTGTTGATCAACAGGTCGATGGAGTCGTAGGTGGCGCGAAGCTCGTCGGCCGCGGAGCGAATCGACTCCAGCGATGTCAGGTCGAGCTGCTGCACGGTGACCCTGGCGTTCGGTGCGCTGCGGGCGATCAGGTCTGCCGCGGCCCGACCTTTGTCGAGGTTGCGCACGGCCAGCACCACGTGGGCGCCCCTGGCCGCGAGGGCTTTGGCGGTCTCATAGCCGAGGCCGGTGTTGGCACCGGTGATGACGGCGGTCCGCCCGGTCTGGTCGGGAATATCGGTAGTGGTCCAGCGGGTCATGGCGTCTCCTACAATCGGTGAAACGGGGCGAGGGCTCCGCTTGTTACGACTATTCGGAACGCGCGCCCCGTTTGATTATTCCCAGAGGTGATCAGTGACCGATCCGGACCGGCCGCTGCGTGCGGACGCGGCGCGTAACCGCGCCCGCGTACTGCAGGTCGCCTACGACACCTTCGCCGCCGACGGGCTGTCGGTGCCCATCGACGAGATCGCCCGGCGAGCCGGTGTCGGCGCGGGCACTGTGTACCGCCACTTCCCGACCAAGGAAGAGCTCTACCGGGCCGTGGTCGAGGACCGGATCAACCGGATCGTCGACGAGGGTCGCCACTTGCTGGACGGCGGCGACCCGGAAGCACTGTTCATCCTGCTGCGGTCGCTCGTGCTGCGGTGGGGCGCCACGGACCGCGGCCTGGCCGAGGCACTCGCCGGGGTGGGCATCGACATCAAAACGGCCATGCCCGAGGCCGAAGAGAGGTTCCTTCAACTCCTCGACGACTTGGTGGAACACGGGCAGAAAGCGGGCACTGTCCGTTCCGACGTGAGCGGTCGAGACGTCAAAGCGATTCTCAACGGCGGCCTGGCGATGCAGGCAAGTCAGCCCGACGCGGCGAGCCGGCTCACCGAGGTGATTCTCGATGGTCTTCGCTCGCGGTGAACAGGCGGTAACCGGTATTCGATCGACCTTGCACTCTCCCTGGTCGAGTGCTAAGAATGCAGTTGGCACTCGCGACCGGTGAGTGCTAGGTCGGGACGGTGAGGCCGGGGCCGCGGACGCGGGGCACATCCCCAGCCGTCCGTCGCGGGCACTGCTCCCGGCCATAGACGTGCCATCCCCAATCCGGAGGAACACTTCGCAATGGCCAAGACAATTGCGTATGACGAAGAGGCCCGTCGCGGCCTCGAGCGGGGCCTCAACAGCCTCGCCGACGCGGTAAAGGTGACGTTGGGTCCCAAGGGTCGCAACGTCGTTCTGGAGAAGAAGTGGGGCGCCCCCACGATCACCAACGACGGTGTGTCCATCGCCAAGGAGATCGAGCTGGAGGACCCCTACGAGAAGATCGGCGCTGAGCTGGTCAAAGAGGTCGCCAAGAAGACCGACGACGTCGCCGGAGATGGAACGACGACGGCAACGGTTTTGGCCCAGGCGCTTGTGCGCGAGGGTCTGCGCAACGTGGCGGCGGGCGCCAACCCGCTCGGCCTGAAGCGCGGCATCGAGAAGGCCGTCGAGAAGGTCACCGAAACACTGCTGAAGTCGGCCAAGGAGGTCGAGACCAAGGAGCAGATCGCTGCGACCGCGGGCATCTCGGCCGGCGACGCGTCCATCGGTGAATTGATCGCCGAGGCCATGGACAAGGTCGGTAACGAGGGCGTCATCACCGTCGAGGAGTCCAACACCTTCGGCCTGCAGCTGGAGCTCACCGAGGGTATGCGCTTCGATAAGGGCTACATCTCGGGTTACTTCGTGACCGACGCCGAGCGTCAGGAAGCCGTCCTCGAGGATCCCTACATCCTGCTCGTCAGCTCGAAGGTGTCGACGGTCAAGGATCTGCTTCCGCTGCTGGAGAAGGTCATCCAGTCCGGCAAGCCGTTGCTGATCATCGCCGAGGACGTCGAGGGCGAGGCCCTGTCCACGCTCGTCGTCAACAAGATCCGCGGCACCTTCAAGTCCGTCGCGGTCAAGGCGCCCGGTTTCGGTGACCGTCGTAAGGCGATGCTGCAGGACATGGCGATCCTCACCGGTGGCCAGGTCATCAGCGAAGAGGTCGGCCTCTCCCTGGAGACCGCAGGCATCGAGCTGCTCGGCCGCGCCCGCAAGGTCGTCGTCACCAAGGACGAGACCACGATCGTCGAGGGCGCCGGCGACGGCGATGCCATCGCCGGTCGCGTGGCGCAGATCCGCAGCGAGATCGAGAACAGCGACTCCGACTACGATCGCGAGAAGCTGCAGGAGCGCCTGGCCAAGCTGGCCGGCGGTGTTGCGGTGATCAAGGCCGGCGCCGCCACCGAGGTGGAGCTCAAGGAGCGCAAGCACCGCATCGAGGACGCCGTGCGCAACGCGAAGGCGGCCGTCGAGGAGGGCATCGTCGCCGGCGGTGGCGTGGCCCTGCTGCAGGCCTCGCCCACGCTGGACGACCTGAAGCTCACCGGTGACGAGGCCACCGGCGCCAACATCGTCAAGGTTGCGCTGGAGGCCCCGCTGAAGCAGATCGCCTTCAACTCGGGTCTGGAGCCCGGCGTCGTCGCCGAGAAGGTCCGCAACTCCGATGCGGGCACCGGCCTCAACGCCGCCACCGGCGAGTACGAGGACCTGCTCAAGGCGGGCGTCGCCGACCCGGTCAAGGTGACCCGTTCAGCGCTGCAGAATGCCGCGTCCATCGCGGCGCTGTTCCTGACGACCGAGGCGGTCGTCGCAGACAAGCCGGAAAAGGCCGCCGCACCCGTCGGCGACCCCACCGGTGGTATGGGCGGCATGGACTTCTAACCAGTCCTTCGTTCAACGAAAAGGCCCGGCCCCCAGAAGGGGTCGGGTTTTTTCGTGTGGTCGACACTGTGCCCGACACAATGTCACCCTGAGAACGCCGTCGCGGCTATATATGCATGGTGACGCTCTCAGGCTGACGTTGTGGTTGGCCCCCGATGCGCGCGGCGGCGGATAACGGTGAGAATGTCGGAGAACACCATGCCCCAGCGGTGAACCACATCCTCATAGGTCAGCCGCATCACCAGATACCCCCGCCCGGTCGCGACTCTGTCCCGTGTCCTGTCCGTCTGGTATGTGGACAGGTGGTGCTCACGGCTGTCGGCTTCGATGATCAGACGATCGCCGACCAGAAGGTCGACGCGCCCCACTCCCGCAATCACCACTTGAGTCCGCAGCTGAATTCCCGCGGCCCGCAGTCGCAATCGGATCATCGTCTCCGTACCCGACTCGCTCGTCGGGTCGCACCGCTCGGCAAGATTCAGGTGTGCAAAGCGCGACGCTGCCACAACCGATCTCGCGTCGGCCATGTCGATGATCCGTTTGTTCAGCATCGAGTCCAGCACGACGATCAGTCCCTCCGGTTCGAGACAGTTCGCTGCTGCCGTCACGGCGATTTCCATCGGGTCGATCGCGCTGAGGATGGGTGGGTCAAGACGGTACGGGTGGCACGATCGAACTCCCGGGTTCGACCGGCGTGCCCTAGCGGAGTAGCGGACGTGCAATCCGGAATCGGGAACCCAGACCCGGCGGAGACGCAAAGCTGACACGCAACTCAGCACACCGCCCGCCGAGACGGCGCGGACGACATGAGGGTTTGCAGACGGACTGGCGTACCAATTCCGCCGCAGCGAAAGCCAGCCCTGCGCAGGCATTTTCCTGATCTGCGAACGCGGCCACCCCGCCGCGCACATCTGCGCCGCGGACACAACTCCGCCATTAGCTGCCCGCACGCGATCGATGTCCACTGATCCATCGCAGCCCATGACCACGACGGTTGAAAGGGCGCCGCGGTCAAGCTGTGGATAACGCGGCTACTCCTTGAGCGGCACGCAGTCGTGCAGCCCGTCGGGGCTCGTGGCGGAGTCGGACTTCGCCTTGCGGTGCAGCACCGCCCGCGTAGGGTCGACCGTCAACGTGTCATCGGATGAGTGCGCGCGGCCGTCGACGATCAGCGAGTAGCCGTCAGGATCGCGTGGTGGCCAGAGGATCGACACGTCGCGGTGGCTCGCCGCGTTCTCGCGAGTGTGCTTGCCGACCGTGCCGATCTCGAAGTGTCCGTCGGTCAGCACGGGTTCGACCGCGACGGTGTGCGCGCGGAAGTCGTCGCCGACTGTGATCAGGTATCCGAAGGTGAAGTCGCGCAACACGTCGGCCAGCCGATCGAGATCAACCTTCACGCTCATGCTGGAAGAATAATCCTCCGCGGCGATGCGTTAGCGTCTGTTATGCCCCCCGCCACGTCATTGCCACCGCCGTCGCCGACCTCCACTGCCGTCGTCACCGGGGCCTCATCCGGTATCGGCGCCGACATCGCAAGGGAGTTGGCGGTCCGCGGCCACGGCGTGACGCTGGTCGCCCGCCGCGAGGACAAACTGCGCGCGCTCGCAGATGAACTCGGCACATCGGTGCGGGTCGAGGTGATCGCGTGCGACGTCGCCGACGCCGACGCGCGTGGGCATCTGCTCGACGCCGTCGCCGACCGCGGGCTGACCGTCGAGATCCTCGTCAACAACGCCGGCGTCGGCACCATCGGCTCGATCACGAAGACCGAGGTCGCCGACGAGATCGCCCAGGTGCGCGTCAACGTCGAGGCCGTCATCGACCTGACTACCCGCGCCGTGCAACAGATGGTGCCGCGCGGCCGCGGCGCCATCCTCAACGTCGGGTCCACCGCGGGCTATCACCCGTTTCCCGGGCAGAGCGGCTATGCGGCCACCAAGGCGTTCGTGAAGACCTACACCGAAGGCGTTCGCGGAGAGCTGGCGGGCACCGGTGTCACCGTCGCCATGCTCGCGCCTGGTCCGGTGCGAACCGAGTTCCTGCAAGCCGCGGGCATGGACGAGGAGAAGTTCGCCGCGGCGTTCCCGAAGTTCCTGTGGATGCCGTCGCGCGACGTCGCACGCATCGGTGTCGAAGCGCTCGAACACGATCGCGGCATCGTGATCGCGGGCAAGCGCAATGTGGTGAGTACCCGCTTCATGCAGGCACTTCCGCGGCCGCTACTGCTCAACACGCTGCGCAAGCAGCATCCCGGCCTGCGCCGCGACCTCCGCTCAGCCCGCTGACTTCACTCGCTCCTCACGTGCGCACTGGCCAGCGCCGCATCCACCCCTCGACGGGCAGCGCCAGCGCGTTGCACAGCGTGCAGATCGTCCGATACCAGCCGACTGCGATCAGCAGTTCCATCCGCTGCTCGTCGTCGAGGTGCTCGCCGAGCGCACGCCAGGTCGGCTCCGACCACGAGCCGGTGGCTTCCAACTCGTCGACGGCGTCGATCAATACCCGCTCGCTCGCGGTCCAGCCGATGTCCTTCCCGGTGACCAGCGCGTCGCACTCGTCGTCGCTGACCCCGGCGATCGGCCCCCAAAACGCCGCCTGCCCACCCCACTCGTACTCGCAGCAAATCAGCGCGCACATGCGCAGGATCGCGATCGTCCGGGTCCGCGCGGGCAGCCGCGCCTCGACGTAGAGCGCCTCGCCCAGCTTGCGCAGCCGAGCGGCGAGCGCCGGATGACGTTGCAGGCAGCGCACCAGCAGCAATGGTTCGTACGTGCGGTCGGGGTGACCCCAGCTGTTGATCTCCTCGGCGTCGCGCTCACTCCACGGCGGCGCCAGCGGCGCGATGCGCGTCATGCCGACGCCGGTGCGGCCTGGCGGCCGCGCACCAGCCTGCCGGGGCGGGCGTCGGTGGGCACCCCGTTCTCGGTGATGATCTCGCCCGAGACGATCGTCGCGACGTAGCCGTCGGCGGTCTGGTCGAGGCGGCGCCCACCGGCGGGCAGGTCGTAGGCGACTGTCGGCTTGTGCAGCCGCAACGCATCCTGGTCGATGATGTTCAGATCCGCCTTGTAGCCCACCGCAATTCGGCCTCGGTCGGCCAGGCCCGCCACCCGCGCGGGTACCGATGTCAGCTCGCGGACTGCCTCGGCGACGCTCAACCGGCCTGATGCCCGATCACGCACCCAGTGCGTGAGCATGTAGGTGGGAAAGCTTGCGTCACAGATCATTCCGTAGTGGGCGCCGCCGTCGCCGAGGCCAAGAACGACGTCCTCGCGGCGCACGAGTTCGGCGACGGTGTCCAGTGACGCGTCGCGGAAGTTGGCCAGGGTGACCAGGAGCATGGCGTGCCCGTCATCGTCGAGCAGTCGGTCGTAGGCCTCCTCGAGCGGGCTGACGCCGCGGGCCGCGGCCCGCGCGGCGATGCTGTCCGACGGGGAGGGCTCGTAGTTCGGCGGATCGCCAAGCGGGAAGATCCAGTTGAACGCCTGCACCGCAAACATCAGCGGGTGCCCGTCGGACGTCGGCTTGTCATTCAGAATGCGTTCGCGCACTTCGGGTTTGCGCATCTCGGCGACCCGCTCCGCCAGGGGTAGGCCGGCAATCTCGCGATAGCTGGGATACATCACGAACGGGTTGCCCGACAGCTCGAGGCCGATCACCAGCCCGATAGGACGCGGGAAGATCTGCGCGGTGATATCGCCGCCATTTTCATTGGCCTTCTCGACCATTCGCAGCGCGTCCTCGAAGAAGGCCGGCCCGGCATTGCCGATCGCCAACGTGAACGTCACCGGCAGCCCGACGTCGGAGGCGACGTCGAACACTGTCTGCAGCGCGGGTTCGTAGTCACCGGCGACGAGGTCGGGCACGAATTGGATCAGGCCGCCGCCGGCATCGGCCACCCCGCGGGCGATCGCCTCGATCTCGTCGTGGCCGGCGTCATAGCTCGGGATCGGATGTCCGCTCTCGGTCTTGTGAATCGTCAGCCGAGACGACGCAAAGCCAAGGGCACCAACGTCGATCGCTTCGGCGGCCAGCTTACGCATAAGCGCGAGGTCTTCGGTCGTGGCAGGCTCCCGATCGACCCCGCGGCGGCCCATCACGTAGACCCGCAGCGGCGAATGGGGCAGAAACGCGGCCACATCGATATCGCGTCGACCCGCATCCAACGCGTCGAGGAATTCAGGGAACGTCTCCCACGTCCACGGCAAGCCGTCGACCATCACAACACCCGGTATGTCCTCGACACCGGCCATCACGTCGACGAGCACCTCGTGGTCCTCGGCGCGGCACGGCGCGAACCCAACACCGCAATTACCCATCACCGCAGTGGTGACACCGTGCGCCGACGACGGCGTCATCCGGTCCGACCAGATGGCCTGGCCGTCGTAATGGGTGTGCAGGTCGACGAATCCGGGCGTGACGAGAAGACCGGTCGCATCAATCTCCCGCGCCGCCTCTCCGTCGACCGAGCCGACGTGCGCTATCACGCCGTCGGCGATCGCCACGTCCCCGACGAACGGCTCACCGCCCAGGCCGTCGACGATCGTGCCGTTGCGAATTATCAGCTCATACGCCATCTGCTGAATGTACGACTGTTCAGCGGCGTCATGCCAGGATGGGGCGGTGATCGATCACCTGGGAATCAACTGTGCCGACTGGGAGAAATCGAAAGCGTTCTACGACGAAGTCCTCGGCGTGCTGGGCTACACCCGGCAGAAGGACTTCCACGTGGCCATTGGCTACGGCCGGGACGGCAAACCCACCTTCTGGATCGGCGATATGAATGTCGGCGACGCGAGCGGGCCGAACCGCGAGGTGCACATCGCGTTCCACGCCAAAGACCGCGACGCGGTGCACGCCTTCTACGACACCGCGCTCAAGCTCGGTGCCGAGTCACTGCACTCCCCGCGGCTGTGGCCTGAGTACCACCCCGGCTACTACGGCGCGTTCGTACGCGATCCCGACGGCAACAACGTGGAAGCGGTCTTCCACGACGCGCCACCGGAGTAACCGGGCCCGAGGCCATGGGGGAGGCCGCGGGTAGCGTCGGACGCATGGCTGACTCCGATGTGCAAGCGGTGCGCGAACTGCTCCGCGACTCCTTCACGCGATTGATCGAACACGTCGACGACCTCACCGACGAACTGACCGACGAGGTCGCGTTCTTTCGTCCGACCGCGCAAGCCAACAGCATCGCCTGGCTGATCTGGCACAGCGCGCGCGTACAGGACCTGCAACTGTGCGACATCGCCGACATCGAGCAGGTGTGGACTCGCGACGGCTGGAAGGACCGGTTCAACCTCGACCTGGAAGGCAACGACTTCGGCTACGGTCACTCGGCCGACGACGTCGGCCGGGTGAAGGTTCCCGCGGATCTCCTGGCCGGTTATTACCACGCAGTGCACAAGGTGACGCTCGAATACATCGCGTCGGTGACCGCCGACGAACTCAGCCGCGTCGTCGACACCAACTGGAACCCGCCCGTGACCGCCAGCGCGCGACTGGTCAGCATCATCGACGACTGCGCCCAGCACCTCGGACAGGCGGCCTACGTTCGCGGCATCGCGTCCTGACGTGACACAGACTGGCCGCACACCGCTGCTGTGGTCGGGGATCGCCGTCGCCGGTATGACCGTGCTCGGCCTCGCCGTGCGCAACGGGTCGACCCCGCTCGACAACTGGTTTCGTAGGTTCGACGACAGCCCGGCCCGCTATCTGCTGTTCTTCACCGACCCGTGGGTCCTGACCTTGGCGACACTGTTCGGCGTCGCCGTCGCGGTCCATCTGCACCGCAACCGACTCGCGGTGGCCATGGTGATCTCCCCCCTTGTCGGGGTCGCGCTCGCCCAACTGTGCAAGCGGCTGATCGACCGGCGCAGCGGCGGAGAGTACGCATACCCGAGCGGCCACACCACCACGGCCGTCGTAGTGCTCGGCATGCTCGTGCTGCTGGCCGGTGCGGCCTGGTGGGCGGTACTTGCGGCGGCGGCCGCGTCGCTGTTCGCGATGATCGGCCAGGGCGTCACCTACCACTACTTCACCGACACCGTAGGTGCGGTGCTGTTGGGCAGCGCCGTGGTCTGCGCCGCCGCCGCGGCCATCAGACTTGACACCCGTCAACCCGACTGCGACGCAGATCACACCGCCGGTTAACATGGCCCTATGACCGCGACGCCAGAAGTTGACTCGCCCTCGTCGGCGACCATCCTCAACCCCGCGACCGGCGACATCGCCGGGCAGGTGCGCTGGACCGACCCCGCCGACGTGCCGCGCATCGCGGCCGGTCTTCGCGAGGCGCAGAAGGAATGGGAGGCGCGCGGCACCAAGGGGCGCGCCAAAGTGCTTGCCCGGTACGCGGTATGGCTCGGTGAGCACCGCGACGAGATCGAGTCGTTGCTGATCAAGGAGACCGGCAAGTCGGCCGTCGACGCGGCACAAGAGGTGCCGCTGCTGATCATGATCCTGTCCTACTACATCAAGACGATGGATAAGGCGCTCGCGCCCGAGACCAGGCCCGCATCACTGCCGTTCCTGGCCATCAAGAAGGTCACCGTGCACTACCGGCCGCGGCCGGTCGTCGGCATCATCGCGCCGTGGAACTACCCCGTGGCCAATGCGCTCATGGATGCCATCGGCGCGTTGGCGGCCGGCTGCTCGGTGCTGCTGAAGCCCTCCGAGCGGACGCCGCTGACCGCCGAGGTGCTGCTGCGGGGCTGGCACGACTCGGGCGCGCCCGAGGTGCTGGCGCTGGCTCAGGGTGCCCGCGAGGTGAGCGAAGCCATCATCGACAATTCCGACTACATCCAGTTCACCGGTTCCTGCGCAACGGGCGCCAAGGTGATGGAACGCGCCGCGCGCCGTCTCATCCCGGTCAGTCTCGAACTCGGCGGCAAGGACCCGATGATCGTGCTGGACGACGCCGACATCGACTTGGCCGCGCACGCCGCGGTGTGGGGGGCGATGTTCAATGCGGGCCAGACGTGCGTGTCGGTCGAGCGGGTGTACGTGCTCGAGTCGGTCTACGACCAGTTCGTCGACGCCGTCGTCCGCGACGTACAGAAGCTGAAAGTCGGTGCGGGGGAGGGCTATCACGTCGGCTCGATGATCGACGACGACCAGGTTGAAGTCACCGACCGGCACGTTCGTGAGGCGCTGGCGGCGGGTGCGAAGGCCCTCACCGGCGGCAAGCGTCCCGACGGCCCCGGCAGCTTCTATCCCCCGACGGTGCTCGTCGACGTCGACCACTCGATGGCCTGCATGACCGAGGAGACGTTCGGCCCGACTCTGCCGATCATGAAGGTGTCGTCGGTGGAAGAGGCGATCCGGCTGGCCAACGACAGCCAGTACGGTCTTTCAGCGGCGGTGTTCTCCAAGAACATCGAGCGGGCGAATGAGATTGCGCTGCACCTCGACTGCGGATGCGTCAACGTCAACGACGTGATCTCCAACCTGATGTGCACCACCGCCCCCATGGGCGGGTGGAAGACCTCAGGCATCGGTGCCCGCTTCGGCGGCGTCGAGGGCTTGCGCAAATACTGCCATATCGAGACCGTGGTCTCACCGCGCACGAACGTCGGCGCCGGCGGTAACTACTACAACAACTCGCATAAGGCGCTGAACCGGATGAACAAGTTGATGACCCGGTTGGCGCTGCTGCGCCCGCGCCGCACCGCGAAGTAGGTCACTTCTCGTTCACGTGGAACGCGTGTTGGCTTCTGCACGCCCAAGCACACGTTTCACGATCCGGCCTGGACGGACATCGAGATCGCGCCGTGGGCCGTCGTCAAGAGCACCGACAAAACGGCGCGCCCGCGTCAACGCCATGCGCCATGTTCTTAGTAAGTTCGACTACGGCAACATGGGCCATGAGGTGGTCGGTCGACCGGACCCCCTCATCGTGGGACGCGCTCTGGCCGACTGGCGCCGCGTCCCCCTGTTTTGGAGGAGGACAGCGTGCGGTTTCTGGCGGCGCTGCTGTTCTGGCTCCTGACGACGGTTCTGCTGGCGGTCGCGGTCCCCGCGACCTGGGCGCAGACGAAGGTGGTCAGCGAGGGCGGCTACGCGGGTCTGGCCGCGAACGCGGCGAAGGACCCCCGCCTGCGGGAGGCGATGGCCTCGGAGCTGACGACGCAGATCACCGAACTGGCCGCCGATAAGGGATATCGGCTGGCCAACCGTGAACTGGTGCATGCGGTGACCGCTGCCTACACCTCGAACCCCGGGTTCCCCGGCCAGTTCGCCCAAGCCAACCGCATCGCGCACCGGTGGATGTTCACCGATTCGGTCCGGCACGATGACAGCTCCGGTGAGGGTGACCGGTGGCTCGTCGACATCGCCCCGATGCTGCGGGATGCCTCGCTGCGCGGCACACTCGGCAACCTCAACCTGGACGTGCCCGACACGGTGATGGTGCCCATCACCGTGCCCGACTCCTCGTCATTGCGGCCGGGGCAGCTCAAGCCGCTGGCGACGTGGGGGCCGTGGGCAAGCATCGGCGTCTGCGTCCTCACCGGGGTGTTCGCCCTGCTGACGCTGGCTGTTGCTCGCACACGTGGTAAAGCGCTTGCAGCCCTTGGGGTTTCGGCGCTGCTCGTGGGCGCGGCGGGATGGGCCGGGCTCGAGGTGGGCAGACGCTATATCGACGACGCACTCAACCGCACCACCGGCAATATCCGCCAAGTGGCTGACGTGATGGTCCATACGGCTGAGGGCAGCCTGCATCAGTGGCTCAACGTCACGCTGATCGTCGGCGTCGGGCTGGTCGTTATCGGCGTTGTCGTCTCGCTGCTCAGTGGCCTGAGCCGCAGCGAATAGAATCTGACCATGCCGTTCGTCACGGACATTCAGGGGCCTGCGCGGCCCGTCCGGGCCTGGCGGCCGCTCGCCGATGGCGTGCTGCGCCGCACCAGCACCATCGACACGCATCCGGACGGAACCGGTATGTCTCCCCGCACGCGAGGAGGGGAAAATTCTTCCGTAGACCTTCGCGGCCGGGACGCCGTCGGCCGACGCGACGGCACCGCCGACGTACTCGGGCAGGTGGGGCTACGCGCGCACCTGACGGGCCGGGTCATCGACCACATCGACGCCGACGACCCTCGGGTCTCGGAGCTGATCGGCAGCAGCGTCGGCGCGGGATTCCGCTCGACGATCGGCAGACTGCTCCCCGACGAGGCGGCGCGTGCCACCCTGCTGCATCTGCTGCTCGACGACTGGGTCGGCGCGGCATTGGTCTCCGGGTATGCGGTGCAGCACATCGCGATCACGAACGGGCTCGAGGAGAAACTGCCCGCCGGGACCGCGGACCATATGGCCGGCATCTGTGCCGGCTTCGCCGAGGATGCGTCGCTCGTCCCGTACGCCAGGCGCAACGGCACGATCCCATCGGTGCACGGGCCCGTGGCGCCGCCGCTGGATACCGAGGGCATGCACGCCGTCGAGCCGTTGCGCGCGCACGGCATGCGCCGATTCCGCCGGCTGGACCTGACGCCGGACGGCGAGTTCGATGCACACTTCCGCGACTCCCACGTCGATGGCCACGGTGTGGAGACCATCGTGCACGAGTACACCGTCACCGGCACGGTCGACGCGTCGGCCAGAGCGGTCACCTCCGCCGCGGCGACCGTGCGGGTGCTGCCGTGGCAGGAATGCCCACGGGCGATTGGAAGCGCCAGTCGCATCGAGGGAATGTCGTTGTCCGAGTTGCGGAACCGCGTGCGCAGCGAGTTCGTCGGCACCAGCACCTGCACGCATCTCAACGACACCCTGCGCGCGATCGCCGACTTGGATGCGCTTATCGCCGCGCGCGGTTGATCAGATCGCTGGCCAGCCGGCGGGCCTGACTGATCGGGTTGGTCGACCGGTGAATCTTGGAGCCGAGTAGTCCGCCGTCGTATAGCAATTGGATGTCGCGGGCCAGCGCAGCGGAATCGGCGCTTCTTCGCAGCCGTCGCCGCCAGGTCAAAGAAGAGCAGGATTCGGTCGCGGCCTGCTCATCGGGCTGAGCCGGACAGCCGAACGCGGAGCCGGACCGCTGGTGGCCTTTCTGCGGATGATCTCACCGCTGTCGTGGACGCCGATCGCCGTGGCGCTCTTCGGCATCGGCAGTCAGCCCGTGATCTTTCTGGTCGCCGCCGCCGCGGTGTGGCCGGTGCTGCTCAACACGGTTGCCGGCATGCAACGCGTCTCGAACAACTCACCGCCGTGGTGCTTCCGGCTGTGCGGGGCTACATTCAGAACGGCCTGCGGCTGGCGCTGGGCGTCGGTTGGGTGGTTTTGGTACCGGCCGAGATGCTCGGTTTGCGTTCGGGTTTGGGGTATCAGATTCTCAACGCGCGATCAGCTCGCCTACGACCAGGTCGTCGCTGTGATCGCTGTCATCGGCGTGCTGGGTTACTTGCTAAACGTCGCGGCCCGTGTGCTGCTGTCTCCAATCAGGGCTCGATGATGTGTGACGGGTCGGGCCGCCGCTCGGGTGGCGCCTGGCTGTAGTCGCCCCACGGGCCGTCGCGGCGCTCGATTGCCGCGCGGACACCCTGGGTCGCGGCTGTGTCGATGAACTGCAGCGCGTCCGGGGTGTTGCGCATCAACCCGTCGAGGATGCCGCCGAGCGTCTGAGTGGACGCCAGGCCCATGTTCTCGTAGGCCTGATTGACAATCAGTTTCTGAGCCTGCAACTGAGACAACGGGATTCGGCACAGCATCGCCGCCACTTCGGCGACGCGTTCTTCGAGGCGCTCGAAGGGGACGGCCTCGTTGATCAGTTCGACGTCGGCGGCCTCTGCTCCGGTGAGTGGTTCGCCGGTCAACGAGTGCCATTTCACCTTGGCCAGGCTCAGCCGGTAGAGCCACATTCCTGTCAGGTAGGCGCCCCACATGCGGGCGTACGGGGTGCCGATTACGGCGTCGTCGCTGGCGATCACGATGTCGGCGCACAGCGCGTAATCGCTTGCGCCACCGACACACCAACCGTGCACCTGGGCGATGACGGGTTTCGATGCGCGCCAGATCGACATGAACTTCTGCGTCGGGCCGGTCTCGCGGGAGCTGACCATCGCGAAATCCTTGCCGGGGTCCCAGCGGCCGTCGGTCGTCATCGCTTCGCGCCAGTGCTGAAAGCCGCCGCCGAAGTCGTAGCCGCCGGAGAACGCGCGACCGGCGCCGCGCAGCACGATCACCTTGATGGCAGGGTCGCGTTCGGCCAGGCCGATGGCGGCCTCGATCTCGTCCGGCATCGGCGGCACGATCGTGTTGAGATGCTCGGGTCGGTTCAGGGTGACGGTGGCGACGGGCGGGTCCGTCTTGTACAGCAGGGTTTCGAAGTCGGGCATGCCTGCAGTATCGCGCTCAGTCATCGTGGTCACCGAGGGCCGGTGGTGGGTCCGGCTGTCTTGGATCGCGCATGAACTCGTAGACCTTGCCGCCGATTTTGATGTGCGACGTGAACCGGTACGCCATCAGAACGAGGACGAGCGCAACTGCCACAGCGACGAACAGCCCTGACCGCCAGTCGGGAAGTTGGGAAACGAACAGCAACATCGCTCCTGTGACAGCGCCTGTCCAGTAGACCCGCCGCTGAATCGATGCTGTTGACACGCGCCGCGATTTCCAAGGCATCATTGCCGCGACGCCGCCGACGACGATCAACGCCAGGCCGACATAACCCAGTGCCTTGCCCGTGGTCAGGTGATCCATCCCGCCATCCCTACCAGGTTCCGCCGCCGCCGGGACCCGCCCCGATGGGCAGCTGCGGATCGAAGAGGCCTCCGATCTCGCCACCGATGTCCGATCCCGCGAAACCGCCGAGCAACCCGCCGATGACCGCGGCGCCCGCGGCGGTGAGGGGTCCGCCGAAAGAGCCGACGGCGGCGCCCGCGCCCATTCCGCCCAGCATGCTGCCGCCCACGCCGCCGACGGCTTCGCCGAGTTCTTGATTGCGTTCGGCGCCACCGTCCAGCCAATCGGAGATCGCCACAGCGAGCTGAATGCCGTTGCCCGCCCAGCCGACTCGTCCGCCCCACTTCGCGAAGAGTTCCGCGTCCGCTTTGGACAGACCGTTGAGCGCGTGCCTGCCCGTCTCGACCGAATCGCCGTACTGTTTGACACCGGTGCCGACGCTGTCGGAAAGCGAACCCACGCCCTGCATCAATTTCTTGATGCCGTCGCTGGAGAAACCGAGGTTGGCAAGCCTTTGCTCGGCGCGATTGATGACCATGGCACGAGCCTGTGTATCAGAGCTGTCCAGAAACGCGGTTGCCGCATCGGGCGACATCGGAGCGGAACCCAGGAGACCTGCCTCCAGCTGTCGCTGAAACTCCAGCCGCGTCTGAGCCAGTTGACGCGCGTCCTTGCCCAGAACCGGATCCAGGGGCAGGGGGCCGACGAACCGGGACATGTTGTAGTCGTCGAGGCGCTCGCCGGCGTACTGCTTGGCGTACGGATTGGCGGCCGGGTCGTTGACCGTGGCGAAGTCGCGTAGCCGTGCGGCTGCGGCCTCTTTATCCGTCGTCATCGGGCCGCCGCTGTTGACCAACTGCTCATCTGCGGCACGCTGGGTGGCGTCGTACTTCTGTGCCGCGCTCTTCGCCTGGTCCTGCGCGGACGGTTCGCCCTGGCCTTCGGCGGCTGCAATCGCATCTATGTCGTAGCCGTCGGCGGCCATGTCGAGCTGTGCTTCATCGAGCTTGGCGCCGTAGGCGTCTCGTACGGCGGTCACCTCGGCGAGCGATTGCTTGGTGGCATCGACGGCGGCGGCCTTCAGCGCGGACCAATCAAGCTGTACGCCGTCGGCCTGCGCTCGGGCAATCTCGGCTGCGATGGTGTTGTCGAGCTGAACCAGGCGGGCGTTGAGGTTGCCGATCGAGACATGGCCGCTGCGTTGGGCTTCGGCGAGGGTGGCTGCGATGTTCTGGAGGTCGGCGGCGACTTTGGACATCTGCTTTTTGTTGAGCTTCAACCACTGCGTCGCGCGACGGATCTCTTCGGCGTCGTTGATCTGGAATTCGGGATCGTCGCGGTCCCAGGCCGCGTCGAACCGCTTCTTGGCCGCGTTGAACTCCTCATCGGTCTCGGTCATACACACGCCGGCATTGTGGAACGACGTGGCCAGTTCCCCGATCTCGCCGGGAGAGCCTGCCTGGATGGTGCTGTCGACTTCCCATGGATCGCCGCCCGCCGCACCGATCAGCTCGCCGACACTCAGGTAGACCAGCTGCGGGTAGTCAGGCATCCGGTACTGCGTCGATGGCGGCCTTATTCTCCGATTCCGTCGTCTCGAACGAGGTCGCTGCGTGGGTCGCCTTATCACCGATGTCGATGAGCGTGCGATGGTTGCCCCGCATCGCTCGCACGTGTGATTGATGGCCCGCGGTCAACGTGCTGTGGAAGACATGGGCCTGGTCGAAATCGCCGAAAATCCCGGCCGGAATCGCGGCCTGTGCCAGCGCGTCCGCCCCGCTCAGTGCCATTTCGCCGGCGTTGCGCGCGACGTCCGCCCCGTCTTTGAGAACGTTGGGTTCCACCCGCATCAGATACTCCGAGATTCGCCGACAGTCGTTTGCTGTAAGCCTACCGCGACTGGTGGCCTGCTCCGCGCACTAAGTGCCCAGCGTGCGGTGCAGGAACTCCATGATCAGCGCCGACCGGAATGCGGTCTGCTTGTTGTCGGCGGCACCAGCGTGACCGCCTTCGGTGTTTTCGTAGTAGTGCACCTGATGTCCGGCCGCCTCCAGCGCTGCGGTCATCTTGCGTGCGTGGCCCGGATGCACCCGGTCGTCGCGGGTGGAGGTGGTCATCAGCAATGGTGGGTAGCGGCGATCCGCCGAGATGTTCTGGTAGGGCGAGTATTCGGAGATGAACGCCCAATCATCCGGATCGTCGGGATTGCCATACTCGGCCACCCACGACGCGCCGGCCAGCAGCAGATGGAAGCGCTTCATGTCCAGCAACGGCACGCTGCACACCAACGCGCCGAACAACTCCGGATACTGCGTCAGCATGACGCCCATCAGCAGCCCGCCGTTACTGCCGCCCTGCGCGCCCAACTGTTCGACGGTGGTGATGCCGCGGCGTACCAAATCCTCTGCGACAGCGGCGAAGTCCTCGGCCACCAGATGGCGGCCCTCTCGCATCGCCTGTGTATGCCAGCCGGGCCCGTACTCGCCGCCGCCGCGAATGTTGGCCATCACATACGTGCCGCCTCGGGCGAGCCACAGCCGGCCCAGCACACCATCGTAGCCAGGGGTCCGCGATACCTCGAATCCGCCGTAGCCACCGAGCAGCGTGGGGCGGGGGCCGGTGTTGTCGCGATGGGTGACGACGAAGTACGGAATCGATGTGCCGTCCTTGGATGCCGCGAAATACTGTGCAACGACGATATTCTCGGCGTCGAAGAAGGATGGCGCCGCTTTGATCTGCTCGAGTGGGCCCTCGACGGGTCCGTGTAGAAGCCGCGACGGCGTGGTGAAGCCGCTGAAGTCCAAAAAGATCTCGTCGGCCAGATCGTCCGTGTCGACAATGACCGCGTTCGTGTTGTCCGGAATGCCGGGTACCGACTCGATGGCCCAGGTGCCGGGGGTCACCGTGTGGACTCTGCTCACGACGTCGGAGAGAGTGACGATGACCAACTTGTCCCTGGTCCACGCGTAGTGGTTGAGGCTCGTGTGCTCGTCAGGTTCGAACACGACATGTAATTCAGCTGTGCCGGAAAGGAAGTCGTCGTAGTCGGCGGCGATCAGCGAACCCGCAGGGTAGGCGCCTGCTGCGGTGTACCAGTCGGAGCGCAGCTCGACGAGAAGCCAGTTGCGGTGCGCTGACACGGTGGCGTCGGTAGGGGCGTCGATGCGAATGAATTCGTCGCCCCGCAGCTCGTAGACCTCGTCGTTGAAGAAATCGATCGCACGGCTGAGCAGGGTCCGCTCGAAACCTGGTGTGCGGTCGCGTGATGCTGCCACCAGCACGTCGGTATGCGCGCCGCTGAACAGCGTCTCGGCCTCGTCGAGCGGTGTTCCGCGCCGCCAGCGTTTGACCAGCCGAGGGTATCCGGACTCGGTCAGCGAGTCCTCGCCCCAGTCCGTGCCGATCAGCACGGCGTTCTGGTCCTCCCAGCTGATTTGGGTCTTGGCTTCGGGCACCTGGAAACCCTCGGCGACGAATTCACCTGTGCGCATGTCGAACTCGCGAACCACTGCGGCGTCCGAGCCGCCGCGCGACAGGCTGATCAGCGCCAGCGAATGGTCGGGCTCGATGACCCGCGCCCCGGCCCACACCCAAGTCTCGTCCTCATCGGCGGCCAACGCGTCGAGATCGATCACCACTTCCCAGTCGGGCGCATCGGTGCGGTAACTGTCCAAAGTGGTGCGGCGCCACAGGCCGCGGGGATTCGCCGCGTCGCGCCAGAAGTTGTACAGCAGGTCGCCGCGGCGGCGGACGTACGGAATTCGGGCGTCGGTGTCGAGCACTTCGAGGGCCTCGCTACGCATCTGCTCGAATTGTTCGTTGCAGAGCTCGGCGAGTGTCGGCTCGTTGTGGCGGCGGACCCAGTCCAGCGCATCCTCGCCGGTGATGTCCTCGAGCCAGAGGTAGGGGTCGTCGCTCACGGCGTCCATTCTGGTGTGCCCTTCGCTGGAACCGACGCGTGGGCGAAGAAATGCGAGTGCAGGGGGTCTCGCTGGCATCGCGTTGTGAGGGGGAGCACAATCGGAACCAATCGGCGAGAAGGAGTCAGTCATGACCGCTTATGCACGTCCGGGTTCATCCGACGCACTGATGTCCTATGAGTCGCGCTACGGCAATTTCATTGGCGGCGAATGGGTGCCGCCCGCCGGTGGCGAGTACTTCGAGAACCCGACCCCGGTGACTGGCCAGCCGTTCTGCGAGATCCCCAGGTCTACCGAGGCCGACATCGACACGGCGCTCGACGCGGCCCACGGAGCGGCCACGGCCTGGGGCAAGACCGCGCCCGCCGAGCGCGCCAACATCCTGAACAAGATCGCCGACCGTATCGAGGAGCACCTCGAATCGCTGGCGCTGGCCGAGGCGTGGGACAACGGCAAGCCCATCCGCGAGACGCTCAACGCCGACCTGCCGCTGGCCGTCGACCACTTCCGCTATTTCGCAGGCGCCATTCGCGCGCAGGAAGGCTCGCTGAGCCAGATCGACGACGACACCGTCGCCTACCACTTCCACGAGCCGCTCGGGGTCGTCGGCCAGATCATTCCGTGGAACTTCCCGATCCTGATGGCCACCTGGAAGCTGGCGCCGGCGCTGGCGGCAGGCAACGCCGTCGTACTCAAACCCGCCGAGCAGACACCGGCGTCGATCCTCTACCTGTTGTCGTTGATCGGCGATCTGCTGCCCGCCGGCGTGCTCAACGTGGTCAACGGATTCGGGTTCGAGGCGGGTAAACCGCTGGCGTCGAGCAACCGCATCGCCAAGATCGCGTTCACCGGGGAAACCACGACCGGGCGCCTGATCATGCAGTACGCCAGCCAGAACCTGATTCCCGTCACACTCGAGCTCGGCGGCAAGAGCCCCAACATCTTCTTCTCCGACGTGATGGCCGCCGGCCCAGAAGGTCAAGACTTCCAGGACAAGGCCCTGGAAGGGTTCACGATGTTCGCCCTCAACCAGGGCGAGGTGTGCACCTGCCCGTCGCGGTCGCTGATCCAGGCCGACATCTACGACGAATTCCTGGAACTGGCGGCCATCCGCACCAAGGCCGTGCGGCAGGGCGACCCGCTGGACACCGAGACGATGATCGGCAGCCAGGCGTCCAACGACCAGCTGGAAAAGGTGTTGTCCTACATCGAGATTGGCAGGGAGGAAGGCGCCCGCGTGGTCACCGGCGGCGAGCGTGCACAACTGGGCGGCGACCTCAACGGCGGCTACTACGTGCAGCCGACGATTTTCGAAGGCAACAACAAGATGCGGATCTTCCAGGAGGAGATCTTCGGGCCGGTGGTGGCGGTGACGTCGTTTAAGGATTACGACGACGCGATCGCGATCGCCAACGACACGCTGTACGGGTTGGGCGCCGGCGTGTGGAGCCGCGACGGCAATGTCGCCTACCGCGCCGGCCGCGACATCAAGGCCGGCCGGGTGTGGACCAACTGCTATCACGCCTATCCTGCTCACGCGGCGTTCGGCGGGTACAAGCAGTCCGGCATCGGCCGCGAGACCCACAAGATGATGCTCGACCACTACCAGCAGACGAAGAACCTGCTGGTGTCCTACAGCAACAAGGCGCAAGGCTTCTTCTGATGGATGTCGAACATGAGCTTGTGCGCGAAAATCCACCCGAAAGTGGTGCACAAGCTCACGCTCGGCCATTGAGGGCGCTGATCACGCGGGCGGCCGCGGACCTGCTGGTCAAACTCCAAGAGCGGCACGGGCCGGTGATGTTCCACCAGTCCGGCGGCTGCTGTGACGGCTCGTCGCCGATGTGTTACCCCGCCGGCGAATTCATCGTGGGCGATCGCGACGTGCTGCTGGGCGTCCTCGATGTCGGCACAGGCGTCCCGGTCTGGATTTCCGGCCCGCAGTTCGAGGCGTGGAAGCACACGCAGCTGGTGATCGACGTGGTGGCGGGCCGCGGCGGCGGGTTCAGCCTGGAGGCGCCGGAGGGCGTGCGATTCCTGTCCCGCGGCCGGGCGTTCACCGAGGACGAGAACCGGCTGCTCGCCCAAAGTCCGCCGCTGACGGGAGCCGACTACGACCGGGGGGAACGGCCCGCACCCGGCGGCACACACGTTGTCGCACAAGCAATTGATGCCTGTCCGTTACCTGGCGCGCCGCGCGTCTAGGGCGGCCTTCCGGGCACTCGGCGTTATCGTCTACAGACGTGATACCCGTTCCACGAGCCTGGTTTTTAGCCAGCGCAATGCTTGTGGGCACCGCGGTCGGTCTGGTGGCGGGAATCGCGGCGACGAAGCTCGTCAGCACACCGGTCCGGCCCGATGTCGTCATTGCGCTGATCGTCGGCGTGCCCAGCCTGTTCGGCATGGTGATGATCCTGCTGTCGCACCGACGCTGGATGACGGCTCTGGGCGCGTTCGTCCTGGCCGTCGCGCCCGGATGGTTCGTTGCACTCGCCACAGTTCAGGTGGTGCACGGTGGCTGAGCAGACCTACCGGGGAACCCGCCGCCATCGCGCACCGATCGGGTGGCATCCCCCGCGCATCAAGCCCGAGACAAACACCGATGCGGACCTGGAGCCCACGGCGCCGTTCACGCCGACGTTCACCGGTGCACTGCCCGCCGTAGCCGAGGAGATCCAGCCCGAGCCCACGCCGGCACCGGTCGCGAAGCACCCGGCCGAGGCATCCCCGCTGAAGCGCTGGACCTTCGTCCTCGTCGTCGCGGCCGTATGGGCGGTGTCCGCGGTCATCGGGCTGGGCCTGTTCTACTGGTGGTTCCATTCGATCAACAAGACGCCCGCGGTATTCGCCGTGCTGGTCTACCTGGTCGTGTGCACCGTCGCGGCCGTGATCGCGGCGACCGTTCCGGACAGACCGGTGCTGTCGGCGCTGGCCATCGCGCTGATGTCGGCGCCGTTTGCGTCGACGGCCTCGGCTGCGGTGCTGTACGGCTACTACTTCTGCGAACACGCAAGCCGCTGTCTGGTAGGAGTGCTGCCCTACTAGTGTTGGCGGGGTGAGCCACTATGACGTCGTTGTTCTCGGAGCAGGCCCAGGCGGATACGTCGCAGCGATCCGCGCCGCGCAGCTGGGGCTGAGCACCGCAGTCGTCGAACCCAAATACTGGGGCGGGGTGTGCCTCAACGTCGGGTGTATCCCGTCGAAAGCGTTGCTGCGCAACGCCGAACTCGCCCACATCTTCACCAAAGAGGCCAAGCAGTTCGGCATCAGCGGGGAGGCGACCTTCGACTACGGGGTCGCCTTCGACCGCAGCCGCAAGGTCGCCGAAGGCCGGGTGGCCGGTGTGCACTTCCTGATGAAGAAGAACAAGATCACCGAGATCCACGGCTACGGCAAATTCAAAGACGACCACACGCTGGAGGTCGAACCGACCGGGGACGACCAGAAAGACGCTGTGACGGTGACGTTCGACAACATCATCATCGCCACCGGCAGCAGCACGCGCCTGGTGCCCGGCACCTCGCTGTCGGACAACGTCGTCACCTACGAAAAGCTGATCATGACGCGCGAGCTGCCCAAGTCCATCGTGATCGCCGGGGCGGGCGCGATCGGCATGGAGTTCGGCTACGTGCTGAAGAACTACGGCGTTGACGTCACCATCGTCGAGTTCCTGCCGCGGGCGCTGCCCAACGAGGACGCCGAGGTGAGTAAGGAAATCGAGAAACAGTTCAAGAAGCTCGGCGTGAAGGTGCTCACCGGCACCAAGGTCGAATCGATCTCCGACAACGGCGGCGACGTCACGGTCACGATCAGTAAAGACGGCAAGTCGGAAGAGCTCAAGGCCGAAAAGGTATTGCAGGCAATCGGTTTCGCGCCCAACATCGAGGGCTACGGTCTGGATAAAGCCGGCGTGCAGATCACCGAGCGCAAGGCGATCGGCATCGACGACTATATGCGTACCAACGTGGGCCACATCTACGCGATCGGCGACGTCACCGGCAAGTTGCAACTCGCGCACGTGGCCGAGGCCCAAGGCGTGGTCGCGGCCGAAACCATCGGCGGCGCAGACACTTTGCCGCTCGGCGACTACCGGATGCTGCCGCGTGCCACGTTCTGCCAGCCGCAGGTTGCCAGCTTCGGCCTGACCGAGGAGCAGGCGCGCGACGAGGGCTATGACGTCAAGGTCGCGAAGTTCCCGTTCACCGCCAACGCCAAGGCGCACGGCGTCGGAGATCCCAGCGGGTTCGTCAAGCTGATCGCGGACGGGAAGTATGGCGAACTGATCGGCGGCCACCTCATCGGCCACGACGTTTCGGAGCTGCTGCCTGAGCTGACGCTTGCGCAGAAGTGGGACCTGACCGCCACCGAGCTCGCCCGCAACGTCCACACCCACCCGACGATGTCGGAGGCGCTGCAGGAGTGCTTCCACGGGCTCGTCGGCCACATGATCAATTTCTGAGCGTGGCCCAGACAGCCGGCTCAGCGAGAGCCATCTGGGTCGCGGGCATCGGCGGCCTGATCATCGGGCACATGCTGTGGCTCGCCGGTATCTCCGCGGCCATTGCGACGCGCACAATCAGCCATTGGGTGCTCGTCGTTGCGGGCTTGTCGTTTGTGCTCGGTGGGGTCGCCGGCTGGCTGGCGTGGCGCGACTATCAAGGCAAGGCCGAGGTGCGAGCGGCGTTTCTGGCCGCGCTGCCGATCTCGCCGGTGCTGCTGTCGCTGGTGGTGCTGGGAGTCACCTACCTGTAGCTGGGCGACCCTAGTCCGAGAAGTCCAGCGGCACCTTCAGCGTGGTAATGGTGGCCGCCAGCCCATCGTATTGCGCTGCCAGCAAGCAGAATTCGATCAGCTGCGCCTTCGTCAGGTGACCGGCCAACCACGCCCACGTCTCGGCGGACACACCGCGGGTGACAACGAACTCGTCGGTGGCGGTGATCAGCGCTCGCTGCCGGTCGGTGAGCCCCTCGGCGTCGGGGCCGGAGAAGATCTTGGCCTGCAACTCCGGTCCGATGCCGCGGCTGCGGGCCAGCCTGCGGTGCTGTTGCAGTTCGTATTCGCAGTCGCGCAGATGGCCGACGCGAAGGATGACGACCTCGGCGTCGCGGACCGGCAGCTTGCTCAGCAGGCCGAGCAACATTGCGCTGTAGGGCAGCCACGCCAAGAACAGCAGCTTGTGCTGACCCAGCACGTTCATCAGGCTGAACCGCGGCGCCCGGATCGTCCGTGCGCCGAGCTTCGCGATCACCCAGTTGATGGGTCCGAGCTCCCGCAACCCGCCGGGTTCGATGCGGGCAGGGACGCTCATGACTGCTTCACCAGATACGGCGACACCGTGCTGCGGTGCTCGTCGAGGTCAAGGGCGCGGCCAAGGGCGGGGAAAGCCCGCTGCGGGCAGTTGTCGCGTTCACACACCCGGCAGCCGGCCCCGATCGGTGTCGCGATATCGCCGGCCAAATCCAGTCCCTCCGAGTAGACGAGCCGGTGTGCATGCCGAATCTCGCAGCCGAGCCCGATCGCGAACGTTTTGCCCGGCTGACCATAGCGCGAGGCGCGACGCTCGACCGTGCGCGCCACCCACATGTAGCTGCGGCCGTCGGGCATCTGCGCGATCTGCACCAGGATCTTCCCCGGATTGGCGAACGTCTCGTAGACGTTCCACAGCGGACAGGTGCCGCCGCTGGAGGAAAAGTGAAAACCCGTGGCCGACTGGCGTTTTGACATGTTGCCAGCTTTGTCGACGCGGACGAACGAGAACGGCACGCCGCGCATCGACGGCCGCTGCAGCGTCGAAAGCCGGTGCGCGATCGTCTCGTAGCTGACTCGGTAGAACGCCGACAGCCGCTCGACGTCGTAGCGGAATTTCTCGGCGACCTCGTGGAACTGGCCGTAGGGCAACACCGTGGCCGCCGCGAAGTAATTGGCCAGCCCCAGCCGGGCCAGTGTCGTCGACTCGTCGCTGGTGAACTTGCCGTCGGCGACCAGCTTGTCGATCAGGTCACCGAACTCCAGGTAGGCCAACTCGGCCGCCATCTTGAACACCTGCTGGCCCGACGAAAGATGGCTGGCCATCTCGAGCCTGCGGGTGACGGGGTCGTAGCGGTGCAACACGTTGTCACCGAAATCGGTGCGCCGCAGGATCTGCACGCCGTGCACCGCACGAAGCCGGTCGGCGAGGTCGCGGGCGAGGTCACCTCGGTGCATACGCAGGTCGATGGTCAGGTCTTCGGCCGCGGTGTCGAGCTCGTGCAGGTAGTTCTGCCGCTGGTAGAAGTAGTCGCGGACTTCCTCGTGCGGCATCGTGATGGACCCGCTACCGCTGCCGTCGGAGTAGCGGTCCTCGGTCGCGGCCGCCAGCTGCATCGTGGTCAGCTGGTAGCGCCGGTGCAGGTTGACCATCGCGCGGGCCAGCGTCGGGTGGGCGTTGACGATATCGGCGATTTCGGCCGGGTCCACATCGATGTCGAGGTCGCGGTCCATCATGACCTCGCGCAGTTCGGCGACCAGCCGGGTGTCGTCCTGCGAGGCGAAGAACGTCGCATCGACACCGAACACCTCGGTGATCCGCAGCAGGACTGCCACGGTCAGCGGGCGCACGTCGTGCTCGATCTGGTTCAGGTAGCTCGGCGAGATGCCGAGCATCTGCGCCAGCGCGGCCTGGCTGAAGCCACGCTCGTTGCGCAGCTGCCGGACCCGGGAGCCGACGAACGTTTTGGCCACGTCACCGAGCATAACCGCCTGCGAAGACGGTCTTCGCATAATTGGCAGCGGCCCCGCTGTGGCAGTATCGGGAACCGTCGGGGTGAGCAGGGGAGAACAACTCGTGGCAGAAACCGCAGGTAGCACCGGTCTGTCGAAGGTACTGATGCCGGTGCCCGACCCGCATCCCGACGTCTTCGATCGGGAGTGGCCGCTGCGGGTCGCCGACATCGACCGGCTGGGCAGGCTGCGCTTCGACGCCGCGTGCCGACACATCCAGGACATCGGCCAGGACCATCTGCGCGAACTCGGCTTCGAGGAAACGCACCCGCTGTGGATCGTGCGGCGCACGATGATCGATCTGATCAAACCGATCGAGTTCCAGGACATCCTGCGGCTGCGCCGCTGGTGTTCGGGCACGTCGAACCGGTGGTGTGAGATGCGGGTGCGGCTCGACGGCCGCCGCGGCGGCCTGATGGAGTCCGAGGCGTTCTGGATCAACATCTCCCGCGAGACGCAGGGGCCGGCGCGCATCGCTGACGACTTCATCGAGGGGCTCAAGCGCACCACCAGCGAGGGCAGGCTGCGGTGGAAGGCCTACCTGAAGCCGGGTAGCCGCGAGGATGCCGCCGAGATCCGCGAATATCCGGTCCGTGTCACCGACATCGACCTGTTCGACCACATGAACAACTCGGTTTACTGGACGGTGGTCGAGGACTACCTGCTGTCCCGCCCGGAAATGATGGAGCAGCCGCTGCGGGTCACCATCGAGCACGACGCGCCGGTGGCGCTCGGCGACAAACTCGAGATCATCGCGCACGTCCACCCGCCGGGTTCGACCGACCGATTCGGCGCCGACCTCACCGATCGGACTGTTACAACGCTCACATATACCGTCGGTGACGAGACCAAAGCCGTCGCTGCGATCTTCGCGTTGTAGACCCTCTCCGTTTAACAGTACGGGCGTACTGACCTGCGGAAATTGGCTACTGATGGGTAACTACTGAACCGGTACAGCCGAACGGTCCCTTCGCAAACTTTGCAGGATCACCGGAGGCGTTAACGAAAATTGGCAATCGGTGGCGCTGGACCTGCTCTTATACCCGGGTGCATTATCGGATTAGCGCAACAGCGAAGTTGTTTGGGCGTTAACAAGCTGGGAACTCTGGCGGCGCCGCAGCGATGATATGAACACGAATAGGAGTAGCCGGATGTCGACCGTTGGCACGCCGAAATCAGCCGAAGAGATCCAGAAGGACTGGGACACCAACCCGCGGTGGAAGGGTGTCGAGCGCACCTACACCGCCGAGGACGTCGTGGCGCTGCAGGGCACGGTCGTCGAGGAAGCCACGCTGGCCCGCCGGGGCGCCGAGGTGTTGTGGAACCAACTGCACGACCTGGAGTTCGTCAACGCGCTCGGTGCGCTGACCGGCAACATGGCCGTTCAGCAGGTGCGGGCCGGGCTGAAGGCCATCTACCTGTCCGGCTGGCAGGTCGCCGGTGACGCGAACCTGTCCGGGCACACCTACCCCGACCAGAGCCTGTACCCGGCCAACTCGGTGCCGCAGGTGGTGCGCCGAATCAACAACGCACTGCTGCGTGCCGATGAGATCGCCAAGGTCGAGGGCGACACCTCCGTCGACAACTGGCTGGTGCCGATCGTCGCCGACGGTGAGGCCGGCTTCGGTGGCGCGCTCAACGTCTACGAGCTGCAGAAGGCCATGATCGCCGCGGGTGTCGCCGGTTCGCACTGGGAGGACCAGTTGGCGTCGGAGAAGAAGTGCGGTCACCTCGGTGGCAAGGTCCTCATCCCGACCCAGCAGCACATCCGGACCCTGACCTCAGCCCGGCTGGCGGCCGACGTCGCCGACGTGCCGACCGTCGTGATCGCCCGCACCGACGCCGAGGCGGCCACGCTGATCACCTCCGATGTCGACGAGCGCGACCAGCCGTTCATCACCGGTGAGCGCACCAAGGAAGGGTTCTACCGGGTCAAGAACGGCCTGGAGCCCTGCATCGCCCGGGCCAAGGCCTACGCCCCGTACTCCGACCTGATCTGGATGGAGACCGGCACGCCGGACCTCGAGCTAGCGGCGAAGTTCGCCGAGGGTGTGAAGGCTGAGTTCCCCGACCAGATGTTGGCCTACAACTGCTCGCCGTCGTTCAACTGGCGCAAGCACCTCGACGACGCGACCATCGCAAAGTTCCAGAAGGAGCTGGCGTCGATGGGCTTCAAGTTCCAGTTCATCACGCTGGCCGGCTTCCACGCCCTGAACTACTCGATGTTCGATCTGGCCTACGGCTACGCCCGCAACCAGATGACGGCCTACGTCGAGCTGCAGGAGCGCGAATTCGCCGCCGAGGAGCGGGGTTACACCGCCACCAAGCACCAGCGTGAGGTCGGCGCCGGCTACTTCGACCGGATCGCCACCACGGTGGACCCGACCTCGTCGACGACGGCGCTGACGGGCTCGACCGAAGAGGGCCAGTTCCACTGATCCCTCAGTAACTGAAGACTGGTTTGCCGACTTCTGCACCAGGGCTGCGATTGCGAGCGATTGACAGCCCTGGTGCAGAATTCGACGTTATGGGTGAAGGAATCGAACGGGTAGGCGTCGTCGGCGCGGGGCAGATGGGCTCGGGCATCGTCGAGGTGTCGGCGAAGGCAGGCGCGAACGTAGTGGTCTACGAGCCGACCGACGCGCTGATCAACGCAGGCCGCGATCGCGTCACCAGCTCGTTGGAGCGCGCGACGAGCAAGGGCAAGCTCAGCGAGGCCGACCGTGATGCGGCTCTGGGGCGGCTGACGTTCACCACCGACCTCGTCGACCTGTCCGACCGCCAGCTGGTGATTGAGGCAGTCATCGAGGACGAGGCCATCAAGGCCAAGATCTTCGCCGAACTCGACGCGATCGTCACCGATCCCGATGCCGTGCTCGCGTCGAACACCTCCAGCATTCCCATCATGAAAATCGCTGCGGCGACGAAGAATCCGAGCCGCGTGCTCGGCTTGCATTTTTTCAACCCGGTGCCCGTGCTGCCCTTGGTCGAGTTGATCAGCACGCTGGTCACCTCCCCCGAGGCGCTGTCGCGGGTCGAGCAGTTCGCCAGCGACACGTTAGGCAAGAAGGTGGTGCGCTGCGGCGACCGCTCGGGCTTCATCGTCAACGCTCTGCTGGTGCCGTACTTGCTGTCGGCGATCAGGATGGCAGAGGCCGGTGTGGCGACCGTCGAGGACATCGACACGGCGGTCGTTGCCGGCTTGTCGCACCCGATGGGACCGCTGCGGCTGTCCGACCTGATCGGGCTCGACACGATGAAGCTCATCGCCGATTCGATGTATGACGAGTACAAGGACCCCCACTTCGCACCGCCTCCGCTGCTGCTCCGGATGGTCGAGGCCGGACAGCTCGGCAAGAAGTCGGGAAAAGGGTTTTATTCATACTGAGCGTCGACTTGGGTTCGCGCAGAATCTTGGCTAGGTTGTCTTCGTAATGTGACTGCCGGTTCAGAGGGAGCCGGATATGTGCACTGGCGTTAGCCGCCGCTCTGCATGTCCGTCGCCCGCTGATTCGGGCGACGAACAGACGATCAAGAGCGGAGTCGAGACTTTCATGTCGGATGTGGTAACGGACCTGGAACCGTACTACGAGGAATCCCAGTCGATTTACGACGTGTCCAACGAATTCTTTGCGCTGTTCCTCGGTCCGACGATGGGTTACACGTGTTCGTACTTCGAACGCGACGACATGACGCTGGACGAGGCCCAGATCGCCAAATTCGACCTCGCGCTGGGCAAGCTGAACCTCGAACCGGGCATGACGCTGCTCGACGTCGGCTGCGGCTGGGGCGGCGCACTGAAGCGCGCCATCGAGCTCTACGACGTCAACGTGATCGGTATCACGTTGAGCCGCAACCAGTATGAGTACAGCAAGGTGCTGATGGAGTCGATCCCGACGGAGCGTACCGCCGAGGTGAGACTGCAGGGCTGGGAGGAATTCAACGAGCCCGTCGACCGGATCGTGTCGATCGGCGCGTTCGAGGCGTTCAAGGCGGAACGCTACCCGCTGTTCTTCGAGCGGGCGTATGACATCCTGCCCGACGGCGGCCGGATGCTGCTGCACACAATCTTGGCGCACACGCAGAAGTTCTTCCGCGAGAACGGCATCAAGCTGACAATCTCGGACCTGAAGTTCATGCGGTTCATCGGCACCGAGATCTTCCCCGGCGGGCAGCTGCCCGCGGTCGAGGACATCGAGCAACTCGCGGCACGGTCGGGCTTCACCCTCGAGCGCACGCATCTGCTGCAGCCGCACTACGCCAAGACGCTCGACATCTGGGCGGCCAACCTCGCGGCCAACAAAGAAAAGGCGATCGCGATCACGTCCGACGAGGTCTACGACCGCTACATGCGCTACTTGACCGGGTGCGCAGACTTCTTCCGCCGCGGCATCACCAACGTAGGGCAGTTCACGCTCGTCAAGTAGAGCTAGGCTTCAACTAGGCCTGGCTCTAGGCCTCGGCCAGCCGCTTCTTCTCGGCCTCGACGTCGAAATCGGGTGGCGGCCAGGACAAGTCGAGCGCTTCGAGTTCCTCGATCAACAGTTCGAGGATCGCCAGCCGGCTGTACCACTTCTTGTCCGACGGCACCACGTGCCAGGGGGCGTAGACGGTCGACGTCTGTTCGAGCATGGCCTGATAGGCCTCTTGGTACTTCGGCCACAGCAGTCGCTCGTCGACGTCGCCCGGGTTGTACTTCCAGTATTTGTCGGGCCGAGCCAGCCGTTTGGCCAGCCGCTTGCGCTGCTCGTCCAGCGAGACGAACATCGCGACTTTGATGACTGTGGTGCCGGCGTCGACGAGGGTCTTCTCGAATCGATTGATCTCGTCGTAGCGCTTGCTCCACACCTGGGGCGGAACCAGGTCGTGAACACGGACCACCAACACGTCCTCGTAGTGCGACCGATCGAACACCCCGATGCTCCCGGGCGGCGGAAGGGCCCGTCGGACCCGCCACAGGTAGTGGTGCTTGCGTTCTTCCTCGGTGGGCACACCGAAGGCCCGGTAACGCAGCCCCTGCGGATTAGCCGCGCCCACAACATGTTTTACGATTCCGCCCTTGCCGGCGGTATCCATACCCTGGAGCACCAGCAGCACCGACCGGTTGACGCCGGCGCCTTTACTGTTGGCGTAGAGCATCTCCTGTAACTCGGCGAACCGCGCGTTGCGCTCGTCCTGCACATCGGCGGCGTCGGATTTTTCGCCCTTGAAACCGGGCGTGGCGCTGGTGTCGATGTCGGCAACATTGTCGCCTTGGTGAAAGACCAGATGATCGTGCGGGTGGCGCGTCCACAGCGACGGAAGATCGTCGGTTGATTTGCTCATCGTTGGAGCAATTGTGGAGGAAGGATCGGCGAGGGGTGTGGTTCTTGCCGAAACTTCTCCAGGGACCCACCTACCTCGACGATGCCGCACAACGCATTCCACGACAGCATCGTCAGGTAATCGATGAGGTCGTCGGCGCTCATCCGGGGATTCGACATCCACGAGTGTGTCGCCAGCTGCACCCCGCCGACGGTGTGGAAAGCCCACGGCTCGACACCACGGGTGTCCATCCCCGCCGCGGCCATCCGCCGCCGCAGCATGACCGCCAGCATGCGGGCGATGATTTCCTCGCTGTTGGCGATCACCTTGTTCTTGCTTGCCGAGTTGTTCGCCATCACAAAGCGGTACGGCTCCGGTTCGGCTGCCACGGTCTCGACGTAGACCTTGATGATCTCGCGGGTCAGCTCGTAACCCTCGAGGTTCGCCGACAGCGCAGCCGCCATGTTGGGGATCAGGGTGGTCTGCGCGAACCGCATCATCACCGCGGTGGTCAGGTCGTTCTTGTCGACGAAATAGCGGTAGAGAACCGTCTTCGATACACCGATTTCGGCCGCGATCTCGTCCATGCTGACGTTGCTGCCACGCCGCCGGATCGCGACCAGGGTGCCGTCTACCAGCTCATTACGGCGCTCCACCTTGTGTTGGTGCCAGCGCCGTTTACGTCCGTCGGTTTTCACCGCCCCCGGCGGGGTCTGCTCTGCCACTTCCGCGCAAGTCCGTTCGTCTAGATCTAATCGATAGTACGGCGAATCATCACGTTCGGGCCGGTCGGGACGGTCGACACACCGCGCGGTAGCGGATGATGGAGGGGTGGCACACAGACCAGACGCCCGAGGCCGCGGTTTGCGGTCGCTGCCTGCGTCGACACCGCAGCGGGCCAGCTTCGCCGAAGCCCTGGCGGGCGCCGACACCATCGCCGATGCGCAACGTCGCCGCGGCCTGCGGCGGATGAAGCTGGTCGCGCTCGGCTTCCTGGTGGGCGCCACAGTGTTGTTCCTGTTCTGTCGATGGGCCGAATCCAGGGGAGCCGGGGCGTGGGCCGGCTATGTCGCCGCCGCCTCCGAAGCGGGCATGGTCGGTGCGCTGGCGGACTGGTTCGCGGTGACCGCGCTGTTCAAACATCCGTTGGGCATCCCGATCCCGCACACCGCGATCATCAAGCGCAAGAAGGACCAGCTGGGGGAGAGTCTGGGCGCGTTCGTCAGGGAGAACTTCATGTCTCCCGACGTCATCGAGACGAAGTTGCGCGACGCCGAGGTCGCCGGCCGGTTAGGCAAGTGGCTCTCGGAGCCGGTCCACGCCGAGCGGGTGGCCGCCGAGGCGTCGACGGTGCTGCGGGTGGGCGTGGAGATGCTGCGCGACGAGGACGTCCAGCACGTGCTGGACCGGATGATCGTCAAACGGCTCGCCGAACCGCTGTGGGGGCCACCGGTGGGACGGGTGCTCGCCACGCTGTTGGCCGAGCATCGGCAGGAAGCCCTTATCCAGTTGCTTGCCGACCGCGCGTTCCAGTGGTCGCTGAACGCGGGCGAGATCATCGAGCGTGTGGTGGAACGCGACTCGCCGTCATGGTCGCCGCGCTGGGTGGACCATCTGGTCGGTGACCGCATCCACCGCGAATTGATGGATTTCACCGATAAGGTGCGCCGCAACCCGGACCACGAGCTGCGTCGGTCGGCCACCCGCTTCTTGTTCGAGTTCGCCGACGACCTTCAACACGATGAGGCGACGATTGCCCGGGCCGAGAAGGTCAAGGATCAGCTGATGGGCCGCGACGAGGTCGCCCGCGCCGCAGAGACGGCGTGGAACACCCTCAAGCGCCTCATCCTGGAATCGGTCGATGACCCGTCGTCGGCCCTGCGCACCCGAATCGCCGACTCCGTCGTGCACATCGGCGAATCGCTGCGCGACGACGGGGACCTACGCGACAAAGTCGACGACTGGATCATCAGGGCGGCCCGGCACCTAGTGTCCCAATATGGGGCGGAGATCACAACGATCATCACCGACACGATCGAACGTTGGGATGCCGACGAGGCCAGCAGGCGCATCGAACTTCATGTCGGGCGCGACCTGCAGTTCATCCGGATCAACGGCACCGTGGTTGGCTCTCTCGCCGGCCTGATCATCTATTCGATAGCCCAGCTACTCTTCTGACCTGCGCTAACTAATGCTTGCAATAGCTAGCACCCCGTCGTACCGTGGGATGCGTCGCAACCGCATACCCAACGCATCGAAGGGGGTACCCATATGTCGCAGGACGACAAGCTCGTCGACGTGGTCTCCAACGCTGCGCAGGACATCGGCAGTTTCATCCGGGCGCAGCGCGAGGCGGCGCAGGTGTCGGTGCGGCAGTTGGCCGAGAAGGCTGGCGTCAGCAATCCGTACCTGAGCCAAATCGAACGGGGATTGCGGAAACCGTCAGCCGACGTGCTGAGCCAGATTGCCAAGGCGCTGCGGGTCTCTGCGGAAGTGCTCTATATCCGGGCAGGAATCCTAGAGCCCAGCGAGACCAACGAGGTCCGTGACGCCATCATCACCGATTTGGCGATCACCGAGCGGCAGAAGCAGGTGCTGCTCGACATTTACACGTCGTTTTGCGAACAGAACGAGGCCGTTCTTGTTCAGGAGGCAAAGCAGACGATTGGGGAGCCGGCGATGACCGAACGAGACTGACTGAACAAGACTGACTGAACAAGACACATCGCTGTTTACAGATACCGAACGACCAGAATGAAAGTGAAAGGAAAGTATCGACATGGCGAAGAAGACCGCCAAGACCGCCGCTAACCAGCCGGCCGTCGACGACCTGAAGGCTCCGCTGCTCGCCGCCGTGGGTGCTGCCGATCTGGCCCTCGAGCGGGTCAACGAGATCGTCGCTGCCCTGCGTGAGCGCGCGGGCGAGGCTCGCACCGACGCCAACGCGCGCGTCGAGGGGAGCCGTGCCCGGCTGACCAGGCTGCAGGAGGATCTGCCCACTCAGTTCGGTGACCTCCGCGACCGGCTGAGCTCCGAGGAGCTGCGCAAGTTCGCCGAGAATTATGCCGATGCGGCCCAGTCGACCTACAACAAGCTGGTGGAGCGCGGCGAGGCCGCCCTCGAGCGGCTGCGCAGCCAGCCCGCCATCGAAGGGGCTGCCGGCCGGGTGGAGAGCTACACCGACCAGGCCGTCGAGCTGACCCAGGAAGCGCTGGGCAACGTTGCGTCGCAGACCCGTGCGGTCGGCGAGCGCGCCGCCAAGCTGGTCGGCGTTGAGCTGCCCAAGAAGGCGCAGAAGGGCGCGGCCCCGGTGAAGTCCACCGCCAAGAAGACGCCGGCCAAGAAGACCCCGGCTAAGAAGGCACCGGCCAAGAAGGCTCCGGCCAAGAAGGTCACGCAGAAGTAAATTCGACGCCGACGGTGGCGCCCGCTTAGGCTGGTGAGGTGATACTTGCCGACCTAGCGGGCGTCATTGTTTTGGTCCTCGTCGTTGCTGCATTCGCCGTGGCCGCTTACGCCTTCGTCCATGCAGCTATGCAGCGCCCCGACGCGTACACCGCGGCAGGCAAGCTCACCAAGCCGGTCTGGCTGCTGATCATCGGGTGCAGTGTCCTTCTGCTGCTGGTGTTCCGCGATCCCTTCGGCGCGGCGATCGCCGCGGTGGCATCGGGCATCTATTTGGTCGACGTGCGGCCGAAGCTCCTCGACATTCAAGGAAAGTCGCGGTAGCGAGTGCGCCGTCTCCTTGCCGCGCTCGCGGCAGCCATGACCGCTGCCCTCGTTCTGCCCGCGGCCGCTTCAGCCGATCCGGCACCCGGCCCGCCGTACGTGGCCTCCACCGAATGGGTCCACTGGGGCGACTTGTCGAGCCTGCGGGTCTATCCCACCGATTCCGCGCGCCGCCTCTCCACCCAGATCGGCACCCAAGCCGCAGCCGACGAGGCGTGGGCGGAGGTGCTGACGTCGACGCCGGATGCCGACATTCCCGGCATGCGCGAGCAATTCATGTGTCACTGGCAGTACGCCGAGGTCGCCTACCCTGGCAAAACCAGCTGGAACCTCGAGCCGTGGCGCCCGCAAGTATCGGGCGAGGAGATGGTCGCCGCGCACTGCAATCCCGGCGGCACCGAAGAACCGTTCTGATGCCCGTGCCGGACTGGCGCCGCGAGGTTGCCGCCGTCGTCGACCACACGTTGCTGAAACCCGAAGCGACACAAGCGGATGTGGCCGCACTGGTGGCCGAGGCCGCCGACCTCGGCGTGTACGCGGTGTGCGTGTCACCGTCGATGGTGGCCACCGCCGCATCGGCGGCGCCAGCCGGTCTGCACATCGCCTCGGTGGTGGGATTCCCGTCGGGCAAACATCTTTCGTCGATCAAGGCCGCCGAAGCCGCCGACGCGGTGGCCGCCGGAGCGGAGGAGCTCGACATGGTGATCGACGTCGGGGCGGCCGTGTCGGGCGAATTCTTGGTCGTGGCAGCCGATGTCGCCGCGGTTCGCGCCGCCGCGCCCAGTGCCGTGCTCAAGGTGATCGTTGAATCGGCGGCGCTTGTGGGCCTCGCCGGTGACGACGTCCTGACGGCGACGTGCCGGGCAGCTGTCGATGCGGGCGCCGATTTTGTCAAGACCTCCACCGGATTCCATCCCAGCGGCGGCGCTTCGGTGCACGCGGTCTCGGCGATGGCTGCGGCGGTCGGGGGGAGCGTCGGCGTCAAGGCCAGCGGCGGCATCCGCACCGCCGCCGATGCCCTCGCGATGCTTTCCGCAGGCGCGACGCGCCTCGGGCTCTCGGGAACTCGGGCAGTGCTCGACGGGCTGGCGTAACGCCGCGTTCGCCGAGATCGACGAACGGGCGTCGGGGGGTCAGAGGTCGGCGAAGCAGGGATCGGTGTTTTCGGCGGGGATCGACGCGTTGCGGGTCGAGAAGTGCGCGGTCACACCGGTTTCGCCGACGGTCACCTTGTCGGCCTTGATGCCCAACGGGTAGCCCTTGGTCAGCTGCGCCGAGAACGCATCGAGCGCGGGCTGCACCATCTCGCGTGGCAGCGTGAACCCGAGGCCGTTCAACTGGACCATCTGCAAAGCGATCCCACCGTCTTGTACCACGGGCTTAGTGGTCACGCTGCTGCCGAGCGCGGCCTGAAGTTCGATGGTGCCGTCCGACGGGTTGGTCTTCACATCGGTGACGAAGCCGCCGAACACCGGGATGGCGTTCTGCACGGTCTCCTTGATGCCTTCGGAGGTCCAATTGATCGTGGCGTCCAGCGAGCCGATGGTTCCCTTGGAGTTGCCGTTGCTCTGCAGCCGGACGTCGTCGATGTTGATCTGGGCTTTCATGCCCTTGGCGTCACGGATCTGGTTGCCCGCGGTCTCGATCGAGATGTTGCCGTAATGCCCCATCATGTGCTGGATCAGAAACGGCTTGGCGCCGAAGGAGACCGTGACGTCATCCTGCACCACACACTCGGTGGCCGCGGCCACCCTGTCGTCGGCGCGGCTGCGCGCGTAAAGCTCCGCGCCGATCACCCCGGCGGCGATCAGCGCGACCACGATGACGACTACCAGCACGATGGACAGCGGATCGCGGAACAGGTTCCTGACCTTGCCCAGTGGCGACGAAGCCGGCTGCGCGGGACCTGTATGGCCGCCCGGCGCATTAGGCGGGGGACCCGCCTGACCCGGTGCATTCGGCGGCCGCTGCGGGGCAGCCTCCGGCGGTACTTGGCCAGGCTGGGGCTGGTTGGCCGGTCGTGCCCAGGGATCAGTCACGCCCGCGATTCTGCCCTATCCGGCTGGTGAAGGTCTGTGCGGTTGCGAAGCACCGCGATCGTGTCCCGCACCGACTGCACGGTCTCCGGCTCGACCTCGACGACGAGCAGCGTCGGATCGGCCCCCGCCGCCTCGATCACGTCCCCGAGCGGTGAGGCCACCACGCTGCCACCCACGCCCGTCGGCCCCACCTTGGCGATCTCGTCACCCGGGTAGGCCTGCCCGACGGCGGCGACGAAGCTCCCGGTGTCGAGTGCCCTGGCCCGGGCCAGCAATGTCCATTGCTCGAGTTTGCCGGGGCCGCTGCCCCACGAAGCATGCACGGTGATGAGCTGCGCTCCGCGTCGGGCCAGCTCGACGTAGAGCTCGGGGAAGCGGATGTCGTAGCAGAGGCTGAGACCCACGCCTACGCCGTCGACGGTGATCACCACCGGCTCGCGACCTGCAGCGACGGTGCGGGACTCGGTGAACCCGAACGCGTCGTAGAGATAGATCTTGTCGTAGTGAGCGTCGACCGCGGGGCCGGCCGCGATCAACGTGTTGGTGACGCGGGTGCGGCCGTCTTTGGCGTCGGCGGGCCGGAACATCCCGGCTACGACGGTGACGCCGGCACCCGCCGCGATTCGGCGCACCCCGTCGGCCCACGGGCCGTCCAGCGGCTCGGCCACCTCGGCCAGCGGCACCCCGAACCGGCACATGGTCGCTTCGGGGAACAGCACCAGGCCCGCGCCGGCGTCGGCCGCGCGGCGGGTGTACTCCTCGACCAGCTTCAGGTTGGCCGCGGGATCGGTGCTGCTCTGAATCTGTGCGAGCGCGATTCGCATACGGTCAAGCCTAGAGAGTCACGGCCCCCAGGCGTGCCGGTCGAGCGACGCTTTCTTGTTCCCCAGTTTGCCGGAGCGGATCTGGCTGGCCAGGCTGTCCAGGATCACGCGCGAGCTCAACAGCGCGGTCTGCTCGGCCCAGTCATAGGGCGGCGAGCACTCCACCACTTCGATGCCCGCCAGCCCCGGTTCGGACACCATGCGCACCAGGTTGAGCGCTTCACGCGGCAACAGTCCACCGGGTTCCGGCCATCCGGTGCCGGGCACGAACCCGGCGTCGATCACGTCGATGTCGAAGGACAGATACACCGCCTTGGCGTCTTTCCATGCGACCTCGAGGGCCATCTCGGCGATCTTCTCCACGCCGACGCGCTCGACGTCGCCGACCGTGATGACAGTCGAGTTGCGTTCGCGGCCGACCTTCACCCCCGCCCGCGGCGCCTGCCAGCCGCCGATGCCGATCTGCACGAGGTTGGTCGCCGGAGCGTTCTTGATGTTGGTGGCGTGAAACCACGGCGTGGTGTGCATCCGCTCGTCGAGGTCGGACTCTTGGGTGTCGACGTGCCGGTCGAAGTGAATGATGCCGACGTTGCCGTCCAGATACGGCGCCATGCCGCGGATGGTGGGGAATCCGATGGAGTGGTCCCCGCCGAGGACCACGGGCACCACGCCCTTGCGCACCACGTGCGCCATCGCCTGGCTGATCTGATCGAAGGACTTTTCCAGATTGCCCGGGATGGTGAACACGTCACCGATGTCGACCACGTTGAGCTGCTCGCGCAGGTCGACGCCCATCTCATAGTTGTAAGTCCCAAAAAGGTTGGTGGAGCGTCTGATTCCCTGCGGCCCGAACCGCGTGCCGGGCCGGTACGTGGCTCCGGCGTCGAGTGGGACACCGAAGATCGCCACCTCGGCATCGTCGACCTGGTTGACGTCCTCGACAAACGGACACTTCAAAAACGTTCCGCGCTCGCCGGCGAAATGTGGCAGTTCGCCGCGCACAAAGGTGGAGATCCGCCGATCGTTGATCGTCGGCGCGGCCTCGAGCCCGAAGGTGAGGCAGCGCTCGATCTCTTCGCGCTCGCGACGGTCTGGCAGCTCGGCCTCGGCCTGCTGCGCCCACGCGCCCTCCTTGTTGAGAGGTTCAAAAGGCTCGTCGGACATGCTGACTCCTCGAGCGCCGTCTTGTCGCAGGCCGGGTACGACGCACCTCGTCCGGGGAGCCGGGAATGGGCTTCTGATTCCTATCTTCACCCAAATCGGTGAACTCGCCACTCGAAATTGCAACGAGGCGTTAACACAGCCCGCGATCGGGCGTAACGGTATGGGGTTTGTCTGACGGTCGACTCACATGCAGATGTGAGGCGCGTCTAGGGTTCCGCCGGTCGCCGGGTCTGGTCCGAGAGACGCAGGCGGTCCGCTACGCGGCAGACCGTTCCACGGCGGGACAAAAACCCGGGAGGCTCCCCAGCTCGTAAGGAGGCTCCCCATGATTCTTCTCGGCGTCGGCATCAGCATCGCGGTCGTCGTGTTCGTCGGTTTCCTGGTGTCGAAACGCATCGCCGGCGACAGCGCCAACTTCCTCGTCGGCGGCCGCACGTTGCCGCTCATGTTGGTAGGCGGCGCGCTGATGGGCTCGGCCGTCGACACCAACGCCACGCTCGGAAACACGGACCTGGCAGCGCAATTCGGTTTCTGGGCGGGCGCATGCCTGCCGTTCGGGCTTGCGTTGTGCCTGTTACTGACCGGCGTGTTCTTCGCCAAGCCGATGAACCGGATGGGGTTGACGTCGTTCCCCGACTATTACCGGCTGCGCTTCGGGCGTGCGGTGGAAGCGGTGGCGTCGTTGATGCTCATCATCGGCTTCTGCCTGCTGGTGGCGGGCAATCTGGTTGCCGGCGGATTTCTGTTCAACTACTTCGTCGGCATCCCGTACTGGCTGGGCGCCGTGCTCGTCGCCGTCCTTGCGGTCGCCTACACCGGCACCGGCGGCCTGATCGCCGATGCCTACACCGCGATCATCCAGATGGGCATGGTCTTGTGCGGCGCGGTGGGTCTCTTGATCTGGATGGCGGTCACCCACGGCATCGCCATAGCCGACGGCACTGGTCCGCTCGACCTGGGGCAGATGACCGATCCGGCCCAGGGCGCGACCGTCAACTGGGCGACGTTGATCGCGCTGGGCATCGGTGACATCGTCGCGATCGACTTCATGCAGCGCGTGTTCGCCGCCAAATCCCCTGAGACGGCGCGTCGGGCCTGCTTCGGCGCCGCGGCAGGGGTAGTGGCGATATGCATCCCGTTCGGTCTGGTCGTGCTGTCGGCCAAGGCGTTTCTTCCCGAACAGCTCGACGGGCCAATTCTTTTCGTGCTGCTGGACCACTACGCCCCGGTCGTTCTGACGATCATCGTGCTGTGCGGTCTCGTCGGCGCATCGATGAGCACCGCCAACGGCGCCATCCTCGCGATCTCCAACGTGTCGGTGCGCAACCTCGGTGGGGTCAGGCGCGTGCACGTTCCCGGTCAACGTGACCCGTTGCTGTGGTCGACCCGCATCGCCATGGTTCCCGTGACTGTCTTGGCGATCCTCGTTGCGATCTACGTCAAGCAGACCGGCATCTTGCTGACGCTGGCCTTCGACCTTCTGCTGGCGTGTCTCGTAGTCCCTTTCATCCTCGGGCTGGTGTGGCGTAAGGGCACGGCTGCAGCGGCGCTGGCGTCGATCGTCGTGGGGCTCTCGGTGCGGTTGGTGTTGTTCGCGATGACGCCCACGATGTACGGCCTCGACAACACGATCTTCTACGTTCCCAACAACGTCATCGACGCGTCGTTCGACGGCTGGCCGACATTCATCGCGTTCGGCGCGTCGCTGATCACTTATTTGGCAATCGCTTTAGTCACGCCGCGGTCAGCCGTGCGTGGACTCGACATCCGGGTGGCCGAGGATGTCGATGACGCGCTGGAGGAGTCGGTCGAGGTGGCCGAGACGGCTGAGCCGGCGGTCAGGATGGAGGCGGGGCAACAGTAGACCAGGGCACGGTCAGAACACCGTCGCGCATGCGGCGGCGAGGCGGCTCCACGGGCCAGGCGTTGTCGCGCAACATGTTCAGCATGGCGCGCCAACGCTCCCGTGGCCCGAACACGCCGTGACCGGCCACGCTGGCCCACGCGTGGTCGGCGGCGGCCAATAGCGTGTTGATCGGCTGACCCGAAACATTCTGGTGGATAAGCGCTTTGGGCAGCCGCTCGGCGAGGTCGGAGGGCCTGTCGACGGCGAACGGGTCGCACGCCAGCGTCAGGCTGACCGGCCCATCACCGTCGAGCAGCACCCAGCAACAGCGCCTACCAAGCTCATCGCAGGTGCCCTCGACGATCAGACCGCCGGGCGCCAACTGTGACCTCATCAGTGACCAGGCCTCATCTACGGCGTCCTCCGGGTACTGCCTCAACACGTTGAACGCCCGCACCAGCACAGGCCGGCGACCGGCCAGCTCGAAGCCGCCGAGGCCGAACTCGACTGTGTCATTTTGCGCGGCCAGGGCCGCACTGACCCGTGCCGGGTCGATCTCCAGGCCCAGCACCCGCACGTCCGAGCGCACCATCCGCAGCCGGCTTGCGAGCTCCAGGGTGGTGACCGGAAGCGCGCCGTAGCCGAGATCGACGACCAGCGGGTCGGCGGCGGACTGCAGCGCGGTGCGGACCCGCGGCGAATGCACGAGCCAGCGGTCGCAGCGGCGGAGCCGATTGTGGCCGGTGGTACCCCGCGTCAGTTGTCCGACAGGGGCGCCCATCACTCGATTTTAGGGCTGGCCCCGCGGTTTCCCGCGATCCACGCCGTCCGGACGGCCATAATTCTAAGCTTGTCCGAACGAGAGTGTCGTTCTACTGTGATCAGGTGTTTGAGGTTGAGCGGCACGTGCCGACGGCGTTGCGAAAGCGCTACGAAACCGAAGGCTGGTGGACATCGCAGACCCTCGGTGACCTGCTCTCGGGGGCGGTGCAGGCGCGTCGAGAGACAGCTTTCCAGGTGCACTCGGCTGTCCGGCCGTTCAGCGGCACGTTCGGTGACGTCGAACTGCTTGCCCGCCGTCTCGCCGCCGGACTGCGCGCCCGCGGGGTCGGCGCGGGCGATGTGATCGCCTTCCAACTGCCGAACTGGGTGGAGGCCGCCGCGACGTTCTGGGCCGCGACGTACCTGGGTGCCGTCGTCGTGCCGATCGTGCACTTCTACGGGCGCAAAGAGCTGGGGCACATCCTGCGCACCGCCAAACCGACGGTGTTCATCACCGCTGCGGAGTTCGGCAGGATGCGCTACGAACGCGACGTGTGCGCCGACGTGCCGATCGTCGGCGTGGTCGGGCAGGACTTTCAGAAGTTACTTGCCGACGAGCCGATGGCCGGCATCGTCCCGACCGACCCGGCAGGCCCGGCGCTGATCGCGTTCACCTCGGGCACGACACGTGACCCGAAAGGTGTGGTGCACAGCCACCAGACGCTCGGCTTCGAGATCCGTCAGCTTGCGCAGAACCACCCGCATAACCCCAACGGAACCGTGATGGCGCTTCCGGTCGGGCATTTCATCGGAATGCTCGGTGGCGTGCTGTGTCCGGTTCTGGAAGGCGTGCCGATACATCTGTGCGACGCGTGGGATCCCAGTACCGTGCTGGCGCTGATGAAGAGCGACGGCGTGGGATTCGGCGGCGGCCCGACGTATTTCATCACGAGTCTGCTCGACCATCCCGAGTTCACCGACGACCACCTAAGGTATATGCCGTATCTCGGGCTCGGTGGCTCGGCCGTTCCGCCTGCGGTGACGCGACGGGTGACGGACCTCGGCCTCGTCGTCACCCGGTCCTACGGCAGCACAGAGCATCCGTCGATCACCGGCGCGAAACCCGATGCGCCGCTGGAGAAGAGACTGCTCACCGACGGCACCGCCCGGCCGGGGGTGGAGATCCGTCTTGCACCAGACGGTGAAATCCTCAGCAGAGGACCCGATCTGTGTCTCGGCTACCTCGATCCGGAGATGACAGCCAAGGCGTTCGACGCCGATGGCTGGTATCACACCGGCGACATCGCGGTGATGGACGACGAGGGGTACCTGACGATCACCGATCGCAAGGCGGACATCATCATTCGCGGCGGCGAGAACGTCAGCGCGCTGGAGGTGGAGGAGACGTTGCTGGGCATGCCGGAGGTGGCCGAGGCAGTGGCGGTGGCCGCACCCGACCCACGATTCGGCGAGCGGGTGGTGGCGGTGCTGCGGATCAGGCCGGGCCGACAGATGCCGACCCTGGACGAGGTTCGCCAGCACTTCGGCGCCGCGGGGCTGGCACGGCAGAAGTGGCCGGAAGAACTCCGCGAGGTCGCGGATTATCCGCGCACGGCGAGTGGCAAGGTACAGAAATATCTTGTCCGACAACAGGTTCAACATTCCCTGATGACAGAAGTGTGAGGAGCGGGCAAGTGGCTGGACGGGTGGAAGGCAAAGTGGCCTTTGTTACAGGTGCTGCGCGCGGTCAGGGTCGCAGCCACGCGGTGCGGCTGGCCGAGGAGGGCGCCGACATCATCGCGATCGACGTATGCCGTCACATCGAGAACACGCCGGAACCGGCGCCGACTCCCGCCGATCTCGCCGAAACCGCCGACATGGTCAAGGCGCTCGATCGCCGCGTCGTCACCGCCGAGGTTGACGTGCGCGACTTCGATGGGCTGAAGAGTGCCCTTGTCAGCGGAGTCGAGCAACTGGGCAGGCTCGACATCGCGGTAGCCAACGCGGGCATCGGCACACCGGGTGCCATGCTCGACGACATGGACGAGCCGCGCTGGCAGCAGATGCTCGATATCAACCTCAGCGGCGTGTGGAAATCAGTGAAGGCCGCCGTGCCGCACATCAAGGCCGGGGGCCGAGGCGGCTCGATCATCATGACCAGTTCGGTGGGCGGGCTGAAAGCCTATCCGCATGTCGGCCATTACGTGACCGCCAAACACGGTGTCGTCGGCTTGATGCGCACCTTCGCGGTCGAGCTGGGCCAGTTCTCGATCCGGGTGAACTCTGTGCACCCGACACACGTCGGCACCGACATGCTGCTCAACGAGTCGACGTACCGCTCGTTTCGGCCGGACCTGGACAATCCAGGCCCGCAGGACATCGAGCCGATCTGCAAGATGTTCCATATGTTGCCGATCCCGTGGGTGGAGGCGACCGACATCAGCAATGCGGTGTTGTTCCTGGCATCCGACGAGGCGCGCTACATCACCGGTGTGCCGCTGCCCATCGATGCGGGTAGCTGCCTGAAATGACCGGAGCGTTCGACGGAATTCGGGTCGTCGAGCTCGCGCAATGGGTCTTTGTGCCCGTCGCCGGCGCCCTGCTGGCGGACTGGGGCGCCGACGTCATTCGTGTCGAACGACTCGACGGCGACCCGTACCGCGGGCTCGCCACCCAAGGTATCGGTGCCGACCGCGGGGGCGTGAATCTCTCGATGGCACTTGCTAATCGGGGCAAACGGTCGGTCGCTCTCGACCTTCGCCAACCGCGCGGCCTCGAGGTGCTGCACGACCTGCTGGCGACTGCGGACGTCCTGCTGACCAGTCTGCGCCCAGGCGCCCTCGACCGCCTTGGCCTCGGCGCAGATATTGTGCGGGAACGCCACCCGCACCTGGTGTATGCGCGCGGCCACGGCTTCGGGGTGAACGGGCCTGACGCCAACCAACCCGGCTACGACAGTTCGGCGTTCTGGGCCCGCGGGGGTGTCGGGCACATGCTCACCCCGGCCGAGCGGGACTATCCGATCAGTCAGCGCGGGGCGATGGGTGACCGAAACGGTGCGATGGCACTGGCGTTCGGCATCTCGGCGGCGTTACTCAAGCGCACACGTACCGGCCAAGGATCTGTCGTCGACGTGTCACTGCTGGCCACCGCCATGTGGATGCTGTCCTCAGATCTGCTTGCTGCGCTCAACGGCGGTGAGGCGCAACCTGTTTCGGGTCGGGGTGCGATGGTCAATCCGCTCACGGCCACTTACCGCACCAAGGACGGCCGCCATGTCCAGCTGATGTTCATTCAGGGCGACCGCTACTGGGCCGACTTCTGCCGCACGATCGGGCGGCCCGATCTGAGTGACGACGAACGGTTCGCCGACATGGCGGCGCGACGAACCAACGCCGCGGCGTGTATCGCCGAACTGGACTCGGTGTTCAGAGGCCACACGCTCCACGAATGGAAGCAGATCCTCGCGGCCCTCGATGCCCCGTGGTCGCCGATGCAGACCATCCACGAGGTGGTCGACGACCCGCAGGTGCTGGCCAACTCTTACGTGGGCGAAGTGGAGACTGGCCACGGGTCGTCATATCGATTGCCCACCGTCCCAGTGCAATTCGATGGCCGCCCGCCCGAGCTGCGCAGGGCTCCGGAACACGGTGAACATACCGAGGCCGTCCTGGTCGAACTCGGCTACGAGTGGGACCGCATCGGCGCGTTGGTTGATGCAGGTGTGATCCCGTGACGTCGCAGCGGCCCGCTCCGGTGCCCGACGAATCGTCGGCGCCGTTCTGGGCCGCTGCCGCGCAACACATCCTGACCGTGGCACGGTGCGGACGGTGCGCCACTTTGACCTTGCCGCCGGATGTGGTGTGCACGGTGTGCGGCTCCACCGATCCCGACTACGAGTTCACGGTGGTGAGCGGGCGCGGCGTCATCCGGTCGTGGACGGTGATCCGGCAGTCGTTCCTGCCCGGCTTCGACGTTCCGTTCGTGCTTGTCGACGTGGAGCTCGCCGAACAGGCCGACCTCCGCCTGATCGGCAGGCTGCTCGACGGCGTCCAGGCGAACCTGAGCATCGGTGCACCCGTGCGGGTGGTGTTTGAGGACCTGACTGCCGAAATGGCTGTTCCGGCATTCGTATTGGTGGACGTGTGAACACCGGAGTGGCCATCGTCGGCTACGCAAACAGCGCCGTAGAGCGGCGCTCACCGCGCCCACTGGGCGCGATCGCGGTCGACACGGCACGCGCCGCGATCACCGACTCCGGGCTGACGGTGGACCGCCTCGACGGATTCGTCAGCTCCAGCATGTTGCCGAGCGCGGGCGGGCACCAGGCCGTCGACGGCGTCAGCATGGTCACCTCGAATTGGCTGGCGCGCAGCCTCGGCGCGAGCCCGGCATACGTCGCGGGCTTCGACGGCATCGGCCAGATCAGCGGTTCGGTCGGTTTGGCCGTCAACGCGGTGGTCAGTGGTGCTGCGGACTACGTCCTGGTGCACCGCGCGCTGCACAACCCGGCCGGTAGCTATCACGCCAATGCCGTGCGCGAGGCCCGAGGCGCGCAGCAGTGGACTGCGCCGCAAGGGTTCTTCGGCCCGCTGGCGATGATCGCACTGCCATACACCGAGTACCTGCAACGCTACGGCGCCCAGCGCGAGTCGATGGCCAGCGTCGTCACCGAGGCGCGCAAGAACGGTGCGCGGCTGCCCTGGTCGTACTGGCGTGACCGGCGGCTGTCAGTTGACGATTACCTCGCCGAGCCCACCATCGCCGACCCGATCTGCCGATTGGATTGCGACATACCGGTCGACGGGGTGGCCGCATTCGTCTTCACCTCCGCCGAACGTGCGCGGGATCTGCCGAACCGGCCCGTTTATGTGGCCGGCTACGCCGCGAGTTCGGGTGGTCGACGGCGGCTGCCGCTGCACTGGCCACTCGACGACATCATCGACGGTGGCGCCGACACCGTCGGTCGGTTGTGGCAGCGAACGGGTCTGAGCATCAACGATGTTGACCTGCCCCAAGTCTACGACGGCTTCTCTCCGCTGGCGTGGTTCTGGCTCGAGGCGCTGGGCATCTGCCCGATCGGCGAGGCGCACCGCTTCATCGACGCGGGCGGTATCGACAGCGACCGGCCCGGATCAGTGCCTGCGCTTTCCGGTGGCGGTGCGCTCGGCAACGGCCGGATGCACGGTGTCCCACAGATGCTCGAATGCTATCTGCAACTATCCGGCCGCGCCGGAGACCGGCAGCGCGACGCGTCGGTGGGCATTGCCTGTCAGGCCGCACCGCACTTCGGTGGTCTGGTGGCTTACACGGCTGCGCTGCTCTAGGCCTAGTGTGGCAGGAGGTCCTCGACATTCTGCGGCGGTGGTGCACCGAGATCGCTCTGCTGATAAAGGTTTCCGTCGGGCCCGACGTAGCGGCCGGTGTTCGGGTCGTAGTTGGCGACACCGGTCTTCGGCGGCATCGGTGTGCCCTCGACGGGCGCGGTGGTGTTCGCGTTCACGTCGATCCGGCTGTCGGGCGGAACGCCCTGCGCGATCAGATTGGGGTCGAAAGGGTACGGCCCGAGCACGTGCTGGCGCATCGCGATCGGCTGGTATGGTCGGTCGCTCTTGCAGAGCTCCACCGTCGGGGCGCGCTTGCCGGGTTGATCCATGCACGGGTTGTTGCGCACGCCGCGTACCGCGATAGGGGAGTCCTGTGGCAGCTTACAGTACAGATCGTCAGGGGTGTCGATCACGGATTCGTCTGCGGGGGAACGCCATTGGTTCGGTGGAAGGAAACCCACCGTGCACGGCGGCGGATCGCCGTTCATCAGCGCGAAACCGCCCAGCGACAAGCCGGTGGGATTGTTGATCGGCGAGAGCGCGCCGAATCCACCGATGTAGGGCGGCAGCAGGACCAGCAGTTGGCGCAGCGCCGGGTTGTACGTCACCCCCACCTCGCCGACGGAGGACAGGTTCGCCAACAACACCGGCAGCGTCGGCTTGACCTGGTCGAGCAGCCGCCACACCTCGTCGGCTGCGCCCGATCCCGCCGTTAGCAACGTGCGTAGGTCGTCGTCATTGCGCACTACCTGACCGGTGACTCCGTTGAGGTTGCGCGCCCAGGTCCGCAGCTGGTCGACGCTTCGGGCCTGCGAGTCCAGCAGCGGCGCGCTGTCTTCGATGAGGGCTCGCGTCTGGTCGGCCGTTGCGTCCGCGTCGGCGGCGATTCGCGAGCCCGAGTCGAGCAGCGAGCCGACGTCGTAGCCGGCGCCGTCGAAGGCGTGGAACGACTCGTCGAGCAGGCCGGACAACTTCTGCTTCGGCACACTGCCGACGAGTGCGTTGAGCTGATCGAGCACTGGACCGACTCTTTGCGGCACGGTGGTGTTCTCCTTCAGGATTACCGTGCCGTCGGCGAGATAGGGCGGCCCACCGCTTCGCGGTATGAGGTCGACGTACTGCTCGCCGACCGCCGACACGCTCCGCACATTCGCTTGCACATCGCGCGGTATCTGCGGCGGATCGTCAAGCGAGAGAACGGCCGTCGCGCCGGTGGCGGTGGGTTCGACGCTGGTGACCTTGCCGATCTGCACGCCGCGATAGGTCACGTTGGCGAACCGGTACAGCCCACCGGTGTTCGCAAGTTGCACAGTGACCTTGATGTGCCCGATGCCCAGCAACGTCGGCACCTGCAGATATCCGAATACCATCACCGCCGTGCCGATTACGGAGGCGATCGTGAACACGATCAGCTGGGTCCGCACGAACCGGGTCAGCATCAGAACGGCCCTGCGAAGATCGCTGCCGACTGGGTCGCGAGCACCGGCGGAGGTGTGATTGGCAGCACCGCCTCGACCGGAGCAGGGGCAGCGGGCTGCGTCCCCTCCTGCGGCGGTGGCGCCGCACCCGCGCTCAGCGGCGCGTAGGTGTAGTTCGAGGGCTTCGGATCACCGGGCGCCGGGACCATCCGGGCGGTCGGATCGCCCCACCGAGTGCCCAAGAAGATCGAGCGTTTCAGCCGGGGATAGGTGAGGTCCATGGTCGCGAAGATGTTGATGTAGTCGCCCCGGATGGCACGGTCGACGAAGTTCTGCGAAAAGGGGAAAGTCGGGATGTAGGCGAGCACGGTGCCGAGTTGCGGGCCGACATCGGCGAGTGCTTTCAACGTCGGCTCCAAATTGGTCAAATTCTCGACGAGATCGTCTTTCGTGCTGTTGACCAATTGCGTTGCGGTGTCGCAGAATTGACCCAGTTTCTGCATCGCCGTGACGAGCCTCGCGCGCTCGGCGAGCAGCACGTCGAGGGCACCGGGGATGGTCTGCAATGCCTCCGTGATGTCGTTCTTCTGGTCGGCCAACGTCGTGGTCAGCCGGTCCAGCGCGGTGATCGTGTCACTGAATCGATGCCTCTGCTCGTCGACCACCCCGACGAGAGTGTTCAACCGCGAGAGCAGGTCACGAATGTCGTCTTCGCGACCCGACAGCGCGACGGCGGTGCTGTGGATGAAATCACCGATCTGCCCCAGCCCACCGGCATTGGTCACCACTGACAGTGACGAAAGCGTCTGCTCGGTCGACGGATACGTCGACGACCGGTTGAGGCCGATGGTGGCGCCGGGAGCGAGACGCCCCTTGGGTGGCTCGCCTAGCGGCGGGTCGAGGGCGAGGTGCATCGAGCCGAGCAGGCTGGTTTGTCCGATGGTGGCGACTGCGTTGGCCGGCACGACGACGTCGGGCTTGACCCGAACGTCGACGACCGCGTGCCAGTTCGATGTCTTCAACCGGCCGACGCTACCCACCACGACGTCGTCGAGCATCACCGGCGAATTCGATTCCAGCGTACCGACATTGGTGATAAGAACATGGTAGAGGTCGCTGTCCGGACCACTGGCCACCGCGCCGGGCAACGGCAACGAGTTCACACCTCCGAATGCGCACGACGAGGCGGTGATCGCAACCAGGCCAGCGGCTGCGGCGCGCCGCATTGCTCGCATGCTCATGACGGCGGCGCCTCGGCGGGTAGTAACAGATCGGGCAGCGTCGGGCCGGGCGTCGAGCTTGCGGCGCCGGCAGGCGGCGCTCCGAAGCCCGGCGGCGGGGGTACGTCACCGGCGCCGGTGTAGGCCGACACCGCGGGCGGCGGTTCGGGAGCATCGGGCGGGCCGGCGGGGCCGGCCTCGGCGAGCGAGGGGTCGGTGTAGGACAGCTTGTCCGGGGTGACAGAGGGCATCAGGAACGGATTCAACGGCGGCTGCGGCAGGATATTGAAGTTGAGTAACCGCAGTGCGGGGCCCAGGTACTGCGCGCACAGCTTCCCGGTCTCGGACGCCGTGACGTTCTCGATGGCGCCGATAGCCGAACAGATGAACGCGACCGGGTTGGCGAAGTTGGCGAACACGAAGGTGCCGAGGCCGCCGGGCACATTCGGGTTGAGGATGTTGTAGGCGTTGGCGAACGCTGTCGGCGCGACGTGAAGGATGTTCTCCAAGTCGGTGCGATGGTCCACCAGGACCTGAGTCGAATTCGCCAGGCGCTGCACCTGTTCGCTGGTCTTATCGCGGGTGTTGGCGACGAAGCGCTGAACCTCGCCGACGGCGATGGCGAGCTCAGTCATCGCGGCATCGAGATCGCTTCTGCTGTCGTCGAGTACGGCGCTGAAGGTGGCCAGCCGGTCGGAGAACAACACGAGATCGTCGCTGCTGTCACGCAGGGCGGTGACGAAGGTCTGCAGGTTCTTGATGGTGGCGACGACGTCGCCGCTCCCCTCGGACAGGATGCGGGCGAGCTGTGAGAGCTGGGCGAAGGTTTGCCGCAGTTTGTCGCCGTTGCCCGCCATCGCGTTGGCGGCGCTGTTGATGAACCGGCCCGCCGAGCTGGTCGACAATGTGCTGTCGGGACCGAGTTCGGTTGCCAGCCTGGATAATTGGGTCTTGACCTCATCCCACTCGATCGGAACGGCGGTCCGGTCGGCCGCAATGACATCGCCGTCGCCCAGCCGCGGTTGGCCGGGACGGTAGAGCGGCGCCAGCTGTACGTACCGCGCTGCCACCAGGTTCTGCGCGACGATCACCGCTCGGGCGTCGGCGGGCACCGCTACCCCGTGGTCGACCTGCAACGTGACTGCGGCGTGGTCGGGCTGGGGTGTGACCGCGGCGATGGTGCCGACCTTCACCCCCGCGACGCGCACCTCGTCGCCGGGGTACAGTCCGGTCGCCGACGAGAAGTACGCCGTGATGGTTTGCGGGTGGAACCACTCCTGGCGCACCACCACAGCGCTGCCCGCGATCAGGATGAGGGCCAAGGCTATCAGCAGCGCGCCGCGCATCCGCCGACTCACCGTGTCCCTCCTGGAATTCCGTTGTGGGGCCAGGGGAACAGTGCGCGCGGCATGTTCGGGTCGCCGCGCCTGAATCCGAATGCGTAGTCGAGGAACGGCTGCAGCAATTGGGGCGGTATGAGATTGGGAACGTAAGCGTTGTAGTACGCACCGCTGGAAACCGATTCGCTGGTGGTCATTTCGAATTTCTTGAGGCCGGGCAGAGCCTTGGCCAGGTTGTCGTGGTTGCGCTCCAGCATCGCCGTCACCGCGTTGAGTCGATCCAGCGTCGGGGCGAGTTCGGCCTCGTTGTCGTGCACCAGGCCCGTCAGGTTCTTGGCCACTGCGGCGGTGTTGGCGAGCAGCGCGCTGATCGCGTTGCGGCGCTCGACGAGGACGGCCAACAGATCGTTGGCGTTGAGGATGAGCGTGTTGACCTGCTGGCTGCGTTCGCCGAGCACCTCGATTACCGAGGCCGCATTGTGCAGCAGATCGGTCAGCGTCTCGCTGCGGCTATTGAGCGACCTGGCCAACCGTGTCAGGCCGTCGAACGTCGGACCCAGTTGCGGCGCAACCTGATCTAAGGTAGCCGAAAGAGTGTCGAGGGACTGGTTCAGCGCGGCGGTGTCGTTCGCCGCGACGTTGGTCGTGAGGTCGTTGACGGCCTCGTTGAGGGAGTACGGGGACCCTGTCCGCGACAGCGGGATGATGTCGCCGACCCCCATCCGTCCGCCGCCCGCGGATTCAAGGGTCACGATTCGCGCACCTAGCAGTGAGCCGGTCCTGATATGGGCTTTGGTCTGGTCACCGAGACGCACTGTGGCCCTGATGACGAAGGTGACGAGAGCGCCGTGCTCGCCGAGTGCGACGTCGGTGACGGACCCGACCGAAGTGCCAGCTAACTGGACGTCGTTGCCGGTGGTGAGTCCGCCCGCGTCGGCGAATTCGGCCTGGTACCGGATACCCGCCGCCAGGTCGACCAGCCGCTCGGGCTGCAGTCCGACCCCGACCACGAGGAGCGCGAGGACGATCCCGATGACGCCCGCCCGCCGCAGAGCCGGGTTGTTGCGGTACCTATTCATCGGGCTCGGCGCACCTGCCGTCCCGCTGCTTGATGAAGGGAAACACCGCGGTGCGTCCCTGCAGATCCGACACCCGAACGCTGACGCCGCACAGGTAGTAGTTGACGAAGCTGCCGTAGGACCCGACCCTGGCCAGCTTGCGGTAGTTCTCCGGGGCCCGCTGTATCGACTTCTCGATGAGGTCCTTGTCCTTGTCCAGAAGCGGCGCAACACGGTTCAGCTGGTCGACCGTGCCAGCCAGTGGCGAGCGGGCGTTGCTCAGCAGGTCGGCGACCGATGCGGTGCCGGCGCTCAGCGAATCGATCGCGGCGCCGATCGTGTCTCGGTCTGCGGCCAGTTCGGTGGTCAGCCGCTCGAACTTGTCGAGGGCGCCGGAGAACTTCTGCCCCTGCTCGCCGAGTGTGGCCAGGACCGTGTCGAGGTTGTCCACGAGGCTCTGCAACGCCGAATTGTTGTCGGCCAACGTGTTCGAGAACGAGGAAGTGCGGTTCAGCAGGGACTGCAGGGTGTCGCCTTGGCCCTGGAAGATCTGCAGCAGCGCCTCGGTGAGCGCGTTGACGTCGCGCGGATCGAGACCGCGGATGACGGGTTTCAGCCCACCGAGCAACAGGTCGAGGTCGAGCGCGGGCTGGGTCCGGTCGACGGGGATCTGCGAACCGCGAGGTAGCGTCTGGGCCGGCCCGGGGCCGTCGAGGAGTTCGAGGTAGCGATCGCCGACCAGGTTGAGGTAACGCACCGCGGCGCGCGAGCCCGTCGTCATCACCACGTCGTCGTCGGCGTCGAAGGACACCACGACGGTGCTGTCGTCGCGAAGCGTCACTGAGTCGACGGTGCCGACCCGCACGCCGGCCACCCGCACGGAATCACCCGCCTTGAGGCTCGAGGCATCGGTGAACACCGCGGAGTAGCCGCGCGTCGAACCTCCGCGGAACTCCCCGAAGATGAGAAAAAGGCAGCCGGTCAGCAGCACCGTCACAATAGCGAAGGCGCCGAACCGTAAAGCCATGCCGCGCATGCTCATCCGGGTTGTCCCCATTGGGCGGTATTGCGCGGCGGGCCGTCGACCGGGCCGAACAGCCATTGCTTGAGGCCGTCGGAGTTCAACAGTATTCCCGCGTTTCCGTAGCCGGCGGAGTTCATCCCGACATCAGCGACGACCTTGGCCGGATAGGTGTCGTACTGGATCGGGAGCTGGCCCGTACATTGCGGTCCGCCCGAGGCCGCCACCTTTGGGAGGTCCTGCGGGTATCGGTACCGTTCGATGCCCAACGTGATGGCGCCGAGGTCGTAGACACCCGGAACCGGGTTGGGCGGCTTCCGGACGAAGTCGATCATTCCGGTCAGTGCACAGTTGAGTGCCTCGTGGTATTCGTTGGTCAACGCCGTCGTAGGCACCAGAAGGTGCGTCAGGTTGGCCAGCGCTCCCGAATTGGTACCCAGCACGTCGGTGCCGACGTCGGCCAGGCCGGTGGTCGACACCAGGAAGCGGTCCAGGTTGGACTTCTCGTCGACGACGGTGCGGCTGATGGCGGTGACGTTGCGCAGGAGCGCCATCAAGTCCGGCGCGGCATCGGCGTATGCGGTGGTGACGTCGGGGAGGGTCTGAAGTTCGGTGCCCAGTTGCGGATAGCTCGGTTCGATCGTGGCCAGAAACGAGTTGAAGTCGGTCAGCGAGCGTCCGAAACTCTGTCCCCGGTCGCCGAACGCCATAGAAACGGCGCCGAGGGTTTCATTGAGCTTGGCCGGATCGATATGGGATAGAACGGCATTGAGTTGCTGGAAGATGGTGTTGACTTCGACCGTCACGTGGTCCGAATCGATCACCTGACCGGCGCGCAGATGGGCCGGTGACGGATTCTCGGGTGCCCAGATCTCCACCGACTTCGCGCCGAACACCGTTGCCGAGCCGACCTCGACATGGGCGTTGGAGGGCACGATCGACACTCGAGCCGGATCGATGGCCAATTGCAGCGCCGCTCGACCGTCGGAGGTCTCGTTGACCGCGGACACGGTGCCGATCTGCGCGCCGTTGAATTTCACGCGCGCGCCGGGAGCCATGAGCAGCCCGGCGCGGTCGGAGACGACGGTGACGGTCTCGCTGCTGGTGAAGTCACCCTGGAATTGCGCCGCGGCCGCTATCACCACGCCGGTGAGCACCACGATGGTGACGAACCCCGTTATCGGTCGGCGGTAACTTCGGGCGCCGAAATCGCGGCCGGGCTCCGGCGCGACCGGAGCGGCGGTCGTGGCGGCGCTCGAACTCCACTTCCTCATATGCGGCGAATCGACCAATCTCCGACCGTCAACAGGCCTCCCCACTACTGTGACAGAAATCTCATATTTGTCGCGACGAGAAGAGTACACAAGCAATATCGCTGTTGCAATCTCCTTTAGACGAGAATATGGTTCTATCGCGATCAGCATGTTAGGAGCCGGAGTTGGCAATTCTCGCCGAACAGCGGACGTACGTCGCGGGTGAGTGGGTGACCGGCGACGACATGGTCGGCGTCGAGAATCCGGCCGACGAAAGCCATGTCGCCGACGTATCGGCCACTCCGCCCACCGAGGTCGAGAGGGCGATCCGAGAGGCCCGCCGAAGCTTCGACACAGGTGCGTGGGCAGACCTGTCGGTCCCCGACCGGGCACGCGTGCTGGGCGAGCTGATCGACTACATCGCGAGCAGTGCCGACACCTTGATTCCGACCCTCGTCGCCGAGGCGGGCCAGTCGACGCGGTTCGCCGAAATGACGCAGTTGAGGGCCGGCGTCGCCCTCGCCCGCCAAACCCTCGACCTCTACCTCGCGATGAAACACGAGGAGGCAAGCCCCGTCCCCGTCGACGACCTGGTCCGCGGCCGTGTCGCCTTGAGCATCCGCCGCCATGAACCGGTGGGCGTCGTCGCGGCGATCACCCCGTACAACGCGGCGCTGATCATGGGCTTCCAGAAGCTGATACCCGCCCTGATGGCGGGAAACTCCGTCATTCTGCGGCCGAGTCCGTTGACCCCGATCTCTTCGCTGATCTTCGGGCACGCCGCCGACGCTGCCGCTCTGCCGCGGGGCGTGTTGAGCGTGGTCGTCGAATCCGGCACTGCGAGTGCGGAATTGCTCACCAGCCATCCCGCCGTCGACATGGTGTCGTTCACCGGTTCCACGGTCGCCGGCCGCAGAATCCTCGCCCAGGCCGCACCGACGGTGAAGCGCGTCTCGCTCGAACTCGGTGGCAAGTCGGCCCAGATCTATCTGCCCGACGCCACCCATCGTGCCGCGATGGGTGCGGCCATGGTGGTGATGAGCACGGCTGGCCAAGCGTGCGTCGCCGCCACCAGGATGCTGGTGCCCGAGGAGCAGCGGGAGCAGGTGCTCGAGGCGGTCAGCGGTGTGTACAGCTCGATCAAGGTCGGCCCGCCGACCCAGGCCGACGCCGCAATGGGCCCGGTGATCAGTGCAGCGCAGCGGGAGAAGTGCGAGCGGCTGGTCGAGGCGGCCGAGGACAACGGCGCCAAGGTGGTGTGCGGTGGCGGCCGACCGGCCGGACTCGATCGCGGCTACTACTTCGAACCGACTGTCCTCGACGTGCCGGACAACTCGAATCCCGCGGCGCGAGAGGAGATCTTCGGCCCGGTGCTAGCCGTGCTCGGCTACCGGGACATCGACCATGCGGTCGAAATCGCCAACGACAGCATCTATGGCCTGTCGGGCCAGGTGTACGGCGCGGACGTGTCTGCCGCCGTCGGGGTCGCGCGTCGGCTGCGCACGGGCGCCGTCAACGTCAACACAACCGTGTTCTCCGCTTACGCCCCCAGTGGGGGATACAAGCAGAGCGGGCTGGGCCGCGAGCGCGGACCCGACGGGATCCGCGAACTTCAGGAAGTCAAGCACATGTCGATAGGGGAGCTTTCACAATGACCATCACCGAAGCGCGTAGCGAAACCGTCGAGAATGACAGCGCTGGAATCGATTTGAACTGGCTGATTTCTGTCGATGACCACATCCTGGAACCGCCGAATCTGTGGGTGGACCGCGTCGCGAGCAAGGACCGGGACAAAGCGCCGCACATGGAGAAGGGCGACGACGGTGTCGATATGTGGGTGTATGACGGCAAGCGCTACCCCAACTCCGGCCTGTCCGCGGTCGTGGGCAAGTCCAAGGAGGAGTTCAGTCCGGAGCCGCTGTCGTATGCCGAAATGCGGCCGGGGTGTTACGACGCCAAGGCGCGCGTCGAGGACATGGACCGCTCCGGTGTGCTTGCCTCCCTGTGCTTTCCGACCATCACCCGGTTCTGCGGCCAGCTCTTCATGGAGGCCAGCGACCGCAAGTTCGGCTTCGAATGCCTTCAGCACTACAACGACTGGCTCGTCGAGGAATGGTGCGGCGCCGCCCCGGGACGCTACATCCCACTGATGCTGATCCCGATGTGGGACCCGAAACTGGCCGCCAAGGAAATGGAGCGGATGGCGGCCAAGGGTGTGACAAGCTTCGCGTTCTCCGAGAATCCGGAGCCGTTGGGGCTGCCCACTATCCACGATGCCGACGGGTACTGGGAACCGGTGATGGCGGCGGCGAACGAGCTGGAGATGGTCGCCAGCATGCACGTGGGGTCGTCGTCACAGCTGCCGAAGATCTGTAAGGACGCGCCCTTCATGGCCAACCTCACCTGGGGGGCGTCGCGTACCTCGGGAACCATGCTGTCGTGGTTGTTCAGCGGAATGTTCCAGCGCTACCCGAAGCTCAAAATCGCCCTGTCTGAGGGGGAGGTCGGCTGGATGCCCTACTTTCTGGAGCGGGCCGAGCAAGTGTTGGACAAGCAGCGCTACTGGGTGATGCGCGGGGCGAAATTCGACACGCACGCCGGGGCGGGTCAGGCGATCGACCTGGACACCCTCGACATCCGGGAGACGTTCCGCAACCACATCTACGGGTGCATCATCGAGGATCGGCACGCGGTCAAGAGCCTGGACGAGCTCGGCGAGGAGAACATCATGTGCGAAACCGATTACCCGCATTCGGATTCCACGTGGCCGAACTGCATCGAGGTCGCGCGCAACACGATGAGGGACCTGCCGGCTGAGGTCCAGTACAAGCTGCTGCGCGGCAACGCCGAACGGCTATACCGCTTCACCCCGGCCGAACCGCCCGCGCCGACGACGACGAGTGCATGAGCCGTGGCGAAAAGGCTTGATGGCAAGAGCGCCATCGTCACTGGAGCCGGCTCCGGGGTTGGCCGGGCCTCGGCGCTGCGGTTCGCGGAGGAGGGCGCACGGGTGATCATCGCCGACATCGATCTCGACCATGCCAAGGAGACGGTCGGCCTCGTCGAGGCCGCGGGCGGCTCCGCGGTCCCGGTCGGCGTGGACGTCGCCGACGAGGAGCAGGTGCGTGGGATGATTTCTGCGGCGGTCGACTGGTTCGGCAGGCTCGACATCTGTTTCAACAATGTCGGTATCCCCACGCCCCGGCTCGGGATGACGTTCGAGGATCACACCCTCGAGGACTTCAATCGCCTGGTCGCAGTCAACCTCGGGGGCGTGTTCCTCGGCTGCAAATACGCTGTACTGCAGTTCAAGAAGCAGGGTGACGGCGGGGTCATCCTCAACACCGGATCGGTCGCCGGGCTGGTGTCGTGGGGCGGCTCCGTGTACGGCGCGACGAAAGGCGGCGTGCTGCAACTGACCCGAGCCGTGGCGATCGAAGGTGCTCCGTTCGGGATCCGATGCAATTCGATCTGCCCAGCGGCCATGCCGCTGACCGGTTTCATGGCCGCGGGAGGCCTCGAGATCGACGACGCGCAGCAGGCGGCGATTGCCGACAAGGTCGGCGCCCAGCATCCGCTAGGTAAGGCGATCACCGCCGAGGACTGCGCGGAGGCGGCACTGTATCTCTGCTCTGACGCGGCGCGCAACATCACCGGGGTGGGGCTACCTGTCGACGGTGGATACGTGGCCAGATGACCGTCACCCTGGACCGGGACAGACTGCGGGAGCTGTTCGACCTGCGCAGCTCCTACAACTCGCTGAGCGGTGGTACCTACCGAGACGATCCGTATCCCGTGTGGCACCGGCTGCGCGAACAAGGACCGGTGCTGCCGGGCATTCTGCACGAGCTGACCGGTTGCACCGACCCGATGTACTTCCACGGCCTGCCCTACGCCGACCGCCCCCATTTCACCACCTTCGACTACGAGACTTCGTTTGCTGCGCACCGGGATCCGGATGTCTTCGCCTCCTCGCCCGAACCTGTCGACATCGACGGCGGTCCGTTGACCATCACCAACAGCATGCTGTCGATGGACGGTCCGCAGCACCGGCGTTACCGAGCGCTGGTTCAGCCGTCCTTTCTGTCGTCGAACGGGAGATGGTGGGCCGAGAATTGGATCGCGGAAACCGTGCACCTGCTCATCGACGGCTTCGAGCGCGACGGCCGTGCCGAGCTCAACGTCGACTTCTGTGCGGCGATCCCGATCCTCACCATCACCGGTAGCTTCGGGCTGCCTGTCGAGCAGGCACTCGAGGTGCGCGAGGCGCTGACGCACAATCCCGAAAGGGTTGTCGAGCTGATCAAACCGGTGGTCGCAGCGCGGCGGCGCGACCCGCAGGACGATTTGATCAGCGTCCTCGTGCAGGCTGAGATCACCGACGAGGACGGCAGTGTCACGCAGCTGACCGACCGTGAGATCGACTCGTTCGTGCTGCTCCTCCTCGGCGCGGGCTCGGGCACCACCTGGAAGCAGATGGGCACGACGTTGACCGCGCTACTGCAACGTCCCGACATGCTAGAGGCGGTCCGCGAGGACCGGTCGCTGCTACGAGCCGCGATCGAAGAATCCGTGCGGTGGATGCCCACCGACCCGATGTTCTCCCGCTGGGTTGTCGCCGACACCGAACTCGGCGGCGTCGAAATGCCGGCCGGTTCGGTGGTGCACATCAATCTCGGCGCGGCCAACCGTGATCCGGCGCGATGGGACCGGCCCGACGACTACGACATCTTCCGTCCATTACGGCCAAACCTCGGTTTCGGTCAAGGTGCCCACATCTGTCTGGGCATGCACGTGGCCCGCACCGAGATGGCGGTGGCGATCGAGGCACTGCTGGACCGGCTGCCCACGCTTCGTCTGGACCCCGATGCCGAGCCGCCGCGGTTCGTCGGCATGTATGAGCGCGGTGCGACCGCGATCCCCGTCGTCTTCGACCGCACGTGAACGAAAGACGGAAAGGACCCAATGACCGAACAGGACTACAAGCCGCCGGATCTGGCGCTCGTCGGTGCCGACCACGTCGTCGCCTACCGGGACACCGGCGGAGAGGTCGGCTACTTGTGGAACGGCGTGGCGACGCTGCTGTTGACCGTGACCGGCAGGCGCAGCGGTGCCGCGCGCACCTCAGCGCTGATCTTCGGCCGTGACGGTGACGACTACCTGGTGGTGGCGTCGATGGGAGGGGCACCACGGCATCCGAACTGGTACCTCAACCTGCAAGCCGACCCCCACGCCACGATTCAGGTGCGCGAGGAGCGGATACCGGTGGTGGCCAGCACCGCAGGCGCAGACGAGAAGCCCCGGCTGTGGGCGATCATGACCGGAATCTGGCCGAATTACGACGTCTACCAGTCCCGCACCGACCGGGAGATCCCTGTCGTGAAGCTGTCACCGGCATGACTACCGATAGCATCTCTTCGGTGTCGTGGGTCGATCGGGCCGTGGAGCGGTCGGCGGCCGTACAACGGTCGCGGATGCGTATCGCCGAACAGGTGCGCGTCATGCTCGACGCCGCCCGCAGGCTGATCGCCGCCAAGGGCGACGAGTTCACCACACAGGAGCTGGTCGCCGAGGCCGGCGTCGCTTTGCAGACGTTCTACCGCTACTTCTCCAGCAAGGACGAATTGCTGCTCGCAGTGATCGGCGACGCCATGACCGAGGCGTGTGAACGGTGGGCGCAGACGGTTGCAGACATGCCCGATCCGCTGGAGCGGGTGCGCTACCTGCTCCTGACTACGCTGGAGCGCCTGGAGGGTGACCCGCACAACGCCGCGATGTCCCGCTTCGTCGTGTCCATGCGGTGGCGGCTGCACCGGCAGTTTCCCAAGGAACTCGCCGAGGCGGAGAAGCCGTTCGTCGACCTGCTGCGCACCGAGCTGAATGCGGCCGTGGCGGCAGGGCAGCTCAATCCTCCTAATTCCGAATGGGATTCGTGGTTCATCACCGAGCTGGTTCGGGCCGTCTACCACTACTACGCCTTCGCCGAGCACAACACCGCCGAGATGGATGTGGTCAAGCAGCAGTTGTGGCGGTTCTGCCTGACCGCGCTCGGCGGCCGCGTCCAGTCCTGACACTCCTTTCCGACGCACCGGAAACGTCTCTGCCCGCCCAGCCGAAAGGTATTGGTCAATGACCGATTTCGATTTCGACACCATGGACTTCTTCACCAACCCAGCGTTCGTTCCTGACCCCCATCCGTACTTCGATCATCTGCGCCAGATGGGGCCGGCGGTGAAAGAACCCCATCACGGCGTCGTGGCGGTCACCCGGTACGGCGAAACGCTCGAGGTCTTCAAAGACGCCGAGCAGTGGTCGAACTGTGTGTCAGTGGGTGGACCGTTCGCCGGACTGCCGTTCACCCCGGAAGGTGACGACATCAGCGAGCAGATCGAGGCGCACCGCACGCAGATGCCACTGCATGAGCACATGGTGGCTATGGATCCGCCGAACCACACACGCGCCAGGTCGCTGCTGACCCGACTGTTGACGCCGAGCCGGCTGAAGGCGAACCAGGATTTCCTGTGGGAGCTCGCGGACCGACAACTCGACGAGTTCGTCGGTGCCGGGGAGTGCGAATTCCTCACCGCATACTCGAAGCCGTTCTCGCTCTTGGCGATTGCCGACCTCTTGGGCGTCCCGCGGGAAGACCATGATGAGTTCCGCGCCGCATTGGCAAGCCCACACTTGATGGGCAATCTCGAGGGCGATACCGCCGCAATCAACCCGCTGGAGTTCCTCGACGAGAAGTTCAGCGCCTACATCGAGGAACGGCGCGCCGAACCCCGCGACGACGTGCTGACCGACCTCGCCCAGGCCAGCTACCCCGACGGCTCGCAGCCGGCTGTCAAGGAAGTGGTGCGTACCGCGAGCTTCCTGTTCGGCGCCGGTCAGGAGACCACGGCCAAGTTGCTCGGCGCGGCCATGCGCATCCTGTGTGAACGGCCCGAACTGCAGAAGGCTCTGCGCGACGATCCCAGCCTGGTGCCGATCTTCATCGAGGAAACGCTGCGGATGGAGAGCCCGGTGAAAACACAGTTCCGCCTTGCGGTCCGGTCGACGTCTCTGGCCGGTGTGGATATTCCGGCAGGCACGATCGTGATGCTCTCTGCGGCGGCGGCCAATCGGGACCCGGAGAAGTTCGCATGCCCGCATGAGTTTCGGTTGGACCGCAAGAACGTCCGCGAGCAGGTGGCGTTCGCACGCGGTGCGCACTCCTGCCCCGGCGCTCCGCTTGCGCGGGTGGAGGGTCGGGTCTCACTGGAACGAATACTTGCGCGCATGACCGACATTGCCGTCGACGAGCGATTCCACGGCTCAACCGACGAGCCCCGGTTCACCTACGAGCCGACCTTCATCCTGCGTGGGCTGATCGACCTGCATTTGCGATTCACCCCGGCGCGATGAGACCAGCGGTCGCGTTGTGCGCAGTGCCGGTGATCGCGGTGCTCGGGGCGCCGGTGGTGCATGCCGACGCCGCCCTCAACGGCACGTACGCCGCGGTGTCCAACGGCGAATGGGCCGCGACCAACGACGTCTTCCACGACGAGGTCACCACCCGCAGCACCTGGACCATCGAGATGTCGTGCAGTGACGTCGTGACCTGCAGCGGCACGGTGACCAGTGATGCGGGCTGGACGGCGGGCATCTCGACAACCACCGGGGAGTACCTCGTCAAGCGGGAGTTGTCGAACTGGGAGCCGTGTGCAGATGGGCGTTTGTTCACCGGCCACCAGCGCTACCAGTTCTATCCCGTCGATCAGTCCGCCGGCTTCTCGCCGGGTTCGCATACGTTCGCCGGATTCGACAGGACGTCGGGTGACAGTGGCAATTGCAGCATCAACGAAAGACTCGAAATCGAACTGCCGTTCCGGCTGGAGAAGCTGGACTGAGCGCGGAGGTGAATCATGCCGGTGAGCAGGCTCGACGACCTACCGGCCGGTGGCGGCGGCCGCTGGCCGTTGTGCGGCAGCGGTTTTCGATCCGCCCAGTGGGGCGATATGGAGGTCGGCTACACCACCACCGGAGTCGGCGACCACACAGCGCTGTATCAGGGTCTGCCCGGCGGGGTATGCCCGTGCCCTCATTACGGGTACGTGTTTACCGGCCGCATCCGCTGTCATTACCCCGGCTCCGATCGGCCGGACGAAGTCGCCAGTTCCGGTGAGGCGTACTTCTTTTCGGCCGGGCATGTGCTGATCTACGAAGAAGACACGAAAGCGCTGGAGCTGCACCCCGCCGCGGAGCTGCAGACGCTGATGGACCACATCGAATCGGTGGCCCGCCGACACGTCGATAGCCGCGACAACCGCTAGTGGTGCTTGTTGATCCAGTCAGCGGTGAACGCTTCTTCGGCATCGAAGAGTTGCTTGATGTGATGCAGGATCAGGTCTTCCAGAGCGCCGCCGATGAGCGGGATGAACACCTTGCAGACGCTGACGAGACGAAGCTCGCTGCCGGTGTCGGTTTCGGTCAGCAGGTATTTGCCGCCGAATCGGCCCGGCCCGTGCGGCACGCTGGCCCGGTACGTGCCGGTGCCGCGCTTGTTCACGTGGTCGTACGGGTCGAAATGCTGCTCGCGCGTGATGATCATGTCCCCTGGCATGACGCTGCGCGCGATCGGCGGAAGGTACATGCGTGGCAGGTTCTGCTTGAAGACGATGTCGGTGCCCGACCCGTCGGAGGAGAACGTGGTGATCTCGGACTGCGGCGTCAGAAATCGGTACGCGTCCATCAGGGTTTCCCAGTAGACGCGGCTGGTGAAGTCGCCGTAGATCTTCTCGGCGGGCGCGCCGAACGCGATCCTGTAGTCCATCCGTCGCGCCATAACACCAGGTTAGAAGAGCGTTAAAAGTTTTCCTTGATCCACGCCGTGGTGAAGCGCTGCTCGGCGATCAGAAGCTCGACCAGTTGGCTGCCGATGAAGTTCTCGACTTTGCCGCCGACAAGCGGGATGCGCACCTCGACGGTCGCGGTGAACTGCAGGCGCGCGCCGCCATTGTCGGTCGGCGCGAGCTCCGCCTTGCCCGTCAGCGACACAGGCGCACCGGGAATCGCGCCCGTCACGGTGGCCGTCGCCGTGCCGTCGGTGACCGGGGTCCATGTCTCCTCGCGAACGATAGACAGGTCGCCGGGGTGGAACTGCGTCACGATGCCGGGCAGCCGGTCGACGCGCAACACCTGCGTGGTCACGACATCGATGCCGCCATCCTTGGCGACCGTCATCTCGTCCAGCGTGGCCTGATCGGCGCCCGAATCGGCCAACCGCTGCAGCCAGTACGCCCGATCGCCGAATGCCCGGTGGACCTGTTCGACGCTGCCCTCGTACTCGGCGGCCATGTCGAATGATCGGGGCATAGCTGGCCAGGCTACCGTTACGGGCCGTGGTCAGTTCGCGCCTAGGGGGTGTGGCGGTCGCCGAACGCGTCCCGCTCGCACCGCTGACCACGCTGCGCGTCGGTCCGGTCGCCCGACGGTTGATCACGGCCGAGACCACCGAGCAGATCATTGCCGTGATCCGCGCCCTCAACGGCGACCGCGCGCTGGTGCTGGCGGGCGGCTCCAACGTCGTGCTGGCCGATGACATCCCGGAGCTGACGGTGGTCCGGCTGGCCAACACGGGAATCAGCATCGACGGCCACATCGTGCGGGCCGAGGCCGGCGCCGTCTGGGACGACGTCGTAGTCGCCGCAATCGAGCACGGACTCGGCGGCCTCGAATGCCTGTCGGGCATCCCGGGTTCGGCAGGTGCGACGCCGGTGCAGAACGTCGGTGCGTACGGCGCCGAGGTCGCCGACACGATCCAACGGGTCAGGCTGCTCGACCGTGCTACCGGCGAGGACCGGTGGGTCGACGGCGCCGAACTCGAATTCGGTTACCGGACAAGCGTTCTCAAGCACTCCGACGCGAACATCGTGTTGGAGGTGTCGTTCGCGCTGCACGCCGACGGTCGCAGCGCGCCGCTGCGCTATGGGGAGCTGACCACCGCTCTCGGCGCGCAGGTGGGCGCGCGCAGCGATCCGGCCGCGGTCCGCAAGGCGGTGCTGGCGCTGCGCGCGCGCAAGGGCATGGTGCTCGACGAGGCCGACCACGACACCTGGAGCGTCGGCTCCTTCTTCACCAACCCGGTCGTCACAGCCGCAGACCTCGCGCGGATCCAGCAGCGATCCACCGTCCCCGTGCCCAACTATCCCGCCCCGAACGGGGTCAAGCTGGCCGCGGGCTGGCTCGTCGAGCACGCGGGCTTTGGCAAGGGCTACCCCGGCGACGAGGCTCCCGTGCGGCTGTCGACCAAGCATGCGCTGGCTCTGACCAACCGCGGCCACGCAACCGCAGCCGACGTGATTGCGCTGGCCAGGACGGTGCGCGAGGGTGTGAAGGCCGAATTCGGGATCGAACTCACACCCGAGCCGACCCTGGTCGGGACGCGCCTCTAGGTATCTTTGGAATACGTGAGTGCCGGCCCAACATCAGAACCGACACCGCCGCAGCTGAACAGGCGGCGGGCGTTGACCGCGCTCGCGGTCGGCGTGGTCGCGCCCAGTGTGCTGGCCGCGTGCTCGGGCAAGTCCAACACATCGTCGCAGGGCGCCGAGGCTCCACCGGCGCCGTCGCTGGCCTATACCCCGACCAACGACGCCTCCGACGTGCTGCCGACGGCCCCCGTGCGGGTCGAGGTCCGCGACGGCTGGTTCCAGCGCGTCAGCCTGACCAATCCCGACGGTAAGGCGGTGGCAGGCGCGGTCAACCGTGAGCGCACCACCTTCACCGCCACCGAGCCGCTCGGCTACGGCGTCGAATACAAGTGGTCCGGGTCGGTGGTCGGCCGCGACGGCAAGGCCGTGCCGGTCGAGGGCGCGTTCACCACAATCAACCCGACGACGACGGTCAACGGCCAGTTTCAGCTCGCAGACGGCCAGGTCGTCGGCGTCGCGGCTCCGGTGATCATCCAGTTCGATGCGGCGATCGACGACGAGTACCGAGCCGACGTGGAGAAAGCGCTGAAGGTCACCACCGACCCGCCCGTCGAGGGCAGCTGGGCGTGGCTGCCCGACGAGGTCGGCGGTTCGCGGGTCCATTACCGCACCAAGGAGTACTACCCGGCAGGCACCAAGGTGACCGTCGACGCGAAGCTCTACGGCGTGAAGTTCGGCGAGGATGCGTACGGCGGCCAGGACGTCTCGCTGAACTTCGCGATCGGGCGCCGCCAGGTCGTCAAGGCCGAAGCGTCGTCGCACCGCATTCAGGTGCTCGACGGCGACGGCGCGGTGATCATGGACTTCCCGTGCAGCTACGGTGAGGGTGACCTGCCGCGCAACATCACCCGCAGCGGTGTCCACGTGGTCAGCGAGAAGTACGAAGACTTCTACATGTCCAATCCGGCCGCCGGCTACAGCAACGTGCACGAACGCTACGCCGTGCGCATCTCCAACAACGGCGAGTTCATCCACTGCAACCCCAACAGCATTGGGGCGCAAGGCAATACGAACGTCACGAACGGCTGCATCAACCTGAACCTGGAAAACGCCCAGCAGTACTTCAACAGCGCGATCTACGGTGATCCGGTTGAGGTCACTGGCACGTCGATCCAACTGTCCTACGCCGACGGCGACATCTGGGACTGGGCAGTCTCGTGGGACGACTGGGTGGCGATGTCGGCGCTGTCGTCGGAGGCGTCGCCGGCATCGATCCCCAGCAAGGCGCCGGTCACTCCGTCAGACGCGCCGCAGCCGGTCAACGGGCGTCCCCCCGGCCGGTAGCCCTACCGGCGGTTGAAGCGCGACGCGCTGGCCTGATCGCGCGGCCGGATCACGATCGTGTCCAGGTTGACGTGTGACGGCCGCGACGCGACGAACCCGATCACCTCGGCGACGTCTTCCGCAACCAGTGGCGTAACGCCGCGATACACGGCGTCGGCGCGTTCGGTGTCGCCGTCGAACCGGCGCAGTGAGAAGTCTGTCTTCACCATGCCGGGCGCAATCTCGGTGAGCCGCACCGGCTTTCCCAGCAGCTCGCCGCGCAGGGTGCGGTGCAGCGCGCCTTGGGCGTGCTTGGCCGACGTGTAACCCGAACCGTTGTCGTAGGTCTCGATCGCCGCGATTGATGTCACGGTGACGATGAGGCCGTCACCGGAATCGATGAGCTTGGGCAGCAGCGCGCGCGTCATTCGCAGCGTGCCCAGTACGTTGGCCTCCCACATCCACCGCCAACGGTCGATGTCGGCCTCGAGCACCGGTTCCAGTCCGCGGGCGCCGCCTGCGTTGTTCACCAGCACATCGACGCGGTCCAGGCGGTCGGTCAGTGCTGAGACGGCCTGCTCATCTGTGACGTCGGTGACGGAAGCGGTGCCGCCGATCTCGGCGGCCAGTGCCGTGATGGGCTCCTCTCGGCGCGCCACGCAGACAACGTGAAACCCTTGGGCAGCAAGGGTTTTCGCTGTTGCTGCGCCTATGCCCGCGCTGGCGCCGGTGACCACCGCGACCCGGCGGTCGGCATCGGGTGTTGTCATGCGACCAACTGTAGAGGGCGGGTCGCTGGGTGAGCTCAATGAGCGTGGAGCTAGTTGGTTGTGCTAAGTTCACGGCGTGACCAGGACATGTCAGCTGATCGGCGCGCGGCGCGCCTGTTGTTGTTGTTGCCGCGCAATCCGCCGCGCCTGACCGAAGTCCGGACGTTCCCTCGTCCTCTTGAGTCGCCAGGTGTGGCCCAGCCCAAACCAGCCGACTACCGATGAGGACACCCCGTGCGCACCACCGCTCTCCGCCAAGTTTCATCCACCGCCCACCCTCGGCAGGCTCCGGCTGCCCACCCCGGCAGGGCGCTGCTGTCCCGCCACCACATCGTCGCGCCGTCGCTGTGCGTCGCTGATGCGGCGGCGGCGTCGGTGTTCAACGCCGCCCGCTCGCGCGGCCCGATCGCCCGCGACGTCATCGCCAAGGTCACCCAGCTGTCGATCGCGACGGTGAACCGTCAGGTCACCGCCCTGCTCGACGCCGGAGTGCTGCGGGAACGCGCCGACCTGGCCGTATCCGGCGCCATCGGCCGGCCGCGGGTGCCCGTCGAGGTCAACCATGAGCCGTTCCTGACGCTCGGCATCCACATCGGCGCACGGACCACCAGCATCGTGGCCACCGACCTGTTCGGTCGCACACTCGACGTCGTCGAGACGCCGACGCCCCGCGGCGCCCAGGCTGCCGCGCTGGCCTCCCTCGCCGACAGCGCCCGGCGCTACCTGAGCCGCTGGCACCGCCGCCGCCCGCTGTGGGTGGGTGTTGCCGCGGGTGGCGTCGTCGACAGCGCCACCGGCTACCTCGACCATCCGCGGCTCGGCTGGTCGGATGCGCCCGTCGGCCCGGTGATCGCCGAAACTCTGGGGCTGCCGGTGTCCATTGCCTCGCACGTGGACGCCATGGCCGGCGCAGAGTTGCTGCTGGGTACGCGGCGCGGGGCGCATCCCGCGACGAGCCTGTACGTCTATGCCCGCGAGACCGTGGGCTACGCGCTGTCGATCGGCGGCCGGGTGCATTCGCCGACCAGCGGCCCGGGCACCATCGCGGGCCTGCCGGCGCACTCGGATCTGTTGGGCGGCACCGGCCAGCTGGAGTCGACGGTCAGCGACGAGGCAGTGCTCATCGCGGCACGCAAGCTGCGGGTGATCCCGGCCGAGGGGCCGTCGTCGACCATGGCTTCGGTGCTGCGAGTGGCCCGGCAGGGCAACGAACAGGCGAGCGCGCTGCTGGCCGAGCGGGCGCGGGTGCTGGGGGAGGCCGTCGCACTGTTGCGCGACATGCTCAACCCGGACGACCTGGTCGTCGGCGGTCAGGCGTTCACCGAGTATCCGGAGGGAATGAGCGTGGTCGAGGAGGCCTACCGCCGGCGGTCGGTGCTGCCGGCCCGCGACATTCGGGTGACCTCGTTCGGCAACCGCGTGCAGGAGGCCGGCGCTGGTGTGGTGTCTCTCGGCGGCATCTACGCCGATCCCATCGGTGCGATGCGCCGGGCACTGATCCGCAGGCCGGAGGCCACGGCCTAGGTTCGCTTGAACGGGGCACGGTGTAGACATGTCTGTGTGCGCCTAGCGACGGATTTGCCCCGGTCGAATGTCGCCGCCGTTGCGGCTCCGCGAAGAGTGGCCGTGCTGTCCGTGCACACCTCCCCGCTTGCGCAGCCCGGCACCGGCGATGCGGGCGGCATGAACGTCTACGTGCTGCAGAGCGCGCTGCAGATGGCCCGCCGCGGAGTTGAGGTGGAGATCTTCACCAGGGCCACCTCGTCGGCCGACCAGCCGACGGTTCGGGTGGCTCCCGGCGTGCTCGTGCGCAACGTGGTCGCCGGTCCTTTCGAAGGCCTGGACAAATACGACCTTCCGACACAGCTGTGCGCATTCACCGCGGGCGTGCTGCGCGCCGAGGCCACTCACGAGCCGGGGTACTACGACATCGTGCACTCGCACTACTGGTTGTCGGGTCAGGTCGGCTGGCTGGCGCGCGACCGGTGGGCGGTCCCGCTGGTGCACACCGCACACACCCTCGCGGCGGTGAAGAATGCGGCGCTCGCCGACGGCGACGCCCCCGAACCACCGCTGCGCGCGGTGGGCGAACAGCAGGTGGTCGACGAGGCCGACCGCTTGATCGTCAACACCGAACACGAAGCTCAGCAACTGATTTCGCTACACCACGCCGACCCGTCGCGCATCGACGTCGTCCACCCCGGCGTCGACCTGGACACCTTCACACCCGGCGACAAACACGCCGCTCGCGCGGCGCTCGGCCTCCGCGACACCGATCGGGTGGTGGCGTTCGTCGGCCGCATTCAGCCGTTGAAGGCGCCCGATGTGCTACTGCGCGCCGCCGCCAAGGTGCCCGATCTGCGGGTGCTGGTGGCCGGCGGGCCGTCGGGCAGCGGGCTGGCCGCACCCGACGGGCTGTTGCGGTTGGCCGATGAACTGGGCATTGCCGACCGGGTGACATTTTTGCCTCCCCAGACCCGCGACCAACTGGTCAACGTGTACCGCGCGGCCGATATGGTCGCGGTTCCCAGCTACTCGGAATCCTTCGGCCTTGTCGCCGTCGAAGCGCAGGCCTGCGGCACACCGGTGGTGGCCGCCGCTGTAGGCGGGTTGCCGGTCGCGGTCCGCGACGGCGTCACGGGGGCGCTGGTCGACGGCCACCGCCCTGACGACTGGGCGCACACGATGGCCGCGCTCTTCGACCGGGGGCCCGCGACGATGAGCCGCGCGGCCGTGGAGCATGCCGCCACCTTTTCGTGGTCGCACACGGTCGACGCCTTGCTCGCCAGCTACGAGCTCGCGATCGGCGACTACCGCGCGCGCCACCAGGCACGCAACGGCGCAGCGCGTCGTAACGGCCGCCGGTTCTCGATGCGACGGGGCGTGCGGGCGTGACGACCGATCCGGCGCAGGTCATCGAGGACGCCTGCAAGGAGAGCGGGCTGGTGTGCACGCGCCACGAAGGCGCGCACGGCGGGCTGCCCGGCATCATCGTCGAGCTGCCGGGTGAGCGGCGGCTGAAGACCAACACGATCCTGTCGATCGGCGAGCACTCGGTACGCGTCGAGGCGTTCGTGTGCCGCAAGCCCGACGAGAACCACGAGGGCGTGTACCGGTTCCTGTTGAAGCGCAACCGCCGGTTGTACGGGGTGACCTACACGCTCGACAATGTCGGCGACATCTATCTGGTCGGCCGGATGGCGTTGGCGTCGGTGACCCCCGACGAGGTCGACCGCGTGCTGGGCCAGGTGCTCGAGGCCGTCGACAACGACTTCAATACGTTGCTGGAGTTGGGTTTCCGCTCATCGATCCAGAAGGAATGGGAGTGGCGGGTCAAGCGTGGTGAATCACTGAAGAACCTGAAGGCCTTCGAGCATCTGATCGACGACGACTAATCCTTTCGTCCATCTCGGCGCGGCCAGCGTGAGCCGCGGATACCGGGATAGTCTCTTCGCCATGGGAGATTCCACGCTGATCCTGCTCCGCCACGGCGAAAGCGAATGGAACGCGCTGAACCTGTTCACCGGGTGGGTCGACGTCGACCTCACCGACAAGGGCAGAGCAGAAGCCGTCCGCGCCGGCGAGCTGATCAAGGAACTCGACCGTCAGCCCGACGTGCTGTACACGTCGCTGCTGCGGCGCGCGATCACCACCGCGAACCTGGCGCTGGACGCCGCCGACCGGCACTGGATCCCCGTGCACCGCGACTGGCGGCTCAACGAGCGGCACTACGGCGCGCTGCAGGGCCTCAACAAGGCCGAGACCAAGGAGAAATACGGCGAAGAGCAATTCATGGCGTGGCGGCGCAGCTATGACACGCCGCCGCCGCCGATCGAATCGGGCAGTGAATACAGCCAGGACGGCGATCCCCGCTACGCCGACATCCCTGGCGGACCGCCGAAGACCGAATGCCTCAAGGACGTCGTCGCCCGGTTCGTGCCCTACTACACCGAGACCATCGTCCCCGATCTGCGGGCAGGCAAGACGGTGCTGATCGCCGCGCACGGCAATTCGCTCCGTGCGTTGGTCAAATATCTCGACCAGATGTCCGACGAGGACGTCGTCGGGCTGAACATCCCCACCGGCATCCCGCTGCGCTACGACCTCGACGGGGACCTGCGCCCGAAGATCATCGGCGGCACCTACCTCGATCCCGAGGCGGCAGCGGCGGGCGCCGCGGCGGTGGCGAGCCAAGGCGCCAAGTAGCCCACCGACGCCCCGTCTGGGGCAAACAGCAGGTGAACGCAAGCCGAACACCTGCGCTTGGCTGTGTGACATGTCCCGATTTGGCCGCACGCTGCTGGGATGACGTTCATCAGTTTCGTACGATTTGCTCGTGAGTGTGGTTTCCGCACTGCTGCTGGCGGTCGTGGCACTGCTCGCGCTGGTGATCGGTGTCGTGGTCGGCGCCGGTCTGGTGCCGAGGCTCCTCGAGCGCAGGCAGCGGCGGGCTGCCGAACAGTCCGGCATCACCGTTTCGGAGATGCTGGCCCACATCGTCTCGCTGTCGCCGGTGGGCATCGTCGTGGTCGACACCTACCGTGACGTCGTCTATCACAACGCCCGGGCCCGCGAACTGGGCTTGGTGCGCGACCGCCTGCTCGACGACCGCGCCTGGCTGGCGGCACAGCGCACTCTCGCCACGGGTGAAGACTGTGAGGTCGACCTCTCCCCGCGCAGGGGCGCGCCGGCCGGGCGTTCCGGGTTGTCGGTGCGCGGCCATGTCCGCCTGCTGACCGAGGAGGACCGCCGGTTCGCCGTCGTCTACGTCGACGACCAGTCTGAGCACGCGCGGATGGAGGCCACCCGCCGCGACTTCGTCGCCAACGTCAGCCACGAACTCAAGACGCCCGTCGGGGCCATGGGTGTGCTCGCCGAGGCGGTGCTCGCGTCGGCCGACGATTCCGAGACCGTGCGCCGGTTCGCGCAAAAGATGGTCGTGGAATCCAACCGGTTGGCGAACATGGTCGGTGAGCTCATCGAGCTGTCCCGGCTGCAGGGCGCCGAACCGCTTCCCGACCTGGAAGCCGTCGATGTCGACACCGTTGTCGCCGAGGCGCTGTCGCGCTACAAGGTCGTGGCCGACAACGCCGAGATCGCCATCACCACCGACGCGCCGACCGGATACAAAGTGCTCGGCGACCAACCCCTGCTGGTAACAGCGCTGGCCAACCTGGTGTCCAACGCAATCGCCTACTCACCCAAGGGATCTCCGGTGTCCATCAGCCGCAGGCGCCGGGGTGACAACATCGAGATCGCCGTGACGGATCGGGGTATCGGCATCGCCGCCGCCGATCAGGAGCGAGTGTTCGAGCGGTTCTTCCGCGTGGACAAGGCGAGGTCGCGTGCCACTGGCGGCACCGGCCTCGGGCTCGCGATCGTCAAACATGTTGCGGCCAACCACAACGGGTCCATTCGGCTGTGGAGTCAGCCGGGCACCGGATCGACCTTCACACTGTCGATCCCCGCTTATCCGGATCGCGTCGGCGAGTCGGACAACCGGTCAGACCAATGAGAGGAAATTGAACGTCCATGACCAACGTGTTGATCGTCGAGGACGAGGAGTCCTTGGCGGATCCCCTCGCGTTCCTGTTGCGCAAGGAGGGTTTCGAAGCCACCGTGGTGGCCGACGGACCTTCTGCCCTTGCCGAGTTCGAGCGGGTCGGGGCCGACATCGTCCTGCTCGATCTGATGCTGCCGGGGATGAGCGGCACCGACGTGTGCAAGCAGTTGCGGTCCCGCTCCAGCGTGCCGGTCATCATGGTGACCGCCCGCGACAGTGAGATCGATAAGGTCGTCGGCTTGGAACTCGGCGCCGACGACTATGTCACCAAGCCGTACTCCGCGCGCGAGCTGATCGCGCGCATTCGCGCGGTGCTGCGCCGCGGCGCCGACCCCGATGAGTCGTCGATCATCGACGGCGTGTTGGAGGCAGGGCCGGTCCGGATGGACGTCGAGCGTCACGTCGTCTCCGTCAACGGTCAGCCGATCACGTTGCCGCTCAAGGAATTCGACCTGCTCGAATACCTGATGCGCAACAGCGGACGGGTGCTCACCCGCGGCCAGCTCATCGACCGGGTGTGGGGCGCCGACTACGTCGGCGACACCAAGACCCTCGACGTACACGTCAAACGCCTGCGGTCGAAGATCGAGGCCGACCCCGCCAACCCGGTGCACCTGGTGACGGTGCGGGGGCTGGGCTACAAGCTCGAAGGCTGAGCGCGCTATTCGGCGGCGCGGGTGGCCGGGTGCACGGCAATCAGCCCTAAACCGCTGCGCCGCTTGCACATTGCCGCCAGCTCCGCATACGCCTTCTCGCCCAGCAGCTCGGTGAGCTCGGGCGCATACGACTGATATACCTGCTTGGTGCCGACGTGGGCGTTCGGGTCACCGGTGCAGTACCAGTGCAGGTCTTCACCACCCTCGCCCCAGCCGCGGCGGTCGTACTCGGTGATCCACGTCTTGAGGATCTCGGTGCCATCGGCCAGCGTCACCCACTCCTGCGTGCGGCGGATCGGCAGCTGCCAGCACACGTCCGGCTTCATGGTCAACGGCTCGACGCCGAGCTTGAGCGCCTTGGTGTGCAGTGCGCAGCCGATGCCGGCCTTGAACCCGGGACGGTTGAGGAAAATGCAGGCACCCTTGTACTTGCGCGTGCGCAGGTTCGGCTCGTCCTCGTACTCGTCCATCTCGAGATAGCCCTTGCGGCCCAGGCCCTTGTCCCGGAATTGCCAGTCGTCGTCGGTCAGCAACTTCACCGCGCGGTCCAGGCGCTTGCGGTCGTCCTTGTCGGACAGGAAAGCGCCGTGGGAGCAGCAGCCGTCGTCTGGCCTGCCTTCGACGGTGCCCTTGCACGCCGGTGTGCCGAACACACACGTCCAACGCGACAGCAGCCACGTCATATCGGCGGCGATCAAATGCTCGGGATTGTCGGGGTCGTAGAACTCCACCCATTCGCGGGCGAAATCCAGTTCCACCTCGCCGGGATGATGTGCCGTCACAGGTGTCAACGCTAGCGCCGAATTCTGTCGAACGCTAAGTTGCCACGGCCGCGAACGTCCGCGGATTTCTGATCCCACGCCACACCGCGGTCCGCGCACGCAGTTCACTCCACGACCGGTTAGGTTGAGTGAGTGCGACTGGGTGTGCTCGACGTGGGCAGCAACACCGTCCACCTGTTGGTGGTGGACGCTCGCCGCGGCGGCCATCCGACGCCGATGAGTTCCACCAAAGCCTCGCTGCGCCTGGCCGAGGCCATCGATTCATCGGGCAAGCTGTCCCGCAAAGGCGCCGACAAGCTCATCGACACGATCGAGGAATTCTCCAAGATCGCTGCCAGCTCGGGCTGCGCGGAGCTGATGGCCTTCGCGACCTCCGCGGTGCGCGACGCCAAGAATTCCGAGGACGTGCTGGCCCGCGTGCTGGCCGAAACCGGGGTGTCCCTTCAGGTGCTCAGCGGGGTCGATGAATCCCGCCTCACCTTCCTCGCCGTGCGCCGCTGGTATGGCTGGAGCGCCGGCCGCATCATCAACATCGACATCGGCGGCGGCTCGCTGGAACTGTCCAACGGAGTCGACGAAGAACCCGAGGCGGCGCTGTCGCTGCCCTTGGGCGCGGGAAGGCTGACCAGGGAATGGTTGCCGGACGACCCGCCGGGCCGCAGGCGGGTGGGCATGCTGCGGGACTGGCTGGCCACCGAGCTCGCCGACCCCGCCGCCGAGCTGCTCAAGGCCGGCACCCCCGACCTGGCGGTCGCGACGTCCAAGACGTTCCGGTCGCTGGCCCGCCTGACCGGTGCCGCTCCGTCGGGGGCCGGCCCGCGGGTCAAGCGCACGCTCACCGCGACCGGCCTTAGGCAGCTCATAGCTTTCATCTCTAGGATGACCGCGGCTGACCGAGCAGAGTTGGAAGGGGTGAGTGCCGAACGGGCGCCGCAGATCGTCGCAGGCGCACTGGTTGCGGAAGCGAGCATGCGGGCCCTTCAGATAGACACCGTGGACATCTGCCCGTGGGCATTGCGGGAAGGCCTGATTCTGCGGAAACTCGATAGCGAAGCCGACGGAACCGCACTGGTGGAGACGTCTGTACGGGAGGCAGACTCCCGGCCCGCCAAGCCCAGAGGCAACACACGATGACAGGACCAGAAGACAGCTACAGCAACACCAGGCCGATATCGGTCGCGGAGTTGCTGGCAAAGAACGGAACGATCGGAGCTCCGCCGGTCGGCGGGCGCCGCAGGCGCCGTCGCGGCAATTCCGACGCCGTCACGGTCGCTGAGTTGACCGGTGAGATCCCCATCATCACCGATGACACCCCCAAGACCGCCCACGAGGCACCGGTCGCCGACGACGTCGACGCGGCCGGTAAGGGCGCCGCGGAGCACGTCGACGAGGACACCGACGTTCGCGAGACCGCCTCCGACCAGGCAGCGCTGACCGAAGAGGAAGCCGACTACGCCGCCCACCTCGAGGAGCGGGAAGAGCAGCCGCTGTTCTTCGAACCCCCGCCGCGGCGCCCCCAGTACACGGGCCTCGGCCCCAAGCGCTATCCCGGCCGCGTCGGCGCCGAGGAGATGAGCCCCGATCCTGTCGACATCGATGACGACGACGCGGTCGAAGCCGTCGCATCGGATCAGGCCCGGACCGCGACGGCCCCCGCCACCGACACCGACGACGACGCGTTGCCGTCGTATCTTCGCTCGTCGGGCGGAACGCTGTTCGGCGGCGAAACCGGCACCGCCCACCGCGGCGGCCCCAGCCTGGACGACCTCGAGTTCGGCGACGCCGACGTCGAGCACGAGGAGGAGGACCTCGAGGGCGACGACTTCGACGTCGAGGCCGAGTCACCGATGTCGTCGTTGGCCCGCGGCGCTCTCGTCGTCGGCCAGTGCATCGTCGCGGTGCTCTTCGGAGCGGGCCTGTTCATCGCCTTCGACCAGCTGTGGAAGTGGAACAACATCGTCGCGTTGGTGCTGTCCGTGCTGGTCATCCTCGGCCTGGTGGTCGGCGTTCGCATCGTGCGCAAGACCGAGGACATCGGCAGCACTCTGATTGCGGTGGCGGTCGGCGCCCTGGTCACGCTCGGGCCGCTGGCGTTGCTGCAATCGGGTTAGCCGCCTGAGCGATCGTGCGCCCAGCCATCAAGGTCGGTCTGTCGACGGCCTCGGTCTACCCGTTGAGGACCGAGGCCGCTTTCGAGTACGCGGCACGGCTGGGTTACGACGGTGTCGAGCTGATGGTGTGGGCCGAATCGGTCAGCCAGGACATCGACGCCATCGAGAAGATGTCGCAGAAGTATTCGGTGCCGGTGCTGTCGGTGCATGCGCCGTGCCTGCTGATCTCACAGCGGGTGTGGGGCGCCAACCCCATCCCCAAGCTGGACCGCAGCGTGCGCGCCGCCGAGCAGCTGGGCGCGCAGACGGTCGTGGTGCATCCGCCGTTCCGCTGGCAGCGCCGCTACGCTGAGGGCTTCACCGAACAGGTCGCCGAGCTCGAAGCGGGCAGCGATGTGATGGTGGCCGTGGAGAACATGTTCCCGTTCCGCGCCGACCGGTTCTTCGGGGCGGGGCAAACCTCGATCGAGCGCATGCGCAAGCGCGGCGGCAGACCCGGACCCGGCATATCGGCGTTCGCGCCGTCCTATGACCCGTTGGACGGCAACCACGCCCACTACACCCTCGACCTGTCACACACCGCGACGGCCGGCACCGACGCCATCGACATGGCCCGCCGGATGGGCGGGGGTCTGGTCCATCTGCATCTGTGCGACGGCAGCGGCGCTTCGACCGACGAGCATCTGGTGCCCGGCCGCGGTACTCAACCGACGGTGGAAGTCTGCGAAATGCTTGCCGGAAGCGACTTTTCGGGACATGTCATCCTCGAGGTGACCACCTCGGGCGCGCGCACCGCCGCCGAGCGGGAAACGCTGCTCGACGAATCGCTTCAATTCGCCCGCAAGCACCTGCTGCGCTGAACCTAAGGACGGAATGTCAGCATCCACTCTGTTCACCGACGCCATGGCGCTCACGCCGGCCGGTGACGGCCGCTACGACGGCGAGCTGAACGAACACTGGACGATCGGGCCGAGGGGATCGGGGCCGAAGGTGCACGGCGGCGCGATGTTGGCGCTGTGTGCGAATGCGGCCCGTCTGGAGTACGGCCTGGAGTCCGGCAACGACGCGTCCTGGCCGATCGCGATCTCGGGAAACTTCCTGTGGGCGCCGGATCCCGGCCCGATGCGCGTGACGACGACCGTGCGCAAGCGTGGCCGCCGGGTGGGCCTGCTCGACGTCGAGCTCTCCCAAGGCGATCGGACCGCCGTGCGGGCGGCCGTCACGATGGGCGAGCCGGAGCATCACGTGCAGCCGCTGCTGTCGGTCAATCCGGTGGTGGCGCTCATGCCGCCGGAGCCGCCGCCGGGCCTAGAACCGATCGGCCCGGGCCATCCGATGGCCGACGTAGTCAACCTTGCCCACGGGTGCGATATCCGGCCGTCGCTGACAACGCTGGCCCCGCGCAGCGACGGCGGGCCGCCCATCATCGAGTACTGGGTGCGGCCCAAAGGTGTCGCGCCGGACCCGTTGTTCGCGCTGCTGTGCGGCGATGTGTCGGCGCCGGTGACGTTCGGTGTCAACCGATTCGGCTGGGCGCCCACGGTGCAACTGACGGCGTTTCTGCGCACGCTGCCCGCCGACGGCTGGCTGCGCATCGTGTGCACCACTGTGCAGATCGGTCAGGACTGGTTCGACGAGGACCACGTCGTCGTCGACTGCGAGGGCCACATCGTCGTGCAGACCCGCCAACTCGCGATGGTGCCGCCGGCTCAGTAATCCGCACGCCCGTCTGCAATGCTTTGACCGTGGCAAGGATCGCGATCATCGGCGGTGGCAGTATCGGCGAAGCGCTGCTGGCGGGGCTGCTGCGCGCAGGCCGCCAGGCGAAGGACCTCGTGGTGGCCGAGAAGTCGCCGGAGCGGGCGAAGTACCTGTCGGAAACGTATTCGGTATTGGTCACCACGGTGGCCGACGCCGCGGAGAACGCCGGGTTCATCATCGTCGCCGTAAAGCCCGCCGATGTGTCGGTGATCATCGAGGAGATCGCCGACGCGGCCGCACACGCCGAAAGTCAAAGTGTGGAACAGGTTTTCGTGACGGTGGCCGCGGGCGTCACCACCGACTACCTTGAATCCAAGCTGCCCGCGGGCGCACCCGTGATCCGGGTGATGCCCAACGCGCCCGTCGTCGTTGGCGGCGGCGTGAGCGCGCTGGCGCCCGGCCGGTTCGCGACCGTCGAGCAGCTCAAGGAGGCGGCGGCGATCTTCGATGCTGTTGGCGGTGTGCTGACCGTCGCCGAGTCGCAGATGGATGCCGTCACGGCGCTGTCGGGCTCGGGGCCCGCCTATTTCTTCTACGTGGTCGAGGCGTTGGTCGACGCGGGCGTTGCGGCCGGCCTGAGCCGTTCGGTGGCCACCGATCTGGTAGCGCAGACGATGGCCGGTTCGGCGGCGATGCTGCTCGAACGCCTCGACGCCGCACAGTCGGCCAGCGACTACGCCTTGTCGACCGCGATGGACACCACGCCGGCCCAGCTGCGGGCGACGGTCACCTCCCCGGGCGGCACAACGGCCGCTGGTCTGCGGGAACTCGACAAGGGCGGCGTGCGGGCCGCGCTGGCCGAGGCCGTGGAGGCCGCCAGACGCCAATCTTCGCAGCTCGGAATCTCATCGGGGTAATTCAACGAATTTGGATCGATTACCCCACACCCGTCGCAATAACCCCAATAACCCCGCTATTCTCCTCGTGTAAGCGCGGGGTCGTACCCAGCGGTGGGGAAGCCGCTGGAACAGCCCGTGCCTGAAGGATTGGGTTGCGATGACGTCTATGAATGGGCCATCGGGGCGGGATTCGGCGAGCGCGAAGCATGCACGCAACGACGCGGCTTCCGACCAGCCGCCACGGGCTCAGTTTCTCACCGTCGCCGAAGTGGCCAGCCTCATGCGGGTCAGCAAGATGACGGTTTACCGCCTGGTGCACAACGGCGAGCTCCCCGCGGTGCGGGTCGGCCGGTCGTTCCGCGTACACGCCAAGGCCGTGCATGACTTGCTGGAGACGTCGTACTTCGACGCCGGCTGAGCCGGCGCATCAACACCGGCCGGGTAACGATCAAGCGGTGTGAGCCGCGTTGAGGAGCCCGTCGGCGGTCGCCGTTTTCTTTCCGCAGCACCCGCCCGGTAAAGTGGCCGGTCGAGTCAAAACACGTCTTCACACGTCTAGGTAGCGGAGTTCATGGGTTCAGTCATCAAGAAGCGGCGTAAGCGCATGTCGAAGAAGAAGCACCGCAAGCTGCTTCGTCGCACCCGGGTGCAGCGCAGAAAACTCGGCAAGTAGTTTCCCCTGCTCCGTCGATAGGCTGAACCGGATGGATTCGCAAGATCGCTCCGGGGGCCGCAACCCGGGGCGCACCGACGACACCCTGCAGCATCCCAAGGTCGTGCTCGTCACGGGCGCCTGCCGCTTTCTGGGCGGCTATCTCACCGCCCGGCTGGCGCAGAACCCGTCGATCAGCCATGTCATCGCGGTCGATGCGATAGCGCCGAGCAAGGACCTGCTGCGCCGGATGGGACGCGCCGAGTTCGTCCGCGCCGACATTCGCAATCCCTTCATCGCGAAGGTGATCCGCAACGGCGACGTCGACACCGTGGTGCATGCCGCGGCCGCGTCGTACGCGCCGCGCTCCGGCGGCAAGGCCGCGTTGAAGGAGCTCAACGTGATGGGGGCGATCCAGCTGTTCGCCGCCTGCCAGAAGGCCCCCTCGGTGCGCCGCGTCATCGTGAAGTCGACGTCGGAGGTGTACGGCTCCAGCGCGTTCGATCCGGTGCTGTTCACTGAGGACTCCAGCAGCAGGCGGCCGCCCGGCGAAGGCTTCGCCCGCGACAGCATCGACATCGAGGGTTACGCGCGGGGGCTGGCGCGGCGGCGCCCGGACATCACGCTGACCATCCTGCGGCTGGCCAACATGATCGGCCCGGCGATGGACACCGCGCTGTCGCGATACCTGGCGGGTCCCGTGGTGCCGACTGTCATCGGCCACGACGCCAGGCTGCAGCTGCTGCACGAGCAGGACGCCCTCGGAGCGCTGGAACGCGCGACGGTGGCGGGGAAAGCGGGCACGTTCAACATCGGCGCCTCGGGGATCATCATGATGTCTCAGGCCATCCGCCGCGCCGGCCGCGTCGCACTTCCGGTGCCCCGGTTCGCGTTGGCCGCAGTCGATTCGCTGTGGCGCGCGACGCGCTACACCGAACTCGATCGCGAGCAGTTGGACTACTTGAGCTATGGCCGAGTGATGGATACCACGCGCATGCGAAATGAATTAGGCTATAGCCCGAAGTGGACCACGCCGGAGGCTTTCGACGATTACGTACGTGGCCGTGGATTGACTCCGATCATTGATCCGCGGTGGGTACGCTCAATGGAGAGTCGCGCCGTATCGGCGGCGCAGCGTTGGGGACGTTAAAACTCTGGATCGATGGCGGGTGGGGAGAAGGTATCGAACGTGGCGGGCGAACCCAAGGCGAAAGTGATTCCGCTGCACTCGAATACGGGTCGGCAGGCCGCGCAGCGGCGCGCCGCGTCCCGTGCCGATAGTGCGCGTCGACATCCGTCGCTTCTGACCGATCCCGGCGCACGCGCGTCGGCCGAGCAGATCGCCGCCGTCGTCCGCGAGATCGACGAGCGCCGGGCCGGCGTGTCGGGTGCGGCGCCCATCGACGAAGGAGCGCCGAACGAACTCGCCAAACACATCGCCGCCGTTGCTGAATTCGTTCGCAAGCGAATGTCCGGCGATTACACCGTCGACGAATTCGGCTTCGATCAACACCTCAACGACGCCATTTTCCTGCCTTTGCTGAGAGTGCTTTATAACGACTGGTTCCGCGTCGAGGTGAGCGGCATCGAGAACCTGCCCGAAACCGGTGCGGCCCTCGTGGTGGCCAACCACGCGGGCGTCCTGCCGGTCGACGGGCTGATGGCCTCGGTCGCCGTCCACGACCACCACCCCGCCAAGCGTCACCTCCGACTGCTGGCCGCCGACATGGTATTCAACATGCCGGTGATGGGTCAGGCGGCGCGCAAGGCCGGCCACACCATGGCCTGCACCGCCGATGCGCACCGGCTGCTGGCCGCCGGCGAGCTCACCGCCGTGTTTCCCGAGGGCTACAAGGGCCTGGGCAAACCCTTCAAGGACCGTTACAAGCTGCAACGATTCGGTCGAGGCGGGTTCGTCGCCGCGGCGCTGAGGGCCAAGGCGCCCATCGTGCCGTGCTCGATCGTCGGGTCCGAGGAGATCTACCCGATGATCGGTGACGTCAAGCTGCTGGCCCGGGTGCTCGGGCTGCCGTACTTCCCGATCACGCCGCTGTTCCCCTTGGCCGGGGCAGCCGGGCTCATCCCGCTGCCGTCTAAGTGGCACATCCAGTTCGGCGAGGCGATCGAGACCGCCGACTATGACGACGCCGCTGCCGACGATCCGATGGTCACTTTCGAATTGACCGACCAGGTCCGAGAAACCATCCAGCAGACGCTTTATCAATTGCTGGCCAACCGCAGGAATATGTTCCTCGGCTGATATCGCCCGTCCTGTCGGCGTAACAGTGGGCTAACCGTTAGAGCTTTGCCCGGCAATCATCTTCGCGACGGCGGCGTCGCGGCGTTCCCTGATCGCCGCGCTGACTTCGTCGGCCTCCTCGTCGTAGGCGGCCTCGCCGATCACGGTCACCACGCTGGTGATCACCGGCTGGCCGTCGGCGTCGCTGGCCTCCCCGCGGATCTCGGCGACCACGGTGCCGTGTGCCTCGATCAGCGAGTCCAGGTAGGAGTCGAAGAACAGCTTGTCGCCGGCCAGGATCGGCCGGTGGAACTTGATCTTCTGGTCGCGGTGCAGGACCCGCTCCATGTTGATCGGGATCGCGAACTGCTTGAAGATCTCCAGCTGCACCTTGCGCCCCGCGACGGCCAGGAACGTCAGCGACGCGATCAGCGCGTCGTAGCCGACCTCCTTGGCCGCGGCCTCGTCGTAGTGGGCGGGGTGGTGGTCTTTGACGGCAGCGGCGAACTCCCGGATCTTCTCCCGGTCGACCTCGAAATAGTCCGGGTACCGGTAGTGCGTTCCGACGATGTCTTGAGCGATGGCCATGGCGGGCGCGAGCCTATCAGCGCGACGAGCGTCGATTCATCGGTCGTGGCGTCGAGAGGCGATCGCGGCCAGCGCCCCGCCGGCGGCTCCGAGCGCCAGCGCCGACGGCACCCCGATCCGGGCAGCCTTGCGGGCGGTGCGGAAATCGCGGATCTCCCAACCGCGTTCACGGGCCAGGTCGCGCAGGTCGGCGTCGGGATTGATGGCCACCGCCGTGCCGACCAGCGACAGCATCGGCACGTCGTTGAAGCTGTCGGAGTAGGCCGTGCAGCGGCGCAGGTTCAGGCCCTCGCGGATGGCCAGCGATCGCACCGCATGGGCCTTGCCGGTGCCGTGCAGGATGTCACCGACCAGCCGGCCGGTGAACACGCCGTCGACCGATTCTGCGACGGTGCCCAGCGCGCCGGTCAAACCCAGCCGCCTGGCGATCGTCGCGGCGAGTTCGTAAGGCGTCGCGGTGACCAGCCACACCTGCTGGCCCGCGTCGAGGTGCATCTGCGCCAGCGCGCGCGTGCCCGGCCATATCTTGTCGGCGATGATCTCGTCGAAGATCTCTTCACCGACGGCCATCAGCTCCGCGGTGGAGCGGCCTTCGATGAACGCCAGCGCCTTGCGCCGGCCCGCCGCCACGTCGTCGCTGTTCTCGCGGCCCGTCAGCTGAAACTTGGCCTGCGCGTAGACAAATCGGGCCAGATCGCCGTAAGTGAAGTACTTGCGCGCGGCCAAGCCTCGAGCGAAATGCACCAACGACGAACCCTGCACCAAGGTGTTGTCGACGTCGAAGAACGCGGCCGCGGTCAGATCCGGCGGCGGCGCGGTCGGTGGCTCCTCCTGCTCGTCGACAAGATGTGCGACCGCATTCTCGGCGCTGGCGTCGCCCGCCAACGCCTGCACGGCCGCCTCGTCACCATCGCGAATGGGCACCCATCAACACTAAGTCACCGGCTGGCGCCGATACTGGTGGCCGTGAGCCGCGCGCAGGTGATGCTGCTGACCAGAGCCGGCTGCTCGCTGTGCGAACGCACGGCGGCACGGCTGGCGGAGCTGTCCGGCGAGCTCGAGTTCGACGTGACGGTCACCGACGTCGACGCCGCCGCCGCAGCGGGCAACCCCGCACTGCGCGCGGAGTTCGGCGACCGGCTGCCGGTGGTGATGCTCGACGGCAGGGAGCACAGCTACTGGGAACTCGACGAGCCCAGGTTGCGAGCCGATTTCCAGGAGCGAAACAACGGTTAGCCGCGTCACGAATTTGGTGACCTAACCAAGTAGCGATTAACCTGGTCAACGTGGTGATGAGGCCGTGAGCGTCCTGCTCTTTGGGGTTTCGCACCGCAGCGCGCCGGTGTCGATCCTCGAGCAATTGAGCACCGACGAGGCCGATCAAGCCAAAATCGTTGAGCAGGTGCTGCAGTCCTCCCTGGTGACCGAGGCGATGGTGTTGTCCACCTGCAACCGGGTCGAGGTGTACGCCGTTGTCGAGGCGTTCCACGGCGGACTATCGGTGATCGGGCAAGTGCTCGCCGAACACTCCGGCATGGGCCTCGGTGACCTGACCAAATATGCCTATGTCCGCTACGCGGAAGCCGCCGTCGAGCATCTGTTCGCCGTCGCCAGCGGCCTGGATTCAGCCGTCGTAGGCGAACAGCAGGTCCTCGGGCAGGTCCGCCGCGCGTATGCCACCGCCGAGTCCAACCACACCGTCGGGCGCACCCTCCATGAGTTGGCGCAGCGCGCGCTGTCAGTCGGCAAGCGCGTGCACACCGAAACCGGGATCGACGCCGCAGGCGCATCGGTGGTGTCCGTGGCGCTCGACATGGCCGAAGGCAAGCTTTCCGGAGCCGCAGGGGCGGCGACATCCAACAACGGGTTGGCCGGTCGAAGCGCCGTCGTCATCGGAGCGGGTGCGATGGGCGCCCTGTCGGCGAAATATCTGGTGCGTGCAGGCGTCGAGCGAATCCACATCGTGAACAGATCGCTGCCGCGGGCCAAAAAGCTGGCCGAGAAGGTGCGCGACCTGGGCGTCACCGCCGACGCGTTCCCGTTCGACCACCTGCCGCCCGTGCTGAGCGACGCCGACGTCGTGGTCAGCTGCACCGGCGCGGTGCGCCCAGTGGTGTCGCTGGCCGACGTGCACCGCGGCCTGGCCCACGGACAAGAGCCCAAGCAGCTGGTGATCTGCGATCTCGGCATGCCCCGCAACGTCGACCCCGCCGTCGCAGGCCTGCCCGGCGTGTTCGTCGTCGACATGGACCGGATCCAGCGCGATCCAGCGGCCCGTGCGGCCTCGTCGGACACCGCAGCCGCACGCGCGATCGTCGCCGCGGAAGTGGCGAATTACCTGGCCGGACAGCGGATGGCCGAGGTGACGCCGACGGTGACCGCGCTTCGCCAGCGCGCCGCCGACGTCGTCGAGGCGGAGCTGCTGCGGCTGGACAACCGGCTGCCCGGACTCGAGGCGGCCCAGCGCGACGAGGTGGCGCGCACCGTGCGCCGCGTGGTCGACAAGCTGCTGCACGCGCCCACTGTGCGGGTCAAACAACTGGCCAGCTCACCCGGCGGCGACAGCTACGCAGAGGCACTGCGCGAGCTGTTCGAATTGGACCCCCAGGCGGTGGAAGCGGTCGCGGGACCCGAGCTTCCCATCGTCACCGACGGTGCCCAATTCATCACTGGAACAACCAATTTCGACAAATCTGAGTAGCACTTGGCAGACCTCATCCGGATAGGCACCCGAGGCAGCCTGTTGGCCACGACCCAAGCGAGCGTCATCAAAGACGCCCTGGCGGCCACGGGGCATAAAGCCGAACTGGTGATCATCAGCACCGAAGGCGACCGGTCCAGCGAGCCGATCGCCGACATCGGCGTGGGCGTATTCACCGCGGCGCTACGAGAAGCCATCAACGACGGCCGGGTCGATCTCGCCGTGCACTCGTACAAGGATTTGCCGACCGCATCCGATGAGCGGTTCACGATCGCCGCCATCCCCCCGCGCGAGGACGCCCGCGACGCCCTGGTGGCCCGCGACGGTCTTGTGCTGGGGGAATTGCCGGCCGGCTCGGTGATCGGCACCTCGAGCCCGCGGCGGGCGGCGCAGCTTAGAGCATTGGGTCTCGGTTTGGAAATCCGCCCCCTAAGAGGCAACCTTGACACCAGGTTGAACAGGGTAAGCAACGGTGATCTCGACGGCGTCGTCGTCGCCCGAGCGGGACTGGCCCGCATCGGGCGTTTGGGGGATGTCACCGAGACTCTGGAGCCGGTGCAGATGTTGCCAGCGCCGGCTCAAGGTGCGCTCGCGGTCGAGTGCCGCGCCAGCGACACCGAGCTCGCCGCGCTGCTGTCGGAGTTGGACGACGCCGACACGCGCGCCGCAGTCACCGCTGAACGCGTCCTGCTCGCCGAACTGGAGGCGGGTTGCTCCGCACCGGTGGGCGCGATTGCCGAGGTGGTCGAGTCGATCGATGAGGACGGCCGCGTCTTCGAAGAGCTGTCGCTGCGCGGCTGCGTGGCGACGCTGGATGGATCCGACGTGATCCGTGCGTCCGGGATCGGAACTCCCGAGCGGGCACGAGAGCTTGGACTCTCGGTCGCCGCGGAGTTGTTCGAACTGGGGGCTCGCGATCTGTTGGGCGAAGCTGGGAGAGGCACGGGAAGAGAAACATGACGACCCGAGGGCGCAAGCAGAAGCCCGGCCGCATCACATTCATCGGCTCTGGGCCCGGTGATCCGGGCCTGCTGACGACGCGGGCGCGCACGGTGCTCGCCAATGCTGCATTGATCTTCACCGACCCCGATGTACCGGAGGCGGTGCTGGCCCTCTGCGGGTCCGAGTTGCCGCCCCCGTCGGGCCCCGCACCGGCGGCCGACGCCGACGTGCAGGCCATTTCGCAGGACGCGGGTGACGTGGTGCCGGCCACGACGCCGATTCCAGGGGGACCGGACATCCGCCCCGCACTGGGTGATCCCGCCGAGGTCGCCAAGACACTGGCCACCGAGTCCCGCACCGGGGTGGACGTGGTTCGGCTCGTCGCGGGAGATCCGCTGTCGGTGGACGCCGTCATCACCGAGATCAACGCGCTGACGCGCTCACACCTGCCGTTCGAGATCGTGCCGGGCCTGCCCGCCACGACGGCCGTACCGACCTACGCGGGGCTGCCGCTGGGGTCGTCGCACACCGAGGCCGACGTCCGCGGCGACGTGGACTGGGCGGCGCTCGCGGCCGCACCCGGACCGCTGATCCTGCAAGCCACCGCGTCGCATCTGGCCGACGCGGCCAGCACGCTCATCGAATATGGTCTTGCCGACACCACGCCGTGTGTCGTCACCGCGCAGGGCACCACGTGCCAGCAGCGTTCGGTGGAGACCACGCTCGGCGGTCTCAACGACAAGGCGGCCATCGGCGCCAACGAACCCGCGGGTCCGTTGACCGGCCCACTGATCGTGACGATCGGCAAGACGGTGGCCAACCGCGCCAAGCTCAACTGGTGGGAGAGCCGTGCGCTGTACGGCTGGACCGTGTTGGTGCCCCGCACCAAGGACCAGGCCGGCGAGATGAGCGAAAAGCTGGTGTTCCACGGCGCCTTGCCGATCGAGGTGCCCACCATCGCCGTCGAGCCGCCGCGCAGCCCGGCGCAGATGGAACGCGCCGTCAAGGGTCTGGTCGACGGCCGGTTCCAGTGGGTCGTGTTCACCTCCACCAACGCGGTGCGCGCTGTGTGGGAGAAGTTCAACGAGTTCGGTCTTGACGCGCGGGCCTTCTCGGGCGTGAAGATCGCCTGCGTCGGCGAAGCGACCGCAGACCGGGTGCGCGCGTTCGGGATCAATCCCGAGCTGGTGCCCTCGGGTGAGCAGTCCTCGCTGGGCTTACTCGACGAATTCCCGCCCTACGACGACGTTTTCGATCCGGTGAACCGTGTACTGCTGCCGCGTGCCGACATCGCCACCGAGACGCTGGCCGAAGGGCTGCGCGATCGCGGGTGGGAGATCGAGGACGTCACGGCCTACCGCACGGTGCGTGCCGCACCACCGCCTGCGCACACCCGCGAGATGATCAAGACGGGTGGCTTCGACGCGGTGTGCTTCACGTCGAGCTCGACGGTGCGCAATTTGGTCGGCATCGCCGGCAAGCCCCATGCGCGCACGATCGTCGCTTGCATCGGCCCCAAAACCGCCGAGACCGCAGCGGAATTCGGTCTGCGCGTCGACGTGCAACCCGAGGTCGCCGCGGTAGGTCCGTTGGTGGAGGCGCTCGCCGAGCACGCCGCCCGGTTGCGGGCCGAAGGTGCGCTGCCGCCGCCGCGCAAGAAGAGCCGCCGCCGCTAGATTGCGGACGCGAGGAGCAAGAACCTCACTGCGTCACGGAGGGATACATGCCCTATCCGAGTCACCGGCCGCGTCGACTGCGGTCGACACCGGCGCTTCGTCGTCTGGTCGCGGAAACCTCTTTGGAGCCGCGGCATTTGGTGCTACCGATGTTCGTCGCCGACGGCATCGCCGAGCCGAGGCCGATCGCGTCGATGCCCGGCGTGGTCCAGCACACCCGCGACTCGCTGCGCAAGGCGGCCGCCGATGCGGTCGACGCCGGGGTGGGCGGGCTGATGCTGTTCGGGGTGCCGCGGGCCGAGGACAAGGACGCCGCAGGCAGCGCCGGGGTGGCCGAGGAAGGCATCCTCAACGTCGCATTGCGTGATCTGGCGAAGGATCTCGGCGATTCGACCGTGCTGATGGCCGACACCTGCCTCGACGAGTTCACCGATCATGGACACTGCGGGGTGCTCGACGCGGCGGGCCGTGTCGACAACGACGTGACCAACGCCCGCTACGTCGAAATGGCGGTGGCGCAGGCGGATTCGGGCGCGCACGTGGTTGGGCCCAGCGGCATGATGGACGGCCAGGTCGCCGCGATCCGCGAGGGCCTCGACGCCGCGGGGCACACCGACGTGGTGATCCTGGCGTATGCGGCGAAGTTCGCGTCGGCCTTCTACGGCCCGTTCCGCGAGGCGGTGTCGTCCAGCTTGAGCGGGGATCGCCGTACGTACCAACAGAATCCGGCGAACGCGCGCGAGGCGCGGCACGAAATCCACCTCGACATCGCCGAGGGCGCCGACATCATCATGGTCAAGCCCGCGATGGGCTACCTCGACGTGGTAGCGGCAGCGGCCGAGATCTCGCCGGTGCCGGTGGCCGCCTACCAGATCTCCGGCGAGTATTCGATGATCAGCGCCGCGGCGGCCAACGGCTGGATCGACGGGCGGGCCGCCGCGCTGGAGTCGCTGACCAGCATCCGGCGCGCGGGCGCCGACATCGTGCTGACGTACTGGGCGGCCGACGTGGCCGGTTGGCTGGCGTGAGCGAAGCTTGCGAGCGAACCATCGCCACAGCACGCGGGGGCCGAGCGGGCGAGGCAACCGCGTGAGCGGAGTGGAACCCAGGCCAACCGACGTCGACACCGGATTCTGGCTGTGGCTGGTGGCGGTGCCGTTGATGGTGGTCGGCTACGTCGTGGACCTAATAGGCGCCGTGAAGCCGCGGCCGCCGACGGTCGTCGTCGTCTTCTCAGCGGTGTTCGTGGTCGTGCTGGCGGCCGTCGTGGTGACGTTCCTGTTCCTGATGCGGCAGGGCTACCGGTGGGCCCGCACGGTGCTCACCGGCGGCGGCGTCGCCTCGATCGTGTACGCCGGAGCCAGCCTGTTCTCCGTCGACCGGCCGACCGCCGCCGCGGTGCTGTATGCGGTCAGCGCGATCGTGGGCTCCGTGCTGATCGCCGGGGGAGTGTTCCTTCTGCATCGCAAGGACGCCCACGCGTTCTTCGTTCGCTGATGCTTGGCTAGGCTTGCCGACCATGTCAGCACCGTCGCCGCGGCCGCGCACCGTCAACGCCGCGTTCTGGTGTTGGGCCGCCGCGTCGCTGCTGTTGATCGTCGGCGGCCTGATCACCGCCTCGATTGGGCTGCCAGCCCTCTTCCGCGGCGCAGGCGTTCTGACGGCGTTGGCCGGTGCCGGGATCGCTTTCCTCGCCGGCCGCAGCCGCGTCGGTGATCCACGCTTCCGCAGAGCCGCCCTGGCGCTGTCGATGGCGATCATCGTTCTGGTGGCGCTGCTTTCGGTGCTGGGCGTCATTCACATCCTGACGCTGATCGCGGTGTTGCCATTGATCGCCGCCATCGCGCTGATCACACGGCCCTCCGCGGCAGACTTCTACCAGGAGTTACCGTGACGCAGTGCAGCGAGCCGCAAGACGTCCTGTTTTATGAGCAGGGCGCGAGCTGGTGGTGGGTGGCAGCGGGGCCCGCGTCGGGTGTGGCGATGATGCTGATTCAGCTATCTGCCGGCGTGGGCGTGCAGTGGGTGGTGCCGATCGCCTTCTTCGTGTTGGTATCCGGCTTCATCGCCGTGCAGGTCAAGGCGGCGCGCATTCACACCTCCGTGGAGCTGACGCCGACGACCCTGCGTGAGGGCGCCGAACGCATTTCGATCGATGACATCGTGCGGGTCTACCCGGCGCCGACGGGCAAAGAGGAGCACAAATGGATGTCGGCGCGCGCGCTGGGGGAGCTCACCGGTGTCCCGAAGGGCCGCACCGGGATCGGCCTCAAACTGACCAACGACCGAACCGCCCAGGCCTGGGCGCGCAAGCACCAGCAGCTGCGGGCGCAGCTGGTGCACCTGGTCGACGAACGCATTCCGCCGGAGACCAGGCCATGAGGCGGCGCGCCGTCGTCGAGCTGGTGTTGGCCGCGGTGGCGCTGGCCTTGGCGGTGTGGTGCTGGTTCGCTGCGCAATCGCTCGTCACCGTCGCACCGATCCTGTCCGGCGAGCCGCAGACGACGTCGGTGGCCTACAGCCCGCCGCTGCTGGTTCTCATGTTGATCTTGGCGACGGTCGCGGGGGTCCTGGCCGTAGACGGCATCGCGCGCCTGCGGCGACATCGCGCTCGTTGACTTTTTAGTGAGGCCGCTCACAGAACCCTTGGTACAAAGTGCAAGATTTGTAACACTGTTTCACATGACGGAGTTGGCGGAGACCCCGCAGCAGCTCGACGCGCTGCCGCTGGGACCGGAGTCGCTGGTATGGCGCTATTTCGGTGACAACCGGATGTACCTGATCGGTCCGCGGCCCGCGGTGCTGCAGAACATGCTCGCCGAGCTCGGCCAGGGCGTGCTCGACCACTCGGTGTTCTTCGACGACACCGCGGCGCGGGTGAAACGGTCGCTGCCGCCGATCTTCATGACGGTGTACGGCAGCGACGGCGACAATCCGGGCCAGCAGGTGCGCGATTTCCACACCGAGATCAAGGGCACGATGCCGGACGGCGAGCGCTATCACGCGCTGGCTCCGGAAACGTACTTCTGGGCGCACGCCACGTTCGTCGACCAGGTGCTGTACTTCGCCGACACCTTCGTCAAGCGGCTCAGCCGCGAAGAGAAGGAGCAGATCTATCTCGAGTCGAAGACCTGGTATCGCCGCTACGGGGTCAGCGACCGGGTGATGCCCGCCGACTACGCGGAATTCGAGCGGTACTGGGACCGGATGATCGACGAGATCGTCGTCGCCCACCCTACGGCCAAGTACGGCGTCGGCTATGTCACCAAAGGCTTTCCGTGCCCCAAAGGCGTGCCCGCCCCCCTGTGGCGAGTGATCGCGAAGGTCTTCGACCCCGTCGCGGCGTTCCTGACCACCGGAGGCATGCCGCCGCGCACCCGCGAGCTGCTCGGCCTGCCGTGGAGTGAGCGCCAGGAGCGGCGCTATCAGCGATTTGCGGCGATGTGGCGGTCGCGTCCGGTCACCTGGGTGTGGGATCATCTGCCGATGCGGCTGCGCTACAACAAGTTCGCCCAGGCCGGATATGCCCGCTCGCGACCGGCTGCCTGATCCGGCCACCGAAGCCATCCTCGACGCGGCGGTCGTCGAGTTCGAACGGTACGGCCTGCGCCGGGTGGCGCTCGAAGACGTCGCCCGCCGCGCCGGGGTCAGCCGAACCACGATCTACCGGCGGTTCTCGAACAAGGACGACCTGGCCGCCGCCGTCGTCGAACGCGAGAACGTGGCATTGTTCGCCGACATCGCCGCGGAGCTGAAAAATGCTGGGCCGCAGTCGAATTACTATGTCGAAGCATTCACGCTGTCGATTCTGCGGTTCCGCAGGCACCGCGTGCTGAACAGGATGATGAGCGATGAGCCTGCGCTCGTCCTCGAGCTGGCCCGCACTCACTACGGCGCCGCCATCGAGCGGATGGCCGACGCACTGCGCGAGATCTTCCCCGACGGGTTCGCCGATCGCATCGGCGCCGAGGCCGTCAACGACCTGGCCGACACGATCCTGCGGTATGCCGCGATGGCGCTACTGCTGCCCGGCGCGCAACCGCTGGAGACCGCCGACGACATCCGTGCGTTTGCTACCAAGCATTTCCTGCCCAGCCTTCCAGCGGCATTGCGGGCAGTCCCTGCCTAAGCGCGAGCAGACGCAAACGCACTACTTTCGTCGGCGTGTCGCGTGCATGTACGTCTGCTCGCGAGGGGTTCGCAACGGCGAACTGCCTAAGCTAGTCGGTGATGACCCCCTCGGACCTGACCACACCGGCGGTGAGCGACATCAGCGGGCTGCCACTTGCCCCGAAGAATCCGCTGTCGATCCGGCAATTGCTGAAGGCGATAAGGAATCTCGACGCCGGACAGGAAGTGGTGCGCGAAGCGGGCGGCCCCGTCACCCGCATCCAGATCGGGCCGAAATGGTTGTTTCCCCCAGTGGTCGCCGTCTTCTCGGCCACCGGAATCCGCGACGTGCTCGGCCGCAACGACGCCTCCGCCGAACGGTGCGTCGTTCACGAGGAAGTGCAGCAGCTGGCAGGCGACAGCCTGTTCGTCCTGCCGAACGAGCCGTGGCTGCCCCGTAAACGTGCGCTGCAGCCGGTCTTCACCAAGGCGAACGTCCGCACGTTTGGCGGTCACATGTCGCGGGCCGCACAGGCGCTGTGCGAAAGATGGCCGGAGACTGGGGAAGTGGACCTCGACGTCGACTGCCGGCGCGTGACCATGCGATCGCTCGGCCGATGCGTGCTCGGCCTCGACCTGGACGACCGCGAAGACGTGATCGCCGCGCACATGCACGTCGCGTCGTCGTACACCGCCGACCGCGCCCTGCGCCCTGTGCGGGCGCCGCGCTGGTTGCCGACGCCCGCTCGTGCCAAGGCACGGCGGGCGGTGACCGCGATGCGCGGAGTCACCGAAGACATGCTGCAGGCGTGCCGGGCCGACCCCAGCCTCGATGCGCCGCTCGTGCATGCCTTGATCGGGGCCACCGATCCCCAGACCGGCCGGTCGATCCCCGACGAGGACATCATCAACGACCTGCTGATTTTTATGCTCGCCGGCCACGACACGACCGCGACGGCGCTCACCTACGCCCTGTGGGTGCTGGGCCACCACCGCGACGCGCAGGACCGCATAGCCGACGAGGTCCGCAGGCTCGGCGATCGCGAGCTCACCCCTGCCGACGTGCCACACCTCTGCTACACAGTGCAGGTGCTGCACGAGGCACTGCGGCTGTGTCCACCCGCCGCCGGCGTCGGCCGGATGGCGGTGCGGGACATCGCCGTCGATGGCTACCGTATCGAGGCAGGCACCCTCGTGCTGGTGGGAATCTATGCACTGCACCGCGATCCGTCGGTGTGGCCCGACCCGCTGAAGTTCGACCCCGACCGGTTCGCGCCCGAAGCCACAAAAGCGCGCGACCGCTGGCACTTCATCCCGTTCGCCGGCGGCGCGCGCTCGTGCATCGGTGAGCACTTCGCACGCCTGGAGACGACGCTGGCGCTGGCGACCATCATCCGGACCAAAGAAATTCGATCGCTCGACGACGACTTTCCCGTCGAGGTGCCCTTCACCACCGTGGCCAAGGGCCCGATCCGCGCACGCGTGAGCGCACGGGCATAGCCATTGCGGCCGCTGCGCGCCGCGACCACACTCGACCTATGGCCTACCTCAAGCCTCCGTGGTTCGTCCGCAAGATCTTTAACCGGGTCGCGATGGCCACCGGCGTCGGCAACAGCCAGACGCTGACGGTGACCAAGCGCGTGAGCAAGGAGCCGCAGCACATCCCGGTGGTCGTGCCAGAGGTCGGCGGCGTGAAGTACTTGGTGTCCACCCGCGGCGAGTCCGAATGGGTGAAAAACATCCGCGCCAACCCCACCGTGACGCTCGATGGCTCGAAGTACGTGGCCACAGAGGTGCCTGTCGAGGAGCGCGGCCCCGTCATCGCCGCCTACCGGCCGTTGGCGGGCAAGGTCGTCGAGGGCTACTGGAAGCAGCTGCCCTCGGACGCCGACCACCCGACGTTCGCGCTGACGCCGGCCTGAGTCGGACTTCTCGCGCCGGGTTCTGCGCAGTGGCAGTTCCCGCTGCGCGATCACGACCCTCCTGCAGAAATGGGTGGAGCCGCCGCTCCTACACCCTGTAGTTGACGCTTTCGAGCCAGCTGGGACACTGGTGGCCATGTCCGGCACTGACGTCTCTGCGAAGCTGTTCGCCGACGCGTGCGCCCTCATCCCCGGCGGCGTGAACTCGCCCGTGCGCGCCTTCTCCGCGGTCGGCGGCACGCCGCGGTTCATCACCTCGGCCGAGGGCTACTGGCTGACCGACGCCGACGACAACCGCTACATCGACCTGGTGTGCTCGTGGGGGCCAATGATCCTCGGCCACGCCCATCCCGCCGTCGTCGAGGCCGTCCAGCGCGCCGCACAAGGCGGCCTGTCGTTCGGAGCCCCCACTCCGGCCGAGAGCGAGCTCGCCGCCGAGATCATCGGCCGGGTCGCGCCCGTCGAGCGGCTGCGGTTCGTCAACTCCGGAACCGAGTCGACGATGAGCGCCATCCGGCTGGCCCGCGGGTTCACCGGCCGCGCCAAGATAGTCAAGTTCTCCGGGTGCTACCACGGCCACAGCGACGCGCTGCTCGCCGACGCCGGATCAGGTGTCGCGACACTCGGTCTGCCCGCCTCGCCCGGCGTCACCGGCGCGGCAACCGCGGACACCATCGTCCTGCCGTACAACGATGCCGCGGCGGTCGAGGACGCGTTCGCGCGCTTCGGCGACGAGGTCGCCGCCGTCATCACCGAGGCCAGTGCAGGCAATATGGGCACCGTCCCACCGCTGCCCGGCTTCAACGCCGGGCTGCGCCGCATTACCGCCGAGCACGGGGCGTTGCTCATCATGGACGAGGTGATGACGGGCTTTCGGGTCAGCCGATGCGGTTGGTACGGCATCGATGCCGTCGACGCGGACCTGTTCACGTTCGGCAAGGTGATGAGCGGCGGCCTGCCCGCGGCGGCGTTCGGCGGCCGCGCTGAGGTGATGGAGCGACTGGCCCCGCTCGGGCCGGTGTATCAGGCGGGCACACTGTCGGGTAATCCCGTCGCGATGGCCGCAGGCCTGGCGACATTGCGCGCCGCCGACGACGACGTGTACGCCAAGCTGGACACCAACGCCGACCGGCTGACCGATCTGTTGTCGGGTGCACTCGCTGATGCCGGTGTGGCACACCGTATTTCGCGCGCAGGCAACATGCTTAGCTTGTTCTTCACCGACGATCCGGTGACAGACTTCGCCTCGGCCAAGGCCACCGAGACCTGGCGGTATCCGCCCTTCTTCCACGCATTGCTCGACGCGGGCATTTACCCGCCGTGCAGTGCATTCGAGACGTGGTTCGTCTCGGCCGCACTCGACGACGCGGCGTTCGAGCGGATCGCCGCAGCGTTGCCGGGCGCAGCGCGTGCCGCAGCAGAGGCCCGGCAGCAATGACGGCGAAGACGGTCGTGCACGTGATGCGGCACGGCGAGGTGTACAACCCGGACAAGATCCTCTACGGCCGCCTGCCCGATTACCACCTGTCGGAGCGGGGCAGGGACCAGGCGCGCGCGGTTGCAGGCTGGCTGGGCGACCGCGACATCGTCTACGTCGTCGCCTCGCCGCTGGAGCGCGCGCAAGAGACCGCGACCCCGATCGCCGAGCGGCTTGGCTTGCCGATCGACACCGATGACGACCTGATCGAGTCGACCAACATCTTTCAGGGCCAGAGGGTTTCGCCCGGCGACGGCGCCCTCCGCGATCCCCGCAACTGGTGGCATCTGCGCAACCCGCGCACGCCGTCGTGGGGTGAGCCGTACAAGGAGATCGCCGCACGCATGACAGCGGCGCTGCACCGCGCTCGCATCAAGGCGGCCGGCCACGAAGCAGTGTGCGTCAGCCATCAGCTTCCTGTCGAGACCCTGCGGCGGGCGGTGACGGGAAAGCCGTTGCACCACTTTCCGACCCGTCGGTTGTGCAACCTTGCCTCGTTGACGTCGTTCTACTTCCACGGAGACACCTACGTCGGCTGGGGATATTCGGAGCTGGCAGGGCAGTGAAGTGGTGGGCGGTCATCGCGGGTGCGGCGCTGGTCGCACTCGCTGGCTGCTCTACCGGTGACGACGCCGTCGCCCAAGGCGGCACCTTCGAGTTCGTGGCCCCCGGCGGCAAAACCGACATCTTCTATGATCCGCCTGAAAGCCGCGGTCGCCCAGGAAAGTTAGCCGGTCCCGGCTTGACCGACCCCGCCAAGACCGTCTCGCTCGACGACTTCGCGGGCAAGGCCGTCGTCGTCAACGTCTGGGGTCAGTGGTGCGGCCCGTGCCGCGCGGAGATCGGTCAGCTGCAGAAGGTGTACGACGCCACCAAAGCCGACGGCGTGGCATTTCTGGGAATCGACGTCCGGGACAACAACCGTGACGCCGCCCGCGACTTCGTGACCGACCGCAATGTCACCTACCCGTCGATATACGACCCGTCGATGCGCACCATGATGGCCTTCGGCGGCAAGTATCCGACCACGGTCATCCCGTCGACGGTCGTGCTGGACCGCCAGCATCGGGTCGCGGCGGTGTTCCTGCGGGAACTGCTCGCGTCGGATTTGCAACCGGTCGTGGAGCGGGTGGCCGCCGAACCGGCCGCGAAGACATGACCGGTTTCGGTGAAATCGCCTCCGCCGGACCGCTTCTGGCGGCAATTGGTGTCTCGTTGCTTGCCGGGCTGGTGTCGTTTGCCTCGCCGTGCGTCGTGCCGCTGGTGCCCGGGTATCTGTCCTATCTCGCCGCGGTCGTCGGCGTCGAGGAACGCCCCGCTCACATACGCCCAGACCTACACATGGGCGAAGAAGTGCGAGAAGAATCCGCAAAAACGTCGATCTCGGCGCGGGCGGCACGTCTGCGAGTTGCCGGGGCGGCGCTGCTCTTCGTCGCCGGCTTCACTGCGGTGTTCATCCTCGGCACTGTCGCCGTGCTCGGCATGACCGGCGCGCTGATCAGCAATCAGCTACTGCTGCAACGCATCGGCGGTGTGGTCACCATCCTGATGGGCCTGGTCTTCGTCGGGTTCATTCCGCTGCTGCAGCGGGACACGCGTTTCGCCCCCAGGCAGCTGTCGACGATCGGCGGTGCACCGCTGCTGGGCGCGGTGTTCGCGCTGGGCTGGACGCCGTGCCTCGGCCCGACGCTGACGGGCGTCATCGCGGTCGCATCGGCCACCGACGGTGCCAACGTCGTCCGCGGTGTGCTGCTCGTCGTCGCATACTGCCTCGGGCTCGGAATTCCTTTCGTGCTCTTGGCCTTTGGTTCGTCGTGGGCCGTCGAAGGTCTGGGCTGGCTGCGGCGCCACACCCGGCAGATCCAGATTTTCGGCGGCGTGCTGTTGATCCTGGTCGGAACCGCGCTGGTGACAGGCGTCTGGAACGACTTCGTCTCCTGGGTACGTGACGCGTTCGTCAGCGACGTCAGGCTGCCGATATGAGGCGCGCGTTCGCACTGGCGCGCAACACGTGGCGCACCCTGACGTCCATGGGCACCGCCCTGGTGCTGTTGTTCCTGCTGGCGCTCGCAGCGATCCCCGGCGCGCTGTTGCCACAGCGCAGCCTCAACGAAGCCAAGGTGGAGCAGTACATCGCCGAGCATCCGACGATCGGGCCGTGGCTGGATCGTCTGCAGGCCTTCGAGGTGTTCTCCAGCTTCTGGTTCACCGCGATCTACGCGCTGCTGTTCGTCTCGCTCGTCGGCTGCCTGACGCCGCGGCTCGCCGAGCACATCAAGAGCCTGCGGGCCACACCCGTCGCGGCCCCCCGCAATCTGGGCCGGCTGCCCAAGCATCACCACGCCGTGGTTGCGGGCGAACCCGACACCGTCGTGGAAGCGGTGTCGCACCGGCTGACGGGATGGCGACGCATCACCCGAACCGACGGCGACGCAACCGAAATCTCCGCCGAGAAAGGCTATTTGCGCGAGTTCGGCAACATCGTCTTCCACTTTGCGCTGCTCGGACTGCTCATCGCGGTGGCCGTCGGCAAGCTGTTCGGTTACGAGGGCAACGTCATCGTGATCGCCGACGGCGGGCCCGGCTTCTGTTCGGCGTCGCCTGCGGTCTTCGACTCCTTCCGGGCCGGCAACACCGTCGACGGTACCTCGCTGAGCCCGATCTGCCTGCGCGTCAACGACTTCGACGCGCACTATCTGCCGTCTGGCCAGGCGCTGTCGTTCGCCGCGAACATCGACTATCAGGCCGGCACCGACCTCGACAGCGACACCTGGCGACCCTACCGGCTCAAGGTCAACGAGCCGCTGCGAATCGGGGGCGATCGGATCTATCTGCAGGGCCACGGTTACGCGCCGACGTTCACCGTCACTTTCCCCGGCGGGCAGACCCGCACGCAGACACTGCAGTGGCGACCCGACGACCCGGTCACGCTGCTGTCTTCGGGGGTGATGCGATTCGACCCGCCGGGCGGGACGTATCCCGATGCCGACGAACGCCGCAAGCACCAGATCGCGATTCAAGGATTGTTCGCGCCGACAGAGTTCCTTCACGGCAAGCTTCTGTCGTCGAGCTTCCCGGCGCTCAAAGATCCCGCGGTGGCGATCGACATCTATCGCGGCGACGCCGGGCTGGACACCGGGCGCCCGCAGTCGCTGTTCGACCTCGACCCGCGGCTGATCGAGCAGAAGCGGCTCAACAAGGTGGCGCGGGTGAACCTGCGCGCCGGCGAGCAGACCCTGCTCGACGACGGCACGCAGGTGCGGTTCGACGGGGCGGTGCCGTTCATCAACGTGCAGGTCTCCCACGATCCGGCGCAGGTGTGGGTGCTGGTTTCCGCGCTCACGATGATGGCGGGACTGCTGGTCTCCCTGATCGTGCGTCGGCGACGGGTCTGGGTTCGGATCACACCCGCGGACGCGAGGAGCGTGGAACATCTGAGTGGTCCGGGTACGGTAAGCGTCGAGCTGGGCGGGCTGGCGCGCACCGACAACTCCGGTTGGGGTGACGAGTTCGAGCGGTTGACGCATCGGCTGCTCGACGGTCTCGATACCGCAGAGCCGTCAAAAGAGAAGGTCTAGGAAGCGCATGAATACCCAGCGGGAAGCGAAGGCGGATCGCGCATGAATACCGAGCGAGAAGCGAAGGCGGATCGCGCATGAATACCGAGCGAGAAGCGAAGGCGGATCGCGCATGAATACCGAGCGGGAAGCGAAGGCGGATCGCGCATGAATACCGAGCACATCGATATTGGGCTGGCCCGTTACTCGGACTGGGCCTTCACGTCATCGATCATCGTGCTGGTGATCGCGCTGTTGTTCCTGGCCGTCGAACTGGCGTACGCCCGCACCAGAAATGTCGTCCAGAAAGAACTCGTCAGCGTCGCGGCGCGCACGCGCGGGGGCACCTCCTACCCCGAGGACAGGGGGAGAGCAGATGGGTCCAGGGTGAGCGCCGACAGCGCCATCCCCGGCGTCGTCGACGACGTGCCGCGGCGCCCGTTCGACGAGCGCATCGGGCGGTCGGGGCTGGTCCTGGTCTACGCCGGTATCGCGCTGCTGTTCGGCTGCATCGTGCTGCGCGGCCTCGCAACCGAACGGGTGCCCTGGGGCAACATGTACGAGTTCATCAACTTGACCTGCTTCTCGGGACTGGTGGCGGGCGCGATCGTGTTGCGCCGGCCGCAGTACCGCACGCTGTGGGTGTTCGTCTTGGTGCCGGTGCTGATCCTGCTCACCGTGTCGGGCCGCTGGCTGTACACCAACGCCGCACCCGTGATGCCCGCACTGCAGTCCTACTGGCTGCCCATCCACGTGTCGGTGGTCAGCCTCGGCTCGGGGGTGTTCCTCGTCGCGGGCGTGGTGAGCATCCTGTTCCTGGTCAAGATGTCCCCGCTGGGCGCTGCCGACGCCGACGGCGCCGTCGCCCGTATCGTCAACCGGCTGCCCGACGCCCAGACACTCGACCAGATTGCGTACCGCACAACGATTTTCGCGTTCCCCGTGTTCGGCTTTGGCGTCATCTTCGGCGCGATCTGGGCCGAGGAGGCCTGGGGCCGCTACTGGGGCTGGGACCCCAAGGAGACCGTGTCGTTCATCGCGTGGGTGGTCTATGCCGCCTACCTGCACGCCCGGTCGACTGCGGGCTGGCGGGACAAGAAGGCGGCGTGGATCAACGTCGCCGGGTTCGTCGCGATGGTGTTCAACCTGTTCTTCATCAACCTCGTCACTGTCGGATTGCATTCGTATGCCGGCGTCGGCTGAGCCGACAATCAGATAAGCGTCGGCTGAGCCGACAATCAGATAAGCGTCGGCTGAATAAGCACCGCTGATCCGTCCAATGAGAAGGGGCTAGCCGTTGTCTGACCATTCATCGCCCGCCTTCCGATCGCAACAGCGGTTCACCGATCCGGCCAACGACGAGTCGCCGCCGAAGGAGTGGACCGACCCGACGCCACCGACGGGTATCCCGGTGAGCCGGCCCGCGGTCGCACACCAGCCTTACCCCGAGCTGTCGACGTCCGCGCTGCTCCGGCAGAACAAGCGGCCGCCCTCGGCGGGCTGGCGGCGGTGGCTTTACCTGGCCTCCGGCAAGACGATCAACCTGGGCGAAGGCCCGAAGGCCGTCCATCACAACAACCTTCTCGCCCAGGTGAACCGGCCGCTGGAGGGGTGCTACCGGATCGCGCTGCTGTCGCTGAAAGGTGGCGTCGGCAAGACGACCATCACCGCGACGCTGGGCGCGACGTTCGCGACCGTCCGCGGTGATCGTGTCGTCGCCGTCGACGCCAACCCCGACCGCGGGACGTTGAGCCAGAAAGTGCCGCTTGAGACGCCGGCCACCGTGCGCCATCTGCTGCGCGACGCCGAAGGCATCGAGCGCTACAGCGACATCCGCCGCTACACGTCGCAGGGGCCCAGCCGGCTGGAGGTACTGGCCTCCGAGAGCGACCCGGCGGTGTCCGAGGCATTCAGCGCCGACGATTACACGAGGACGCTGGAGGTGCTGGAGCGCTTCTACAGCCTGGTGCTCACCGATTGCGGAACGGGGCTGATGCATTCGGCGATGTCGGCGGTGCTGGCCAAGGCCGACGTGCTGATCGTCATCAGCTCCGGCTCCGTCGACGGCGCCCGCAGCGCGTCGGCGACACTGGACTGGCTCGACGCGCACGGCCACGAGGACATGGTGAAGAACTCGATCGCGGTCATCAACGCCGTGCGTCCGCGGTCGGGCAAGGTCGATATGAGCAAGGTCATCGACCACTTCTCCCGCCGGTGCCGCGCCGTGCGGCTGGTGCCGTTCGACCCGCATCTGGAAGAGGGCGCCGAGATCAGCCTGGAACGCCTACGGCGAGACACCCGCGAGGCGCTCATCGAGCTGGCCGCGGTGGTGGCCGACGGTTTTCCGAGCACCCGGCGGTCCAACGACCTCTACTGACGAGCGCGCTTACTTGGGGCGGGGATTGTCACCGTGCCCGAGCCGGCGCAGGAAGTCGGGGTCGTCATCGGGGCCGATCGTGCGCGTCCGAGGCCGGCTGGCCGCGGCGCGCGTCAGCCGCCAGCCGGCATAAATCAGCACGGCCAAGACGAGAACGAGGAGCAGATAAGCCAACGCAGAAAAACCTCCTTGGTCTGAATATACGCGCCGTCGGTAGGCTCGGGCCGTGTCTGAGTCGCGCCCCGGATCCCGTCTCGTCTTCGATGTGCTGGCCTACACGCTGGCCCGAATTCTGCTCGTCGCTGTTTTAACCGCAGTGATCTTCGGCGGCGCGCATCTGCTGGGCGTGCGCGAATTTCCACTCGTGATCGCTTTGCTGTTCGCCATCGTGATCGCGCTGCCGCTCGGCATCTGGCTGTTCGCTCCGCTGCGTCGGCGTGCGACGGCGAGCATCGCCGCGGTCGACGAGCGACGGCGTCAGGACCGAGAACAGCTTCAGGCGCGATTGCGTGGCGAGGACCCGTCCAAAGAGTGACCGGAGGCTAGCGGTAATCGAGGACTCCCGCTGGCGGACAGTGCATCTGGTGGTTAGCGGTGACGACATCGCAATCGTCGTGCGCGATGTTTGAGGGCGTCAGATCCGCCACCACCGGAAGCAGTGATCTCATGACGACACCAAAGCGCTCGATCGCAATGCTCTTGACCTCAGCGGTGACGGCACTTGCCATCACGCCCGCACCGATCGCGGCGGCCGCCCCGGCGGGTCCGGCGTGCGTTCAGGTTGCCCAACGGACGACGCAGTGCCAAACCAGCGGAAGTGCTCAAATCACTGCCGCGCCACCGCACGCCGAGAATCCCTTCGTTGGTCCGTACGATGTGTTGCTTCATCGCAACCATCGACGCTGACATGCGCGGCACCGGAACTACGCCGTTTCGACTCCCGAGCAGCTGAGGGGAATGCTTGCGGTCACCATGGTGCCCGAGCCGAATGGACTGACCACATCGAGCCGACCCGCGAGCGCTTCGACGCGGTCCTTGAGGCCGATCAGCCCAGAACCGCCGCCGACGGTGGCCCCTCCGACCCCGTCATCACCGATAACGAGGTGGAGGTTTCCGCTTCGGGCGCTGGCATGCACCCGTATCTCGGAGGCCCCGGCATGTTTTGCCGCGTTGGTCAGGGCTTCGGCCACCACGTAATAGGCTGCGACCTCGACCGGTTCGGGCATTCTTTCGTGAACATTCATATCGACGGTTACCGGCACAGGACACCGTCGAGCCAGGGCATGGATGGCCGGACACAGACCACCCCGCGACAGAATCGCCGGGTGAATGCCTCGCGAAATCTCCCGAAGATCAGCCGCGACGGCGGCCAGGCCGCAGACGGCGTTCGAGATCTGCTCTCGCAGTTGCGGAAGATCGGGCGGCACCGACGCTTCGACGCCCCGAAGTTCCAGTCCCAGCGACACGACCCGCTGTTGAGCCCCATCGTGGAGGTCGCGTTCGAAACGACGCCGAGCCTGATCGCTTGCGGCGACGATCCGAGCGCGCGACGCGGTGAGTTCTGCCCGCGTTTCGGCGTTGGCGATGGCCGTGGAAACCAGATCGGCGAAGTCTCCGATGCTTTCCTCGGTGCCGGGGGGAAGTGGTTCACGGCTGGTGCAGCCAACGATCAAGGCACCCCAGATCTTGTCGTCGACGATCACCGGTGCGCCGACGGCGGACCGCAGGCCGCCCCCTCGAATCCGTGCCGCAGTCGTCCCTTCCACGCCGTCGAAGCTGTCGAGTCGTGCCGGCCGACGTTCTCGTCGGATTCTGCTTGCGACAGTGTCGCCGTCAAGCGAAAGCCGTTCGCCTTTCGCGATTATCGGGTTGCCCCGCTCGTCGCGGGCGCCGACGACGATGTATGCGCCGTCAGGTGTATAGCGCAGCAGCGCGACGTTCGCGACCCCGAGAGAATCGGACAGCTCCAGTACCGCTGCCGAAAAGACTTGAGCCGGAGGCAGTCCCCGCGCCACCAGCGTGGCGACGCGGCGCAGCGAAGCCTGTTGCTCTGCCAGCGCGTGGGCCAGTGACGCCGCGACGTCGGCCTCGTGTCGGCGCTGCTCGGATTCGGTGGCCCGCAACCGCGCCTGCCTGCCAAGGACGTTCGCCGCCAGTGCGACGGGAAGGAACACCAGTGGAGCGACGAAGTCGCGAGCATCGCTGACCACGATCGAGCCGCTCTGCTCCAGGTGGAAGTAGAAATACACAACAGCGCTCAATACCGAAGTGACGACCGACAATCCGAAGCCCCAGCCGGCCGAGATCACCAGCACGCCGAGCAGAAACAGTGCCCCGTAAGCGGTCTCCGGGGCGACCTGTTTGAGCCAGTAGACCAGAAGCGTCTCGAGGGCGATGAACGCGGCCGCCACGGCAATGCCGAGGTGCAGCGGTGCGGGCGTCGGGCGTAGCAACCTCGCCAGCGGTCCTCGAGGTGACGACGACGCTGGATCTCGTTGGTCAGGCGCTAGTGCCTCCCGTGCCTTGCCCATCAGCTCACAGTCCCTAACCACGGTCGGGCGCACAAAATTCCGGTCAGCTGGAATGCGCCGCAGCGCCATGTTCACCGATGCTGGTGCCATGGGGTGTCAGGCCGCGCGCTGCCTCATCGTCGACGACAGTGCCGGCTTCCGTGACGCCGCGCGGACCATGCTGCTACGCGCGGGCGCCGCCGTCGTCGACGCCGTCTCCAACAGCGCAGAGGCGTTGAAGTCGTTCGCGAAACTCCGCCCCGACATCACGCTTGTCGATATCGACCTCGGCGTCGAGAGCGGCTTCGATCTGGCCGAGCGACTCTGCCGAATCGGCTGGTCGAAACCCCCGGCGGTGATTCTGATTTCAAGCCACGCCGAACAAGATTTCCTGGAGCTGATCGATTCCAGCCCCGCGGTCGGGTTTCTGTCGAAGTTCGACCTGACGCCGTGCTCGATCGCCGAGCTGGTGTGTAGCCAAAGCGATTCTCTCGGTCATGTCAACGAGCCTCCAGGTACGTGATCACGGCCCGCACCCGGCGGTGGTCGTCAGCGGTCTCGGGGAGTCCCAGCTTGGCCAGGATGCTGCGGACGTGCTTTTCGACGGTGCCTTCGGTGACCCACAAGCGGCGGGCAATACCCGCATTAGACCGTCCCTCGGCCATCTGTGCCAGCACCTCGAGCTCGCGTGCGCTGAGAACGGCCAGCGGATCGTCGCGGCGACGGGCAGACAGCAGCTCCTGAACCACCGCGGGGTCGACAACCGATGCTCCTCTGGCGATCCGCTGCAGCGTGTCGAGGAAGTCGCCGACGTCGGTGACGCGGCTCTTGAGCAGGTACCCGATGGCGTGCTCTCCGTGCAGCAGCTCCATCGCATGCTCCACCTCGACATGCGCCGACAACACCAGGATTCCGGTACCGGGCAGTTCGGTGCGGATCACCCGGGCCGCGTCGAGCCCTTCAGTCGTGTGGGTCGGCGGCATCCGAATGTCGACAATCACCAGATCTGGTTGGTGTTCACGCACCAACGTCAGAAGTTCGGCGCTGTCGCCGGCCACCCCGACCACGTCGAAGTCCGAACGGTCGAGCAGGCTCGCCAGCCCCTCACGCAACAGCACATCGTCGTCGGCGATGATGACCCGCGCCTCTGCCACAAGGAAATCTTGTAACGCCACGGCACCGAGCACAGCCGGTTCACAGAATGCGGTCAACCCAGCTAGCCGGTATTCGGGATTGGGGTGAGTAGGTAGCCAGGATGGCCGCCAGCCATGGCGACGAGGGGGCCCAGAGCCGCCAAAGTACTCAACCATGAACTTTTCCCATTCGCACCCTGTAGAGGGGTCCGCGGAGCGGACGGGCGCGAGGGTGGCCACGACCACCGTCGTCGAGGCGATCGGCACGTTCATTCTGGTGGCGACCGCCGGGGTGGCCGTCTTGAGCGCCTACCCGCTGGTCTCCATCGGTGTCGCTGCGGTCTTGATGGTGGTCATCTATGCCGCCGGACATCTCGCCGGAGGGCAGTTCAACGCCGCCGTCACGCTGGCGATGTTCATGCGGGGCAGGATCGGCCTGCGCGCAGCGACAATGCATTGGCTGGCGCAGGTCGGCGGCGGATTGCTGGCCGCGGTCGTGGTGCGGGTGATCGTCGACGCCGACCGCATGTCGATCGTGAGCCTCTTGCTGACAGATCACGCGCTGGTCGCAGGTTTCGTCACGGAGTTTGCGTCGGCCTTCCTGCTGAGCTATGCCGTGCTCGGCCTGACCGCAACCGCCGTACCCAAGCCGTCGGCGGCCTACGATCTCGCGGCCGGCGTGGGCGCCATCATCGGTGCGCTGAGCGTGGCCGCGCTATCGTCCGGCGCACTCAACGCCGCGGCCGTGATCCACCAGCTGACGGCGGGACTGTTCTCGTGGGTGACCGTGTGGGTCTATCTGGTCGGCCAGGTCGTCGCCGGCCTGTTGGCCGGCGTCACTTTCCTGACCTTCGGCTCATTGGCTCATCTGGAGGGCTGATGCGGGCAGTGCGACGGCCGGGTCAATCGAAAAGGAAGGAATACCAAGAAATGCCTATGCCACACACCAGCGGCTATGACTACGTCATCGTCGGCGCAGGGACAGCGGGATGCGTTCTGGCAGCGCGTCTCTCGGAGGATGAGCGGGTGCGGGTCCTGGTGCTGGAGGCCGGCGGCCGCGAATTGCCCGACGCCGTCACCAATCCGCCCGCTTGGCCCAGCCTGGTTCGCACCCCGTTGGATTGGGGTGACGTGACCGCAGTTCAGCAGGCGACGGGAAGGACCGCTCCGGTCGCCCGGGGCCGCGGGCTAGGCGGATCCTCGTCGATCAACGCGATGGTTTTCGCTCGGGGGCACCGCGACAGTTACGCGTCCTGGCCGAAAGGTTGGTGCTTCGACGATCTGCTGCCCTACTTCAAGCGCAGTGAGACCGCACTCAAGGGTGATCCTGCGCTACGCGGAACCGACGGCCCGCTTGTCGTGACGCCGGCTGATCCGCCCAATCCGGTGCTCACCGCGTGCCTCTGTGCGGCGATCCAATGCGGGTACAGTCATGCCGGCGACGTGAGCGCCGGACTCGAGACCGGTTTCGGCTTCTCCGACCTGAATATCGTCGATGGGCGACGCCAGAGCGCCGCCGACGCCTATTTGGTTCCTGCACTGAAGAGGCCGAATCTCGATGTGATGACCGACGTCAAGGTTCATCGATTGTGCATCAGCGGCGGCCGTTGTCGCGCAGTGGAATACACCGTCGGCTCTGACGCTCCCAGCTGCGTCATGGGCGGTGAGGTCATCCTGGCCGCAGGCGCGATCGGATCGCCGCACTTGCTGATGGCCTCCGGCATCGGACCGCAGGCCCATCTGCGCGAGGTCGGCGTCGACGTTGTGCTCGACCTGCCCGGAGTCGGCGCCAATCTGCATGATCACCCGTTGACACCGGTCGTCTACCGATCTGCGCGGCCGGTGCCGCCGGGACGGCACAACCACGGCGAGCTGCTTGGGCTGATTCGCAGCCACGGTGATTACGGTGCGCCTGACATCCAGATCTTCGGTGTCGACTCGGCGGACGTGCCCGGGCTCGGCGGAACCAACGGCTATGTGCTCGCCGTGTCGGTCCTGCAGCCGGAAAGCCGCGGGACAGTCCGGTTATCTGGTCCCACAACGGATTACGCCCCCGTCGTCGATCCTAACTACTTCGGTGACGACCGCGACATGAAGACAATGATCGAGGGCCTTCGCATCGCCCGCGAGATCGGTATGGCATCGGCGCTGAGCGCGTGGCGGGACACCGAGATCGCGCCGGGGCCGTCGGTGACGGCTGAGAAGGAACTTCGCGAGTTCGTGCGGGACACGTTCGCGTCGTACTTCCATCCTGTCGGCACCTGCGCAATGGGCGGAAGGCCGGAATCGGTGGTGGACAGCCGGTTACGCGTGCATGGGCTCGACGGTCTTCGTGTGGTCGACGCCTCGGTGATGCCCTCGATTCCGTCGAACAACACGGTGGCGACGGTCTACGCGATCGCCGAACGTGCCGCGGACCTGATCAGAAGCGAGTGACACTCAGCCGGCAGCGTCCTGCAGGATCTGCCTCAGTTTGTCGACCGGATCGCCACCACCCGGATCGAGCCGAAGGTCTCCCTGCTCACCCTCGGGGCTCGACGCTGCGGTGCTGCTGCTGTTCGAGCTGTTCGCCAGCATCCGCGATGTCCGGCGCACTCGGCTGGCAAGAC
>NZ_LZMC01000110.1 GCF_001668615.1 Mycobacterium sp. 1274761.0
ATCTTGACCTGCTCATCGGCGCGCCCGACATAGCGCAGCTGCCCATCAGCAGCCCAGGCCACCAGATCGCCGGTGCGATACATCCGCGCCCCGACACCACCGAACGGACACGCCACAAACCGCGACGCCGACAGTCCAGCCCGACCGACATAGCCGTAGGCCAGCCCCGCACCGGCGATCTGGTGGCCTGGGCTGCTGATGGGCAGCTGCGCTATGTCGGGCGCGCCGATGAGCAGGTCAAGATCCGCGGCTACCGCATCGAGTTGGGCGAGATCCAAGCCGCGCTTAACGCCCTCGACGGCGTCGAGCAGGCCGCCGTCATCGCCCGCGAGGACCGCCCCGGCGACAAACGCCTGGTCGGCTACATCACCGGGACCGCCGACCCGGTCGGCCTGCGCGCCGCGCTGGCCCAACGACTGCCCGGCTACATGGTGCCCACCGCAGTGGTCGCCCTTGACACCCTGCCCCTGACCGTCAACGGCAAACTCGACACCCGCGCCCTACCCGCACCCGAATACACCGACAGCGACCACTACCGCGCCCCCGCCACTCCGACCGAAGAAATCCTGACCGGCATCTACGCCCAAGTCCTCGGACTCAACCGCGTCGGAGTCGACGACTCCTTCTTCGAACTCGGCGGCGAC
>NZ_LZMC01000111.1 GCF_001668615.1 Mycobacterium sp. 1274761.0
CGCCTTTTGCATGGCGGTGAGCCAGTCCGACCGAATGTCATTGTCCACGAATGCCTTGACCTGCTGATCGATCAACTCGCTGGCCACTGCGCGGTCTCCCGCTCCGGTGGTCAGGGTGTTGGAGGCGGCCAGCCAGTCGGGGCGTTGCGCCTCTCGGCGGCCGTCGATCGCGACTGCAGCGGCGACTTTGTCGTCGACCGCCCGCCACAGTTCGTCGCGCAGCGTGGCGAGCGCGTCCACCGCCTTTCGCACCGCTTCCGCTGCGCTGTCCGATGCCACGCCGTGATGATGAAGAAACTCGCGGGACGCGTCGCCGCCGCGTCCCTGCCACGCCCCGGCCAACACGTCGAGCTGCTCGTTCTGGAGTTGCCGAGCGCTGTCGGTAGCCGTTGCGACGGCGTCCAGCGCCGCCCGATCGTCGTCGAGCGCCCGTAAGTCCATGCCGTCTTCGCTTGCGTACCAGTCGCTCACCTGTGCGGCATGCAGGGTGAGGTCCGGGTTCTGGTAGCCGAGCAGACGGCATGCCCGCACATATTCACCGATCGTGTCGACGGCGGGTCTGCCCTCTGCCAGCCGAGCGGCGACATCGAGTGGCTCGGCCATGTCAACCGAGCCGATGGGCGCCGCGGGCGTCGGCCTCGAGGTAGCGATCTGCACTTGAGCGCAGTTCTGCAGCGATTTCCGTTGCGGCGCGCGCCCATTGGTGCAGACGTTGAACGACACCATCGACGGCGATACGCAATGCGTCGCCCTGAGCGGTGTGCACTCGCCCAGCGACGGCGCCGTCGAAGCGCAGCCCCGTCAGATTGGTCCGGATGGCAGTGTCGAGAATGTCGGCCGCGGCATCGTAGCGTCCCGCAGCATAACGCACCGCCGCGACATCGACACGGGTGATATCAGGTTCTCCCACATAGGCTACGACGTCGGCGAAACCCTTCGGGTTCCACCGGGTTCAGCCCTGCTCGCTGACCGACTCCGCGACCCTGATGGCCCACTGGCGAGCCGTGTCCTCGTCGGCTGCTTCCACCATCACCCGCACCATCTGCTCGGTTCCCGAGGGCCGCAACAGAATTCGGCCGGTATCACCCAGCTGGGCTTCGGCTTCTGCCACCGCAGAACGCACCGACGGCGCGTCGGCCACAGTCGCCTTGTCGTCGACCTCGACGTTGATCAGCACCTGGGGCAGCTGCTGCATGCTCGACGCCAGCCTGGCAAGCGGGGTGTGGGTCTGGGCCACCCGGGACATCAGCCGCAACCCGGTGACGATACCGTCCCCGGTGGTGCCCAGTGCGGGCATCACGATGTGACCGGATTGCTCGCCGCCGAGCGAGTACTCACCGGCGCGCAGTTCCTCGAGCACATAGCGGTCGCCGACGCCGGTCGTGCGGACCTCGATGCCCGCGGCACGCATCGCCAGATGCAGTCCCAGGTTGCTCATCACGGTCGCAACCAGTGTGTTGGACGCGAGCTCACCGGCCTCTTGCATGGCCAGAGCCAGGATCACCATGATCGCGTCACCGTCGACGATATTGCCCTCGGCGTCCACCGCCAGGCAGCGGTCGGCGTCGCCGTCATGGGCCAGGCCGAGGTCAGCGCCGTGAGCCAGCACGGCCTTCTGCAAGACCTCGATGTGGGTGGAGCCGCAGCCGTCGTTGATGTTCAGCCCATTGGGTGCGGCGTTGATCGCGATGACGTTGGCGCCTGCGGCGCGGTATGCGCGCGGAGCGGCGGCTGATGCGGCTCCGTTGGCGCAGTCGACCACGACGGTCAGCTCGTCCAGCCGGGTGGTCAGCGCCTTTCCGACGTGGCGGAGGTACCGGTCCAGCGCGTCGCCGGCGTCGACGACCCGTCCGATGGCGGCGCCGGTGGGACGCTCCCCCGACCCGGCTGCGAGCAGTTCTTCGATGCGGTCTTCGGTGGCGTCGTCGAGTTTGTGCCCGCCCGCGCCGAAGATCTTGATGCCGTTGTCGGGCATCGGATTGTGCGACGCCGAGATCATCACCCCGAAGTCGGCGTCGTAGGCGCTGGTCAAATAGGCCACGGCAGGGGTGGGGAGCACGCCAACGCGTAGTGCGTCGACGCCCTCGCTGGTCAGCCCGGCTATGACCGCGGCCTCGAGCATTTCGCCGCTGGCACGAGGATCGCGACCGACCACGGCCACCCGCCGGCGGGCGTGGGAGGAGTTTCCGAGTCGACGCGCCGCCGCTGAGCCCAGCCCAAGCGCCAGCTCAGCGGTCAGATTGCGATTCGCGACCCCACGTACTCCGTCGGTGCCGAACAGCCGACCCATCGCACAAATTTCTCATAAATGCGGTCGAATGACACAACCGTCGACGTCAGAGCGCGTGGTGTCGCCGATTCGGTATCGCCTCGCGACCCGAAAACGCCTCACCGCCCGCATCCAGGTGGGATGCGGGCGGTGAGTGCTAGGGCCGAACGTTACCTCGAGCCGTCGGGCGCCGGGCTGGGGCTCGACGGGCTGCTCGGGCTCGACGGCATGGCGCCGTTCTGCCGAGCAGGGGTATTCTCCGAGTTACCCGGGCTGTTCTGAACGAACGCGAAAGACAGACCCTCCGGGCTGGTGCACAGCGGCACCGGCGTGCCGTTGGCGTCGAGCGCATTCAGCGCCTCTGGGGTGATCCCCACGCCATTGGGGCACGCAGAGGCGACGAGCGTCTGTGCCTTGTCCAGCGTCAGGTTCTGCAGAACGCCGATTTCCTGGTTGTCGGCAGTCACGGTGACGTTGACCTTTTCGTCGTTGACGACGGACTCCGGCTGAGGAGCTGCCTGGGCCAGGCCGAAGCCACCCGCTGCCAGCAGCGCTCCACCAAGAACCGCGCCTGCGGCCGTCTTTTTGATCGTGTTCATACTCGCTCCCTTTCTTCCTGTTCTGGCAGGGATCCAGAGCTGCGCGAGGTCTACACCACACAGCCCCGAAGGGGGCCGGTTGGCCCCCAATCGGTCCGCCCCCCCAATTTCGGGTGGTCGACAACACTGCCAACCGGACGGGCTTGCCGTTTCACGTGCAAACTAAACCCGCAGCAGTGTCGTGTGACCGTTGTTGCCCACAGTGCTGGGGCGGCTGACGGGCATATACCCACTGACCCGTTGAACGGCTTGTGAAGAGGTTCACGGCCGCGCGGCGAGATAGGGAAACGCCCTATTTTTCCGGCGACGGCCGGTCGATAACGTCCCCATCGGCGAAAGGATCCCTATGCGCAGCGACTTGTTTTCCCCGGAGAATGCCGAAGCCCGGATGCCGCAGCCGGGCATGACGTTGCAGAACGGGAAGATGCTTAAGGTCTCGCTCAGTGGGGAGATCCTGGTGCGTCAGGGCGCGATGGTGGCCTATCAGGGCAATGTCCAATTCCAGGGGTTGGGCGCCGGCGGCGTCGGCCAGTTCATCAAGCAGCACGTCACCGGCGACGGTGTGCCGTTGATGAAGTGCAGCGGCGTTGGCGACATCTTCCTGGCCGATCTGGCCTCCGACATCCATCTCATTGATCTCGAGGGCCCGCAAGACGGCCTGACCATCAACGGCAAGAACGTGCTTGCATTCGATCCGGGCCTGTCCTACGACATCCGACGGGTGCAGGGCGCCGGGATGCTGTCCAACGCCGGCCTGTTCAACTGCGTGTTCTCCGGCCGCGGTCGGATCGCGATCACCACCAAGGGCACCCCGGTCGTGTTGCAAGTCGACCAGCCGACCTACGCCGATCCGCAGGCCGCGGTGTGCTGGTCGGCGTCATTGCAGACGGGCTTTCACCGCGCCGATCAGTTGGGGCTGGGCACATTGATCGGACGCACGACGGGCGAGGCGTTCACGATGTCGTTCTCCGGGCGTGGCTTCGTTGTCGTGCAACCGTCGGAAGAGGTGCCCGGATCGTTTGTCAGCGGCACCGGTGGCGGCCAGCAGGCCGGTAGCGCCGGCTCGGCCGCGGCGGGGATCCTCGGAAACTTCCTGGGCCGCTGAAAGGCACCGCGCACGCAAGGAGCAAAAAACCACCGCGCACGCGAGGAGCGAAAAGCAACACCGCGCACGCGAGGAGCACCAAAGCACACCGCCCGGCATGCAGGTCGCATACCGGGCGGTGAGGTAGAGCAGATCAGCGCTTGGAGTACTGAGGCGCCTTGCGGGCCTTCTTCAGTCCGTACTTCTTGCGCTCGATGGCCCGCGGGTCGCGGGTCAGGAAGCCGGCCTTCTTCAGCGCAGGCCGGTCCTCGGGCTGCACCAGGATCAGCGCGCGGGCGATGGCCAGGCGAAGCGCGCCTGCCTGCCCGGACGGCCCGCCACCGTCGAGGTGGGCGTAGATGTCGAAGCTGTCGACCCGGTCCACAGTCACCAGCGGAGCCTTGATCAGCTGCTGATGCACCTTGTTCGGGAAGTAGGCCTCGAGCGAGCGGCCGTCCAGGTTGAACTGGCCGGTGCCGGGAACCAGACGCACCCGCACCACGGCCTCCTTGCGGCGGCCGACGGTCTGGATCGGGCGGTCGATGATGACCGGTTCGCGCGGCTCACGCGGCTCGGCGGCGGCCTCGGTGGACGTGGCTTCCGGAGCGTCCACGGTTTCGGTCGTGTCGGTTGTCTCGGTCACTGGCTCACCTGCTTGATCTCGTACGGCACCGGCTTCTGTGCGGTGTGCGGATGCTCCGGCCCGGCGTAGACCTTCAGCTTCTTCTGCACCTGACGGCCGAGCTTCGTGTGCGGGAGCATGCCGACGATGGCCTTCTCGACCACGCGGTCGGGATGGCGCTGCATCTCGTCGCCGAGCGAACGGCGGTGGAGACCACCCGGGAAACCCGAGTGCCGGTAGCTGAACTTCTTCTGCAGCTTGTCACCTCCGATGGCGACCTTGTCTGCGTTGATGACGATGACGAAATCGCCGCCGTCGACATTCGGCGTGAATGTCGGCTTGTGCTTGCCGCGCAACAGATTTGCTGCCGCGACGGCGAGCCGGCCGAGCACCACGTCGGTGGCGTCGATGACGTACCACGTGCGCGTGGTGTCACCCGCCTTCGGCGTGTACGTAGGCACAGCGCTTACCCTCTCGTTTCGGGGTCTCCGCCCCGGATGGTGGTTCCCGGGGTGAGCCGGGTGCCGGTCAGGCATAACGGCTGGGGTGATCCCGGCGACCGACGTTGACCCGAGACCCGCGTGCTCGAAGGCTTACCGCATGCCAACGGAGCAGCATACCGGCGGCCGTCGCCGCAGGTCAAAACGCGTTCGCCGGAGCTCCTGCGCACTCTCGCCGAGTTTTGCCCTAGGGCTGTCACCGCGGCGTGAAAACGACCCTCTCGCAGAACTCGGCGACACGAGTGCGCTACTGTCCCGAACTGTTTACGACCACGTCAATTTCGAGCCAAAGGCAGGACATGATTCGCGCTCTTCTCGTCGCGGCGGCCATCGGTGCCGCTGCTGTAGGCCTCGCTCCGCTCGCTAGCGCCAGCTCGCCATACGCCAACTGCACGCAGGCCCATAAAGACGGCCGCTGGGACATTCCCAAGGGTGACGACGCCTACTGGGCGGGCGGCGATCGCGATGGTGACGGCATCGCCTGCGAGAGCTGACCCGCTACGTCGAATTCTGCGCCGGGGCTGCGCCCGGCGCGGGAGAACGACCCTCCTGCAGATCTCGGCGACAAAGACGCGGACATAGCGAACAGAACTGTGCGGTCCCGTGGGCTCCCCTCCCGACGGGACCGCACAGTGGTCTGTGACCGCTAGACGCCCCAGGCGCTGGCCGCGCTGCGGTCGGTGGCCGCGACGTCGTCGGCGCCGTCGCGCACCGCGTTGCCGAGGTTGAACAGAATCTCGTTCAGGGCGGCCGCGGCCTGATCCCACTTGGCTTGCTCAATGCGATACGCCTCGGCCGCCTCGCGGGTCCAGATTTCCTGCAGCGGGGCGATCTGTGCCCGCAGGTCGTCGAGTGCGGCGTTGAGACGCGCCGACGTGGAGTGGATCTCCTGCCGGACAGTGTGCTCGATCTGGTCGAAGTTGTACGACAGAACCGGTTCCATGCTCACGCTCCCTCGATGGTGGCGCCGACGGCGCCGATCTGGTGCGAATGGCTGTCGGCGGCCTCACGCAGCGTTCGTTCGTTGAGCCGCATCGTCTCGGCGATCCCCTCCAGGGCGACGTGGAGCCTGTTCGACTCGGCGTTCCAGCGGTCAACGACGTCTCGGAACCGTGTTGCCGCAACGCCTCCCCACACGGACGGCGGCACGCTGCTCATCCGTCCGATGAACGACTGCAACATCGCGCGCAGTTCATCGTTGCGGCTACCGATCTTGCCGGCGACGGCCGTCATGAGGTCGAAGTCGGTGTTGAGCGATCCACCTACAGGTGTCGACATCTGAACCCTTCCTGTTTTCCATCGATATGTGTTTCGACGGAGCCGGGCCGCGTTTGGTTCCGCACGTCAGACAACCGCGTGTGCAGACCGGATGGCTTCGTCGCACGCATAGCTCACGACGTGCTCACCACCGGGCGCGCTCTGGCAGCCGATACCAATGCGCACGATGCCGTCGACGAACACCGCCCAGTCGACCTGGCGGTCCGGCCGGGTCTCTCGATACGTGGCGACGGACCGGTCCGCCCGGCGGCCGTCAGCGACGAAATCGCCGAACACGCCTGGCCGCTGTTCGTCGAGCGCGCCTCGCAGCGCTGCGGCCGTCTCCGCCAGGGATTCTCCGCCGGGGACCTGCGACTGGGTGAGCAAGACGGCCGCCGCTTTATCGGGCCCTGTCACAGCGACCCTGGCTGAACCCGGTCCGGACGTGATGCGCTGCACCGTCCACAGCGCAGGGACCATCAGCGCCACCCTCCCCTCCACGAGCAGCGTCATCGGCAAGGTCGCCTCGGCGGACTGGGACGTTTCGGAAGCCAGACCGACCCCACAGCAGAGCAGCGCGACCGACGCCGCGGCCGCCGCCAGCATCACGCGACGCGGCTGACGGCGCCCGCGTGACGACGGCACGGCACGCCCAGCACATCGCTCCGCCAGCAGCCGGTCCGGCGAAACAGTCGTTACCGCAACGCCGTTCGTCAGAAGACGGGTACCGACTGCGTCTGCCAGTCTGTCAGCCCCCGCAACGCCGATGGGGGCGTCGATCAATACCGTGGCCGCAGAGCCGATGCTGTCGACGGCCGCACTGACGAGGTCTGCCGTTGGACCTTCTCGCGGACAGACACCGACCACGCTGCCTGCCCGCGAGATCGCGACCAGGTCTGCTGCGATCTCCGTAATCGTCGGCACTCCCGGTACGTCACGGGCCAATACGTCCGCACGGAGCAGGACCGAGACGTCCGCCGATCTGCCGGATGCCGCTACCTCTACCCGTTCGACCCACATCGGCGGCCACCATGTGGGGCAGACGAGTACCACGGCGTCAACCTGCTCCGGCACCACGGCGCGAAAGACTTCGCGCCAGATCGCGGTGACGGCTACGGGTTGTTCGTCGAGCAGAGCGATATCGTCATCCAGGCAATCCAAAGCGGCAGACACCAAATCCATTGCCGCAGAACCAGGCCCGCGCACCGTCGCGGGACCTACCTCGACCACACATGCAGTCATACCGGCTCACACCAGGTGATCTGAACGAGTTGTTCCGGATAGGACCGACTGACGAGCGTCGCGCGACCCGGCGGAAGCGGTGATGGACGAACGGAGCCGAGCAGCACACCTTCCTCCGGGCTGGCGCTCATCATCAGGCCCATGCATCCCACGTCTCGCATTCGAGCCAGCACCGGGTCGAACATCGCTCGCGCCGCCCCACCCGAACGCCGCGCCACTACGACATGCAGTCCGAGATCCTTTGCGTGCGGTAGGAAGTCAGCCAGTGGCGCAAGCGCGTTGACACCGCTCGGCGGGGCGATCAGGTCGTAGTCGTCGATGACGACGTAGATCTCGGGGCCCGACCACCATGAGCGTTCGCGCAACTGCTGCTGGGTGACGTTCTCCCCGGGCAGCCGCGCCTGCAGTAACTCCATCAAGGCCCGTAATTGTGGCGCGAGTGCCTGCGCCGATGCGGCGTAGCCCGAAACGTGGTCCGATTCGACGACGCCCAGCAGCGTCCGTCGAACATCGACGAGGAACAGTTGAGCCGCCTCCGGGGTGTTCACCCGAACGATCTCGCGGCACAGCGTCCGCAGCGTCGCCGTCTTGCCGCATTCGCCTTGGCCGAGAACGATGAGATGACCCTCGGCCGCGAAATCCAATGTCAACGGCTGCAGTTCGATTTCGCCGAGGCCCAGCACGATCTCGGTCGCGAGGCCCTTATCCGCGATCACCGCGGTGTAGTCGACCCGCTCCGGCAGAACCAGAATCGGCGGTGCGACGCGTTGCGCATACCGCGCGCTCAGCCTGCTGGCGACGGTACCGTCGGCGGCCGCCGTCGCGACGACGAATTCGCGTCCGTCTCGCGTGATTCCCCGGCCGGGCGGAGAATTCACCAGCTGCCGCGCGCGCTTGCGGTCCATCTCCGACTCCGCAGGATCGCCCAGCCGCAGTTCGATACGGGTACCGGTCTGGTCCTTGAACGCCGGCCGGATTTCGGCCCACCGTGACGCCGATATCACGACGTGGATGCCGTATGAAAGTCCTTGGGATGCCAGCGCGGTGATCGGTGCCTCCAAGCTGTCGAACTCGTGCCGAACCGTGGCCCAACCGTCGATGACGAGAAACACCTCGCCATACACGTCGCCCGCAACTCCCGACGCGCGTTGGGCTTCACGGCTTCGTAGAATCGATTCCAGCTGTGCAACCGTTCGCCGCACCAGGTCGATCTCGCGTCGGGTGGCGACCGACCCGACATGGGGCACCGATCTCAGTGAGGACAATGTGCCGCCGCCGAAGTCGAGGCAGTAGACCTGAACGTCGCGCGGATCGTGAGTCTCGGCCAACGCCAGTATCAGCGTGCGCAGCGCTGTCGACTTGCCCGATTGGGGGCCGCCGACGACGGCGACGTTGCCTGCGGCCCCGGCAAGTTGGGCTACCAACAGCTCACGGCGCTGCTCGAACGGGCAGTCGACGAGACCGACGGGAACGGTGAGACGAAGCTGCGGCCCGGCATGGTGAAGAAGGACTGCGAGATCGGGTGATTCGGCAAGCGGAGGCAGCCATACCTGGTGGGCGCGTGTTCCATGGCCCTGAATCTGATCGACGACCGTGTCCAGTACCGTCCGGGATGCTGCGCTGCGCTTCTCGTCCTCGACCGTGACGCAGCCCGTCCGTGCGGCGGTGAAGAGCTGCGGGGCGGCGATGGTCACCGCTCCCCCGGAGCGGGCTGGCTTTGGTCTGCAGGGGCCGGACACAAACGCCGTCTGGAACCGCACCGGTTCACCGGCACCGGTTTTCAGGAAGGCCGCCCCTGGCGTGCTGGGTAGCTGAAAGGCATCGGATACCCCGAGCACTGAACGTGATTCGCTGGCGGAGAAAGTTTTCAGACAGACCCGGTAGGACAAGTGTGAGTCGAGCCCCCGCAGTCGGCCCTCGTCCACCCGCTGGCTTGCCAGCAGAAGATGCATGCCCAGCGACCGCCCCAGCCTACCGATCGCGATGAACAGATCGATGAAGTCGGGCTGTTGGCTGAGCAACTCCGAGAACTCGTCGACGATGATGAACAAAGTCGGCAACGCAGCCAACCCAGCACCCTGGCTGCAAGCACGGTTGTATTCTCCGATGTTGGCGAATCTGCCTGCTGCCCTGAGCAGTTCCTGCCGACGAGTGACCTCTCCCGACAGCGCTTCCTTCATCCGCGCGACGAGATGCGCTTCATCTGCGAGGTTGGTGATGACCGCTGCCACGTGCGGTGCGCGCTCCAAGCCCAGGAAGGTGGCGCCGCCTTTGAAGTCGACCAGAACAAGGTTCAGCATGTGGGGCGGATGTGCGGCGATCATGCCCAAGGTCAGCGTTCGGAGAAACTCCGATTTACCCGATCCCGTCGCGCCAACGCACAGACCGTGTGGCCCCATGCCGTTCGCGGCGGCCTCCTTGATGTCGAGTTCCGCCGCATCGCCATGTTCGGCGATGCCGATCGGCACGCGCAACACCTGCTCAGGTCGACGGACCGACCGCCAGCGGGTCGTGACGTCGATCGATCCGACGTCATCGAACCCCATCAGCTCCGGCCAGCCAGACGTCGAGGCGATCCTGTCTCCTGCGGCGGATGTGCCGGCGGGCCGAAAAGGTGACAGGCGGCGGGCACACGAAATCGCCTGCCCGACGGTCATCGCGTCCGGACGCGCACGAACTTCGTCGCCGATTACCGCATCATCGCTGACGACCAACGTCAGCTCGGCGCCCCCGTCGCACGCCGCGTCGAGCGCAACAACTGTCAGACTCGCTTGCTCAGAAACGAAGGGGTCGGCGAGTCCGCCGTCGACCAGCAGCACCGTGCGCGCCGTGCGGCAGCCGACGAGATCGGTTTGCGCCGTCGGCAGATCACGGTAGGTTAGCCGCGCAGAGCCGGCGCCATCGGCTTCGGATGGATGCTGGTGGTGCGGCAGCCATTTCAGCCAATCCCAGTTTTCCGCGGTAATGGGGTCGACGACGGCGGCGATGCGTAGGTCGTTGGGGCTGTGCATCACCGCCAGCTGGCAGATCATCGCGCGAAGAAGGCGGCGGGCGGCGACCGTGTCTCCGCTGAGCGAGATCGCGGTGAAGTCAGTCAGCGGGATAGACACAGGCAGATCGGGCACCGTGGAGCGGTGGAGAACCAGCCGTTGTAATTCTGTTGATGTGACGGGATCGCGCTGCTGCAGCGGTTCGAGGTCGGGAGCGATGAGCCGGGTGGACACACGCCGAGGACCGAGGCCGATGCGGACGTGACCGAAATCGGCGTCATCCGGCCTGCGCTCCCACATGCGTCTGCCGCCGATGATCATCCACAGCGCGCAGGGGTCGGGGTGCTGCCACACCAACGAGACGCGTTGTTCATCAGCTGTGTTCAGCATCTTGGCGTCAACCGAAGCGAGGTAATTGAGGTAATCGCGGCGGCTGAGGTTGATTTCGGCGACGCGGCTACCGCCACGTGAGCCCGTGGCCACCGTTCCGAGCATGGAGAGGACCATCATCACCGGGAAGAACAAAAACATCGGGCTACGGGTCGCCGAGGCGCCGGAGGTGAAATAGAGGGTCATCATGCCGATGCTCGCCGCCGCCATCGCCATGGGTAGCACCCTGGTGAGGGGATTGACCGGCGCCTCGCTGCGAATGTCGGGCGGAGGCCTGACAACGACCTCCTCGTCGGCCACCGGTGGGCCGGTCAAGCGCGGCTGAATCGAGAACTCCATCGGGAGATAGACGCCGCAGCAGGTGATCTCGTTCCCTATCCATAGCACGAGAATTGGCGCGCTGAACCATGTCGGACCCCGGTTACGGTGATCGACGGGGGTGGACATGACGGTGGTAAACCTGTGTCGGGTCACAGTGTGCAGGCACGATCGGAGCACGGCAGCGGGAGTCGACCTTGCCGTCCCGGCGTGGATGGAGATCGCGGAGATACTTCCGCGGGTCGTCGCTCTCGCCGGTGTCGCCGATATCGATCTCACCGAGCGATGGATGCTGTCGCGCGTCGACGGCTCCCCGCTCGATGAATCGCTGTCGTTGGCAGACAACGGTATTGGCGATGGCGACATCTTGGTGCTCAGCGCCGAGCCGATCGCCGTTCCGCATCTGAACGACATGAGCCACTATGTGGCCGAGGCGTCGCGCGAGGACGACGTCGGTCGACGACTCGGTCCGCTTGCAGGCGTCTGGTCGCTGGGGACAGGCGCGGCGGTACTGGCCTTTCCCGGTCCGACGGCGCCAGGCATCCGTGCTGTCGTCGCGGCGGTCGCGGCTCTTTCGACCGCGGTCGCCGCCGCCGTCTACGACCGCATCGGCGCCGATTCACTGCCGACGTTGAGCCTCGGGACAGGCGCCGTCGCCCTGGGTGCCGTTGCCGGCTACCTAATGGTGCCGGGTGGTCCCGCCCCGCCGAATTTCTTTCTGGGAGCGACGGTGTGCACCGCGTTGTCGACTATGCTGCTTCACCTGACATCGCGCGGGACGACGTTGTTCGTCGCGATCGCGGCGCTGTCGGCGATCGTCGCGATTGCCGCGGCAGCGGTGACGGTATGGCCGGCGCCAACGGCGTCCCTCGGAGCCGCACTCGCTGCCGGATCCTTGGCCATGCTCGGTGCCGCCGCCAGGCTGTCGGTCATCCTGACCGGGCTGGCGCCGCGAATGCCTGATACAGGCGGCGCACCCGGCACCGAGATGGTCGCACCCGCCGTGGGTGCCGCACGTGCCGTCCGGGGCCATCATACGGCGACAGGACTGATGGCCGGCTTCTCGATATCGACGGCACTCGGCACGGTCCTGGTCGCCTCCGGCCACGGCCGTTGGAGCGGCGTCGCACTCACCGCCGCGGTCTCCGTCGCGCTGCTGTTTCGCGCCGCTCAACAACGCGGAGCGATCCGGACCGCGGTGATCTTCAGCGCCGGGATGATCAGCGCCACAGCAAGTCTCACACTGGCTGGCCTTCTGGCGCCGCAGCAATCCGTCTGGCTCAGCGTCGTCGTGATCGTCGCCGGCCTCGGGGGCTTGTGGGCAACTCTCACCGAGGTCGGCTCACGGCTGAGTCCGTTCGCCCGCCGCGGTTTGGAGGTGGTCGACTACCTCGCGCTGGCGGCGGTTGTTCCGCTGGCGTGTTGGGTCATCGGGGTGTTCGGCTTCGTCCGTGGATTGAGCCTGACATGACGTCGCGGCTGGCGCGGGCGGCCGCGGCCCTGACGCTGGCGTCGATCCCGGTGTGGTCGCCGCCGGCAGCCGCGGCGGTTACACCACCGGCGGTCGATGACTCACTGCTGCCCAAACCACGAACGCCCTCGCCCCCGCAGCCAACTGAGCTCCGGCAGCAGTGTCTGGTCTCCGCTCCGATCCGCGACAGTTCGTCCGCGCGTCAACTCGACGGACTGGACCTGGCGGCGGCCTGGCGGCTCAGCCGGGGCGCCGGCCAGACCGTGGCGGTCGTCGACACCGGCGTGGCGCGGCATCGCTTGCTGCCGCATCTGGTGCCGGGCGGTGACTACGTTTCCACCGGCGACGGCACCGACGACTGCGACGGTCACGGAACGGTGGTCGCCGGCATCGTCGGTGCGGCCGAACAACTCGGCGCCGGAACGCAATTCAGCGGTGTCGCACCCGACGCGACGATCATAGGCATTCGTCAGTCGAGCGTGAAATATGCGCCGGCCGGTCAGAGCGCACCGGGCTTCGGCGACGTCGACACGCTCGCGATGGCGATACGGACCGCCGCCGATATGGGTGCGTCGGTGATCAACGTGTCGTCCATCGCCTGTGTTCCGGCCGCCGCGGCGTTGGACGATCGGGCGTTGGGTGCCGCGCTGGCGTATGCGGTAGATGTCAAAAACGTCGTCGTGGTCGCGGCGGCGGGAAACGTTGGCGGTCTCGGTCAGTGTCCGGATCAGAACCCGCCCGCTGACCCCGCACGACCCGGCAGGCCGGACTGGGATTCGGTGAAAGTCGTTGTGACTCCGGCATGGTACGACGACTACGTGCTCACGGTCGGATCGGTTGATCCCCATGGCGCGCCGTCACGGTTCACCCTTGCCGGTCCCTGGGTGGACGTCGCCGCACCGGGCGAGGGCGTGGTATCGCTCGACGCGGACGGGGAAGGGTTGATCGACTCGTTGCCGGTGCTGGGCGAGGAGATGCCGATCGTGGGAACCAGCTACGCCGCACCGGTGGTGAGCGCGATCGCCGCGCTTGTGCGGGCGAGGTCGCCGCATATGACTGCGCGGCAGGTGATGCAGCGCATCAAGGACACGGCGCATCGACCGCCCGCGGGCTGGGACCCGTTTGTCGGTCACGGTGTCGTCGACGCCGTTGCCGCGGTGAGCGGTGTCAGCGACGCGACGAACATGGTCGTCGTCACAGATGAGGCACCGCAGCACGACGACCCGTCACCCCCCGACCTTGTGGTCACGCCCGACGAGAGTGGACGAAAGGTGGCATTCGGCGGCGCGGGCGTGTGCGTGGCCGTGGTGGCCGCCGCGGTGGCAATGACTGCCTCCATGGGTCGACTACGGCGGCAACGGGATACTGTCACGCGCGAATAGCGCACTGTCCCTGCTCAATTCGGGCCCGCGGGGCAGCCGCGACAACACCGGCCATGGCGCCGCGACCGGATCACCCTCGATACCGAGGACGCGTGCGGTGGCTTCGTCGCGAAGGCCGTAGAGCACACCGTTCTCGGTGATCACGTACAACGGGCCGCCGCCCTGTGCACCCGTGATCGCGGTCGTCCGCACGTATGCGCTTCGACCCGACGGCATCACGATGCCGTCGACGTTGGGGCCCTCACCGTCATGTTGTGCCAGCTCGACCGGATGTCCGTCCACCGGGAGCGAGTCGCCCTGCCATAGGACGGTTGTCGGCCCATCGGGCAGCCACTGTCCGCACAGCACTCCTGGCTCGGCGCCGGTCGTCTGGCCCGCGTGCGACGGAAAGCTTGACACCGCAAGCGGACTGACTGGGGGCGCATCTGCGATGACATCAGGCGTGACGGCCGTGATGCCGTTTCTGTCGTCACCGATACGGATGAGGTTCGCCGCCACTTCGCCGATGCGTTGAATGCCGTTGGCCAGCACAACGAAGTAGTCGTTCCCGTCGACCCGTGTCACGCGGATCACGTCCCCGACCCGAAACCCCGCGATCACGCCGGGTCCGCCTGCACCCGCAATCTTCGGCGAAGCGATCGGCGGAGCCTCGGGGATGGCTTCGAGCAGCGCGAGCGAGACGGGCAGGGGCTCAACACCGTCGAGCCGCAGGGCCCATACGACGCCCGGATTGCGCAGATCGACCTCGGCGCGCCACCCGTTGTACAGCAGATAGGTCGCGGCGGCGCTCTCCGATCGGGCGGTGACGAGGACGCTCGGCTGGCGGTCTCGTCGGTCCAGGTCTACCGCGCCGGCGATCACGGTCATGGTGGTGTCGTCGCACACGGTCCAGCTGGACTCGTGTTCGGACAGCGGTCGGCCGATGACGGCTGGCGCGCCGGGGATGCCGAGCAGTGGCCCGCGGTTGGCCGAGTCCACGTCGGCGCCGCTGACCGTTCGCGGTGTTAGGGCACTTCCGGCCACCAAGCGAGCGGACGACAGGTTCATCACGGGGTGCCACGTGTCACCGACGCGGACGTACAGCGCTCCTGAGTCGCGGGTCATGACGATGGCGGCGTCGCCCAGGCCGGGGCTCGGCCGCAGAAAAGCCAGGATCGCGACCGCCGCGACTACGACGACGGCCAGTACGCAGCCCGCGGTGAACGCCAAGGACTGTGACCGCATCGGGTCGTGCAGCATCCGGAGGTCACCACGCAGCAGCGCGTGTTCCATCCGCCGCAGCAGGAATCGGTAGCCGCTGACGTGCAGCCGCGTGGTCGGTTGACGAGTCATACTCCCCCTGTGCCAAACCTACTGGCGTAGGAGAGGTGGTCCCGTCACGAATTTTTCGTGACGTCTACCGCCACCTGGCCCAGACATACGGCACCAGCGACCGGAGAAAGTCCAGGTCGGGGCCGGGTTCGGCGTCGGCGAAAGCCTCCGCGAAGTATTCCTCCGCCACCAGCAGAATGCCCTCGGCGTACTCGCCGGCGAAGGTGATGCTGCCGTAATCGTCCATCAGGGCGCGGACCCGGGCGACGAGGTCGGGCGACCGCTCGCCGCGCGTCCGGCCCAAATAGTCGCGCACCAGCACCGCATCGGCGCCCTCGGCGTTGTTCAGCAGGTGCATGAGCGGCAGCGTCCGCTTGCCTTCGTAGAGATCGCCGAGGATCTCCTTGCCGTAAGTCCGCTCATTGCCGACCAGGTTGAGCAGGTCATCACGGATCTGGAACGCCGCACCGAAGTGAAACCCGAAGCGCACCAACGGCGCCGGATCGCACGCGCCGTTCGAACCGACGATCGCGCCGACCCGCAGCGGGTGAATCGTCGTGTACCAACACGTCTTGTGCATGATCAGCTCGAGATAGTTGGACGGTCCGAGGCCCTCGACCTCGTCGAGTTGCCAGCCTGCTTCTGTCGCTTGACCTTCCAACGTGCGCAGCGCCATCATGTCGAACTCGGCCCACACGCGGTCGGCGATGTCCTGATCGAACCGCCGGGTGGCCCGCCGCAGCACCTGCCCGGCGATCACCGCCAGGCCGTCGCCGGCATTGAGCGCCGCCGCAGTTCCATGAGTTGCTGACAACGTCGGTCTACCCCTGCGCATTTCGCTGCCGTCGGCGACGTCGTCGTGCACGAGAAAGGCGTTGTGCATCATCTCGATCGCCACGGCGACGCCCAGCAGGTCCTCGGTCTCGCCGCCGAAAGCACGACCGGTCGCCAGGCAGAGCGCCGGCCGCAGCGCCTTACCCGGACGCGAGGGATACTCCCGCATCGGCGCATACAGCCAGCGAGCAGGTTCGCCGTCGGGGATGGCGTCGAGCATCGCCCGTCGGACGATCTTGGCCACCTGCCGCAGTCGATCCTCCACACCCGCGATCGGATCGGCCCGATCTGCAGTGTCGGTCATCAGAGGGCTTCCCGGACCGTGACGATCACCGGAATCGCCAAATCGGGAAACCCTTCCGCCAGCAGCGTTCCGCAGTACCGGGCGGGCGGAACTTCTTGGTCGACAAGCACTTTCACCGATACCCCGCGACTCGACCTGCCGGGCATCGGTACGGCCTGCGGGTCGAACGTGATGGCCGCCGCGCTGATCACGTGGCCGTCGTGGGCAAGCAGCTCGCTGCACCGCAGCCGGATATCGCCGAGATTGCCCAGTCCCCTGTTGTGCAACCAGACCTCGCCCCTGGCGCAACCGGGAGACACCGACTCCAGCTCGAGAGTTCCTTGCGCTTGCACCTTTTCGAGATCGATGGTTGCCGGGCCGTCGCGTTGCTCGTCGACTAAGCGCGTCGAGCCGCGCAGGAACTGATCAGTCAGCGATAGCCAGGACTGCAGCAGCGGTTCGATCACCGCGGGCCCAGGGCTTTCCTTGCCGTCGGGCGCATTGACGGAATGTTTCTTGGAGTGATCCGTACCGTTGCTGGACGGTGTGGCTATACGGATGAAGCGATCAACCAGTTCGCTTGCCGCACGGAAACCTTCGGCCTGGATCGCCGTCAACCGGCGAACGTTCGCTTCGGGATCCAGCAGCGAGGCGAAGAACATGTCGGCGAAGTTGCCGTTATCACCAGTTTCGCGTTCTGGCACGGGTTCCTCCTACACCGACTAAAGACCTGCTGACGTCGATTTATGACGGTATGCTATGCGCAATTCCGCGGCAGGAGGGGAAATGACCTCAAGGGTCGAGTCGCAAATGTCTGCGCCGCTGTCGATGTTGAGTCTCTTCGGCTCACTCGACCTGGCGGTCTCCCAAGCCATCGAGTCCGGCGACGCGGTTACGGCGACCATCATCGAGCAATATCTGCCCGGCGCGATCGAAAATCGCGGTTGGTCCGAACAACTCTACGACCTGTTTCTGCCAGGACAGCAACGTTCGACCGACGTAGGTTTCAACGTCAACGTGGCGCTACGGGATCTCGTGGAGTACGACAAGACCCATGCCGTCAGCGAGTTGACGATTCCCGATCTGGCCAACCTGGTCTATGTCATCGGCGCGCTCAAACACATTCCCGCCATCGCCGACGTTGAAGCCAACACCCCGGTCATGTCGGAAGCCCTCGCGCTCGCCGTGCCCCCGGAAGGCTTGAACGACGAGGAGCGCGTATCCCGCGCGTTGACCTTCCTCAACGGCGATCTGACCGAAAGCTTCACCGGGTGGCAATCGTGGGCCGGCTTCATAAAGAAAGCGGCCGACGACGGCTACGTCCTCGACCTGGTGTCGAAGGTGCCTCAATGTCGCACGTCGGTGGTCACCGTCAACGGACTGACATGCGTCGTCATCGACGCTGACATCGAGTCGGACACACTGACGTTCGACAACGTGATTGCCGTCGTCGATCCCCGTAACTGGCCGAAGGCCTATCCCGGCTTCTTCTGTGGAATGAAGAACTACACCGCCAGGACGCCGCCCGACGGTTGGTACAACATCGTCGAGACAGCCGGACTCTGCAAAGTCATCGGCGGATACAAGCTGGTCCAGCGCCTGAGATTCCTCAAGTCTGACCTACTCAGAGGAGACGCCCGCCTCGATTACGACCTTGCCGAGAACCAAGAGGGCGACGGCTGCACCAAGAAGGTCCTTGTCGACCGCGGGTTTGTGAACGTGAGCTGCACCCGTTCCGACGGTGAGACCAGCAAGCCCGGTGTTCGGATGCAGACCCGCAAGGTCGCCCACGTCACCGATATCAGCCCATACGCGCAGGCGTTCTTACTCTGCAAGATGGGCTACGGGTGGGCGGCGGTGCAGCTCTTCTTCGGGCCCGCGCGCAAACCCCCGCCGGGCTACGTCGGGTGGAAGGAGCCCCCCTGGATGCAGCAACCGAATACTCTGCCGCAGCCGCCGACGGGCGCCTCGGGCGCCACGGGAAAGACCCCCACTCAGGCCGGCGGCAACGCCCCGTCGACCGGTAAACCACAAGTCGCCACCAAGACGGCGAAGGCGTTGGCCGATGTCGCCAACTACCTGACTTCGACCAATCTCGAGATCACCAAGAAGTGGTTGGCCGGCCAGCTCAGCTTTGGCGACCTGGCGAAATATGGCCAGGAGGTCGGCGGACGCCTAGCCAGCGAACCGTGGAAGTGGCTGGCTGACATCACCACCGATACCTCGTCCGGGGGCTCGGGTGGAGGCACGCCGTGACTCAGCCCCCTGCGCCGAACGAGACCTTCGAGAAGTTCTCCAAACAGCTGAAAGAGCACATCGACAAGGCCTTCCAGATGGGCGTCGACGCCGCCAAACGCGCCGACGACGACGATTTCGGGATCGATGCGCGCATCACCGTGGCGCACGACTTCGTCGACCTCGAAGTCAAGGGGCACGCCGAGCTTCTCAAGACGCTCATCGCCGGCCCGTGGTGCACTCCGGGCGGGACTCAGGATTCCCAGACAATCAAGATCCCGGCGGCGGCGTTCAACCGCGAAGTCGCAATCGGCTCGGATTTCCAACGGGTGGGCTGGCCGACCGTGGTCATCGAAGCCGCAAAGTTGACAGTGACGCCCGCGGTCCTGCCCGCGGGGGCGACGGACATCACCATCACACTGCTCGACCTCAACTACATCGGCGCCAATTACCGCGGAAAGGTGAAACTGAAGAAGGCCGCGGCCGCCGATCCGCCCGAAGAAATCCTCGTGACAGCGGGGCTGTGAACGACTCGCAACATCCGCCGGCAGTCGATGAGCTTCTCGATCGCGCGGTACAGGCGATCAACAGTGGGGACCGCGCCACCGCCGATGCACTCGCCGAGCAGGTGCTGGCCGTCGATGACACCAATGCCGACGCCGAGGAGTTGCTTGCAGCACCTCAGGAGAGCGGCGAAATTCGCAGGCTGACAATACTTTTCGCTGATCTCGTTGACTCCACCGCGCTATCCACCCGCATCGAGCCCGAGGTGTACCGCACCGTCGTCGGCAACTACAAGCAGCTCGTGCGCACGATCGTCGACCGCTACGAGGGACACATCGGCTCGACGAAGGGCGACGGTCTGCTGGCGGTCTTCGGCCACCCGCGCGCCCACGAGAACGACGGACAACGCGCCGTGCTGGCCGGGCTCGACATCACCCGCGAAGTGTCTGTGCTCAGCGGCAAGGTGCGGCAGCGCTTCGGCTTCGACATCGACGTCCGGGTGGGCGTGCACCGCGGCGTGGTCTACCTCGACACCGAGCAGGACGACGTATACGGCCTCGGGGCCAACCTCGCCGCCCGCATGTGCAGTCTCGCCGCGCCTGGCAGCGTCGCCGTCTCAGCCACGATCGCCCACATCGTGGGTGACTATTTCGAGCTCAACAGTCTGCCCGCCCGGCCCGTCAAGGGCGTCGAAGGCGAGATCGACCACTATCGCGTCATCGCCGAACGCGACAGCGGAGAGATCTCGCGTGGACCGCTCATCGGGCGCGAGGAGGAGATCCGCTATCTCGAGGACGTCTGGGCGCAGGCAGAACGCGGCGCGCTGACGACTCCCGGCGTGGTGTTCCGGGGCGAGGCCGGTATCGGCAAGAGCCGGTTGGCCGGCGCGGCGATCGAGATGGCCGAACGCTCGCACGCGATCATCCTCGGCTTGTTCGGCTCGCCCTTCCACACCGACATCGGGTTGCGCCCGGTCCGAAGGATGATCGAGCGGCACTGCGGCATCGACCGGGACACCGAGCCCGTCGATCGGCTCCGGCGCCTGGAGAACGAAGTGACGGTGCGCGGCATGGATCCCACCGAGACGGTGCCCTTGCTCGCACCGGTGCTCGGAATCTCTCAGCGGGTCGGGTATCAACCCGCAAAAGCGGAGGGGCCCAAGCTCTTCGGCCAGATCAACGCTGCCGTGCGGGCGTATCTGGCGGCCTGTTTCGGCGAGAGCCCGGGCCTGCTGCTCGTTGACGACATGCACTGGTTCGACGAGGACACCGTCGAACTCATCGCCTCGCTGCTCGACACGCGCCCGGGCAAGCTCCTGGTCGTCGTCACGGCCCGGGAATTGGACCCGGTCCCTCCTGGCGCCCGGGTCTTCGACCTCAGACCGCTCAGTGACGACCAGGCCGACCGGCTGATCGCGGCGCTGGGTCCCGAACTGCACTCCGACGCCCGCACCGCGGTGCGGGCGCGATGCGACGGCATCCCGCTCTACATCGAAGAGGTCGTCACGAAACTCAAGGAGCAGCCGTCGGATGCGGCCGAAGGCGGCGGCGTGCCCGACACCATCTACGAGGCACTCTTCGCCCGTCTCCGATCCAGCGAGAACGCCGTGCGCATCGTCGAGGCGGCGGCCATCTGCGGTGGTCGCTTCGACCGCAATCTGCTGGTGACCGCCTCGGAGATCGACGAGGACAGCGTCGAGCAGGTGATCGCCGAACTCGTCAAGGGCCGCGTCTTCGTCGCGCTGGACGAGAAGAGTTTTCGCTTTCGCCACGAACTCCTGCGTGAGCTCGCCGCGGAGCTGCCCCCACCCAGCCTGCGACGGCGGCTGCACAGCCGAATCGCCGACGCGCTGGCGTCACCGCAGGCGCCCGGCAACCCCGACTGGCCGCTGATCGCCACGCATTACCACGAGGCCGGGCGGTTCGACGACGCCGTCTGGGCCTACCAACGGGCCTCCGCGGACGCCCGCCGGCGCGGTGCCCTCGCCGAAGCGCGCAGCCACCTCAACCGGGCGATCGAACACGTCGAGCGCATCCCCGCCGGTCGATCCCGCGACAAGCGCGAAGTCGCCGTGCGGCTCGAGCGCGGCTTCCTTGCCTCGGCGGCGCAGGGGCACACCAGTCCCGAGGCGCTCGCCGAATTCGAACGGTGTCTCGAGCTGATCGACGGCGAGCCGGGCCCCGCGCTGTACGCGACGTTCAACGCCCTCTGGTTCCACTACTCCTCGCGTGGCGACCTGCGTCGCGGGCAGAAGCTCGTCGAATCCATGAAGCGACGTCCCCTCGGGGCCGCTGATGCGACCAGCGCCGTCAGCGAAGCAGCGCTTGGCGTACTGGCCGCATTCCGTGGCGAATTGGATGTCGCCCGTCGCACGTTCGAGGCGGCCGCCACCGCGCTCGAGACCACCGGCACACCGGAGGTACAAACCTGGTATTCACCCAACGACCCGATTGCAGGCATGTATTCGTTCCTGGCGCTGACCCGGTTCCTGCAAGGCGATCCCGGCGGCGCCGCGGCCGCGCTGACGATTCTCGAAAAGCGTTGCCAGACACTGGAATTCCCGCGCGGCCCCTCGAGTCTGTGCTACGGCCGTGCGCTTGAATCCTGGATACACATCGAAGCCAACCAGTTGGACCGCGCGGCCGACATCGTCGACGAGCTCCGAACACGCAGCGAGCAGGACGGATTCGGCGAATGGGTGATGATCGCGACCAGCAACCAGGCCGTCATCGACAGCAAGCGGGCTCTGGCCGCCGGTGACCGCGACGCCTTGGCGGCCCAGATCCAGGCGCTGACGTCGGTGACCCGGTTGTGGCGTGCTCTCGAGTTGCGGACATGGCTGGCGTTCTACGACGCAGCGCTGGTGCGGGCCCTCATCGGGTCGGGCGATCTGGATGCCGCACATGCGCACGTAAGGCTCTCGCTGCGGATGGCCGATGAAACCGACATCCATTTCTATGACGCCGAACTGATCCGGTTGCGTGCCCAGACCTCCGCTGACCCCGCCGAGCAGAAGGCGGATCTGCTCACCGCGATCGCCCTAGCCCGCCGTCAGGGTGCCCGGTTGTTCGAATTACGGTCAGCCACCGACTATTTCGAGCTCGCCGGCGAATCGGCGCGACAACAATTGGCCGAGGTGACCGACCGCTTGTCGGACTCCGCAGGCTGGCCGGAGCTGGCGCACGCACGAGCGCTGCTCGGGTGAGCCGTTCCAAATCCCGCATCGCCATTTTGGGTGGCGGCGTGGCGGGCCTCGCCGCTGCGTGGCGGCTCAGCGAACCCGGCTGGCAAGACCGCTTCGAGTCGATCACCGTCTACCAACGCGGTTTCCGGCTCGGCGGCAAGGGGGCGTCCAGCCGTGGTGAGCATGGCCGTATCGAAGAGCACGGTCTGCATGTCTGGCTGGGGTCCTACGAGAACGCGTTCGCGCTGCTGCGCGATTGTTATGCCCAACTCGACCGGACGACAACCGATCCCGAGTCGCCGATCCGCACCTGGGATCAGGCGCTGGTCCCGGCCGACAATCTGGGATTGGCGGATCGGTGGGGCAGCGACTGGCTGGTGTGGCCGGGGCGGCTCTCGCGCACAGACGGGCTGCCCGGTGATCCGGACGCCTCCGGCCGGGAGCTGACAGTCGTCGACTTCCTCCGCCGCGCCATGCAGCTGCTGCTGGACTTCGCCGAATCGGTGGACTCCGCAACCGAACTCGGTCTGGTCCTCACAACCTCGCCCGACCCACCGCGCGCCTCGATAGAAGCGGTACAGACCGCGACGCTCGCGGCCGCCGCAGCACTGGCCACCCAGGCGCCGGCCGACGACGTCGTCGCGCTCGTCGACCAGGTCCTCGACGTCGTCAACGACGTGCTCGACGGCGAACAGGCCCCCGATCAGCGACGCTCGTGGTTGTTGTTGTCGATGGTCACCGCAACTGCGCGGGGGCTGATCGCCGACGGACTGGTGTCCGATCCGCGGGGCTTCCGCGCGCTCAACGACGAAGACTTCTGCGACTGGATCAGCCGCCACCGCGCCCATCCCGATGTCGCGCAGTTCCCGTTGGTGCGCGCGATGTACGACATGGTGTTCGGATATACCGACGGGGACCCGGGTCGCCCGGCCTTCGGCGCCGGGGTGGCAATCTTTCTGACCGGAGTGATCCTGTTCGGCTACAAGGGCGCGTTCTTCTGGAAGATGACCGCGGGGATGGGCGATGTCGTCATCGCTCCCCTGTATCAGGCGCTGCGACACCGCGGAGTCGCCTTCGAGTTCTTCCACCGCGTCGACGAGCTCCATCTGGACGCCGATCGACGGGCCGTCGAAGCGATCACCATGGGCAGGCAGGTCCGGCTCGCCGACAGTATCGAGTCCTACGAACCGTTGACCCGCGTGCGTGGTCTGCCGGTGTTTCCTGACCGCCCGCTGGACGAGCAGATCGAATCCGGTGTAACCGATTCGCTCGAAACTTATTTCGGCCCCCGCCACGACGTCGAAACGCGGGTGCTGCGCCGCGGTGTCGACTTCGATCACGTCGTGTTGGCGGTGTCTTTGGGCATGATCCCGTTCGTCGCCAAGGAGCTGATCGAGGACCGGCCGGACTGGCGGGAGATGACAGCCCACGTCCGCACCGTGGCTACGCAGTCGTTCCAGATCTGGTGGCGGCCAGACGATCACGCGCTCGGCTGGCACCACCCCGGCGTCACGACGAGTGCCTACGTCCCGCCGTTCGACACCTGGGCGTCGATGCCTCAGACGCTGTGGGCCGAAGACTGGCCTGACAATGATCGACCTGCCGCAGTCGGATACTTCTGTGGCAGCCTGGAAACCACATGGCCGACAACGATGGATGCCGCCCACTACATCAGCGACTGCCACAACCGGGTACGTGCGGACGTGCTTCGGTTCCTCGACGACCACATCGGCTTGTATCTGCCGCACGCGGTGACCGAGGACGGATTCGCCTGGCACCTGGTCAGTGGGGTGAACGGTGCACGCAGTGCCGCCGCGCTGGCCACTCAGCACGTGAGCGTGAACATCGATCCCTCCGACCGGTATGTGCAGTCGGTGCCCGGATCTGACTGCTACCGCCTGCGCTGCGACGAAAGCGGTTACGACAACGTGGTTCTCGCCGGTGACTGGACCGACTGCGGCATGAATGCCGGCTGCATCGAGGCGGCGGTGATGTCCGGACTGCAAGCAGCGAACGCGCTGCTGGGCCGCAGCAGGTTCCACCGCATCCGCGGCTACTACCTGCCGTGATCAGTCTTCCTGTGCGCGCCGTTCGCGGTAGGCCGCAACATGCTGTCGGTTGCCGCAGTTGCCGGTGTCGCAGAACTTCCCGGATCGGTTGCGGGACAGATCAATAAGCACCGCCGCACAGTCGGGCGCGGCGCAGGTCTTGAGCCGTCGCAGCTCGCCGCCACGGATCAGGTCGGCCAGCGCCATCGCCATCTCGGCGCCCATGCGTTGCCACAGCGGGTCGTCGACCGACGCCAGATGAAGGTGCCATTCGGGCATTTCGGGGTGTCTGGTCAGCCACGGCTGCGCCTTGGTGTCGCTCAGCAGAGCATTCACCTGCGCGACAGCGGCCTCCTCGTCTGCGGCGGCCGCCCAGATGTCGGCCAGGCGCTCACGCAGCCGGTGAACGGCTGATAGCTCGGCGCTGTCGTGGTCGCGCCGGCCGGTCCAGCCGAAGCTGTCCAGGTAACCGTCGAGCGCTGGGAGGTCGCCCAGCTGCTCGCCGTCGACCCGATCCGAGTTGATCAACACACACGCCGCCCGCAAGGTGAGCTCGGTGTCATAAGTAAAAAGCATTTGACTCATGACCTCCCCTCCGGCTAGCGTCATGACCAAATCCGATTTTACTCATTACAAGCCTGGAGAGGCCCCGATGACAACACAGCCGAGCCATTTCCGGGTCGGGCTGCTGTTCGCCGTCGCCTCCGCGCTCAGCTTTGGAATGTCCGGCCCACTGGCCAAGGCGCTGATGGACGTCGGCTGGAGCCCCACCGGCGCCGTCACCGCACGCCTGGCCGTCGGCGCGGGCACAGTGGCGGTGTTCGCGACCGTCGTCAGACCAGGCTGGGTCCGCAATGCTGTGACCCACCGCAGGATGGTGCTCGCCTACGGCGTCGTGCCCATTGCAGGGGCCCAGCTGTGCTACTACCAAGCCGTCGCGCGGCTGTCGGTCGGCGTCGCGCTCCTGCTCGAATACACAGCCCCGGTGCTGGTGGTCGGATGGGTGTGGGCCACCACGCGGCGCAGGCCCAGCACACTGACGCTGGCCGGGGTCGCACTCGCGGTCGCCGGAATCATGTTGGTGCTCGACGTATTCGCCGGCGCGCACGTCAACGCCGCCGGCGTCGGATGGGGATTCGCCGCCGCGGTATGCGCCGCAAGCTATTTCATGCTCTCCGACGGAGTCAGCGCTAACAAGGTCGACGGCAGCCTGAACGCGACGACGCTCGCTGCGGGCGGATTGGTTGTCGGCGCGGTCGCGACCGCAGGCCTCGGCCTCGCTGGGGTCATGCCGTTGACGTTTACGGCGAAGGACACCGTCATCGCCGGGTGGGCGATGACCTGGGCCGTGCCCGTCGTCGCGCTCGGCGTGATCACCACGGCGGTCGCCTACACGCTGGGCATCCTAGGTATCGCGCGGCTGCGGCCCCGGTTCGCGTCCCTGGTCGGGCTGTCCGAGGTGATGTTCGCCATCCTGGCCGCGTGGCTGCTTCTCGGCGAGGCGATCACGCCGACGCAGGCGCTCGGTGGCGGCGTCGTCCTGGCGGGTCTGGCGCTGGCGCGCCACGGCGACCGGAGCGAGGCGGTCGAGGCCGCCACCTGGCCAGATGCCGGCGCCGTGGAACAACTGACACCCTGTCGCGAGGCAAAAAGTTAGTCCGTCTTATCCCGGTATGGAACTATGTGCGCGTGACTCTGCCACGTAGAACGGCCCGGGTGGCCGCCCTCCTCGCCACTGTTTCATCCGCGGCCGCGGGCGTTCTGGCTACCGCTCCGAGCGCCGTGGCGGTGCCCTGCCCCGACGTCGAGGTCGTCTTCGCGCGCGGCACCGGCGAGCCAGCAGGCGTCGGCCGGGTGGGCCAGGCGCTTACCGACGCGCTGGCCGCGCAGATCGCGCCGCGCACCGTCGGGTCGTACTCGGTGAACTACCCCGCCGACTATGATTTCCTCACCGCCGCTGACGGCGCCACCGATGCGACCAGCCACATCGCCGCCATGGCGCTCTCGTGCCCGTCCACCAAAATCGTGCTCGGCGGCTACTCGCAGGGCGCCGCGGTGGTGGACATGTTGGCGGGCGTCCCGCCGCTCGGCAACAAGATAGGCAGCATCGGGTCGGCGCCGCCGTTGTCGCCGACCGCCGCGGTCACGGTGGCCGCCGTCACCGTGTTCGGCAACCCGGCGGCTAAGTTTGGTCAGCCGCTGTCGTCGGTCGGCATGTTCGCCGGCCGGTCGATCGACCTGTGCAAGGACGGCGACCCGATCTGTTCTGGTGGGCGGAATCCCCTCGCCCACAGGGGTTACGAGGACGCGATGGCGCAACAGGCAGCCAGTTTCGCAGCCGGAAGGATATAGAGAATGCGCGTAGCTGAGAAAACAGCTGCCCTGCTCGTCGGAGCGGCCGCGGCCCTCACATCGTCGATCGCCTTCGCGCCGACGGCGTCTGCGGACTGCCCGGATATCGAGGTGATCTTCGCCCGTGGCACCGACGACACCGGCGGGCTCGGAACCGTTGGTGGAGCGTTCGTCAACGCGCTACGGGGCAAGGTCGGAGGCCGATCGGTCGGCTCGTATGCGGTGAACTATCCCGCGAACTACGACTTTCTGGCCGCCGCAGACGGCGCAAACGACGCCAGCGCACACGTGCAGTACATGATGGGCGCCTGCCCGAACACGCGATTGGTGCTCGGTGGCTATTCGCAGGGTGCAGCGGTGATGGATGTCATTGCCGCAGTTCCCATTCCGGCGATCGGCTTCACCAACCCGCTGCCGCCCAATGCGCCCGACTTCGTCGCGGCGATCGCGGTGTTCGGGAACCCGTCGGCGAAGCTCGGCCTTCCGTTGACGATGAGCCCGGTATGGGGCGGACTGTCGATCGACCTGTGCAACGGCGGCGACCCCATCTGCCAGACTGACGGTGAGAGCGTCGCGGCGCACAGGTCACCGAGTTACACAGGCGGATTCGTCAACACCGCCGCCGACTTCGTTGCTGGACGTGTGTAGCGCACACCTGGTCGTTCGAACGGGTGCGTCAATTCGTCGGCTAACATCGGCGAGGTGGTGCTCAGACGCGTTGAACGCAGCGGTAATCGGATACGGCGCGGCCTTGCCGTCGCGATCACATCGACTCTTGTAGCAGCAGGCCTGCTGCTCGGCCCGTCAATCGTGCCTGGTAACAACATGATTCCGGCGGCATCGGCCGCCTGTCCGCAGGTCGAGCTGGTTTTCGCCCGCGGCCGCCTCGAACCGGCCGGGCCGGGATCGATCGGCAATGCCCTGATCAGCGCGCTGCGGTCCAAGGTGAACAAGAACATCGGTATGTATGCGGTGCGTTACCCCGCCGACAACGAAATCGACATCGGCGCCAATGACATGAGCGCCCACATCCAGAACATGGCCAAGAACTGTCCCGACACCCGGCTGGTTCTCGGGGGCTATTCGCTTGGTGCCGCGGTCACCGATGTCGTGCTCGCGCTGCCATTTACGTTCTTCGGATTCACCAACCCGCTGCCCGAGGGCATGGATCAGAAGATCGCCGCGGTCTCGTTGTTCGGCAACGGCGCTGCGTGGGTGGGCCCGATCACCAACTTCAACCCGCTGTATTCCGAGCGGACCATCGAGTTGTGCCATGGAGCCGACCCGATCTGCAACCCGGCCGATCCCAACACCTGGGAGCAGAACTGGTCCCAGCATCTGGCGAAGGAATACATTGCCGCGGGCATGGTGAACCAGGCTGCAGACTTCATCGCGGCCAGGATCAACTGATCAATGTCGCCGACGCGGCACTAATCCAGTCGACGCAGGTCGCGGGTCACAGTGATGCGCGCTTCGAGTTGATCGTCGGGCGGGTAGTCGACGCCTACGAGGGTCAGCCCCTGCGGCGGCGCGGCGGCGAAATCGCTGGACCGCCGCGGCTGGGTCAATAGCTCTGCGCACCACGCCGGTTCGCGACGCCCCTCCCCCACCGCGAGCAGCGCACCGACCAGCGAGCGCACCATCGACCAGCAAAACGCGTCGGCGGTGACGTGCGCCGTGACGAGATCGCCCGATTGCATCCAGTCCAGCCGTTGAAGGTCCCTGACCGTGGTCGCCCCTTCACGGTGCCGGCAGAACGCGGCGAAGTCGTGCAGCCCCACGAGTTCGCTGGACGCCGCCGTCATCGCATCGATGTCCAGCGCGCGCGGCCATGGCGTCACGAAGCGCGCGGTCTGCGGCTCGGCGCCGTACGGCGCGGTGGTCAACCGGTACTCGTAGTGCCGGCGCAGCGCCGAGAATCGCGCGTCGAAACCCGCAGGGGCGCGGGCGATGTCGCGAACCCTGACATCGGTCGGCACGAGCCGCGCCAGCCGCCGCACCAGGGGTGCGAACTCCGTGTCACCGGGTCGGGTGGTTCGCGGGTAGGCATGCGGGATCGCCTCGACCGGTATGTCGACGTGCGCGACCTGACCCGAGGCGTGCACACCGGTGTCGGTGCGTCCAGCGGCGCGAAGCTGCACCGGCGTCCGGAACACCGTCGTCAACGCTTCCTCGAGCACCCCCGCCACCGTGCGCTGATCCGACTGCACCGCCCAGCCCGCGAATGCGGTTCCGTCGTAGGCGATATCGAGCCGAAGACGAGTCACACCACGCGAGGAGGACGAAAAATGACGAAGCCCGCCACCGGAATCGATGGCGGGCTTGTCGTTCACTTCACTAGGACTTGTCGTCGGCATCCTCGTCGGCGGCAGCCTCCTCAGCGACCTCTTCGGCAGCCTCAGCTTCCTGCGCCTCCTCGATCGCCGAATCCTCAACCTTGACGTCAGAGACCGATTCCTCGGTCGGACCCTCGGTGGCTTCGGGCTCGACAGCGGCCTGCGGCGCCGCAGCGGCCGCGACCGGCGCGGCCTTCCTCGCCGTACCCGCGCCCGAACCACTATCGCCAGCGGAGCGGCTGCGGCGGGCGCGGTTGGCCTCCGACGTCACCGTCTTCTCCCGCACCAGCTCGATGACCGCCATCGGGGCGTTGTCGCCCTGACGTGGCTCCACCTTGATGATGCGGGTGTAGCCGCCCGCGCGGTCCGCGTAGAAGGGTCCGATCTCGGCGAACAGGGTGTGCACGACATCCTTGTCCCGGATCTTCTTGAGCACCTCACGCCGATTGTGCAGCGTGCCCTTCTTGGCGTGGGTGATCAGCTTCTCCGCGTACGGACGCAGCGCCCGTGCCTTGGGCTCGGTGGTCTTGATCCGGCCATGCTCGAACAGCGATGTGGCCAGGTTGGCCAGCAGCGCCTTCTGATGCGACGACGACCCGCCGAGGCGACGGCCCTTGGTGGGCTTGGGCATTGCGACTATCTCCTAATTGGGGCCGGTCCCCGTATCAGGTAGGACCGGGACGGTCCGGGCGGGCCCGGGGTTTTATCTGCGTTCTTAGAGTTGTTCGGTTTCGGCGTAGTCCTGGTTGTCCTCGAGGTCATAGCTGGCGTCGCTGTTCCACGTGCCGGTGGCGACGTCGTAGCCGGCGACCTCGGACGGATCAAACGTGGCCGGGCTGTCCTTCAGCGACAGACCGAGTTGATGCAGCTTGATCTTCACCTCGTCGATGGACTTCTGGCCGAAGTTGCGGATGTCCAGAAGATCGGACTCCGTGCGGGCGACGAGCTCGCCCACCGTGTGCACACCCTCGCGCTTGAGGCAGTTGTACGACCGGACGGTGAGGTCCAGATCGTCGATCGGCAGGGCGAACGACGCGATGTGGTCGGCCTCAGCCGGCGACGGGCCGATCTCGATGCCCTCGGCCTCAACGTTGAGTTCGCGTGCCAGACCGAACAATTCGACCAGAGTCTTGCCCGCCGACGCCAGCGCGTCACGCGCGGTGATCGAGCTCTTGGTCTCGACATCGAGGATCAGCTTGTCGAAGTCGGTGCGCTGCTCGACGCGAGTGGCCTCCACCTTGTAGGTGACCTTCAGCACCGGCGAGTAGATGGAATCGACCGGGATACGGCCGATTTCGGCGCCCGACGCCTTGTTCTGCACGGCGGGGACGTAGCCGCGGCCGCGCTCGACCACGAGCTCGACCTCGAGCTTGCCCTTGTCGTTGAGGGTGGCGATGTGCATCTCGGGGTTGTGCACCGTCACACCGGCGGGCGGCACGATGTCACCGGCGGTGACCGCACCGGGGCCCTGCTTGCGCAGGTACATGGTGACCGGCTCGTCCTCCTCAGAGGACACGACCAGCCCCTTGAGATTCAGGATGATGTCGGTGACGTCTTCCTTGACACCGGGCACGGTGGTGAACTCGTGCAGCACGCCGTCGATGCGGATGCTGGTGATCGCTGCGCCGGGAATCGACGACAGCAGCGTGCGCCGAAGCGAATTGCCAAGCGTGTAGCCAAATCCGGGCTCCAACGGTTCGATGACGAACTGGGACCGGTTCTCGGAGATGACCTCTTCCGACAATGTGGGTCGCTGAGAAATCAGCATGGTGTTTCTTTCCTCCTTCGTGGCAACCGCTATTTGATGCCACGTATCTCCCCGGCTAAGCCGGGAACATCCCCAGCCGCCATCCGGACGGCCGGAAGCCTTACTTCGAGTAGAGCTCGACGATCAGTTGCTCGGTGAGCGGGATGTCGATCTGCGCCCGCTCGGGCAGCTGGTGCACCAGGATGCGCTGGCGCTCGCCGACCACCTGCAGCCACGCCGGGATCGGCCGGTCGCCTGCGGTCTCGCGCGCGATCTGGAACGGCAGCGTGTTCAGCGACTTCTCTCTCACGTCGATGATGTCGTACTGCGACACCCGGTAGCTCGGGATGTCGACCTTGACGCCGTTGACGGTGAAGTGGCCGTGGCTGACCAGCTGGCGGGCCATCCGACGAGTACGCGCCAGGCCGGCGCGGTACACCACGTTGTCCAGCCGGCTCTCCAGGATGCGGAGCAGATTGTCGCCGGTCTTGCCGTCCTGGCGGACCGCCTCTTCGTAGTAGCGGCGGAACTGCTTTTCCATCACGCCGTAGGTGAAGCGGGCCTTCTGCTTCTCCTGCAGCTGCTGGCGGTATTCGCTTTCCTTGATCCGCGCGCGGCCGTGCTGGCCGGGCGGGTAGGGCCGCTTCTCGAAGGCCTGGTCGCCGCCGACGAGGTCGACGCCGAGGCGGCGCGACTTGCGGGTTGCGGGTCCGGTGTAACGAGCCATGTCTGTCTATCCCTCCTAGACCCGGCGCCGCTTGGGCGGACGGCAGCCGTTGTGCGGCTGCGGGGTGACGTCGGAAATCGCGCCGACCTCGAGGCCGGCGGCCTGCAGCGACCGGATCGCGGTCTCGCGGCCCGAGCCGGGGCCCTTGACGAACACGTCGACCTTCTTCACGCCGTGCTCCTGCGCCTTGCGGGCGGCGTTCTCGGCGGCCAGCTGCGCGGCGAACGGCGTCGACTTACGCGATCCCTTGAAGCCGACATGGCCCGAGGATGCCCAGGCGATGACGTTGCCCTGCGGATCGGTGATCGACACGATCGTGTTGTTGAACGTGCTCTTGATGTGGGCGGCGCCGTGCGGGACGTTCTTCTTTTCCCTGCGGCGGGTCTTCTGACCCTTCTTCGGTGAGGCTGCGCCCTTTTTGGCTGGTGGCATCGGCGGTTACCTGGCCTTCTTCTTGCCGGCGATGGTGCGCTTGGGGCCCTTGCGGGTACGCGCGTTGGTCTTGGTCCTCTGGCCGCGCACCGGCAGGCCACGGCGATGCCGAATGCCCTGGTAGCAGCCGATCTCGATCTTGCGGCGGATATCGGCCTGCACCTCGCGGCGCAGATCGCCCTCCACCTTGAGGTTGCCCTCGATGTAGTCGCGCAGCTGGGTCACCTGATCGTCGGTCAGGTCCTTGGTGCGCAGGTCCCGGCTGATGCCGGTGGCGTCCAGGATCTCCTGGGAGCGGGTACGGCCGATGCCGTAGATGTAGGTCAGCGCAATCTCCATGCGCTTGTCGCGCGGGAGGTCGACGCCCACTAGACGTGCCACAGTGGTGTGTTCCTTCTTCGTTGCGGAGGTCTGGTCCCAGTCCGCCCCGACCTCGTCGGGGTCCGGCCTCCGTACCGGACGTATGCGAGCGGCGCTGATTCGTCTTTTTGGCGCTTGGCGCCGGGCAGCTCAGTGGTACTGGGATTTCGTCATTAAGTTGTCGATGCCGGGGCTTGAATCAGCCCTGACGCTGCTTGTGTCGCGGATCTGAGCAGATCACCATGACCCGCCCATGCCGGCGGATCACCCTGCACTTATCGCAAATGGGCTTGACGCTCGGGTTCACCTTCACGGCTTCGTCGATCCTTCTGGGTCAGTGTGTCTACTTGTACCGATAAACGATGCGGCCCCGGGACAGGTCGTAGGGAGAAAGCTCCACCACCACCCGGTCCTCGGGCAGGATGCGGATGTAGTGCTGCCGCATCTTGCCGCTGATGTGGGCGAGCACCTTGTGTCCGTTCTCCAGCTCAATGCGAAACATCGCATTGGGCAGGGGTTCGACCACCCGGCCCTCGACCTCGATGGCACCGTCTTTCTTGGCCATTGTGTTTCGGAGATCCTCCGTGTCCTTGTCTGGCGCCTTCCCGCCGCGAGCGGCGGATACTGCTCCCGCCGCGAGCGGCGGATACTGCTCCCGCCGCGAGCGGCGAGTACTACTTGAGCGCAGAATTCGCTCCGACTGCAAAACGTGGGCCGGTAGCTAGAAATTCCAGAACTGGGGCACGCAAGAGCCGGCGCGGATGCCGCACCGTTGGTCCATATTACCTGCTGGAGCGTCTGGCCCAAAATCGCCGAACGACCCCGTCACAGGCGCCGACTTAGCCACCATAACCGCTGGACATCGGGCGCATACTGAGCGTGATGACCGGCCCAACCCCCCAGCCACGCAAACCCGTGATCCTCACCGTCGACGACGACCCCGCTGTCTCGCGTGCCGTCGCCCGCGACCTGCGTCGTCACTACGGCGAGAACTACCGCATCGTGCGTGCCGAAAGCGGACCCGACGCCCTCGAGACGATCAACCAGTTGAAGCTGCGGGGCGAGACCGTCGCAGTGTTGGTCGCCGACTACCGGATGCCGCACATGAGCGGCATCGAATTCCTCGAAGAGGCGATGGACGTCTTCCCGATGGCCCGCCGCGTGCTGCTCACCGCCTACGCCGACACGCACGCTGCGATCGACGCGATCAACGTCGTCGACCTCGACCACTACCTGCTCAAGCCTTGGGACCCGCCCCAGGAGAAGCTCTACCCGGTCATCGACGCGCTGCTCGAGGCGTGGCGCGAGACCGGCGACCGCGCGATCCCGCACACCAAGGTGATCGGCCACCGCTGGAGCGAGCGGTCCTGGCAGGTGCGCCAATTCCTCGCTCGCAACCAGCATTCGTTCCGCTCATTCATGGCCGACGAACAGAAGGGCAAGCAGCTTCTCGACGCGGCCGGCCTCGATGAGTACCGGCTTCCCGTGGTGATCACCGAGCAGGGCGAGACGCTTGTCCAGCCCTCCGATGCGGAGCTGGCGGCGATGCTCGGGCTGTCGACCAATCCTGCGCTGGAGCTCTACGACTTGGCCGTCATCGGTGGCGGACCCGCGGGCCTGGCCGCCGCGGTGTACGGCGCATCCGAGGGCCTGAAGACGGTCCTGATCGAGGAAACGACGACCGGTGGGCAAGCCGGGCGCAGCTCGAAGATCGAGAACTATCTCGGGTTCCCTCGCGGGGTCTCGGGCGCTGAGCTGACCACGTCCGCGCGGTTGCAGGCCGAGCGCTTCGGCGCCGAAGTCATCACCACGCGCAAGGCGGTCCGGCTGCACGCCGACGACAGCGGTTCGGCGCGCACGATCGAGTTCGAAGACGGCGGCAGCATCGCGGCCCAGGCGGTCATCCTCGCCACCGGCGTCGCCTACCGCCAGCTCCGCAACGTCCCCGGCTGTTGGGATGACCCCAGCGAAGACGCGTGCAACTACATCGGCCGCGGCGTCTTCTACGGCGCCTCAGTCTCGCAGACGTCGGAATGCGAGAACGAGGACGTCTACATCGTCGGCGGCGCCAACTCGGCCGGCCAGGCCGCGATCTTCATGTCGGAGAAGGCGAAGTCGGTGACGCTGCTCGTCCGCGGGTCATCGCTGGCCGCGTCGATGTCGCACTATCTGGTGGAACGCATCGAGAAGAACCCGAAGATCTTCGTGCGCACCTGCACCGAGGTTGTCGACACCGTCGGAGAGGACGGCCATCTCGCCGGCCTGGTGCTGCTCGACAAGCAGACGGGTGCCACCGAGCGGGTCAACTGCGACCGGATGTGCTGCTTCATCGGCGCCGAGCCGCGCACCGATTGGCTCGACCTCGTCGCCAAGGACGACCACGGGTTCATCCTCTCCGGACCGGATGTGAGCAAAGTCGCCGGCTGGACGCTGGACCGTCCCCCTCACCATCTGGAAACAAGCGTGCCCGGTGTGTTTGTTGCAGGAGACGTGCGCTCCGAATCCGCCAAACGTGTGGCGGCCGCCGTCGGCGAAGGGTCGATGGCAGTGATGTTGGTGCACCGGTACCTGGCGGAGGCTTAGGAATATGGGCGAAACGTGCCTGCCCGACGAACTGAGGACGCTGTTCCTGTTCGAGAAGCTGTCCGATGAGCAGCTGCAGACGCTGTGCGAGAACGGGCATATCGCGACGTTCGAGCCCGGCCCGGTCGTCGTCGAGGGCGAGCCGGCCACCTGCCTCTATGTCCTGCTCGACGGTGAGCTGGTGATGTCCAAGCGTTCCGGCGGGGTCGACATCGAAACCAACCGCACGTCGCAGCGGGGCGTGTACTGCGGGGCTTGGTCGGCTTATATCCCCGACGAGGAACAGATTTATCAAGCGTCGGTACGGGTGACGAAGCCGTCGCGGTTCTTCGTTCTCGACGCCGAGGCGTTCGCACGGTTCATGCGGACCGAGTTCCCGATGGCCGTGCACCTGCTCGAGGGCCACATGGTCGGCGGGCGGCGGCAGAGCCAGATCATCGGTCAGCGCCAGAAACTGCTCGCGCTGGGCACCATCACCGCGGGGCTGACCCACCAGCTCAACAATCCCGCCGCGGCTGCCGCGCGGGCAGTGGCTGATCTGCGCGAGGGCGTCGGAAAGATGCGCCACAAGCTCGCGATGCTGGCCGACGGCAAGTTCACCCCGGAAGCGCTGCGGATGCTGGTGAGCATCCAGGATGAAGTCGCCGAGCAGGTGGCCAAGTCGAAGGCCAAGGAACTGTCCGCGCTTGAGACCTCTGACCGCGAAGAACAAATCGGCGACTGGTTGGAAGATCACGGCATCGTCGGCGCCTGGGACTACGCGCCGACGTTCGTGGAGGCGGGCCTGGACGTCGACTGGCTGGAACGCGTCGAGGCCTCCATTGATGCGGTCGACTGCTCGGCGACGCTGCAGAGCGCCCTCGGCTGGCTGAAATACACCATCGACACCGAACTGCGGATGAACGAGATCGCCGACGCCAGCGAGCGCATTTCGGGCCTGCTCGCCAGCGCCAAGAAGTACTCACAGATGGACCGGGCCGAGTACCAGGTGGTCAACGTCCACGAACTGCTGTACAGCACGCTCAAGACGCTCTTCGGCGACAAGGTCGGTCCCGACAAACCCGTCCAGCTGGTCAAGGACTGGGACAAGTCGATACCAGAAATCGCTTGCTACCCACGCGGTTTGAACGAGGTATGGGACGTCATCATCAACAACGCCATCCAGGCGATGGGCGGCAAGGGCACGCTGACGATCCGAACGGCGCGCCAGGGCAGCGACATGATCCGCGTCGAGATCGGCGACGACGGTCCAGGCATCCCCGAAGACATCGTCGACCGGATCTTCACCGCGTTCTTCACGACGAAACCCTTCGGCGAGGGCGACGGCCTCGGCCTCGATCTGGCCCGCCGGATCGTCGTCGAGAAGCACCAGGGCGACATCCGCGTCGAGTCCCGCCCTGGCGACACGCGCTTCATCATCCTGTTGCCGCTGGTGGCACCGGCACCGCTGGACGCGACGCCGAATGAACTCGCCGAGGCGGGCACGGAATAGCCTCCGCCACGCCCTAGGTTGGAGGTGAAATGACAAAACCCAACTTCGGCGCGTTCGGTGTATTCGGTCACCATTCGTTGTGGCAACAACTGTCCGGTCAGCAGCTGCGGGACATCGAATCTCTCGGCTACGGAGCCATCTGGGCCGGTGGTTCGCCCGCGGCCGATCTCTCGTTTGTCGATCCCATCCTCGAGCAGACCGACGCACTGAAGGTGGCGACCGGCATCGTCAACGTCTGGACGGCCGAGCCTGGCCCCACCGCCGAATCGTTTCACCGCATCGAGAAGGCCTTCCCCGGGCGGTTCGTGCTGGGAATCGGTGTCGGCCATCCCGAGGCGCACCAGCAATACCGCAAACCCGTCGACGCGCTGACCGAGTACCTCGACAAGCTCGACGAATACGGCGTCGGTAAGGACAGCCGGGTGGTGGCCGCCCTCGGCCCGAAGGTGCTGAAGCTGTCGGCGGAACGGTCTGCCGGGGCCCACCCCTACTTGACGACACCCGAGCACACGGCCCAGGCCCGTGAACTGATCGGCGCCGAGGCGTTCCTCGCGCCCGAGCACAAGGTGGTGCTGACCACCGAAGCGGAGAAGGCCCGCGCCACCGGGCGCAAGGTGCTGGCGATCTACTTGACCTTGGCCAACTATGCGAACAACTGGAAGCGGCTCGGCTTCACCGACTCCGACATCGCGAAGCCGGGCAGCGACCGGCTGGTCGACGCCGTCGTTGCCTACGGCACGCCGGATGACATCGCCGCACGGCTCAAGGAGCACGTCACGGCGGGGGCCGACCACGTGCCGGTGCAGGTGTTGACCGGACCTGACAAGCTGGTGGCTGCACTCGGCGAACTCGCCGCACCGCTGGGCCTGCAGTAGAGCGCCGATACAAGATTTCTATATAAGGGGGACTCCGCATGACTGACGCCGTCTCGCTCAAGCCAGATTTCGGCCGATACGGGGTGTGGACTTTCGGTGCGCCCAAACCCGAACAGGCGGCCGCGATCGAGAAGCTGGGCTACAGCGCCCTCTGGATCGGCGGGTCTCCTGCCGGCAACCTCGCCTACGTTGAGCCGATCCTCGAGCAGACCGAGACGCTGCAGGTGGCCACCGGCATCGTCAACGTGTGGTCCGCGTCTGCCGCCGAAGTCGCCGAGGCCTACCACCGTGTGGAGGATGCCTATCCCGGCCGGTTTCTGCTGGGCATCGGCATCGGTCACCCGGAGCACACCGACGAATATCGCAAGCCCTACGACGTCCTCGTCGAGTACCTCGACGCGCTGGACGCCGCGAGCGTGCCGACCAGCAGGCGCGTCGTGGCCGCGCTCGGCCCCAAGGTGCTCAAGCTCGCCGCTTCGCGCAGCGCCGGTGCGCACCCGTATCTGACGACGCCCGAGCACACCGGTTCGGCGCGCGAATTGGTCGGTCCCACGGTGTTTTTGGCCCCCGAGCACAAGGTGGTGCTGACCACCGATGCGGAGGAGGGTCGCCAGATCGGCCGCCAGTCGGTGGACTTCTACCTGAATCTGAGCAATTACCTGAACAATTGGAAACGGCTCGGGTTCACCGACAAAGACCTGGCCAAGCCCGGCAGCGACCGGCTGATCGATGAACTGGTGGCCCACGGGACCGGCGACGACATCGCCAGGCGCCTCAACGAACACCTGGAAGCCGGGGCGGACCACGTGGCGATCCAGGTGCTCGGCGGGTGGGACAAGCTGCTGCCGACCCTCGAGGAACTGGCGGGGCCGCTGGGGCTTCAGGGTTAACGAATCCGTTAGCCGATACGGTAACTCCATGCGGTTGCTCGTGACTGGGGGCGCAGGGTTTATCGGCGCCAATTTCGTGCACAATGCGGTGGGTGAGCATGCCGTGACGGTGCTCGATGCGCTCACCTACGCGGGAAGCCACGAATCTCTTGCGCCCGTCGAAGACGCCATCAGACTGGTTCAGGGTGACATCGCCGATGCCGACCTGATGACGAAGTTGGTTGCCGAGGCGGACGCGGTGGTGCACTTCGCCGCCGAGACGCACGTGGACAATTCACTGGCCAATCCCGAGCCGTTCCTGCGGTCCAACGTGGTCGGCACGTACACGGTGTTGGAAGCGGTGCGGCGGCACGGAGTTCGGCTGCATCACATTTCAACCGATGAGGTGTACGGCGATCTCGAACTCGACGAGGACCGCCGCTTTACCGAAGGGACGCCGTACAACCCGTCGAGCCCGTATTCGTCGACCAAGGCCGCGGCCGACATGCTGGTCCGGGCCTGGGTCCGCTCCTACGGCGTGCGCGCAACGATTTCCAACTGCTCCAACAACTATGGGCCATACCAGCACGTGGAGAAGTTCATTCCGCGCCAGATCACCAATGTGCTCACGGGCAGACGGCCCAAGCTGTACGGCAGCGGCCACAATGTGCGCGACTGGATCCACGTCGACGACCACAACAGCGCTGTGTGGCGCATCCTCTCCGACGGCCAGATCGGGCGCACGTATTTGATCGGCGCCGAGGGTGAGCGCGACAACCTGACGGTGCTGCGCACGATTCTGAGGCTGATGGACCGCGACCCCAACGACTTCGATCATGTCACCGACCGCGTAGGCCACGACCTGCGCTACGCGATCGACCCCTCGACGTTGCAGGATGAGCTTGGCTGGGGGCCCAAGCACACTGACTTCGAGGAGGGGCTGAGTGCGACTATCGACTGGTACCGCAACAACGAATCATGGTGGGGTCCATTGAAAGAGGCCGTGGAAGCCACCTACGAGAAACAGGGGCAGTGAGGTGGAGGTACGCGAGCTGTCCGTCCCCGGCGCATGGGAGATCACGCCGAAACAACACACCGATGACCGCGGCGTGTTCTTCGAATGGTTCACCGATTCCGGGTTCCGCACGATCACCGGACATCGACTGGACCTGCGGCAGGCGAACTGCTCGGTCTCTGCCGCCGGCGTCCTTCGCGGGCTGCACTTCTCTGAGTTGCCCCCGAGCCAGGCCAAGTACGTCACCTGCGTTCGCGGCACGGTGTGGGACGTCGTCGTCGACATCCGGGTCGGCTCACCAACTTTCGGCAAGTGGGACTCGGTGCTTCTCGACGACCATAGCCGTCGCTCGGTGTACATCAGCGAGGGTCTGGCACACGGTTTCCTTGCGCTGCAGGATGATTCGACGGTGATGTATCTGTGCTCGTCTGGATACGATCCCGCCCGCGAGCACACTATCCGCGCCACCGACCCGGCGCTGGATATCCAGTGGCCCGGCACCGGAAGCGTGCTGTCGGACCGCGACGCCGAGGCGCCGATGCTCGAGGACGTCAAGGCGGCCGGCCTGCTGCCGACGTGGGACGACACCCTCGCGTTCACCGAGCAACTCCGCCGCCGCGACGCCTGACCCGCCAGCCCGCCGGCTTGCGGTACGACCTTGCCAGCGCCGCTCAGCGATTACTAGGATGTCCAAGTATCCGCAATCAAGGGGCTATGTCATGACCACACAGATTCCACACTTCATCGACGGACGCCGCAGTAATTTGGCCTCGAGCCGAACCGCCGACGTCATGAACCCCAGCACCGGCGAGGTGGCTGCTCAGGTCTTGCTGGCCTCGACCGCCGACGTCGACAGGGCGGTGGCCTCGGCAGTCGAGGCCCAGAAAGAGTGGGCGGCCTGGAATCCTCAGCGCCGCGCCCGCATCATGATGAAGTTCATCGAGCTGGTCAACGCCAACGTCGACGAGCTTGCCCAACTGCTCTCGCTCGAGCACGGCAAGACAATCGCCGACTCCAAGGGCGACATCCAGCGCGGTATCGAGGTCATCGAGTTCGCGATCGGCATCCCGCACCTGCTGAAGGGCGAGTTCACCGAGGGCGCCGGCACCGGCATCGACGTGTACTCCCTCCGGCAGCCGCTGGGCGTGGTCGCGGGCATCACACCGTTCAACTTCCCGGCGATGATCCCGCTGTGGAAGGCGGGTCCGGCGCTCGCCTGCGGCAACGCCTTCATCCTCAAGCCCTCGGAACGGGACCCGTCGGTGCCGGTACGGCTGGCCGAACTCTTCGCCGAGGCCGGTCTGCCACCGGGTGTCTTCCAGGTCGTGCATGGCGACAAGGAGGCCGTCGACGCGATCCTCGCCCATCCCGACATCCAAGCCGTCGGCTTCGTCGGCAGCTCCGACATCGCGCAGTACATCTACGCCAACGCCGCCGCCAACGGTAAGCGCTCGCAGTGCTTCGGCGGTGCGAAGAACCACATGGTCGTGATGCCCGACGCCGATCTCGATCAGGCCGTCGACGCGCTTATCGGCGCGGGATACGGCAGCGCCGGTGAGCGGTGTATGGCAATCAGCGTCGCGGTGCCCGTCGGTGACGAGACGGCAAACCGGTTGCGCGCCAGGCTCGTCGAGCGCATCAACCAGTTACGCGTCGGCCACAGCCTCGACCCCAAGGCCGACTACGGGCCGCTGGTAACCGAGGCCGCCCTCAATCGCGTGCGCGACTACATCGCCCAAGGCATCGAAGCCGGCGCCGAGGCCGTCGTCGACGGACGCGAACGCGCAAGCGACGAGCTGACGTTCGACGAAGCCGATCTGTCGAAGGGCTACTTCATCGGTCCGACGCTGTTCGATCACGTCACCCCGGACATGTCGATCTACACCGACGAGATCTTCGGCCCGGTGCTGTGCATCGTGCGCGCCGCGGATTACGAAGAGGCACTGCGGCTGCCGAGCGAACACGAATACGGCAACGGCGTCGCCGTGTTCACCCGTGACGGCGACACCGCCCGCGATTTTGTGTCACGGGTGCAGGTCGGCATGGTCGGGGTCAACGTGCCGATCCCGGTTCCGGTGGCTTACCACACGTTCGGCGGCTGGAAGCGGTCCGGCTTCGGCGACCTCAACCAGCACGGCCCAGCGTCGATCATCTTCTACACGAAGGTCAAGACCGTGACCCAGCGATGGCCGTCGGGCATCAAGGATGGCGCCGAATTCGTCATCCCCACAATGAAATAAGTCGTGCGCTTCTTCGACCTGGACGACGACGAACGCGTGATCGCCGAGACGGCGGCGGCGTTCGCCGAGAAACGTCTGGCCCCTTACGCGTTGGAGTGGGACAAGACGCATCATTTCCCGGTCGAGGAATTGCGCGAAGCCGCCGAACTGGGCATGGCGGCGATCTACTGCCGCGAGGACGCGGGCGGCAGCGGTCTGCGCCGTCTCGACGCCGTCCGCATCTTCGAGTGCCTCGCCGCAGCTGATCCCACCGTGGCGGCCTTTCTGTCCATCCACAACATGTGCGCGTGGATGGTCGACACCTACGGCACTCACGAACAGCGCAAGTCGTGGGTGCCGAAATTGGCGTCGATGGAGGCCATCGCGAGCTATTGCCTAACCGAACCTGGTGCGGGATCGGACGCCGCGGCGCTGCGCACCAAGGCCGTCCGGGACGGCGGGAATTATGTGCTCGACGGCGTCAAGCAGTTCATCTCCGGGGCGGGCGAATCGGACGTCTACATCGTGATGGCCCGCACCGGCGACCCAGAGTCCAAACCAGGGCCGCGCGGCATTTCGGCGTTCATCGTCGAAAAGGGCACTCCGGGCCTGAGTTTCGGCGCCAACGAGGAGAAGATGGGTTGGAACGCCCAACCCACCGCCCAGGTGATCTTCGAGGGCGTACGCGTGCCCGCCGAGGCGATGCTCGGCGGCACCGACGGCGAAGGCACCGGTTTCTCCATCGCCATGAACGGGCTCAACGGCGGGCGCATCAACATCGCGGCCTGCTCGCTCGGCGGGGCGCAGACCGCATACGAGAAGGCGTCGGCCTATCTGGCCGACCGTGAGGCATTCGGGGGTCCGCTGCTCGACGAGCCGACCATCCGATTCACCCTCGCCGACATGGCCACCGCGCTGGAGACGTCGCGAACCCTGTTGTGGCGGGCGGCCGTTGCGCTCGATACCAACCACCCCGACAAGGTCGAACTGTGCGCGATGGCCAAGCGCTACGTGACCGACGCCTGCTTCCATGTCGCCGATCAAGCGCTGCAGCTGCACGGTGGCTACGGCTACCTCAACGAGTACGGGCTGGAGAAGATCGTCCGCGATCTTCGGGTACACCGAATCCTCGAGGGAACGAACGAAATAATGCGGGTGGTCATCGGTCGGGCGGCCGCGGGCCGAGCCCGCAATGCGACTTCCGCGGGCCGAGCCCGCAATTCGACTTCCACGGGCCGAGCCCACGTGTCATAACCAGGAGGGTCAATGGACATCGCGTTTCTGGGACTGGGCAACATGGGTGGGCCGATGGCGGCCAACCTCGTCGCGGCCGGTCACACCGTGCATGGATTCGACCCAGTGCAAGCGCTCAAAGAGGCCGCAGAAGCCAAGGGCGTCAAGGTTTTCGACTCGGGTCCCGCGGCGGTGGCCGACGCCGGCGTGGTGATCACGTCGCTGCCCAACGGCGCGATCGTCAAGGCCTGCTACGACGAGGTGCTACCGGCAGCCAAACACGGTGCGCTGTTCATCGACACCTCGACCATCTCGGTCGCCGACGCCCGCGACATTCACGCCCAAGCAACCGAGCGCGGTTTCGCGCAGTTGGATGCGCCGGTGTCCGGCGGTGTCAAGGGCGCCACCGCGGGCACGCTGGCGTTCATGGTGGGTGGCGAGGACGACGCGGTGGAACGCGCGAGGCCGGTACTGGAACCGTTGGCCGGCAAGATCATTCACTGCGGCGGTTCCGGGAACGGCCAAAGCGCCAAGCTGTGCAACAACATGGTGCTGGCGGTGCAGCAGATCGTCGTCGGAGAAGCCTTCGTGCTGGCCGAGAAGCTCGGCCTGTCCGCGCAGTCGTTGTTCGACGTCATCACCGGCGCGACCGGCAACTGCTGGTCGGTGCACACCAACTGCCCCGTGCCGGGGCCTGTGCCGACGTCGCCCGCCAACAACGACTTCAAGCCGGGGTTCGCGACCGCGTTGATGAACAAGGACCTCGGCCTGGCGATGGACGCCGTCAAGTCGACGGGGTCGGCGGCGCCGCTGGGCAGTCACGCCGCCGAGATCTACGCGCAGTTCGCGGCCGACCGCGCAGACAAGGACTTCAGCGCGGTGATCGAACTGCTGCGCGGTAGCTGATAGGCCGCGAATGCCGTTTCTTCAGGCGGCGTCGGCAGGCTTGTGCAGCGCGCACCAACGGCGGTGCATCCGTTGGCAATCCGCTATCCGCATCGGCTCGTCGCCGGCGTAATCAGGCCGCACAGAAACCGCGGCGGGAATGTCGGGGGCGCCGTCCCCGGTGATCACAGCCGTCGCCAGACCCGTCGACGTCGCCGCGCGCAGCCCCGATGCGGACCCGGTGATGGCAAGCGCATCCTCAGCCTGTATCCCCAGCTCCCACAGCGCCGTTCGGAATACCTCCGGGTCGGGCATGGATTTCTTGACGTCATCGGCGGTCACCACCGTCTCGACGATGCCGTCGCCGACCAGTTGGCGCACCAGCGGCTCGGCCCAGCTGCGCCGGCCACTGGTGACCACCGCGACGGCCACGCCCGCGGTGAACGCTTCGGTGACGAGGTCGGCCAGACCCGGCCGCGGCGTCAGCCCGGCGTCGAGGATCATCTCGTCGAGCATCATCGTCTTGGTGTTGAAGATGTCGTCGGCGAGCAACTGGGTCAGCACATCGGACTCGGTAGAGACGCTGCGCTTGCGCAGCTCGGCCGAAATGCGCTGGCGCTCATCCGACAGGGCCAGCAGCTGCCGATACCTCGTCACGGACCATTCGAAATTCAGCCCGTGCTCGGCGAAGGCGGCGTTATACGCGAGGCGGTGCCCGTCGCACTCGACGTCCGCCAGCGCGTCGAGGTCGAAGATCAGCGCTCGCAGCGAATCCACCTCGGCGCCGACAGGCGACGCGCAATCCCACCAGAACCGTCCGGCACGCCATGTCTTCTGCTGTGTCATAGGCACGTTGATTAGGGTGGCCCACACCACACGTTGGCTGCCTCCCCCATTGGGGGGATTGGCCAGGCCAAGTTGTGGGGGTGTGCTCTCCCCCGGCTCTAAGGTATTGCCATGGCCTCCGACACCCCGCCAGTACGAATCGTGCTGGTAGACGACCACGAGATGGTCATCGAGGGACTCAAGGCGATGCTCGCTGCCTTCGCCGACCGGGTGGAGGTAGTGGGGCAGGCCGTCGGTGCTGAGCGAGCGCTCAGCGTGGTTGACGAACTCGATCCCGACATCGTGCTTTCCGACGTGCGGATGCAGGGTTCGTCCGGACTGGACCTGTGCCAGGCCCTGCGGGAGCGTAAGCAAGACCGCAAAGTCGTCATGCTGTCGGTCTACGACGATGAGCAGTACCTGTTCCAGGCCCTGCGCGTAGGCGCGGCCGGCTACCTGTTGAAGAGCATCAGCAGCGACGAGCTGGTGCGGCAGCTCGAGTTCGCTCACCGCGGCGCGACAGCCATCGATCCGGGCATGGCAGCCCGTGCCGCCGACACCGCCGCCAGGATGCAGCGCGACGAGTTCTGGCCCGGTGCCCGCCAAGGCCTCACCCAGCGCGAGAGCGAGATCCTCTCCCTGGTCGTCAACGGGCTGTCCAACCGGGGTATCGCGGCCAGGCTCGTCATCAGCGACGAGACGGTGAAAACCCACCTGCGGTCGATCTATCGCAAGCTGGGTGTCAGCGATCGCACCGGCGCCGTCGCCACCGCTCTGCGGGAAGGTATCTACCAATGAGTCCGGTCGGCGGAGGTCCGTTGCGTCCCAACGCTGTTCGCGATCTCGTCGACGCCGACCGTGAGCTCGCCCTCTTGCGTGAGCTGATCCAGGCGGCTTCCAGCGGCCCCGGTGTCGAGCCGCTCGCCGCGGCGGCCGCCCGGATGATCACCGCCGCCACCGCTACCGATGTCTGCTTCGTGCACGTGCTCGACGACAGCGATCGGTCGCTGACGCTGGCCGGTGCGACGCCGCCGTTCGACAGCGAGGTGGGCAAGATCCGGCTTCCGTTGGGCTCCGGTGTATCCGGCTGGGTCGCCAGCCATCGTGAACCGGTCGTCATCACCCACGACAAGGAATCCGACCCGCGGTACATGCCGTTCCAGTCGCTTCGCGGGTCCGACTTCACGTCGATGGTGTCGGTGCCGATGGAGACCGACCCCGGCGGCCTGGTCGGCGTGCTCAACGTGCACACCGTCGAGCGGCGGGAGTTCACGCCCGGCGATGTCGAACTGCTGCTGGTGATCGGCCGGCTCATCGCAGGGGCGCTGCACCAAGCGCGGTTGCACCGGCAACTCGTCGCCCGCGAACGCGCGCACGAGAACTTCGTCGAGCAGGTCATCGAGGCCCAGGAGCTCGAACGTCGCCGGTTGGCCGGTGATATTCACGACGGCATCTCGCAGCGGTTGATCACACTGTCCTACCGGCTCGACGCAGCGACGCGCGCGACCGATTCCGCCGCAATGGCCGAACAACTGGGTATGGCAAGGGAACTCGTCGAGCTCACCCTGCAGGAGGCGCGCGCGGCGATCAGCGGGCTGCGTCCTCCGGTGCTCGATGACCTGGGGCTGGCAGGCGGACTGGCCAGCCTCGCGCGTTCGATCGGCCAGATCGACGTGAAGGTCGACCTCGCCGACACGCGGTTGCCCGACCACATCGAGCTCGCGTTGTACCGCATCGCCCAGGAATGCCTGCAGAACGTCGTCAAACACGCACAGGCGTCGACGGCGCGGTTGTTGTTCGTGGTCGAGGACGACACGGCCCGGCTCGAAATCGTCGACGACGGAGTGGGTTTCGATACGTTCGAGCACCCGCTGGGTGGCGACGAGATGGGCGGCTATGGTCTGCTGTCGATGGCCGAGCGCGCCGAGATCGTCGGCGGCCGGCTCAACATCCGGTCGCGCCCCGGTGCGGGCACCGCCGTCACGGCGACCATCCCGCTACCCAACGTCGCCGACTAGCGATGCACCGCTGGTTTGTGAACTTGACGACGTTTTTCGGCGTTTTTCCGTCGTCAGATTCGCAAACGAAGGCGCTAGAAGTCGCCCGCTTGGCGGCGCAAGGTTTCGATCGAGGCGGCCAGCGCCCGCGACTCCTCGTCGGAGATGCCGATGTCGGCGAAGACGTCGTTGTTGAGCGTGACGGTCGCATCTTCGACGGTGGACCGGCCGAGCTCGGTGATCTGCACCAGCGTGGTGCGCCCGTCGGTGGGGTGCGGCAGCCGCTTAACCAGCCCATGTGCCTCCAGCCGCCGGATCGCATGCGTGACGCTGGTGACATGGACTTGCAGCCGGTCGGAGGCCTTGGTGATCGGCAGCGCGCCGTTGCGGGTGAATGCCAGCAGCCGCAGCAGCTCGTAGCGCGCGAAGCTGAGGTCATAGGGCCGCAGCGCGTTCTCGACACGAGCCAACAGGATCTGGTGCGCACGCATGACCGAGGTGACCGCGACCATGCCGTCGGCCACATCTGCCCACCCGGCACGCTCCCAGTTGGCTCGCGCGAGCTCGATGGGGTCCCGCTTGCGCCCGGAGGGTTCTGAGGCCACGCCTCTTCATACCGCAGCCCACGGGGAACGAGGCGGGATTTAGGTCGACGCGAACGGCTCCAGCGCGCTCAGCACGGCCCGCGTCGACTGGCGGTTGCCCACAGTGATCCTCACGCTGCCGTTGGCGTATTCGCGGACCTGGAGGCCGGTGTTTTCGAAGAACTGCCGCCACGGCGTGCTGTTGGCCGGCAAGTACACGAAATTGGCGTGCCCATCGGTGCTGTAGATCCCCATCGAGTGCAGCCGCATCCGCAGATAGCGTCGTTCCGACGAGATCATCTGGATCCGTTGCTGCAGTTGACTTTCCGCATCATAGGAGGCAGCGACCGCCACCAGACTGGTGATGCCGATGCCGAACGGCAACTGCATCGTCCACAGTTTCCTGGCTAGATCGGGCGCACAGAAGCCGTACCCGATGCGCAGCCCGGCCAGTCCGTAAGCCTTCGAAAAGGTGCGCAGCACCACCAGATTGGGGAACCGCTTGACCAGCGCAAGCGCGTCGAGCTGGTGCTCTGGGGCGAGGAATTCGACGTAGGCCTCGTCGAGCAGGACGACGGTGTCCGACGGCACGCGGGTCAAGAACTGCTCGACGTCGCCGGCCGGTTCGATGGTGCCGGTCGGATTGTGCGGACGGCAGAGCACCACCACGCGTGCGTCTGCGGCCGCCTCGGCCATGCCATTTAGGTCATGGTGACCGTGTTCGTCCAGGTCGACGGTCACCGAAACCAGCCGGGCCATCTGCGCGAAGATCGGGTAGCCGTCGAACGTCGGCGACGTCATCACCATCCGGTCGCCCGGGCTGGTCACCGCGCGCAACACCTGCATGATCACCCCGGTCGCGCCGGCGCCGATCACCACCTGCTCCTCACCGACCCCGACATGCGCGGCGATCAACGCGCGCAGCCGCTCGGGCAGAAATTCTGGATAGCGATTGGCGACATCGAGTGACTCGGTCAGCGCCGACCGAACCCCGGGCAGCGGCGGGAACGGATTCTCGTTGAGCGACAACGCCAGCGGGTTCACCGCGCTCGGCAACGCGGATACCGCTTCGGTCAGCTCGCTCTGCGCCGAGCCCATCATCCCCGACCGCCCCACCGAATGGCGGCCGCGCCCGCGAAGTCACCCGCATGGGCGAAGGCAGCCATAAGCGCCACGTCGCCCGCCTTGAGCTGGCCGTCGGAGATCGCGGCCTCCAGGTTCACCGGGATCCCTGCGGCGAACAGGTTGCCGCACCGGTCGAACGTGTCGCGATGCTTTTCTCGCGGCAGCTCCAACGCCTCGCGCCAGTTCCGCAGGAACGCCCGGTTGGGCTGGTTGGTCACCAACAGGTCCAGATCCTTCGGCTTGACGCCGATCCGGTCGCAGACGGCGTAGGAGACTTCGGGCACCTGCCGGTTACCCCGCGCGAGCACCTTGGTGATCTTGCTTTCGGTGAAGCCGATACAGCCCTCGCCGGGACCCGCTTGCCACCACTTGCGGTATGGGTCGACCGCGATGGTCATGTCGCCGGCGAACTCGCCGTAGGTACGGCATTCGATGTCGAGAATCGGCGACGTGTCCGACCGCGCGAGCAGGCCGACGGCCGCGCCGTCCCCGGGCACCGACGCCTGCGCCTTCGCGCGAACGGTCGCCTGGTCGAAGATGGTGCCCGCCGCATTCTGGACGACGGCGATCAGCGCCGTCTCCGCTTGGCCCGACTCGATCAGCGACCGAGCTACGTTCATGGCGAGCAGGAACGCCGCACACCCGCCGTTGTGCAGATCGAGCACCCAGTTGGGTTTCATGCCGAGCCGATGCGCGACGCCACCGCCGCTGCCGTAGAACGGCATGTCCGGCAACTGAACATGAGTGATCAGCACGTCGACGTTGGCTATTGTGTCCTGGCCGTGACGTTCGACCAGTCCGGCCGTCGCACGCTCGACCATGTCGATGGCCGTCTCGTCCTCGGCCACATGGTGGCGAAGCCTCGGGGCCCGGAACATCACGTTGTCGCGCAGGTCGTCGGTTTCGGCGAACCCGGCGTAGTAGTCGGCGCTGACCGGTTCGCCCGGCAGGTACGTCGAAATATCCAACAAGCTGGTTGTCATTGTGCTCCTCGCGTCCGCGTGGTCATCATGTTCCTCACTTCATCCACGCCGGAGTGACCGGCAAGCCGTTGTGATGCCTGTATTCGGCAATTGCCTTGAGGTTCTTCAGCTCCAGTAGATGACCGGGACCGAACATCTCCCAGAAGTCGCCTACCCACACCGGTCGCGCCGGTGGCGCGGTCTCGGGGTACGGATTCTTGTCGTAGAACGGGTGATGGCAGTTGGTCCACAGCACAACCGATCCCGGCTTGTCGAATACCAGCTGCGCATCGACAATGCGCATCAAATAGATCATCCATAGGTGCTTGCCCTGATCCCACGCGCAGTGATAGTCGACCGTACGGGCCTCTTTGTTGGCGACGGTGCGGGTGAAGATCGGGCTTCCTTTGTCACCGCCCAGCTTGTCGTATGCCACCCAGAGTCCCGGTTCCTCGGTCGGTGCGAAACCCCGCAGGCTGTAAGTCCACTCTTCCAGGCAGCGGGTATCGGACATGTAGTCGAACAGCTCGTCAGGCGGACAGTCGATGTAATCGTTGACAGTGCAATAGGTTCCGAACACCTCGTCGTGCGGATAAACCGACCGCATCATGTCCATGATGATCGGGGTGGCCTTCTCCCTTGGCATGTCCTCAACACGGATCAACCCGTCGATCGGGTCTGCCGAGCCACGGTGGGCGGTGATGTCATCAAGCGCGGGCAGCGACATTGGAACTGGTCTCCTCTGCGATAACGGACTTCTTCACGGCCCCCTTGCCGAGAAAGTTTGCAAACGGCGGGATTTCGTCTGCCGAGCATTCGACCGCGACCACCGACGGGCCGTCGATATCGAGTGCGGTCTGCACGGCCATCGGCAGCGCGTCGATCGTGTCGACGTCGACGGAGAAAAGCCCAGGGAACATGGCCGCGAGACCGGCGCCGAGCCGGCTCGGGCCGAAGCGGTTGTAGCTGTAAAGATCGTCATAGAACAGCTGCTCTCGCGTCACGCACATTGCGTGCGCGTGATTGTCGAACAGCAGGAAGGTGACCGGCAGTCCGTACTGGACAGCGGTATGAATCTCCATGCCGTGCATGAAGAATGAGCCGTCGCCGGCTATGACCACGGTGCGGCGCCCGCGCCCGAATGCCATTCCGAGCGCGGCCCCGAAGCTGTACCCCATGCCGCCCATGCCCAGCGCGACGACGAAGCGGCCGTCCCGGCGGGCGGGCAGGTGGTGGATCGCCGATGCGCCGATGTTGCCTGCATCGGCGACGATGTCGACGCCGTCGGGTAGCGCGGCGTCGAGCACAGCCATCGCCTCGCGGTAGCGCACCCCCGGTCCGTCGTGCGGAGGAGGCTGCAGCTCGACCTTGGGCACCGCATCGGGGACCCGCACACGCGTCGGGCGGCCGTTGCCGTTCAACTCCTGGGCCAGCAGGCGCAGCGATCCTCGCAGATCCTCGGTGTGGACATGCGTGGAGGGGACGAACGGGACCGCCGACCCGAGCGAATAGATGGGTACCGAGGCCAGCGCGTCGTCGAGTCCGGCCCGCGCGGTGACGGTCAGCCGGGTGCCGACGATCAGACACAACGCGCTGTCGGCGATCGCTGCGGCCACACCGGGATGTCCCATGACACCGGTTACGCCGAGCGACGACGACGACCCCAGCCCCGGTGTGCCGGCGACATCCTTGGCGTCGGGCACGGTGGCCACCCGGGCGCGCAGCATCGAACGCAGCTGCGCGAGTTCGGCGCGGGCGTCGTCGCGGGCGACCTGCTCACCGGCGATGATCGTGATCGGTCCGTCGGCTCGCCGCAGTGCCCGTGCGATGGTCTGCGGATTGCCCATTGCACCGCCTGCGGCGAAGCCGTTGACAGGGGCGAAGGTAGCCAGTTCGGCCTGCTGGATGTCCTTGGGCAGCAACAGCACTGCCGGTCCGCCGCGCCTGGCGGCCGCGATAGCTTCGGGCAGGCTCGTGATGATCTGCTCGGGTGTGACGATCCGTCGGCAGAACACGGAGACCGCGGAGAACAGCGCCTCACCGTCCAGCGCGCCGTTACGCCCGCTGGTGTCCTGGAAGGCGCCGCAGCCGTCAAGCGTGCTCGGGGGTTGGCCGATCAGCGCGAGCACCGGAACCCGGCTGGCCAGCGCCTCGCCAAGTCCGGCAACGGTATTCAGGCATCCGCCGCCCGACGTCGCGGCCACCACGCCCAGTCCGGAGCCGCCGCGGCTGAACCCGTCGGCCATGGTCGCTGCGGAGAACTCGTGCTTGGCCAATACCGCGGTGATGCCGTCGTGGAAGTGCGCGGCGTCGTAGAGATCCTCGATGTTGGCACCGTCGACTCCGAAGATGTAGTCGACCCCGGTGGCCGCCAGCTGACCGACGATGTGATCAACAACCCTGCCGACCACTCGATCGCGATGAGCCATTCATTCACCTGCTTCCGCACCTGCAAGTGACACGGCTCATGAGCAACCACGGTTCAATCCGTGACCGGGCTCACAGATCTGTTTGCAACAACACCGCTCGCGTATCAGTGTCGACGAGTTGGACCGACTTGATCTGGTCCTTCTGCATCGTCGTGTTGCCGCTCGGCATGGCGGTGGCACCGTTCACGCCGATCCAGGTTGCGACCTCGCTCTGAGTTCCGTTGTGCCCCACAAGAACCATGCCCAGGTTCGCCGTCGTCGCCTCACCGCGGCTGGCGTAGTCACCGTAGGTGCAGACCATGTCGATGCGGGTGCCCCAACCGAAACCGGTCAACGTGACCGTGGCGTTGATGGGTGTCTGCGCGACCTTGCTCATCGTGACGGCCGACGCCATCGGGGTTTCATCGCCGCCGTTGCCGCGGATGCCGGGCAGGATCGCAATGACCACCGCGACGACCAGCACCGCCGCTGCGGCCGCCAGCGTGATGACGCTGAACCGGCGCGTGCGTCGCCGTCGCCACTGCACTTTATGCAGCAGCTCGTCGAGCACCTCGGGGCGCAGCGGCGGATCACCTGCTGCGGGCTCGTCAAGTGCCTGCACTTCGTCGGCGGTCAGCTGCGCCAGGATCGCGGGCATGCCGCTCAGCTCGGCGACTGCCGCGCTGCAGCGCGCGCAGGTGGCCAGATGCGCCTCGTAATCTCGTCGTTCCGTTCCCGACAGCGAGCCAAGCACGTAGGAGGCGTCCCACATTTCGTAGGGATCGTCGCCGCGCGGATCGTCGTCGCGGTTCGCGTGTTGCGTCATCGGGTCACCCCCATTTCCTGCAGACTGAGGCGCAGCGCGCGCACGGCGTAGTGCAGCCTCGATTTCACGGTCCCCTCGGCAATGTCCAGGTCGGCAGCGATCTGGGAGGTCGTCCATCCCTGGTAGTACGACCGATTGATCACTGCGCGGTGTTCGGGGGAGAGCTGTGCCAGGGCCCCGCTCAACATCATTCGGTCCAAGGCGGAATCCACCTCATCCGGGCCGGCGCGATCGTAGGTCTTCTCCGGGTCCGGGGTTCCGGACTCGCTGCGAAACCTAGCGCTGCGCCGCTCATCGATAATCATATTTCGGGCGACAGTGAACAGCCAGGCTCGTGCCGACCGCTCGCCGTCGGTTACTTCGGGATGCTGCCACGCCCGCAGCAAAGTTTCTTGCACCACATCCTCTGCTCGCGCTCGATCTCCGGTGAGCCGCACCGCATAGCGCCACAACGCGGGACCGTGCTCCTGGTAGAGCACACGCATCAATGCGGCCTCGGGATCGTCCATTCATACCTCCCTCGTTATTACGAGACAGAGGCCGACGAAGTTCACAGGTTTTCCCCAAACTTCGAAGGAAATCCGCTGATCTAGCGGGTCAGGATGCGGGGCCCCTCGTCGGTGACGGCCACGGTGTGTTCCCAGTGGGCGGCTCGGGATCCGTCAGCGGTGACCACCGTCCAGTGGTCGTCCAGCTCGACGGTCTTGGTGGTGCCGAGGGTGAGCATCGGCTCGATTGCCAGCACCGAGCCGGCAACCAGATAGGGCCCGCGCCCGGGCTGGCCCTCATTGGGCAGGAACGGATCCATGTGCATGCGCCTGCCGATGCCGTGGCCGCCGTAGCCGGCCACGATGGCGAACGTGCGGCCGTGCCGCTTCTCAGCCTCGCGGGTACCGGTCTCGATGGCGTGGGACACGTCGGTCAGCCGATTGCCGGGCACCATCGCGGCGATGCCCGCTTCCATGGACTCCTTGGTGGCGTGCGACAGCGCCTGGTCGGCCGGGGCCAGCTCGCCGACCCCGAACGTGATTGCCGAGTCGCCGTGCCAGCCGTCGACGATCGCGCCGCAGTCGATCGACACCAGGTCAGCGGCCGCCAATGTCTCGGTAGCCGACGGGATCCCGTGGACGACACGGTCGTTGATCGACGAGCAGATGCTGGCGGGGAAGCCGTGATAGCCGAGAAACGACGGAACACCGCCTCCGTCGCGGATCACCGCTTCGGCGATCTGGTCGAGCTCCAGGGTGGACACTCCCGGCACGGCGGCGGCGCGCACGGACTGAAGGGCGCTGGCCACCAGCGCGCCGGCGACAGCCATCGCGTCGAGTTCGCCCGGGGTACGCGGGTCGACCACCTTACGGGTGCGCAATCCCGGCAGCGAGATCACTTGCCCAGTGCGCGCAGGGCGCGACCGAAGACCTCGTCGAGACCCCCGACCGCGTCGACCGTCTGCAGGTTGTTCTTGCTGTAGTACTCCAGCAGCGGCTTGGTTTCGTCCGCGTACACCTTCATCCGGTTGTGGATGACCTCTTCGGTGTCGTCGGCACGGCCGCGCGCCTTGAGCCGCTCGAACAGCTCCTCCTCGGAGACCACGAACTCCAGCACGGCGTCGAGCTTGGTGTTGTGGTTCTTGAGCATTTCGTCGAGCGCTCGCGCCTGTTCCACCGAACGCGGATAGCCGTCGAGGATGAACCCGTCGGCGGCATCGGGCTGCTCGATGCGGTCCTCGACCAGCTTGTTCGTCAGCTCGGACGGCACCAGGTCGCCCGCGTCGAGGTAGCGCTTGGCTTCCAGACCAAGCTCGGTGCCGTTGCTGATGTTCTCGCGGAAGAGGTCACCGGTCGAGATCTGCGGAATGCCGAGCTTCTCGGACAGCTTCTCCGCCTGCGTCCCTTTGCCCGCCCCCGGCGGCCCGAGCAGTACGACTCTCACTTCAGGAACCCTTCGTAGTTGCGCTGCATCAGCTGGCTCTCAATTTGTTTGACCGTATCCAAACCGACGCCAACCATGATCAGAACCGCTGTGCCACCGAACGGCAAGTTCTGCACGCCGCCGGTGTTTCCGATCTCGAGGAACAGGTTCGGCAAGACGGCGATGACGCCCAGGTAGATCGAGCCGGGCAGGGTGATCCGGTTGAGCACGAAGCGCAGATAGTCAGCGGTTGGTTTGCCGGGCCGGATGCCGGGGATGAAGCCGCCGTACTTCTTCATCTCGTCGGCGCGCTCGTCGACGTTGAACTGGACCGAGACGTAGAAGTAGGTGAAGAAGACGATCAGTGCGAAGTAGATCGTGATGTAGGACCAGCTAGCCGGGTTGGTGAGGTAGTTAGCGACGAGCTTGTCCCACCAGCCGGTTGACTGGTTGGTGCGCCCGCTCTGGATCAGCTGCGTGATCAAGTGCGGGATGTAGATCAGCGAGGACGCGAAGATCACCGGGATGACGCCCGCCTGGTTGACCTTCAGCGGCAGATAGGTCGACGTGCCGCCGTACATCTTGCGGCCCACCATGCGCTTGGCGTATTGCACCGGAATGCGGCGCTGGCCCTGCTCGACGAAGACCACGCCGATGATGATCACCAGCGCGGCCACCAGGACCGCGGTGAAGACCACCGGACCGCGGCTGTCGAGAATGCTCTTGCCCTCCGACGGGATACGGGCGGCGATGCTGGCGAAGATCAGCAGCGACATGCCGTTGCCGATGCCGCGCTCCTGGATCAGCTCGCCCATCCACATCACCAGCGACGCCCCGGCGGTCATCACCACGACGATGACGGCCAGGCTGAAGATCGACGAGTCCTCGATGATGTCGAGGGTGCAGCCCTGCAGCAGCCCGCCGTTGGCGGCCAGCGCGACGATGCTCGTCGCCTGGAGCAGCGCCAGCGCGATCGACAGGTAGCGGGTGTACTGGGTCAGCTTCGCCTGACCGGCCTGGCCCTCCTTGCGCAGCTCCTCGAAGCGAGGGATCACCACACCGAGCAACTGCACGATGATGCTCGCGGTGATGTAGGGCATGATGCCGATCGCGAACACCGCGAGCTTCAGCAGCGCGCCGCCGGAGAACAGGTTGATCAGCGAGTAGATCTGCGCGGAGTCGCCACCGCTGAGCTGCGTGATGCACTTTTCGACGTTCGGGTAGTTGACACCGGGAGACGGGATCGACGCGCCGATCCGGTAGAGGATCAGAATGGCGAGCGTGAAGAGGATCTTGCGTCGGAGGTCAGCTGTCCGCAGCGATGAGATGAAAGCCGAAAGCACTCTTCCTCCTGCGCAGCCGGGCTGATATCGCGGCGTGCCAAATGGGCTGGTCTCTACCAGCGTCGGTCAAGTCAATATGGCGAGTCCTGACAGCCTGGGTGCTGCGGAGTCGCGCAGTCTACGAGAGTAACAGTTATGGCCCATCGGCCCTGCATCCACAGGTGCCGGCGGTGAGCTCAAGCCACCTTTCAGGATCGGAGCGTACAGTCGAGACGGCTTGTTATAACAGCTAACTAATCGATGTATTTGACGAGCGAATAGGAATACCGCATGGCGCGCACAGACGACGACAGCTGGGACCTGGCCTCCAGCGTCGGAGCGACCGCGACGATGGTGGCAGCCGCCCGCGCGATGGCGACCAGGATCGACGGCTCCCTGATCAGCGACCCCTACGCCGAGCCGCTGGTTCGCGCCGTCGGCGTCGACGTGTTCACCAGGCTGGCGACGGGTGACCTCGATCCCTCGGCCCTCGAGGTCGACGCCGACAACAGCGCCGGGATGGACCGCATGGTCGACAACATGGCGGTCCGCACGAAGTTCTTCGACGACTTCTTCCTCGAGGCCGCAGGCGCCGGCATCCGTCAGGTCGTCATCCTGGCCTCGGGCCTGGACTCACGGGCATATCGCCTGGAGTGGCCGGCGGACACCGTCGTCTACGAGGTCGACCAGCCGCAGGTGATCGCGTTCAAGACACAGGCGCTCGCCGACATCGGCGCCGAACCCACCGCAGACCGCCGCGTGGTAGCCGTCGACCTGCGGTTGGACTGGCCGGCCGCGCTGAAGGAAGCTGGATTCGACCCCGGTCAGCCGACGGCGTGGAGCGCCGAGGGGCTGCTGGGGTATCTGCCGCCCGATGCCCAGGACCGGCTGCTGGACACCATCACCGAGTTGAGCGCGCCGGGCAGCCGCTTGGCCACCGAAAGCACACCGCCCATCGACCAGGCCGACGTCGACGAGGCGATGGAGAGGATGCAGAAGGCCGCCGAGCGGTGGCGCGAATACGGCTACGACCTCGACTGGGCCAACCTGGTCTACATCGGCGAGCGCAATGAGCCCTCCGCCTACCTCGCCGCAGGCGGCTGGACGGTGACCGGCAACGGCGTCAACGACCTTCTGACCAGCCACGGCTATCCGCCGTTCGACGGCGACACGCCGTTTGCCGACCTGCGGTACATCAGCGGCGTCCTCGGAGACCAGGGATGACCAGGGCGGACTCCGACAGCTGGGACCTGGCCTCCAGCGTCGGCGCGACGGCCACGATGGTCGCCGCGGGCCGGGCGATCGCCAGCAGGGAGCCCGACGCTCTCATCAACGATCCGTTCGCCGATCCGCTGGTGCGCGCCGTCGGTCTGGACTTTTTCGCCCGGCTTATCGACGGGGAGATCGGGCTGTCTGACGACGATGGCGCGGCGGCCACCCGGTTGATCGTGAACGTGATGGCGGTGCGCACCAAGTTCTTCGACGACTTCTTCACCGATGCAGTGGCGGCGGGGATCCGGCAGGCGGTGATCCTGGCGTCGGGCCTCGATGCGCGGGCCTACCGGCTGTCCTGGCCAGACGGCACGGTCGTCTACGAAATCGACCAGCCGAAGGTGCTGGAGTTCAAGAACGCGACGATGGCGTCGCTGGGCGCCGAACCCACCGCCGACCGCCGGGCGGTCAGCATCGATCTGCGTGATGATTGGCCGGCAGCGTTGCGCGCCAACGGTTTTGATGTCACGCAGCCGACAGCGTGGACCGCCGAGGGCTTGCTGGTGTACCTACCGCCCGAGGCGCAGGACCGGCTCTTCGACGACATCGCGAAGCTGTCTGCGCCGGGCAGCCGGCTGGCCACCGAGTACCACCCCGACGGCGGCGCGAGCATCGGAGAGCGGGCAGAAGCGTTCCGCGAGCAGTGGCAGAAGCACGGCTTCGACATGAACCTCGCCGACCTGTTCTACAAGGGCGACCGCAATCCCGTCGTCGACTACCTCGCCGAGCACGGCTGGCAGGTGGCCACCCGCAGCCGGCCCGAGATGTTCGCCGCGTACGGGCGACACTTCCCCGGCAGCGACGAGCTTGCGCCGATGCGAGAGTCGCTGTCCGTCACGGCAATTCGGCAATAGGACATCGCGATGGCACGGACCGACAACGACAGCTGGGATCTGGCATCCAGCGTAGGTGCGACCGCAACCGCCGTCGCCGCGTCCCGGGCGGTGGCCTCGCAGGGCCCCGACCCGCTGCTCGACGACCCGTACGCCGAACCGCTGGTTCGTGCGGTCGGAGATTATTCGTTTATCAGGATCGTCGACGGCGATGCGTTCGTCGACAACCCGGCGATGAACCGCAGGACAATGAGCGAGCAGATCGCGGTCCGGACTCGGTATTTCGACGATCTCTTCACCGCCGCGGGCGAGGCAGGAATTCGGCAGGCGGTCATTCTGGCCACCGGGTTGGACACGCGCGCCTATCGGCTGCCCTGGCCGGCGGGCACGGTGGTGTTCGAGGTGGATCAGCCGCGCGTCATCGAGTTCAAGACCTCGACACTGGAAAGCCTTGGCGCGGTGCCCAAGGCTGTCCGCAAGACCGTCGCCATCGACCTGCGTGACGACTGGCCCTCCGCGCTGCGCGCGGAGGGCTTCGATCCGGCCGCCCCCACGGCCTGGATCGCCGAAGGGTTGCTGGTATACCTGCCGCCGGAGGCGCAGGATCGGCTGCTGGACAACATCACTGAGCTGTCCGCCGCCGGCAGCCGGCTGGCCACCGAGAACATGGACATGAAGTCGATGCCCGAGGACTGGGCGCAGAAGCTCGACGAGCGGTCGCGCCGTGCGGGGTCGCGGATCAAGCTGTCGGAGCTGTTCTACTCGGGCGACCGAAACTCCGCCCACAATTACCTGTCCGGGCACGGCTGGCAAGTCAGCACTCAGACGACGGCAGAGGCGTTCGCTGCCAACGGTTTCGACCTGCCCGACGACGAGCTGATCAATATGGCCGGCGACTCGGGATATTTGACCGCTATCCGACAGGGGCAATGATGGCGCGCAGCGACAACGACACCTGGGACCTCGCGTCGAGCGTGGGGGCGACGGCCACCATGGTCGCCGCCCAGCGAGTGCTCGCCCACCGCGAGGGCCTTATCGATGATCCGTTCGCCGAGCCGCTGGTGCGTGCCGTCGGGCTGGACTTCTTCGTCAAGATCCTCGACGGCGAGATCGACATGGCCGATTTGGCGGACGTGGACCCGCGGTTCACCGTCCGCCGGTCGGCCGAAGGGATGACAGTCCGCACCCGGCACTTCGACAAGTTGTTCACCGACGCCGCCGACGCCGGGGTCCGGCAGGCGGTCATTCTGGCGGCCGGGTTGGATGCGCGCGCCTATCGGCTGCCCTGGCCCGACGGCACGGTCGTCTTCGAGGTGGATCAGCCCGAGGTCATCGATTTCAAGTCGAAGACGCTGGCGGGCCTGGGCGGCGCTGCGCCAAAGGCGACGCGACGCACAGTCGCGATCGATCTTCGAGAAGACTGGCCGAAAGCGCTGCGCGACAATGGCTTCGACGCATCTCAGCCGACGGCGTGGATCGCCGAGGGGTTGTTGATTTATCTGCCTGCGCAGGCGCAGGATCTGCTCTTCGACCGGATCGACGAGCTCAGCGCCCCGGGCAGCCGCGTCGCCACCGAACACATCCCCGACGTCACCATGTTCTCCGATGAGCGGTCGCAGCAGATCTCCGAACGCCTCAAGCAGTACGGCCACGACTTCGAGATGCGCGATCTCATCTATCACGAGCAGCGCAGCGATGTGGTCGACTACCTCACCGGCCACGGCTGGGATGCCACCGCCCGAAGGGTGCCGGATGCGTATTCCGACAACGGTTTCGAGTTTCCCGAGGACGGCGCGATGGGTTTCTTCGCCGAGATGAGCTACGTCAGCGCCATCAAACGCTGACGGCCTCACCCCCGGTCGAGCGGGCCCGCTCCCCTTCCCCCGCGAGCGTGCGTGTCTGCACGAGACACGCCGCGCGTTTTCGACACTTTGCGCACCCTCGTTCCCGTGCGAGCGCGCGGCGATCGCCGACGATCAGTGCGTGTCGAGCAACAGACACGCACGCTTGGGCGGATGCATCCCCAAGGCTTAGAACCGGTAATTCCCCAGCCACAACGCGCTGACGCCGGTCAGCGAGCGCTCTGCGTGACCCAACATGTCCAACACCGACCGGCCGACCAGCGCAGCGACGGCCTCGGTCAGCGACGCGGCCGCGGGCTGCGACGAAGGCTTGGGCCGCAGGAAGTCCAGGAACGACGAGCCCGGGTAGTTGACGATGCGGACATCGGCGTCCTCGCCGTGCCCCGCCAACACCTTGGCCCTGTTGATCGCGGTGCGTAGCCCTCCGAGCTCGTCGACCAAACCGCGTTCGAGCGCGTCGGCACCGGTCCACACCCGACCGCGGGCCACGGCATCGACGGCCTCCACGGTCAGCTTTCGGCCTTCGGCTACGCGCTGGACGAAATCGGTGTAGCAGAGGTCGGCCTCGGCCTCGACGCGGGCGCGCTGCTCGTCGGTGAACGGCGTGTTGATCGACCACGCGTCGGCATTGTCGTTGGTGCGCACCGAATCCGATCCCACACCCAGCCTGTCTTTGAGTTCGCGGGCCACTATCTTGCCGGCCAGTACTCCGATGGAGCCGGTGATGGTGCCCGCGTTAGCGACGATCGCGTCGGCGCCCGTCGACACGTAGTAGCCACCCGACGCCGCCACCGCACCCATCGAGACGACGATCGGCGTCTTGCTGTCCCCGATCCGATTCACTTCTCGCCAAATAGTTTCCGATGCAGTGACCGATCCACCGGGGCTGTCCACCCGCAACACGATCGCCGACACCGAATCATCGGCTGCCGCCTCGCGCAGCGCGGCCGCGATGGTGTCTCCGCCCGCGCTGGAGTTGCCCAACGGCAACACGCCGGGACCGCCCCGCCCATTGACGATCGGGCCGTGCAGCGTGACGACAGCGATCGTCGGTTTCGCCTTTCGACCCGGGATCGGCGGCACTTGCGAGCCGGGGCGGCCAGCAGCTGCCTTCGCATACCGCGACAGGTACAGCCGCGGCGCAGCATCGGGATCATTGTCGGCGTCGCCCCTACTTGCCGAAAAGTTCGGCGCTCCTACGAGTTCGTTGATGCGCGCATATGCCTCGTCGCGGAAGCCGATTCGATCGATCAGCCGGGCCGTGACGGCGTCATCGCGCAGCAGAGGCGCCTTGTTCGCCAAGTCGTCGAGGGTGGCCGTGTCGACGTGGCGAGCTTGCGCGACCGCTCGCCAAACCTCGTCGTGCAGACTTTGCAGCACTCGGCTGTCCGCCTCACGGTGGGCGTCGGTATAGCGGTCCTCGGTGAAACGGTTTGTGGCAGACTTGTATTCGCCGACGGTGATGAATTGAGGTTCAATGCCCGCTTTGTCGAGCGCAGTACGGAGGAAGAGCGCGTTGGTCGCGAAACCGACGAGGTTGACTGTTCCCGACGATTGCATCCACACCTCACGGAACGCCGACGCCAGGTAGTACGCCAGCGTGCCGGGGTAGGTCTCGGCCCACGCCAGCGACGGCTTGACGTCGCTGAAGGCCGAAATCGCATCGCGCAGTTCCTGGACCGGACCGGCGGCCGCAGCGGGCAGCTGCACCCGTGCGACCAAGCCCGCCACACGCTTGTCCTCGGCGGCACGGTGGATCGCGGCGACTGCCTCGCGCAGGACCATCGGCTTTCCGCCGGTGATGATCGCCATCGGGTCGAACCCACTGGTCTCCGGCGGGGCCGTCAACAGGTCCAGCTCGAGCACGCAGCCGTCGGGTATGCCGTGGTGGCGGGCGGTGTCCACTTTGCGGGCAAGCTGCCGCAGGTCATCGGCGCCGGGAAGGCTGGGCAAAAAGCTGAACATGGCCCGAGCCTACCGACGCGGGCTCCGCCGAGATCGCCGCGGCCTAGGGTGGTTGGGTGCGGTTCTCCATCTCGATCCCCCAACTGGACTATGACCGGTTCGACGACGCCGGCGTGCAGGCTTATCTAGCGCGCGCCGAGAAGCTCGGCTTCGACGGTGGCTGGACGCTGGAGCAGGTCGTCGGCAAGTCACCCGGGATTGCGCCGCTGCAACTACTCGCCTACGCGGCGGCCTGCACCAGCCGGCTGCGGCTGGGCGTCGCGGTGTTGATCACGACGCTGCACGACCCGCTGCAACTCGCGGCGGCAATCACCGCCGTCGACCGCCTCAGCCACGGCCGGCTGGACGTCGGTGTCGGCCACGGCGGCAAACGCAGACCGTTCAGAGCCTTCGGCGTGGCACCGGAATCGTTCGTCAGCTATTTCACCGAGGGCATCGACCTGATGAAGGCGGCGTGGTCCGACGAGGCGACCGTGACGTTTCACGGGCGGTTCCGCGACGTCGACGGGCTGACGATCCAGCCCAAGCCCGTACAGCGGCCGCACCCGCCGCTGTGGGTGGGCGGCACCGCCCCCAAGGCGCTCGCGCGTGCCGTCCGGATCGGCGACGCCTTCCTGGGTGCTGGCTCGTCGACCACCTCGACCTTCGTCGAGGCGGCCAAGACCGTGCGTCGTGAACTCGACGAACAGGGCAAGGACCCAAGGCAATTCACCATCGGCAAGCGGGTGTATCTGATGGTCGACGACGATGCCGCCCGCGCCCGCGGACGCGTCGTCGAGGGGCTGCACCGGATCTACGACAACATGCCGGGCATCGAGGACGTGCCGGTGTCAGGGACACCCGACGACGTGGCTCAAGGGCTACAAGAGGTGATCGACGCGGGCGCCAAGATGGTGCTGTTGAATCCGGTCGGTGCGAACGTCGCCGAAGACCGCGAGCAGATGGAACGCCTTGCCGCCGAGGTGATTCCGCAATTGCGCTGAAAGGCGAAAGCCCCCGAATGAATCGGGGGCTTATCGGCTTGGACGTCAGAGCTCTGTCGCGGAACCGCCTGCCGCTTCGGTCCATGATCCGCCCGCGGATGCGATCTTTTCCTTCGCGCTGGCGCTGAACTTGTTCGCGGTGACGTTGACCTTCACGGTCAGCTTGCCATCGCCGAGCACCTTCACCAGAGAGTTCTTGCGGACCGCGCCGGCGGCGACGAGTTCGTCGACGCCGACGTCGCCGCCCTTGGGGAACAGCTTGTTCAGGTCGCCGACGTTGACAACTTCGTACTCGGTGCGGAACCGGTTACGGAAACCCTTCAGCTTAGGCAGCCGCATGTGAATCGGCATCTGACCGCCCTCGAACATCACCGGGACGTTCTTGCGGGCCTTCGTACCCTTCGTACCGCGACCGGCGGTCTTGCCCTTGGAGCCTTCGCCGCGACCCACCCGGGTTTTCGCGGTCTTCGATCCCGGCGCGGGCTTGAGATCATGAAGTTTGATCATTATTTGGACTCCACCTCTTCCACCTCTACGAGGTGATGCACGGTCTTGATGAGCCCGCGCGTCTGCGCGTTGTCCTCACGCACGACCGACTGACGGATCTTGCGCAGACCCAGCGACCGCAGGCTTTCCCTCTGCCGCCACCGGGCACCGATGGTGCTGCGAACCTGGGTGATCTTCAGCTCTGCCATGGCTATGCCGTTCCTTCACGTGCGGCGCTCGCGGCCAGCGCGTCGGCCTCACGGCGCGCCTTGAGCATGCCGGCGGGCGCCACGTCTTCGATCGGCAGGCCGCGCCGGGCCGCTACCTCTTCGGGACGCTGCAGCAGCTTCAGCGCGGCAACGGTGGCATGCACCACGTTGATCGCGTTGTCGCTACCCAGCGACTTGGCCAGGATGTCGTGCACGCCAGCGCATTCCAGCACCGCGCGGGCGGCGCCACCGGCGATCACACCGGTACCGGGGCTGGCCGGGCGCAGCATGACCACGCCCGCGGCCGCCTCACCCTGCACCGGATGCGTGATGGTGCCGCCGATCAGCGGAACGCGGAAGAAACCCTTGCGTGCCTCCTCGACGCCCTTGGCGATCGCGGCGGGAACTTCCTTGGCCTTGCCGTAGCCGACACCGACCATGCCGTTGCCGTCGCCGACGATGACCAGCGCGGTGAAGCTGAAGCGTCGACCACCCTTGACCACCTTGGAGACGCGGTTGATCGCGACGACGCGCTCCAGATAGTTGCTCTTGTCGCCGCCGTCGCGGTCGCGCCGACCACCACGATCGTCGCGTCGGCCACGACCCTCGCGATCGCCGCGCGGTGGCCGGTTATCTGAAGTCGCCGGCCCGGCGCCTGTCGCCTGCTCGGCCATTACGCAATCCTTCCAATTGTTTTCGTCATTAGAACTTCAGCCCACCTTCGCGTGCCGCATCGGCCAGCGCCGCGAGCCGTCCGCCGTAGGTGTAGCCACCCCGGTCGAATACGACGTTCTCGATGCCTGCGGCCTTGGCGCGCTCGGCGATCAGCTGACCGACCCGCTTGCTGTGGGCCTTCTTGTCGCCCTCCACCCCGCGCACGTCGGCCTCGATGGACGACGCCGCGGCCAGCGTGGTGCCGTTGAGGTCGTTGACCAACTGCACGTGGATGTGCCGAGACGAGCGGTTGACGACCAGGCGCGGCCGTTCGGCCGTCCCCTCGATCTTCTTCCGCAACCGGGCGTGCCTGCGCAGCCGCGAGGTCCGCCGGACCTCCGCGACACTCTTGCCGGCGCTCTTCGAAGCGTCTTTTGCCTTCTGAGCCTGAGCCATTGCTACTTACCTGTCTTTCCGACCTTGCGGCGGATCTGCTCACCCTCGTAGCGGATACCCTTGCCCTTGTAGGGATCGCTCTTCCGCAGGCGGCGGATGTTGGCCGCGACCTGGCCGACCTTCTGCTTGTCGATACCGGAGATCGAGAACTTCGTCGGCGTCTCCACCGCGAACGTCACGCCCTCGGGCGCGGTGATCTGCACCGGGTGGCTGTAGCCGAGGGCGAACTCGAGGTTGCTGCCCTTGGCCACCACGCGGTAGCCGACGCCGAAGATCTCCATCTTGATGGTGTAACCGTCGGTGACGCCGGTGACCAAGTTGGCCACCAGGGTGCGCGAGAGTCCGTGCAGCGAGCGGTTGCGCCGCTCGTCGTCGGGCCGCGTCACCACGATGGCGCCGTCGTCATCGCGGGCCACCTTGATCGGCTCGGCGACCGCGAGCTCGAGGGTGCCCTTGGGCCCCTTGACCGAGACGTTCTGGCCGTCGATCGTCACGTCGACTCCGGCGGGTACCGGAACCGGCTGCTTACCAATGCGGGACATAGCTAGTTCTTCCCCCTCACCACACGTACGCGAGGACTTCGCCGCCCACGCCTTGTCGTGCCGCCTGACGGTCGGTGAGCAGACCCGACGACGTGGAGATGATCGCCACGCCGAGGCCGCCGAGAACTCGCGGCAGGTTGGTGGATTTCGCGTACACCCGCAGACCGGGCTTGGACACCCGGCGCAGGCCCGCGATGCTGCGTTCGCGGCTGGGGCCGTACTTCAGCTCGACGATCAGCGACTTACCCACGCGAGCATCCTCAGTGCGGTAATCGGAGATGTAACCCTCGTTCTTGAGGATCTCGGCGATGTTCGCCTTGAGCTTCGAGTGCGGGAGCGTCACCTCGTCGTGGTACGCCGAATTGGCGTTGCGCAGACGTGTCAAGAAGTCTGCGATCGGATCCGTCATAGTCATGACAGCCGGTTCACCTTCCTCGCGGCGGTTCCCGTATCGGGGCCTGCCGCAACCTTTTCCGATGTTTTCGTGGTCTGTTCTGCTGTTACCAGCTGGACTTCTGCACACCCGGCAGTTCGCCGGCGTGCGCCATTTCGCGCAGGCAGATGCGGCAGAGCCCGAACTTGCGGAACACCGCGTGCGGGCGGCCGCACCGCTGGCAACGGGTGTAGGCCCGCACCTTGAACTTAGGCTTCTTGTTGGCCTTGTTGACCAGTGCCTTCTTTGCCATCTGCTCAGTTCTCCTTGAACGGAAAGCCCAGCGCCCGCAACAGCGCTCGTCCTTCGTCGTCGTTCGTCGCCGAGGTGACGACGGTGATGTCCATGCCTCGAGGCCGGTCGATGGAGTCCACGTCGATCTCGTGGAACACCGACTGCTCGGTCAGCCCGAAGGTGTAGTTGCCGGTGCCGTCGAACTGCCTGGGCGACAGGCCGCGGAAGTCGCGGATACGCGGTAGCGCGATCGAGATCAGCCGGTCGAGGAACTCCCACATGCGGTCGCCGCGCAGCGTGACGCGCGCACCGATCGGCATGCCCTCGCGCAGCTTGAACTGCGCGATGGACTTGCGGGCCCGACGAACCTCGGGCTTCTGGCCGGTGATCAGCGCTAGGTCGTTGACCGCGCCGTTGATCAGCTTGGCGTCGCGGGCGGCGTCGCCGACGCCCATGTTCACCACGACCTTGACCACGCCGGGGATCTGCATGACGTTGCCGTAGCCGAATTCCTTCTGCAGAGCTTCGCGGATCTCCTCGCGGTAGCGCTGCTTCAAACGAGGCGGAGTTTTCACCGCGCTTTCAGTGGTAGTCATTCTCAGATGTCCTTGCCGTTGGTCTTGGCGATGCGGACCTTCTTGCCGGTCTCTTCGTCTTTGCGGTAGGAGATGCGGGTCGGCTTGCCGTCGGAGTCGACCACCATCACGTTGGACACGTGGATCGGCGCCTCCTGGGTGACGATGCCGCCCGACTGCGCGCCGCGCTCATTGCGCGAGACCGCGGTGTGCTTCTTGATGCGGTTGACGCCCTCGACCAGCACCTTGTTACGGGTCGGAAAAGCCTGCAGCACTTTGCCTTTGGCACCCTTGTCCTTGCCGGAGATGACCAGCACGGTGTCGCCCTTGTGGACCTTCATCTACAACACCTCCGGAGCGAGCGAGACGATCTTCATGAAGCGCTTCTCGCGCAGTTCGCGGCCGACCGGGCCGAAGATGCGGGTACCGCGAGGATCGTTGTCGGCCTTGATGATCACCGCCGCGTTCTCATCGAACTTGATGTAGCTGCCGTCGGCGCGGCGGCGCTCTTTGACGGTGCGGACGATGACGGCCTTGACCACCTCACCGCGCTTGATATTGCCGCCGGGAATGGCGTCCTTGACCGTGGCGACGATGATGTCACCGATGCCGGCATAGCGCCGCGACGATCCGCCGAGCACACGGATGCACAAGATCTCCTTGGCGCCCGTGTTGTCGGCAACCTTCAGCCGCGATTCCTGCTGAATCACTCGATCTCCTCGACCTGGTTATATGTGTGCACGCAGGATTACCGACCCTGACGTGCGCGGTCTTGCTGTCACCGATAGGCACGCGGGGCCTATCGCAAGCGATTGGCCGAGGTCTGCCCAAGGCAACCCGTTGATTCTATGGGAGGACCAGCGAACAGCCAAATCCGCGCCGGTCGGAGCCCGATTGTGCGGACACAATGTCGCGCTGAGAGCGCCGCCATCGCCCATATATCCACGGCGTCGCTCTCAGACTGACATTGTCACCGCAGGGACATCAGCCACGCACCGAAACCCGATATGGGTGGTCGCGCTGTCTTGGGACTGCGGTGAACGCGCAGCTGGGCGGTACCGGTGGCAGTACTCCGGCGCGCACAGGTGTGAACCCCCTTTGAGCACCTGATTGATCGACGGGTCGGGCTCAGCCGAGGGGCAGCATCCCCCTGAGGCGTCGAGCCGGTGGTGGCCGGTGAACTGGGTCGTCGTCCACTCCCACACGTTGCCGATCATGTCGACAAGGCCGAACCCGTTCGGCGGGAACGTCCCGACCGGCGACGTGCCGACCCAGCCCGCTGCGCCGTCATTCTGGTACGGAAAACGCCCCTGCCAGGTATTGGCCATCAGCCGACCGTCGGGCATCGGGTCATCGCCCCAGGCGTAGATGTCGGTGCTGCCTGCGCGGGCTGCGTACTCCCATTCGGCTTCGCTGGGCAGCCTGCGTCCCGCCCAGCGGGCGTAGGCGGCCGCGTCCGGATAGGCCACCTGCACCACCGGGTGATCCGCTCGGTCCTCGAAGCTGGGGTCGCCGCTGTCCGGGCCGAACGGATGCCGCCAGCTGGCCCCGGGTTTCCATTCCCACCACTGTCGCCAGTCCCTCAGGTTCACCGGACCGCGTGTCGGCCGGAACACCAGCGCGCCGGGCACCAGGTCCGCCGGATCCGCGCCCGGGTACAGCACCGGGTCGATGTCCCGCTCGGCCACGGTGAGGTAGCCGGTCTGGTCGACGAATTCGGCGAACTGCGCGTTGGTGACGGGATGCCGCTCGATCGCAAACGACCGCACCGTCACCGTGTGTATCGGCGCCTCTTCGGGATAGAAGCTCGTCGACCCCATGCGGAAGGAGCCGCCCGGCACCTCGACGAGCTCGGTGAGCATGCGTTTCACGGTATGTCGACGGCGACCTGCCCGGTCAGCACCGCCGCGGCGGCGTCGAAGCCGACGGTGCCCGCAGGTGCCTGCACGTGGATGGCGGCCAGGTAGTTGTTGGAGTTGGTCCAGATGTGGGCAATGCGGTCGAGGAATTCGACGGATTGCTGCGGTGTGTCCGACCACGCGCCCATCAGTTTCTGACCGCTGTAGGCACACAGTTCGGCGGGCAGCACACTGACGCTGCTCACCGTCGACGTCGCCATCACCTTGTCCGCGTACTCGGTGAACGCCTCGGCGGGCTCCAGCGTGGTCTGGGCGACGGTGATGGTTGCCGACATCGCGGTTGGACCTTCGATGCGCAGATCGCTGTTGCCCGGTGATTTGCCAATCCAGCCGTCGGGCAACGCGACCGTGATTTCGGGCGCCTTCGGGTCGGCCGACTGCAGGGTGATTCGAGGGACGGCCATGGTCGGCGGAGCGCACATGACAGCATCCGCCGGGACCGGGGCCCGTGTGGTAGCGACCACGCCGGGCGCCGCAGGACCAGCATCATCTGCCGATTGGGGCGGCTGCGGACGTGCGACAGTCGCAGCATCCTCGTCGCGGATCGCCACACCCTCGTCGGTGCGGACACAGCCCGCGGGCAGGGGTGTCAGCAGCACCAGCACGGCCGCCGCCGTCCAACCGATCCGCCTCACCACTCCATCATCAGTCTTTTGCAAACGCCATCGCGAGTTCTTTCTCGACGTCGACATAGGGCGCGCCCGAGAGGTCGACGTCGACCTGCGCGATGGTGCCGCCGGTGAACGCATAAGGAGCCTTGAACGAACTCGACACCGCCGAGCCTGTGTTGCGTCCGACGCTGATCGTCGCACCGGCCAGCCCGAAGGTGCCCGGATGCGCCTTTACATCCGCCAGCGACGCCACGGCGTCCCCGTCGATGTAGAGCGTGACCTCACCCAGCGGCGTGTGGCTGTTCTCGACGGTTCCGGTGCGGCAGTAGGCGGCGCCGAAGATGTGCCTGCCCAACGGCACCGGCCCGGGCGACGACACCATCTGCTCCTGCTCGCCCATGAAGTTGTAGACGTAGTGCAATCGCCCGTCCTGGATGAACAGCACATGCCCGCCGTGCCCGCCGCCCTGTTTGAACAGCACCCCCTCGGCACCCGTCGTTTCGACGGTGACCTCGGCAAGCAGAGACAGCGACTGACCCCGCGGTTCCGCGGCGGCGCCCATGCCGACCTCCGCTGTGCCCGGGTAATACGTGAAGCTCTTTCGCTCACCAGCCAGGTAAGGGCGGTAGCGCGTCATGGTCTCGAGAATGTTGAGATCAGCCAGCGGCAGACCGTTGTACTTGGCCGCCTCGTCGAACCACAGCTTCGTCATCTCCTCGAGCTTGTCCGGATGCTCGGCGGCGAGATCGTGACATTGGCTGCGGTCGTTCTCGATGTGATACAGCTCCCAGCGGTCCTTGTCGAAATGTGACCAGCCCGCCGGCGTCGCGGCGTGCACGGTATTGGCGAACCAGCCCTTGTGCCAGATGCCGCGGGTTCCCAGCATCGCGTAGAACTGCGTGGCCTTACCCGTCTCGGCGGACGGATCGGCCAGCGCCGCTTTGAAACTCACGCCGTCGAGCGGCTTCTGTGCGATTCCAGCGACCTCAGCCGGCGGTGCGATGCCAAGCAAGTCGTAGACCGTGGGGGTGATGTCACAGACGTTGATGTAGTTGTCGCGGACTTCGCCGTGCGCGTTGATTCCGTTGGGCCAGCTGATGATTGCGGTGTCGGCGATACCTCCTTCGTGGGAGGCGTAACGCTTGTAGAGCTTGTACGGCGTATTGAACGCCATCGCCCAGCCGATCGCATAGTGCGGGTAGGTCTCGGGTCCGCCGAGGTGGTCGAGGTAGCGCAGGCTTTCTTCGACGGTGTCGATGTAGCCGTTGAAGAACTTGACCTCGTTGACGGATCCGTTCGGGCCGCCTTCACCGCTGGCGCCGTTGTCGGAGATCACCACGATGATCGTGTTGTCCAGTTGCCCGGACTCCTCGAGATAGTCGAGAATGCGGCCGATTTGGTCGTCGGTGTAGGACAGGAAGCCGGCGAACACTTCGGCCATCCTGCTGAAGAGCCGCTTCTCTTCGTCGGTCAGCGACTCCCACGGCCGCACGGTGTCCTGCGGCGGCCACGGCTCCCCGTTGGGACCCTTGACATCGAGATACGGGTTGACGGGCGACAATTCGGTGTCCGGCGGGACGATGCCGAGCTTCTTCTGATTCTCCAGCACGATCTCGCGGTAGCGCTCGTAGCCCATGTCGAACTTCCCGGCGTAGCGGTCGGCCCATTCCTTGAACACGTGGTGCGGGGCATGGCCGGCCCCCGGGCAGACATAGGAGAACCACGGCTTGTCGGGCGCGATCACCTTCGAGTCGCGGACGAACTCAATTGTCTTGTCGGCGATGTCTTTCGACAGGTGATAACCCTCTTCCGGTGTGGCCGGCGGGGCAACCTGATGATTGTCGTACACCAGGTCGGGATACCACTGGTCGGTTTCGCCGCCCATGAAGCCGTAGAACCTCTCGAAGCCGCGCGACAGCGGCCAATGACGCCGGGTGGCAGCGAGATTCGATTCTTCGAGCGGCGTCAGATGCCACTTCCCGACGCAATAGGTGTTGTACCCGCGCTCGCTGAGCACCTCCGACAACAGCGCGGTGTCGGCCGGGATGCGGCCGTTGCAGTTGGGGAAGCCGTCAGTGAACTCCTCGATGGTCGCCATGCCCACAGTGGTGGCGTTGCGCCCGGTCAACAGCGAGGCGCGCGTCGGCGAACACAGCGCCGTCGTGTGGAATTGCGAGAGCCGCACACCGCGCTCGGCGATGCGGCTCATCGTCGGCATCTCCACCAGCCCGCCGAAGCAATCCCAGGTGGCGATGCCGGTGTCGTCCCAGACGAGATAAAGGATGTTCGGCGAGCCGGCGGGCGCGGTCGGTGCGGCGTAGGGGCCCCAGTCGGGCTCGGAATCGCGGATGTCCAGCTCGATCTTGCCGTTGAATTCGGTTGACATGGCCACCCTCGTCCCGTCGTGGTCCCAACCGCCCGGAGATTACACCGGAGGCACATCCATTTGCCGCCAATTGACGACGGTGACATCAAGTTGTGTCCGGCGTTCGACCCTCCTACCCGACTTCACCAACGGCCAGCTCAACGCGGCGCGATGCGAAACCCGCTGTGCTGCAAGGTCTGCATGGACCCCGCCACGGTTAGCTCGTTCGAATTTCGGGTAACGCCGAATTGTCTCACCCGTGACGGCGCGATGGCGGAGGGCGGCAAGGCCGTGCACAACGAATCCGGCAGTGACAAGATGCCGAAGGTGGGGACAACTAGGCCAGGAAAAACCAAGGTGCAGACGATTTCGTATCCGGCGCCGGGCGCGCGCCCACACCGCCAAGACGACTACGCGGTCGATCCGCACGTGGTGGTGCTGTTCGGGGCGACCGGAGATCTGGCGCGCAGGAAACTGATCCCCGGCCTGGCCTACCTCGACCAGTCCGAGCTCGCGCCGAACATCGAGATCGTCGCGACCTCGCTCGAGGACATGTCGCGCGATGAGTTCCTTGAGATCGCCAAGTCGGCTATCGAGGACTTCGGCACCCACAAGCTGACCAGCGAACAGTGGAGCCGCTTCGCCGAAACGGTCACCTACGTGCCGCAGGGCGCGGGGCCCGAGGCGTTGGCCGCGGCCGTTGCTGAGGCCGAGGACAAACTGGGGCCCGACGTGCGGCGGCTGCACTATCTGTCGGTCCCGCCCAAGGCCGCCCGCGCCGTGATCACCACACTGCGCGAGGCCGACCTGGTCGACCGCTCCCGCGTCGTGATGGAGAAACCGTTCGGCACCGACCTGGCCAGCGCCGTCGAACTCAACGACTTCGTGCATCAGACGTTCGCCGAGGAGCAGATCTTCCGCATCGACCACTTCCTCGGCAAGGAGGCCGCCCAGAACATTCTGGCGTTCCGCTTCGCCAACGGGCTGTTCGAACCGATCTGGAACCGCAACTTCATCGACCACATCCAGATCGACATTCCCGAGACGCTCGGGCTCGACGAGCGCGCCAACTTCTACGAGAGCACCGGCGCCTACAAGGACATGGTGGTCACCCACCTGTTTCAGGTGATGGCATTCGTGGTGATGGAGCCGCCGACGGCGCTGGAACCGCGCGCGATCAGCGAAGAGAAGAACAAAGTGTTCCGGTCGATGTTGCCGGTGAACTGTTCTGACGTCGTCCGCGGACAATTCGTCGGATATCGCGAACTCGACGGTGTGGCAAGGGATTCCGACACCGAAACCTTCATCGCACTCAAGGTCGGCATCGACAACTGGCGCTGGGCCGGTGTGCCGGTCTACCTGCGTACCGGAAAACGGATGGCCGAAGGCATGCGGATCATCTCGATCGCCTTCAAGGAGGCACCCCGATCGATGTTTCCGGCCGGCTCAGGCGTGGGCTCACAGGGACCCGATCACTTGACCTTCGACCTGGCCGACAACTCCAAGGTGTCGCTGTCGTTCTACGGCAAGCGGCCGGGCCCTGGCATGAAGCTGGACAAGCTGTCGATGCAGTTCTCGACGCAGGAGATCGACACCGTGAACCAGGTGCTTGAGGCGTACGAGCGGTTGATCCTCGACGCGATGCGCGGTGACCACACGCTGTTCACCACCGCAGAGGGCATCGAGTCGCTGTGGGAGCGGTCCGAAGCGCTGTTGAACGATCCGCCGCCGGCCAAGCCGTACCCGCAGGGCACCTGGGGACCGAACGCAATCCATCAACTGATCGCACCCAACGCGTGGCGGTTGCCGTTCGAGCGGACGTGGCGCGAGGCCAAGAACAACGACTGCTAAAAGCCATTCCAGGCGCGGATAACCCGCGTTGTCGGAGGGCTGTGTGTATTCGACGACAAAGCCCCTGTGTGGGGCGCCGGCCACGTCCAGATCCTCAGCGACCCCGCTGAACTGGCCGCTGAGCGGATATTGGGTCCCGTCACCGACCAAGACGCATGAATGCGATGAAAGCGTCGACCGCTACTTCGGCGGAAATCAGGACCCGTGGCACATCAACACCGATCGTGATACCACGAATCGGGGTTGCTGAACGGATAGCGCTACTTGGCCTTTTCGAGGATCTCGACGAGCCGCCAACGCTTGGTCGCCGACAACGGACGCGTCTCCATCAGGGACACCCGGTCACCGATGCCTGCGATGCCGTTTTCGTCGTGCGCCTTCACCTTGGTGGTGGTGCGGATGATCTTGCCGTACAGCGGGTGCTTCACCCGGTCCTCGAGCTCGACCACGATGGTCTTCTGCATCTTGTCGCTCACCACGTAGCCGATGCGGGTCTTACGACGGCCGCGGGGCTTCTCGGTGCGCGGCGTATGTGCCGGGCCCTTCTTCGCAGTTGCCTTGTCTGCCATTACGATTCCTCACCCGCCGGCCCGGAAGCCAGGCCCAGCTCACGTTCGCGCAGGATGGTGTAAACGCGCGCAATCTCCTGGCGGACGGTGCGCAGCCGGCGGTTGTTCGCCAGCTGACCGGTCGCCATCTGGAAGCGCAGGTTGAACAGCTCTTCCTTCGACTCGCGCAGCTTGTCGGTCAGCTCGTCGTCGGTGAGCTCGCGCAGTTCGCCCGGCGTAACTCCCACTGCCATCAGAACTGCTCCTCTCGGGTCACGATGCGTGCCTTGATCGGCAACTTGTGGATCGCACGGGTCAGTGCCGCTCTGGCGATCCCCTCATCGGGGTAGCTCAGCTCGAACAGCACACGGCCCGGCTTGACGTTGGCCACCCACCACTCCGGCGAGCCCTTACCGGAGCCCATGCGGGTCTCGGCGGGCTTCTTGGTCAGCGGACGGTCCGGGAAGATGTTGATCCACACCTTGCCGCCACGCTTGATGTGCCGGTTGATGGCGATACGAGCGGACTCGATCTGCCGGTTGGTGATGTAAGCGTGCTCCAGTGCCTGAATGCCGTAGTCACCGAAGCTCACCGACGTGCCACCGCTGGCGATGCCGCGCTGCTTCGGGTGGTGTTGCTTCCGGTGCTTGACTCGACGGGGAATCAACATGATTCAGCTCTCCGTGTTCTCAGTCGGCGTCTCGGCGGCGGCGCCTGCGGCGGCTTCCGTGCCGGAAGCGGCCTCGGCGACGGCAGGGGCTTCTTCAGTGCCGGTCTGCGCCGGACCGGCATCACTGCCGGAGGCAGCGCGACCAGCGTCGGTGCTCGTCGCCGTGGTGCCCGAGGCGCCGCTGCGGCGCGGACGGGTGCCCGACGGACGCTCGCGGCGCGGACGATCGGCGCCGGCCGGGACGGCGGCGGCCAGCTCGCGCTTGCCGCCGACGATGTCGCCCTTGTAAATCCAGACCTTCACGCCGATGCGGCCGAAGGTCGTCTTGGCCTCGTACAGGCCGTAGTCGATGTCGGCGCGCAGCGTGTGCAACGGCACGCGGCCCTCGCGGTAGAACTCCGAGCGGCTCATTTCCGCGCCGCCCAGACGACCCGAGCACTGCACCCGGATGCCCTTAACGTTCGGTTGACGCATCGCCGACTGGATGGCCTTGCGCATCGCACGGCGGAACGCCACACGGTTGCTCAACTGCTCGGCGACACCCTGGGCGACCAATTGCGCCTGCGACTCAGGGTTTTTCACCTCGAGGATGTTGAGCTGAACCTGCTTGCCGGTCAGCTTCTCCAGGTCGGCGCGGATGCGGTCGGCCTCGGTTCCGCGGCGGCCGATGACGATGCCCGGACGTGCGGTGTGGATGTCGACGCGGACACGGTCACGGGTGCGCTCGATCTCGACGTCGGCGATGCCTGCACGCTCGAGACCGGTGGCCAGCAGCCGACGGATCGCAACGTCTTCCTTGACATAGTCCTTGTACTGCTTGTCGGCATACCACCGGGACTTCCAGTCGGTCGTGATACCGAGGCGGAAGCCGTGGGGATTGATTTTCTGGCCCACTACTCCGAGCCCTCCTTCGCTCCTGCTGAAGCTTCTTCAGTCTTTTCGGCCTTCGCCGCAGCCGTCTTCTTGGCGGTGCCGGATGTCGCCGCCTTCGCGGCTCCGGAAGCCTTCTTCGCCGGAGCCTGCTCAGCGGCCGCCTTGGTGGCGGGAGCCTTCGTGGCCGCTTCAGCGCTCTTGGCCTTGCTGCCCTGGGCGCGGCGTGCACGCGAGCTGCTGGCTGAAGCGCGTCCACCGCGTTCCTCGCGGCTCGCCCTGCTCTCGACGATCACCGTGATGTGGCTGGTGCGCTTGCGAATTCGGAACGCCCGTCCCTGCGCGCGCGGCCGGATGCGCTTGGCCGTCGGGCCCTCGTCGGCGTAGACGGTGGCGACCACCAACGTCGACGGATCGAGGCCCTCGTTGTTCTGCGCATTGGCGGCGGCGCTGGCGATCACCTTGGCGACCGGCTCGCTGGCCGCCTGCGGCGCCCAGCGCAGGATGTCCAGCGCCTCGGACACGGGCTTGCCGCGCACCAGGTCGATGACCCGGCGCGCCTTGGTCGCCGACACGCGGACGAAGCGGGCCTTCGCCGTCGCGCTCGGATATTCGGTCTCAACAGCGCTCATCGCCGCTTCGCCTTCCGGTCATCCTTGATATGACCCTTGAATGTGCGGGTGGGTGCGAACTCGCCCAGCTTGTGTCCGACCATCGCCTCGGTGACGAACACCGGCACATGCTTGCGGCCGTCGTGGACCGCGAACGTGTGCCCGATGAAGTCGGGGATGATGGTCGACCGGCGCGACCAGGTCTTGATGACCTGCTTGGTGTTCTTCTCGTTCTGTGCGTCGACCTTCTTGAGGAGATGGTCGTCGACGAACGGGCCTTTCTTCAGGCTGCGTGGCATCAGCTAACTCCTACCGGTGCTTCTTGCCGGTGCGCCGGCGTCGAACGATGAGCTTGTCGCTTGGCTTGTTGGGCTTGCGGGTACGGCCCTCGGGCTTGCCCCACGGGCTCACCGGGTGGCGACCACCGGAGGTCTTGCCCTCACCACCGCCGTGCGGGTGGTCGACCGGGTTCATCACGACACCACGGACGGTGGGACGCTTGCCCTTCCACCGCATGCGGCCGGCCTTGCCCCAGTTGATGTTGGCCTGCTCGGCGTTGCCGACCTCGCCGACGGTCGCGCGGCACCGCACGTCGACGCGACGAATCTCACCGGACGGCATGCGCAGCGAGGCGTAGGTGCCTTCCTTACCGAGCAGCTGAATGCCCGCACCGGCGGACCTGGCCAGTTTGGCGCCGCCACCGGGGCGCAACTCGACGGCGTGGATGACCGTACCGGCGGGGATGTTACGCAGCGGCAGGTTGTTGCCGGGCTTGATGTCGGCGTTGGGGCCGGACTCGACCACATGCCCCTGCCGCAGTCCCTCGGGGGCGATGATGTAGCGCTTCTCGCCGTCGAGGTAGTGCAACAGCGCGATGTTGGCAGTGCGGTTCGGGTCGTACTCGATGTGGGCGACCTTGGCGTCGACGCCATCCTTGTCGTGGCGACGGAAGTCGATCACCCGGTACGCGCGCTTGTGGCCACCCCCCTTGTGCCGGGTGGTGATTCGACCGTGCGCGTTACGGCCGCCCTTACCGTGCAGCGGACGCACCAGAGACTTCTCCGGCTCCGAGCGAGTGATCTCGGCGAAGTCGGAGACGCTGGCACCGCGGCGACCGGGGGTCGTCGGCTTGTACTTGCGAATTCCCATAACTCTTGTCTCTCAGCTTCTCTCGCTAGGACGGGGTTCCGAACAGGTCGATCGGCTTGCTGCCCTCGGCAAGCGTGACAATGGCGCGCTTGGTGCTCTTGCGCGTGCCGTAGCCGGCGCGTGAGCGCTTCCGCTTGCCCTGGCGGTTGGCGGTGTTCACGGACGAGACCTTGACCTTGAAGATCTTCTCGACGGCGATCTTGATCTGGGTCTTGTTCGAGTCGGGGTGAACGATGAACGTGTAGACGTTGTCCTCGATCAACCCGTAGGACTTCTCGGAGATCACCGGCGACAGGATGATGTCGCGCGGATCGGTCACGGTCGCCATCTACGCCGATACCTCCTCGGTGTTGGCTTGCGAGCGCTGGCTCGCCGCGCTGATGTAGGAATCCAGCGCCTCCACGGTGAACACCACATCGTCGGCGTGGAGCACGTCGTAGGTGTTGAGCTGATCCGGGGCCAGCACGTGCACGCCCGGCAGGTTTCGCACGCTCTTGGCGCCGGTTTCATCGCTGCGACCGATCACGACCAATACCTGCTTGCCCTCGACGAGGGTGCCCAGGAATGCCTTGGCGCTCTTAGTCGATGGCGCCTGGCCCTCGACAAGCTCGGTTACCGCGTGGATGCAGCCGTTGCGCGCACGGTCGGACAAGGCACCGAGCAGAGCGGCACGGATCATCTTCTTGGGGGTTCGCTCGCTGTAGTCGCGCGGCTTGGGTCCGTGCACGGTGCCGCCGCCGGTGAACTGCGGCGCCCGCGTCGAACCCTGACGGGCCCGGCCGGTTCCCTTCTGCCGGTATGGTTTCCGGCCACCGCCGCGGACCTCGCCGCGGGTCTTGGTGGAGTGCGTGCCCTGGCGGGCCGCGGCCAGCTGCGCCGTCACCACCTGATGCATCAGCGCGATGTTCGGCTCGACGTCGAACAGTTCGGCGGGCAGCTCCACGGAGCCGTTCGTCTTGCCCGCCGGGGTGTGGACTGAGATTGTCAGAAGATCTTTGGGTTCCGTCATTACTTTTCGCCTCGCTTGATCGCGCTCCGGACCATCACCAGGCCACCGGTGCGACCGGGGATGGCGCCCTTGATCAGCAATACGCCGTTCTCGGCATCCACCTTGTGCACCAACAGGTTCTGCGTGGTGACGCGGTCGTTGCCCATGCGGCCCGACATCCGGGTGCCCTTGAAGACACGGCCCGGGGTGGCGCAGCCACCGATCGAACCGGGACGGCGGTGCACGGCCTGCGCACCGTGGCTGGCGCCCTGGCCGCGGAAGCCGTGGCGCTTCATGGTGCCCGCAAAGCCCTTGCCCTTGGACGTGCCCGTCACGTCGACGTAGCTGCCGTCGGAGAAGATCTCGGCGGTGAGCTCCTGACCGACCTCGAATTCGGCGGCGGCTTCATCGTCGATGCGCAGCTCGGCGAGGTGCCGACGCGGGTTCACACCCGCGGCGTTGTACTGCCCGGTGAGGGGCTTGTTCACCTTACGCGGGCTGATTTCGCCGTATGCCAGCTGAATTGCGCTGTAGCCGTCGCGCTCCGGAGTGCGGATTCGGGTCACGACGTTGGGTCCAGCCTTGACGACCGTGACCGGCACAACCCGGTTGTTCTCGTCGAACACCTGCGTCATGCCCAGCTTGGTGCCCAGAATGCCTTTTCGTGCCATTTCTCTGGTCTCCTACTGGATGTTGACGTCGACGCTGGCCGGCAGATCGATGCGCATGAGAGCGTCAACGGTCTTCGGCGTCGGGTCGAGGATGTCGATCAGCCGCTTGTGGGTGCGCATCTCGAAGTGCTCCCGCGAGTCCTTATACTTATGCGGGGACCGGATGACGCAATACACGTTCTTCTCTGTCGGCAGCGGCACTGGACCCACGACACTGGCGCCGGTACGGGTGACCGTTTCAACGATCTTGCGCGCAGAGGCGTCAATGGCCTCGTGGTCGTAGGCCTTGAGCCTGATGCGGATCTTCTGTCCCGCCACGCTTCTCCTACCTCGCTCCTGCTTCGTACATCGGCCGCGCTGTATCAGCGCTGGTATTGCCGCCGCTGTTTACCTGTCTATGTGCACCGGCACCCGCGGTCGGGTGTGTCGCCCGCACGCACACTTCGACTCGACGGAAATCCGCCATTGTCGAAGTTGGCACCGGATGCGCCCGTATGGGCGCCGGTTGTGTGCCCGGCCAGGCGCAAACCCGGCGCAGAGCAACCCGACCAGTATGCCCTAGATCGCTGGCTGCTCCAAATCCCTGGCCGCGGCACTGCCGCGCTGACAGGCGCCCTATGGCCACGGTAGCCGTACCGTGTTCTTACTCCAGAGTAAGGTAACGCGACATGGCCGCTCAGACCGCCACCTATCAGATGTGGAGACGTCTCGCTGGACGTCCCGGCGGCAGCCGCCTTTTCTCGGCGGCGGCTATGGTGCGAGTCCCCTATTTCGCGTCGATCGTCCCGCACGTCGTACGGATGGAGCCGGGGCTCGCCGAGGTCGAGGTACCGAAGTGGTTCTTCGTCTACAACCATCTACATACCGTGCACGCGATCGCCTCGTGCAACGCCGCGGAGATTGCGATGGGGATGTTGATGGAGGCGACGGTGCCGACCAGTCACCGCTGGATCCCCAAGGCGATGACGGTGCAGTACCTGCAGAAGGCGACGTCGTCTTTGCGGGCGACCGCGCGGCTGGAGCCGCCCGACTTCTCGGCGATCACCGAGGGCCGCGAGCTGACGGTCCCGGTCAGCGTGAGCGACAAGGGGGGTACCGAGGTGGTCCACGCGGACATCACGTGCTGGGTCACGCCGACGCCCTGACGGCCTCTGTATCCGCTGCGAGTCTGCGCACAGATCGCGTTCGCGGCTGAAAAGTCGATCTCCCCGCAGACTCGGCGTCGGTTATCGCGGCAGGCTCGCCCAGAACGCGCACTTATGAGTGTCGTCGAACGTCGTGACCACGCGGCTGCCGTCGGGTTGCAGCGACATCCACGGCTGTGCGGCGCCATCAGTGCCCAACGGCGGCCACTCGGGTTGACCGCCAGCATCTGGCGACGCGTCCGTGATGAACCCGCTCCAGTAGTCGAGCATCTGGTCGGACAGCCCCTGTTGCGCGCGATCCAGCGGCTCGGCGCCGCCGACTTCGAAGATGAAGCGCAGTTCCAGTGAATGGCTGGCGCCGACGGGAAAAGGCAAGTCGCGCATCGCGTCCGGGGCGGGCGCGTCGCGGTCGTTGAACTCGTATGCATAGACCGGGCCCACACGGGCCAAGTCGTTGGCCATCCGTTCGTTGACGCACGCGAATACCCCGTCGGTGACGGCCGCCGCGTACGCAGACGGCACGTTGCCGTGGTAATCGCTGAGCGGATAGCGCGCACCGACCGCAGCAGCGTTGGGGCCGAACGTGTCTCGCAGGAGCTGCGGGTACTGCTCGGCGGTGAAGACCTTCCCCGCGCGCAGGTACTGCAACGCAACGAACAACGTGAACTCGTCGCGGTTGGTGCCGATCAGCACCGGAACGCGCGCGGCGTCGTGTTGGGCGATTGCGGTCACGGCGTCGACCGGTAACGCAGCACTTCCGCTCACCGGGCCGGGAAGCGCGTCGTCGCCGACGTTGTAGAACGTCACGGGTTCTCGCAGTTTGTCGACCGGCAATGCGCGTAGGCAGTCGGCGGCGGTTTTCGGGTCGCCGCACCCCACTTTCGCTGCGTAGTCGACGCTGCGGCGTTCGGCCGTCGGCAGATCGGCCTGCGCCTGGCACGGGGCACTCTGAATGATCGCCGCGCTGAACAAACCCCGAGAACCCGGCGCAACAAGGTGATCACACACCGACATCCCACCCGCCGATTCACCCGCGACCGTGACCCGGCTGGGGTCGCCGCCGAAATCGGCGATGTTGTCCTTGACCCAGCGCAGCGCCGCCTGCTGGTCCTGCAATCCGTAGTTGCCGACGGCGCCTGCAGGGCCAAGCGCCGGATGAGCCAGGAACCCGAGCGTGCCGAGCCGGTAGTTGATGGTGACGACGATGACATCGCCGCGAGTCACCAGCCACCCGGCGTCATAGATCTTGCCGCTGCCACCGGTGAACGATCCCCCGTGAATCCACACCATGACCGGTCGCGGGGCGGCCGTCTTCACGGGCGCCCAGACGTTGAGGCTCAGGCAGTCCTCATCGCTCTGCTTGCCGAATTCCGGATCTGCGCCCGGGTCCTGGATGCACCGCGGCCCCGGTTTGGTGGCGTCGCGGATGCCCTTCCACGGCGTCGCGGCCGCGGGCGGCTGGAACCGCAGCGGGCCGACTGGCGGTGCGGCATAAGGAATACCAGCGAACAAGCGATGGTCCGACTCGACAGCCCCACGAAGCACTCCGTTCGCGGTGCGCACCAACGACGAGTCCGACGACGGCGGCCCCGGGGTGGGGATCACCGGCGAGGGCGGCTCGAGGATGTGCGGGACGGCGTCCCTGGGCGACGCCCCGACCAGCCGGCCGAGCGCCACGACCAACACCGTCACCGACACAACGAGCAGGACCACTCGCAGGCTTCGAGCCGTCCTTGGCTGCACGAACACCGAGCCTACGCAAGCGTTTCGGCAGAACCCTGGATCCGCGGTGCGGCGATCCCATAGACTGCCGAAGTTGACACCCGTCAAGTTTGTACCGCAGGAGACGCAATGCCCTCACACACCAAGGACGAGGCGGCCGAGGTTCTGGCCGACCCGACGGCCTACGCCGACAACGAGCGGCTGCACGCCGCGCTCACACGTCTGCGGGCCAACAATCCGGTGGCGTGGGTCGACAAGCACCCCTACCGCCCCTTCTGGGCCATCACCAAGCACGAAGACATCATGGCGATCGAGCGGGCCAACGACTTGTTCCTGTCGGAACCACGCCCAGTGCTGGCCACCGCCGAGACCGACGATGTGCTCAAGGCACAGCAGGAAGTCGGCATGGGCATCCGCACCCTCATCCACATGGATGACCCGCACCATCGGAAGGTCCGTGCGATCGGTGCGGAGTGGTTCCGTCCAAAGGCGATGCGCGCCTTGAAGGTTCGCGTCGACGAACTCGCCAAGCGCTACGTTGACACGATGCGCGACATCGGCCCGGAATGCGATTTCGTTGAAGCGATCGCCGTCAATTTCCCGCTGTATGTGATCCTTTCGCTTCTCGGCCTGCCCGAAGACGACTTCCCGCGGATGATGAAGCTGACGCAGGAGATGTTCGGCGGCGACGACGAAGAACACCAGCGAGGTGGATCAACCGAGGATCTGCTGGCCGTGCTGGCCGACTTCTTCAACTACTTCTCGGCGTTGACGGCGTCGCGGCGCGCCACCCCGACCGAGGACTTGGCATCCGCGATCGCCAACGGTCGCGTCGACGGTGAACTGATGTCCGACATGGACACCCTGTCCTATTACGTCATCATCGCCAGCGCGGGCCACGACACCACCAAGGACGCGATATCGGGCGGTCTGCACGCGCTCATCGAGAACCCCGGCGAGTTGGCGCGCCTGCGCGACGACATGAGCCTGATGCCGACCGCAATCGAGGAGATGATCCGGTGGACGACGCCGGTGAAGGAGTTCATGCGGATTGCCGCCGAGGACACCACGGTTCGCGGGGTTTCCATCGCCAAAGGTGAATCCGTGTATCTCGCTTACGTTTCCGGCAACCGCGACGAGGACGTCTTCACAGACCCGTTCCGGTTCGACGTCGGTCGCGATCCCAACAAGCACTTGGCTTTCGGATACGGCGTCCACTTCTGTCTTGGCGCCGCGCTGGCACGGATGGAGATGAACAGCTTGTTCACCGAATTGGTTCCGCGGCTGGAGTCCATCGAGCTGGCCGGTAAGCCCGAGCTGTCAGCCACCACGTTCGTCGGCGGACTCAAGCACCTGCCTATTCGTTACTCGCTACGCTGAGCCCCTCAGCCTTCCTGCGGTGGGTGGCAAGGAAACCGTCGACGGCCGACACCGCGATCTCGTGGTAATCGAAGTCGGGCAGCGTCGACAGCTTGCCCAGCGCGATCGGGCCGAGCAGTAAGGCCGCCGCCCTGGTGCGGTCGACGTCACCGATCTCTGCGATCGCCTGTGGGCTGCTCAAGATCGCCTGGAACGGGGCCACGTACTGTTCGGCGACACGCTCACGCAGGGTGCGCACCTCGGGACTGTCCGCTGATCCGCGGTGCGGCGCGCCGGGCAGCCGTTCAAGGTCGCCGCCTAGGGTCAACCAGGACATCGCCGTCAGCGTCACGGGGGCTTCGGCGATCAAGTCGGCCTGCGCCTGCACCAACGCGATCAGTCTGTCGCGCAGCGAACCCTCTGCAGGCGGCGTTGGCGCTGGCGGTATGAGCGCGTGAAAAGCCGCGGCCAGCAGGTCGTTTCCACTCGGGAAGTGGCGATAAAGCGTGGCCCGAGCTACGTTGGCGGCACGGGTGACCGCATCGACAGTCACCGCGTTGGGACCACCGGTACGCAAAAGCGCTGTCGCCGCATCGATGAGACGGGCTCGGGATCGTGCCGGTCGCGGGTCGATATGCCCGGTCATGGTTTAGCCCCCTTCCCAATGGGAACAAGACTGTTGGTCTTGTACTGAGACTGTTAGTCTCAAAAATTCGCGATCGAAAGCGAGCGACTTATGGTCGACACCCTCGTCCGGTCCGACCAGAATATCGACGCCAACCTGGCGACACTGTCGAGATTCGGCCGGTTCTGGCTCTTGACGGTCGCGGCGGTCGACGTGCTGCTGGTGATCTCGTCCATGGTGGCGCTCAATGCGGCGCTGCCCGACATCGCCGTCGAAACGGCGGCGACCCAGACCCAGCTCACCTGGATTGTCGACGGTTACACCTTGGTGCTGGCGTGCCTGCTACTGCCCGCGGGTGCGCTGGGCGACCGGTACGGACGGCGAGGCGCACTGCTTGTCGGGCTGGCGATCTTCGCGGCCGCCTCGCTGTCGCCGACCGTGTTCGACAGCCCGGTCCAGATCATCCTGGCGCGCGCTGCCGCCGGTGTCGGAGCAGCGTTCATCATGCCCGCCACCTTGTCCCTGCTGACAGCGGCGTTCCCGAAGGACGAACGCAACAAGGCGGTCGGTATCTGGGCCGGGATGGCCAGTTCCGGCGCGATCGTCGGGTTCATGGGCACTGGCCTGCTGCTGCGATTCTTCGAGTGGCAGTCGGTGTTCTACACGTTCGCCGTCGCAAGCGTCGGATTGATCTTCTGCACCTGCACAATTCGCACTTCACGCGATGAAACTGCCACCCCGGTCGACTGGGTGGGAGCGGTATTGATCGGTGGCGCCGTGGCGATATTCGTCTTCGGCGTGGTCGAGGCGCCGGTGCGCGGGTGGACACATCCGGTGGTGTGGGGGTCCATGTCGGCCGGCGTCGCGCTCGGCCTCGTCTTCGCCGTCGTCGAGCTACGGCGCCGCCATCCGCTGCTGGACGTGAGATTGTTCGGCCGCCCCGACTTTGCGAGCGGCTCGGTGGGTATCACGTTTCTGTTCTTCGCCAACTTCGGCTTTTTCTTCGTCGTCATGCAGTACATGCAGCTGATCCTCGGCTACAGCCCGCTTCAAACAGCCTGGGCTCTGGCACCTTTGGCGGTACCGATCATCGTTCTGGGCGCGACGATGCATTTGATCCTGCCACGGGTCGGGCTGCGGCTGATCGTGGCCGCGGGTTTGCTACTGCTTGCCATCGGCCTGTTCAGCATGCGGTCCCTCGATGCCGGTTCGTCCTACATCGACCTTGTATGGCCGCTGTTGGTCGTCAGCGCCGGCATCGGGTTGAGCGTGGCCCCCACGACGTCGGCGATCATGAACGCCGTGCCCACCGCCAAGCAGGGGGTGGCTTCGGCCGTCAACGACACCACGCGGGAAGTGGGTGCGGCGGTCGGTATCGCGGTGGCCGGATCGGTGCTGGCGGCTCAATACGATAAAGCGCTGGCGCCTGGCCTCGGCGCATTCCCCGCACAAATTCGTGCGGTGGCGTCCGATTCGCTGGCCAACGCGCTGGAAGTCGCCAAACAGCTTGGCCCACAAGGTCCTGCGTTAACGCGGCTGGCCGAATCGGCATTCCTCGATGCGATGGACATGTCGCTGACGGTGCTTGCGGGTGCCCTTGCGGTGGCGGCCGCGTTCATCGCGGTGTGGGCTCCCGGCCGGGACGGCAGACAGCTCAGGCCGGTTCGCCGCTTAGTCGACGACGAACTCCGCGCCGCGGTGCCCGAGCATTACGATCGTGGCGTGCGGACCACGGCCGGTGACCCTGGGCAGGATTGAGCCGTCGATAACCCATAGCCCGTCGACACCGCGCACCCTGCACCGTTCGTCGACGACCGCCGCGGGGTCACCGTCGACACCCATGGGAGCGGTCGCGCACAAATGCTGCGACGTCGACCAATTCGCCTCGCCGACTTTGGTTGATGTCGAGGCCAGTTCGCGTGCGAGCTCGGCTCCGGCACTCAACACCGCCACATCGTGGGGGTCGCTGTCGTAGCGGTGCTCGATGACGGGTGCGGTCGAGGGGTCGGCGGATACGACCCGCAGCCGACCCGTGGACCGGGGATGCATCAGCGCGACGCCGAGGTGCGGGCGGTCGGCCGGATCAACTCGTGTTCCGTCGACCATGGCACCGAAGCCACGCGTGTACGGCCGGATCTCGAGGCCGTTGGCCGTGGTGAGAATCGCCTCCAGCGGAGGAAGGTCGTGCGTCGGCGTCCAGTCGACCGGCAACACCCACTCCGGATGGTCGCTTGTCTGCATCCCCACCGGTGAATCGTGAAGAACAGAGATACCGGCGCTTTGGAGTACGTCGGCGGGGCCAACTCCGGAGAGCATCAATAGATGCGCAGAGCTGATTGCCCCCGCACACAGCACTATTCGGTCGGCGGAGAAGTCGGCAGGCCCGTCGGGACCGATCGCGTGCACACCAACCGCACGGCCGCGTTCGAATCTGATGCCCACGGCCCGGGTGTCAGCGAACAGCGTCAGATTCGGCCGGTCCAGCGCCGGCTGCAGGTAAGCCCCGCCGGGGCCGAGCCGGATGCCGCCGTTGATGTTCAGCGGTACCGCACCGACGCCGACCGTCGTCGGCGCTTCTGCGGTTGCACCGTTGAGGTCGGCAATCCACGGGTACCCGATTTCGGTTGCGGCATCGACGAATGATGCTGTGCAGCCGTCGAATTCAGACACACGGTGCACTCGTATCGGGCCGTCTGAACCATGCATCGGGCCGACGAAATCGACATCGCTCTCGATCGCCCGAAAATGCGGTAGGACGTCGGCCCACGACCAGCCCGGAATGGCCCAAGCGTCGAAGTCTGCGGGCAGCGCGCGGCAGAAGTAGCCGCCGTTGACGGCCCCAGATCCACCTACCACCGCCCCGCGCATGATGTGCGCGACACGCCTGGGGTGCTCGGTCAGCGTCGTCGCATAATGCCGCACCACTGAGCTGGCGGTGCCTATCGGCATCCGCAGCGCGTCGGTGATCTGGGCGCCGACCTTAGGATCCGACGGCGCGGGACCCCCTTCGATTACGGTGACGCGGGCCGCGCCGTGACGCGAAACGCGCTCGGCTACAACCGAACCAGCACTGCCGGCGCCGACGATCAGCACGTCGCTGCGGTGCAACAATCAGGTCCGAATCTGCGGCGTGAGGGCGCCGATGTGCCGTTCTCGTACGACACCGGTCCACAGGCCGGCGCCGTACGCGATGTCGTCGAGACGCTTCAGCAACAGGTGGCCCATCAGCCCCACCGGCTTCGTATCGTCGTCGGCATTACCGTGCCTCTTCACCCAGTCCACGACGCCGTCGATGATCGCCGCAACCAGCACCACGCTTCGACAGTGTCGCGACAGCAACGCAAGCACCAGCGCCACCGGCCAGTAATGGCGGCAGATCGCCGCGGCAAGCTGAAGGGCCCCCGACCACAGTCCGTGCGCGGCGACGACCGCGACGTCCTTCGGTTCGGTGTCGACCGTGCCGAGCGAGCCGGCGATCCGGCGGCCGGTGATCATGGCGACCACCATCGATGCCAGATACCCGATAACCGACCCCATCGAGAGCAGCACCCACACGAGCAGCGTCCACCCCGATATCACGACCGGCGCGGTCTTGCCGGGATGGCGGATCGACAGCGGTGCCGCGGACGCACCGTAAAAAGCCTTGCGCGCGAACCACTCTCGCAATTCCGTGCGGTGTTCGTGAGCGACCATGGCAATGGGTTCATACCGCAGCCGCGCGCCGGCCTCCACGAACCGCCAGCACAGGTCGACGTCCTCCCCCGACTTCAACGTCTCGTCGAACCCGCCGACCTGGGCCAACACGGAGCGACGGCAGATGATCGCGGCACTCGGCACGTAGGACACCGGGCCGTAGGGCACGACGGGGGCTTCCCGCTGCCCGAGGTCCAGTGACGAACGCACCGCCTCATAGCGGGCGATCAAACTGTCCGGCTGCGAAAGATTCACGATGCGTGGCGCCACCAAAGCCACTGCTGGATCACAGAAGTGGCCGAGTAGCGCCTCCAGCCAACCCCGGCGCGGCACGACATCGGAGTCGAGGAAGGCGACGAAGTCGGTGGTGCACACGGCCAGGCCGGTGTTGCGTGCGGCGGCGGGCCCCTTGCTCCGGGGATGGCGCAGTACCTGTACGTCGCAGTGCATGCCGTCGAAGTCGGAATGCTGGATCGGAGTCGTCGAGCCGTCGTCGACCACCACGACCCGCATCCCGCGCAGTGTCGAGACGACCCGCCGCACGCCGGAAGTGTTGTCGCGCACCGGAATAACGACCGTGACATCGCGGTGTGACGGCCCGCTGGCAGGACGTGGGTGGGCGACGGTTGCGTCGAGCAGTGTCCGGGCGACCTGTGCGCTGAGGGCGTCGTGCACCTCGAGCCTGCCGCCGTTGAGCATGGTCTGCGCGGCGGGGGCCAGTCGCAGCAGGCGGGTGGGCGAGCCGCCGAGCAGTGTCGAGCCCTCCCCAAGCACCTTCACCCGGCGATCGACCTGCACCGCGAAGCCGTCCGGCAGCCGCGGCTGACTCATGTCAGCATCCCGTCACGGTCAGGCGTCCAGCGCTCGATGCGGGCGGCACAGCCGTCGATCATTTCGGCGAGCAGGCGGTCCCCGTCGGCGGCGGTGGCGGTGGTGGGGTCGCCGAGGACGCCCAGCTCACTGACCGCCGCCACTCCGCCACTGCGCATCGCGGGCAGCAGTTCGGCGAGGGGGGCGCGGTTGCCTGGTGCCATGTCGTCGACCCGTACGAGTTCTGGCGAAATATGTAGCAATACAGAGGTTTCGGTGTGTCCGGCATGCGCATCGCCGTTTCGCACACCACACGAGCACCATCCGGCGTCGCGGCCTTCGTACCTCAGCAATGCGACTGCGGCTGCCAGTGCCTCCACGTTCCCCCCGTGTCCGTTGACGAACACCAGCCGGCTGGCCCACTTCACGGCCGACCGCCCGAACTCCACCAGCAAGAGGCGAAGAGCGGAATTGCCGATCGACACCGTGCCGGGAAAGCTCTCGTGTTCGCCACTGGCTCCGTAAGCAATCGCCGGCGCCAGCATCCATCCCGAATCATGATCTGCGACCGACAGCCGTTCAGCAACCCCCCGAGCAACGGCTGCGGCGATCCGGGTGTCGGTGTCCAGCGGCAGGTGGGGTCCATGCTGTTCGGTGGAACCTACCGGGATAACCAACGCGGGTGACGGGCCGTGCAGCTGCCTCGACGTTGAGTTCCCAAGCTCGCTGGGGAAAGCCACCCGCCGATGGTAGGACGAATTCACCTGCTGTGCGCCGGTTGTTGGTGCATGCGCAAATTTTGTTTTCTCCAGAATTTGCGGCGACGGCCGCCGGCTAATCACGTCCGCCTCCCCCGCCACACAGTTTCACGGCAATCTGCTGGTAGCGGAGGTGGTGCCTCAGGCTTCGGCGTCAGGCGGTATACCGAGCGCCCGGATGAAGCCCGGCGGCACGACGACGTCGTTGGCGACGAGATCGTGCACCGACGCGCGGCCGAGGCCCATCATCGACGAGTCGATACCGCCTCGGAGAATGTCGAGGACGTTCTCGACGCCCGCCTGCCCCTCGGCCGCCAGCCCCCAGAGGTAGGCCCGGCCGATCATGACGGCCCGGGCGCCGAGGGCCAACGCCTTGACGACGTCGCTTCCGCGGCGGACGCCGCCGTCGAGCAGCACCTCGACCTCGTGCCCCACGGCCTCGGCGATGGGGGTCAGTGCCCGGATCGCCGCCGGCGTGCCGTCCAGGTTGTTGCCGCCGTGGTTGGACACCGAAATGGCCGAAACACCAGCGTCCACAGCACGTTTCGCGTCGTCGATGCGCATCACGCCCTTGAGCATGAACGGGCCGCCCCAGAGTTCACGCAGCCAGGCGATGTCCTCCCAGGTGGGCGGCGGCGTGGCCATCCACTGGCCGTAGGCGGCGAAGAACGGCGGGCCGGGTTCCCCTAGAGAGGCCTGGTTGGGCACCCGCAGATCCGGCGGGCGCATGGTCTTGGCCCATTGCAGCAGCCACCGCGGCCGGGTCAGGCCCTCCGGAAGCATCCGCACCGTGGTGCGCAGGTCCATGTGCTCGGGGATCTTCGGGCTGCCCCAGTCGCGGCCGTGCGCGAAGCTCCAGTCCGTCGTGGCGATCAGGCCGACCGCACCGGCGGCTCTGGCCCGCTCCACCCGCGCGGCGATGGCGTCGCGGTCACCCAACCAGTAGATCTGGAAGAACGTCTTGGGGTTGGCGGCGACGACGTCCTCGATCGGCTTGCTTGCGAACGACGACAGACCCATGGCCGTCCCTCGCGCGGCAGCGGCGAGGGCTACGGCGATCTCGCCGTCAGGATGGACGGCCTGAACCCCCGTCGGGGATATCACCACGGGCAGCGAAATATCTTGGCCCATAACCGTTGTCGCAAGATCACGCTTCTCGATGGCACCGATTACGTGCGGCGCGAATCCGAGCTCGCCGAACGCGTCGACGTTGTCGGCGACCGTGATGCCCTTCTCACTGGCCGCGAGCAGCGCGCTGTAGACCGACTTGGGCAGCCGCTTTTTCGCCCGTTGCTGGGCGAATGCCACGGTCTCGAACCATTTGTCTCGTGCCATGGGTTTAGACCGGGCTTTCGTTGCACAGCCGAGCAGGTGGCTTGGTCAGGAGTTTCAGCGGGACCGGCCCTTGCTTGGTGCCGCGGGAATGGTCGCCGCTGGGCTTGGGCTTGACCCTGTCCTGCTCTAGAGCCGGGACACCGTATCCCTCAACGCATTCCGGATCCGGACCGTCGAGGGGCAGACCGGTGAAGAACTTGGCGGCCATGCAGCCACCGCGGCAGCTGTCGAAGTGGCCGCAGCTTCCGCACGCGCCGGCAGACTGCGGTTCGCGCAGTTCCCGGAACAGGGGCGCGTTCTTCCAGACATTGTGAAATCCGTCGTCGGACAGGATGTTTCCGGCCAGGAATCGGTCGTGGATGGCGAAGGGGCACGCGTAGACATCGCCGACCGGATCGATGAGACAGACCACGCGGCCCGCCCCGCACAGGTTGAGGCCGGCAAGCGCGCCGGGGGCACCGAGGCCCGACAGGTGGAAGAACGAGTCGCCTGTCAACACGCGGTCGCCGCGCTCGACCAGCCAGTCGTAGAGCTGCACCTGCTGCTCGGGGGTGGGGTGCAGCTCGTCCCAGACGTCCGCGCCCCGGCCCGACGGGCGAAGCCGCGTGATTCGCAGTGTGGCGCCGTAATGTGCTGCCAGGTCGGCGAATTCGTTTAGCTGGTCGACATTGTGACGGGTGACCACGACCGAGATCTTGGCGTCTTTGAAGCCCGCCGCCGCGAGGTTCTCCAGCGCCCGCACTGCCATCGCAAAAGAGCCTTCTCCGCGCACGGCGTCGTTTACCTCAGCCGTCGCCCCGTCCAGCGAGATCTGCACATCGACGTAGTCACTGGCCGCCAGCCGGGCCGCCACCTCAGGGGTGATGCGTACCCCGTTGGTGGAGAACTTCACACCGACGTGGTGGGCGGTGGCGTAATCGACCAGTTCCCAATAATCCGGGCGCACAGTCGGTTCGCCGCCGCCGATGTTGACGTAGAACACCTGCATGCGCTCGAGCTCGTCGATGATGTCCTTGCACTGCTCGGTCGACAGCTCACGCGGATCCCGCTTGCCCGACGAGGACAGACAGTGCACGCACGCCAGGTTGCAGGCGTAGGTCAGTTCCCAGGTCAGGCAGATCGGCGCGTCGAGCCCACGCTCGAACTGCTCGACCAGCCGCGGCACCGGCGCGGGCGCCGAATCGGTAACCGTCATGAGTTGTCTCCCGCCACAAGCATCTTCGAGTCGGCCAGCACGCCTAGTGCGTGCAAGTAAGGCCCCTGCTGCGCGTCCTCGACCCCGGCCGCGCGACACGCCGATCGGACGTCGGGGTGATCACCGAGCGAGTTGATCACCTCGACGATCGTCCGGTTCTTCAGGAACGACAGCTTGCGCGTTCCGAAGTGGTACAGCAGCGCACCAAACGGCTCGGGCCGCACCGCCACCTGGTGGTGCAGCCGCCAGCTCACGTCCGGGTCGAATGACACGGTGGACATCTGTGCGGCCTCAGTAGACGCCGCACATCCCGTCGATCGACACCTCTTCGACCAGCGTCTCGGTGACGAGCTCGGCGTCGGTTTCCACCTGCTGATTGGGCTCCATGTCTGCGGCCTTCCTCTGTTGGGTATCGACAATTGTGATCGAGATCGCAATAATATGGCATCGAGTGCCAGAATGGAAGAGCGGGTGGTGATGCGGCCGGGTTCCGAGCATCGGGTGGGCAGGCGGCGGTCGACGACGACCGACCACCTGAGCAACGTCGCCATCGATCTCTTCTCGATCCGCGGCTTCGACGAGGTGAGCGTCGACGACGTCGCCCACGCCGCGGGCATCGCCCGCCGCACCCTGTTCCGCTACTACCCCTCCAAGAACGCCCTGCCCTGGGGTGATTTCGACGCCCACCTCGAGCGCATGCGTGATCAATTGGCCGGCCTCGATCCGAGTGTCCCGATTCGGCAGGCGCTGCGCACCGCACTGCTGGCGTTCAACACCTTCGACGACGCCGAAACGGCCCGACATCGGCGGCGCATGCGCGTCATTTTGGAAACCGCTGAGCTGCAGGCCTATTCGATGACCATGTATGCCGGCTGGCGCGCGGTGGTGGCCGCCTTCGTGGCGCAACGCCTCGGCACGAAACCCGACGAGCTCATTCCGCAGACAGTGGCCTGGACCATGCTCGCGGTCGCGCTGTCGGCCTACGAGCACTGGCTGGCCGACGAATCGGCGACGCTGGTGGAGGCGCTGGGCGACGCGTTCGACTTGGTCAGCGACGGGCTGGGTGCCCTGGACTGACACGTCGGGCCAAAAATCTCGGCTCCAGGGCGTCGGAGTTCGGCCGTTCGGGCGCGACGATAGGGATGTGAGCGTCGAACCGGACCCGCCCGATGGCCCTCGGGCGCTGCTGGCGCTATACGACGAGGCGCTGCCCACGGTGTACGGGTACTTCGTCCGACGCTGCGGCGACCGCGGTACCGCCGAAGACCTGACGTCGGAGACGTTTCTGGCGGCGATGGACGCCGCCAGGAAGCCCGATCCACCCCAGATCACGGTGGCGTGGCTGATCGGCGTGGCACGGCACAAGCTCGCCGACCATTACCGTCGCCGCGCCGCCCGGTTCACCGTCACCGTGCCTGATCTCCCGGAGCCGGCCGACCCGGCCGACGAATGGGATGCCGAACTCGACCGGATCGTCGCCGAGAGCGTGTTGGCCCAATTGCCCGAACAGCACCGCACGGTGCTGGCCTTGCGCTACATGGACGACCGCAGCGTCGGTGAATGCGCTGAGCTGATCGGTCGCACCGTGCACGCCACCGAAGCCCTGTTGGTACGAGCCCGCCGTGCCTTCAGATCCCATTACCCGCAGCCGGAAGGAGGGACGCCGTGAACAACAACCGCGATCCGTTGAGCGTGCTGCATGGCGACGAACTTCCGGTTTCACCCGATCCGGCGTTCGCGGCCCGGCTGCGCGCGCGCCTGGAATCGGCCGCGAATTTGTCTGCAGCGCAGCCGAGTCGAACAAAGGGAGTAGAAATGAGTGGAACCGATGCCGCCATCGCCGAGCTGAACGAGCCCCCCGTCGAGACTCCGGCGCCGCCGCGTTCGGCTGCCTTGCCGTATCTCGCCGTCGCCAATGCCCGCGAGGCGATCGCCTGGTACACCGAGGCATTCGGTGCATCGCTGGTCGGCCAGATGTATGAGATGGACGACGGCCGCATCGGGCATGCCGAGCTACAGATCGGCGATGGTGTGCTGTACCTTGCCGACGCGTATCCCGAGCTGGGGCTGAAAGCCCCTGACCCGCAAGCGACTTCGATCAGCCTCATGCTGCCCGTCGCCGACACCGACCAGACGCTGGAGCGGGCCCGCGAGCGCGGTGCGGTCGTGCAGCGCGAACCCTACGAGAACTACGGCGCCCGCAGTGCCACCATCATCGACCCGTTCGGGCACCGGTGGATGCTCAGCGGGCCGGTGACAGGTGCGCCGATCCAGATCCAGCACGGCGACGTCGGCTATGTATCGGTGTGGACGCCGGAGGCCGAACGTGCCGCGGCGTTCTATAGCCATGTCCTCGGGTGGATTTACGACCCGCAGACCCACCAGGTGACCAACACCAGGCAGCGCATCGGCATCTACAGCGTGCCCGGCCCACCGACGTTGTTCTGCTGCTACGCGGTGGACGATCTCGACGGCGCCAGGCAGGCCATCGTCGACGGTGGCGGCACCGTCGACAAGCTCGAGGAATTCGACTTCGGCACGCTCAGCGGCGCCACCGACCCGGAGGGTGCCTCGTTCGGTGTCTACCGGCCGAACCCCGGCCAACCACGCCCTGCGATCAATGGCACTGGGCCGGGTGAACTTTCGTATATCACCTACGAGGTGGCTGACTCTGCAGCGTTCAAGGCGTTCTACAGCCGCGTGTTGTTCTGGACTTTCCAGCCTGGCCGCATCGTCGACGGCTGGCAGGTGGACCAGACCCACCCGATGGCGGGGCTGGCCGGCGGCAGCGCGCAACGGGTGACGGTGCCGATGTGGACCGTCGATGACATCGACGCGGCGGCGGCCCGGGTCCGCGAGGCCGGCGGCACCGTCATCGACGAACCGTCGCAGCAGCCCTACGGCAAGTCCGCCCAGTGCGCCGACGACCAGGGCAGCCGCTTCTACCTAGGCGAGCACTGACATGGCGATTTCGGCGTGATTTCCCGCGCTTGCCGCGTGTTATCACGCCGAAAACGCTCAGGACGGGAGGACGTCGGCGATAGGGGCGCCATTGGCGATCTTGGTCCGCACCTTCATCACCTTGCCCGGCATGCCGCCGCCGACGACGCCGGCGACCACGCCGTCGCGCTCGTAGAACGCCAGGAATTTACGGCCGTCGTCCTCCACGATGTGCACGGTGTCATCGGCCTGCGGTTCGCCCAGGCACTGGATCTTGACGTCGTACTGGTCGCTCCAGAAATAGGGCACCGTGACTGTCGCAGGGATCTCCTTGCCCAGCAGCGCTGGCACCAGCACCCGTGCCTGGTCGGCGACGTTGCTCCAATGTTCAACGCGGACTTGATGTCCCACCGGATGAAGCCAGGACGCGACGTCACCGATCGCCCACACGTGCGGGGCCGACGTGCGCCCGACGTCGTCGCAGACCACGCCGTTGTCCACAGCGATGCCACTGCCGTCGAGCCAGTCGGTGGCGGGCCTGGAACCGATGCCGACCACCACCAGATCAGCGTCGAGCTCGCTGCCGTCGGACAGCACGACCTTTTCGACGTGCTCGGTGCCGCGCACCTCGTCGACCCCGATACCGCAGCGCACGTCGACACCTTCGGCCTGATGCAACCGGGTGACCAGCGCGCCGATCTGCTCGCCGAGCACCGACGCCAGCGGTGTCGGCTGCGGTTCCACCAAAACGACGTTCACACCCATGCCGCGCAGGCTTGCGGCCACCTCGCAGCCGATGAAGCCTGCACCGACCACCACGGCGTTGCGGGCGGAACCCGCCTGCTCCCGTAGCGCGATGCTCTCCTCCAGCGAGCGAAGCACCTGGATGCCCTCCAGCTGAGGGAACGACGGAATGGTCTTGGGGACAAGGCCCGTCGCGATGATCAGCTCGTCGTATGCCAACTCGCTGCCGTCGGCCAGCGTCACTGTCTGGGCTGCGGGATCCACCGAGCGCGCCCCGTTGCCGAGTCGCACACTGATGTCGTTTTCTTCGTAGAACTCCGCGGGCTTGAGCGTGACGTCGTCGACCTCAGCGCGCAGCACTTCCTTTGACAGCGGTGGACGGTCGTAGGGCAGATGGTCCTCATCGCTGACGATGGTGATGGCGCCGCCATACTCCGATCGCCGCAGTTGTTCAGCGGTCCGGGCGGCGGCCAGCCCGCCTCCGACGATGACAAGGCCGGCAGATGTGGTCACGTGGGGTTTTCTACACGATCGCCGCGAGCAAATGTGCGCCACCCTGCCGTTCGGCTACCCCCGCATTCGGTCGATGACGTTGGTGAGCACCACGATGCTCTCGCTGCGTTCCACGTCAGCCGCCGAGCGGATCCGTTCCAGCGCCTGTTCGAGGTGGCGCATATCGCGGGCGAGCACGTGCAGGATCGCGTCGGCGGTGCCGGTGACGGTCGCGGCGCTGACCACCTCCGGAATGTTGATCCACGCCTTTCGCAGCTCGTCAGGAGAGATAGTCCCGTGGCGGAACACCTGGACATACGCTTCGGTGTTCCAGCCCAACGCATTTCGATCGACGACGGTGGTGAAACCGCGGATCACCCCGCTGTCGAGCATGCGGTCTACCCGCCGCTTCACGGCGGGGGCGGACAGGTTCACCCGCTGTCCGATCTCGGCGTACGTCGCGCGCGCATCCTCGGCCAGCTCCGTCAGGATGAGCTCGTCGGTGTGATCCAGCCGTTCCATACCCGCCTCTACGCAATAAATCATCGCTACGGTTAGTTTCGCACAACAGACCATTGGTAGACACGCAACAATCGGCGATTGCTTGCGGAAATGGCCACTAATATCGTTTGATCATGACGATTTCGGAGGTCGCGTCGGGTGATGTGGCGACGCCAACCATCGAGGCGATCGCCCTCGACGAGCGCTACGTCGCCCACAACTACTGCCCGCTTCCCGTGGTCGCGGCCAGTGCCGAGGGCGTTTGGATCACCGACATCGAAGGCCGTCGATACCTGGACTGCCTGGCTGCCTATTCGGCCGTCAACTTTGGGCACCGCCATCCCGAGATCATCGCCACCGCGCACGCCCAACTCGACACTGTGACGCTGGTCAGCCGGGCCTTTCACGCCGACCGGCTCGGGCCGTTCTGCCGGTCGCTGGCCGAACTGTGCGGCAAGGACATGGTGTTACCGATGAACAGCGGCGCTGAGGCTGTCGAGAGCGGCATCAAAGTGGCCCGCAAATGGGGCACCGATGTGAAGGGTGTGCCCACAGGCCAGGGCAATATCATCGTGGCGCGCAACAACTTTCACGGCCGCACCACCACAATCATCAGTTTCTCCGACGACGACGCGGCCCGGCGCGGCTTCGGGCCCTATACGCCAGGATTCCGCTCGGTCCCCTTCGGACCCGACGATCCCCACGCCGAGGCGTTGGCCGCGGCGATCGACGATCACACCGTCGCCGTGCTGGTCGAGCCCATTCAGGGCGAGGCAGGCATCATCGTCCCGCCCGAGGACTATCTCCGTCGCGTGCGCGCGGTGTGCACCGAACGCAACGTCCTGATGATCGCCGACGAGATCCAGTCCGGCCTCGCACGCACGGGCCGCACCTTCGCCTGCGACCACTGGGGCGTCGTACCCGACATCTACCTGCTCGGCAAGGCCCTCGGCGGTGGCGTCGTCCCGGTGTCGGCAGTGGTGGCCGATAGCAACATCCTCGCAGTACTGCATCCCGGGGAGCACGGCTCCACATTCGGTGGCAATCCGCTGGCGGCCGCGATCGGAACGACAGTCGTCGGCATGCTGCGCCGGGGTGAATTCCAAGCCCGCGCAACCACGCTCGGCGAGCGCCTGCACCGGCGGTTGCGCGCCCTGATCGGCTCCGGCGTCGTCGCTGTGCGGGGGCTCGGGTTGTGGGCGGGCGTCGACATCGACCCCCCGCTCGGAACGGGGAAACAGATCAGCATGCGTCTCGCCGAGCGGGGCGTGCTGGTGAAGGAAACACACGGCTCAACGCTGCGCTTCGCTCCCCCGCTGGTGATCACCGCAGAGGAGATCGACTGGGCGGTGGGGCAATTCGCTGGTGTGTTGGCGGAGTGCCGTCTCTAGTACTTAGCGGTTCCGCGGTCGACGGCGATCTGGCTGCCAGAGATCGTCGCCGAGCCGTCGCCGGCCAGCCACGCGACGACGTCTGAAACCTCTTCGGGCAGCATGAATTCCATCAGGCCCTTCTTGCCCTGATGGTTGACGGGCTGATACGGCATCGGCGAGAAGCTGTGCACGTAGTGGGGATACTTCGAGAAGAGCTCGATCATCGCGTCCTTCTCGACCATCGGCGTCTCGATCGAGTACGGATGAATGGAGTTCACGCGAATGCCGAATTCACCGAGTTCGATTGCCAGCGCGTTCGTCAACGCCACCAGGCCGTGTTTCGACGCCGAATAATGTCCGTTACCGGGGGTGGCCTTCAGGCCGGCCGATGAACTGACGATGACGATCGAGCCGCCGTTACCGGCCTCGATCATGGCCGGTACCGCTGCGCGGATCGTGCGCCAGGTGCCGTTGAGGTTGACGTCGATGACGGTGTCCCACTGCTCTTCTGACATCTCGTGTATCCGGCCCCAGCTCAGCACACCCGCATTGGCGACAATGATGTCGAGCCTGCCGAACTGCTCGATGCCGTCGGCCACGACCTTCTGCTGAGCGGCAAGGTCGCGGATGTCCACCTCGCGTGCCAGGACCTTGCGGCCGGTGGCTTCGACGGCCCTGACCGTCTCGGCGAATTCGTCGGAGCTGGCCGCCGGATAGGTGACGGTGTCGGACACCGGTCGACAGATGTCGATCGCGATGATGTCGGCCCCATCGTTGGCCAACCGAATCGCATGCGCCCGGCCCTGTCCGCGCGCGGCTCCGGTGATGAATGCCACCCGCCCTTCCAGAGGGCCGTCAGACGCCGCCACCACTGCTCCTTTCGTGGGCTGCGGACCAGGCTAACAGCCGAACTGGAACGTGTTCTAGGAACCTCGGCAGCGGAGGAACTACAGATCGGCGAGGATCTGCGCGCGTTTGGCGGTGTATTCCTCATCGGAGACGGCACCGGTCGCGCGCAACGTCTCCAGCTCCTGCAGTCGCTGCGATGTGGATGGCTCAGGCGGTGTAGGCGCGAATTGCTGCGGGGCACCCGGAGCCGAGCCCGAGGCGGGAGCCGCAGATGCCTGCGCAGCAGCGGCCCGTCGCACCACCGCCTGAACCTGTTGCCGCGCAGCGGGATTCGACCGCAGATCGATCATGTTGTTCATGCCTATCCCGTGCGCCTTGAGAATCTGCAGAATTTCCATCAGCGCAGCGGTCTGACCGCTGAGGTCGTAGGTCCTGTTGTCCTCGGAGATCGTGAACGTCGCAGGCACCAGCCCATTGATCAAAGCGCTGCGTTCCCAGTCGATCTGGTACTGCTGAGTAACGGGATCCACCAGCACCACGAGCTTGCGACTGGTGAGGTTGCCCAGCCTTGTCACGCTCGCGATGACCCTGTCCTGCGATTCAAAGGGTGTGATGCCCGGTCCCTCGATGCGCAGTTGCAGTTTCACCAGCGGTTGGTCGTTGATGCGGGTACCGGTTTCACCCATGCCGGTGATCTGGGCGAGCGCCAGCACGCCGCTCTGTTCCAGGGCCGCTGTCTTGGCGGCCGACTTCGCCCCGTAATTGGCGAGCGCCAAGGCGGTGAGAACGTCGACGACAGTGACCAGTAATCCGACGTAGAACATCCACTTCAGAAGTGAGTCCTGGCCGGTGGCGAAATAGACCACCAAGAAAATCGGGCCGACGAGGCCGCCGCACAACAGAACCATCAACTGGGCTTTGATATACCGCCACAACATGTGCCACGCTCCTCGCTTGACGCGGTTTGCGTGTCAGATTAGCGCCAAGAGGCGCATTATGAGCCGAGTTACGTACGCGTGGTCGGGCCGTTGGGAGCCTGAGGTGTCTGCGTCGCGGGCGAGGACGATCCGAGCAGTTGGTGAACCATCCATGTCCACATCTGGCCGTTGCTGCCGTTGACCGTATAGCTTGTGTGGATCGCCACCGCGGTCGCCGAGACCTCGTCGGCGTCGGGGTCATAGTCGCAGACGGCGTCGCCGGCATCGCACACGCTGATGGTTCGCACGCCGACATTCGCGGGCAGTTTCGCAGGGGCGTGGGCCAGGATGGGCCAGTCCTGCGCGGCGCCGCCGGTCTTCTCCGGATCCTTCGACGCCGATCCGACGTTGACGGTGGTGTCGTTGGGAATGCGGTCACCGTCGGCGATCAGCAGTGACGCGGCGAGGTTGGGATCGGCGCCGATCGCGGCGAGATTGCGGTGCACGACCATCGCGCCCTGCGAGTAGCCGGCCAACACAACCTTGGTGGTGGGGCACTGCGCGGTAAAGGCCGCGTACTGCGCGCCCAGGGCGGTGGCTCCGGCATCGACGCTGCCCATGTAGTCGAGCCAGTCGCCGACGCCGGCGTCGGCGGGCACATCCTTGGCGGGGTACTCGACGGCTTCGGCGGTGATGGTGCGACCCTCTTGCGTCAGCTGCTGCTGGAGAGCCTGATACGACTGGTAGACGATCTTTCCCATGCCGCCGCTGGCGGTGGCCTCGTAGCCGTCGCGCTCGCCGGAGCCTGCGGCACCCATCCAATGGACGTCGGGGCAGCCCGGGGCCGCGTTCGCGGTACCGGCCGTCAAGCTGACAAAAGCACTTCCGGCCACAGCGACCGCACACGCGGCCGCACTCGTCCGACGAAACATGAAACCCCCAACCCGACCTGCAGAAACACGATATACGCAAGAGATATCGCCACATAGTTCTCACGCGTTACAGATCCATCAAGATCGCGGTGACGCGCAGGTTTGCGATTCCTCAGGTCCGAATACGCGAGCAAGGGCTGACGTTGACGCGGCCAGGTGGAGCGCCACCCGCTTGTTCGGCGTGGGCCTACCTGCGCCGCTCATCTCTGGAGTTGCCAATGACCGGAGTAATCTCCCCGACGTGGCCACGATGAAGATCGCCCGCGTTCCCGCGGCGAATGAGAAATTCGAACTGACCGAAGTCGACATTCCCGAACCAAGCCCCGGACACGTCCGCGTCAAAGTCCACGCCTGCGGCGTCTGCCACTCCGACTCGCTCACGATCGCCGGCGCGCTGGGCAATTCATTCCCGCGCGCACCGGGACACGAAATCGCCGGTGTCGTCGACGCCGTCGGCGAGGGCGTCGCCACCTGGAATACCGGAGATCGCGTCGGCGTCGGCTGGTTCGGCGGGTGCGACTTCACGTGCGAGCCTTGTCGCAGAGGCGATTTCATCTCCTGCGAGAACGGCCAGATTCCCGGCATCGCGTACGACGGCGGCTACGCCGAGTACATGATCGCGCCGGCCGAGGCTCTGGCCCGAATCCCTGATGATTTGTCCGACGTCGACGCCGCGCCGCTGCTGTGCGCCGGCATCACGACGTTCAATGCGCTTCGGGAATCCGTCGCTCGCCCGGGCGACCGCGTTGCGGTCCTGGGCGTAGGCGGATTGGGACATCTGGGAATCCAGTTCGCCGCGAAGATGGGCCTTGAAGTGATAGCGATCGCACGGGGCACCGACAAGGAGCCGCTGGCCAAAGAGCTTGGCGCACACCACTACATCGACTCCACAGCGTTCAACGTCGCCGAGGAGTTGAACAGGCTCGGCGGTGTCCAGGTGGTCCTGGCGACGGTCACCGTCGCAGACGCGATGACGGCTACGCTCGAGGGACTCAAGGCACGCGGTCAGCTCGTCGTCGTTGGCGCGCCGCATGATCCACTTCAAGTGCCCGGCGCATCGATCATCTTCAAGTCGTCGTCGGTCCAGGGCCACGCGTCGGGCACCTCGCAGGATTCCGAAGATACCCTTCGCTTTTCGGCGCTGACCGGTGTCCGGCCGATGATCGAGACGGTCCCGCTGTCGGAAGCGCAGGCTGCCTACGACAAGATGATGAGTGGTGCCGCGCGCTTCCGGATGGTGCTGACGATGGTCTGAGGCCTCCCGCCGAATGCCCCCAATCGCAAAGTGGCGCCCACCCTTTCGGGTGAGCGCCACTTCGGCGTTTTGAGTTCAGATCATCACTTGATGATCTTGGTAACCCGGCCCGCGCCGACGGTGCGGCCGCCCTCACGAATCGCGAAGCGCAGACCCTCGTCCATGGCGACGGGCTGGATCAGCTTCACCGAGATGTCGGTGTTGTCACCGGGCATCACCATCTCGGTGCCCTCCGGCAGCGTCACCACACCGGTTACGTCGGTGGTGCGGAAGTAGAACTGCGGACGGTAGTTGTTGAAGAACGGCGTGTGCCGGCCGCCCTCATCCTTGCTCAGGATGTAGACCTGACCCTCGAACTCGGTGTGCGGGGTGGTGGTGCCGGGCTTGGTCACGACCTGACCGCGCTCGACGTCCTCACGCTTCACACCACGGATCAGCAGACCGACGTTGTCACCGGCCTGCCCCTGGTCGAGCAGCTTGCGGAACATCTCCACACCGGTGACGGTGGTCTTGGTGGTCTCCGGACGGATGCCGACGATCTCGACTTCCTCGTTTACGTTGATCACGCCACGCTCGACACGACCGGTAACCACGGTGCCGCGGCCGGTGATCGTGAAGACGTCCTCGACGGGCATCAGGAACGGCTTGTCGGTCTCGCGGACCGGGTCCGGGATCGACTCGTCGACCGCATCCATCAGCTCTTCGATGCTCTTGACCCACTTCTCGTCACCCTCGAGCGCCTTCAGCGCCGAGACGCGGATGACCGGGGCCTCCTCGTCGAACTCCTGGGCGGCCAGCAGCTCGCGGACCTCCATCTCGACGAGCTCGATGAGCTCCTCGTCGTCGACCGCGTCGGCCTTGTTCAGCGCCACCAGGATGTAGGGCACGCCCACCTGACGGGCCAGCAGCACGTGCTCGCGGGTCTGCGGCATCGGGCCGTCGGTCGCAGCGACCACCAGGATCGCGCCGTCCATCTGGGCGGCACCGGTAATCATGTTCTTGATGTAGTCAGCGTGACCGGGGGCGTCGACGTGCGCGTAGTGACGCTTCTCGGTCTGGTACTCCACGTGGGAGATGTTGATCGTGATACCACGCGCCTTCTCTTCAGGTGCGTTGTCGATCTGGTCGAAGGCCGACGCCTCGTTCAAGTCGGGGAACTTGTCGTGCAGAACCTTCGTGATAGCCGCAGTCAGCGTGGTCTTGCCGTGGTCAACGTGACCAATGGTCCCGATGTTGACGTGCGGCTTCGTCCGCTCGAACTTCGCCTTCGCCACTTCTGTGTCCTCCTGGACTGTGTTGGTGCTTGTTGTAAAGCAGGTTTGATCTTTGCAGTTGTTGTTCGCCGCGGCGGCGTCAGGTCAGACTTACTGACCCGTCGCCTTCGCGATGATCGATTGCTCGACTCCGGGCCAGCTCCGGGCCTCGGGCTGACGCCCTCGTGTCCTCACTGACCCGTCGCCTTCGCGATGATCTCCTTCGACACCTGCGCCGGAACTTCGGCGTAGCTGTCGAACACCATGGAGTAGTTTGCCCGGCCCTGGGTCTTCGACCGAAGGTCGCCGACGTAGCCGAACATCTCCGACAGCGGCACGTGCGCCTTGACGACGCGTGCACCGCTCCGCTCCTCCATGGCCTGGATCTGGCCACGGCGGGAGTTCAGGTCGCCGATCACATCGCCCATGTAATCCTCGGGCGTGGTGACCTCGACGGCCATGATCGGCTCCAGGATCACCGGCTGTGCTTGTCCCGCAGCCTTTTTCAGTGCCTGCGAACCGGCGATCTTGAATGCCATTTCCGATGAGTCGACGTCGTGGTACTGACCGTCGAGCAGAGTGACCTTCAGGTTCACCAGCGGGTAGCCGGCCAGCACGCCGTACTGCATGGCGTCCTGCGCGCCAGCATCCACCGACGGGATGTACTCGCGCGGGATGCGCCCACCGGTGACCTTGTTCTCGAACTCGTAGGTCGCACCGTCCTCGCCAGTGAACGGCTCGAGGTTGATGATGACCTTCGCGAACTGGCCGGAGCCACCCGTCTGCTTCTTATGGGTGTACTCGACGTTCTGCACTGCGCGGCGGATGGTCTCCTTGTAGGCCACCTGCGGCTTGCCGACGTTGGCCTCGACCTTGAATTCGCGGCGCATGCGGTCCACCAGGATGTCCAGGTGCAGCTCGCCCATGCCGCCGATGACGGTCTGGCCGGTCTCCTGATCCAGGTGCACCTTGAAGGTCGGATCCTCCTCGGCGAGCTTCTGGATCGACAGCGACAGCTTCTCCTGGTCGCTCTTGGTCTTGGGCTCGATCGCCACTTCGATCACCGGATCGGGGAAGGTCATCGACTCCAGCACGACCTGATCGTTCGGGTCGCTCAGGGTGTCGCCCGTGGTGGTGTCCTTCAACCCGATCACGGCGTAGATGTGTCCGGCCGAGGCGTACTCCACCGGGTTCTCCTTGTTGGAGTGCATCTGGAACAGCTTGCCCAGCCGCTCCTTCTTGCCCTTGGTGGCGTTGATGACCTGCGAACCCGAGTCGACCTTGCCCGAGTACACCCGGACATAGGTCAGCTTGCCGAAGAACGGATGCGTGGCGACCTTGAACGCCAGCGCCGAGAACGGCTCGTCGGTCGAGGGCTTGCGGATGATCTGCTCATCCTCTTTGCCCGGTGCGTGGCCGACGGCCGGCGGCACATCCAGCGGGGACGGCAGGTAGTCGATGACCGCGTCGAGCATGGGCTGCACGCCCTTGTTCTTGAACGCGCTGCCGCACAGCACCGGATACGCCTCCGAGGCGATCGTCAGCTTGCGGATCGCGCTCTTGATCTCCTCGACGGTGAGCTCCTCGCCGCCGAGGTACTTCTCCAGCAGCGCCTCGTCGGTCTCCGCGACGGCCTCGAGCAGCTGGGTGCGGTACTCGTCGGCCTTCTCCTGCAGGTCGGCCGGGATGTCGACGACGTCATACTTCTCACCGAGCTTGGCCTCGGCGCTCCACACCTTGGCCTTCATCTCGACGAGGTCGACCACACCTTCGAAATCGCTCTCCGCGCCGATGGGCAGCTGGACCGGGATCACGTTCGCACCCAGGCGCTCCTCCATCGTCTTCACGGAGAAGTAGAAGTCGGCGCCGATCTTGTCCATCTTGTTGACGAAGCAGATGCGCGGCACGTCGTACTTGTCGGCCTGCCGCCAGACCTGCTCGGACTGCGGCTCCACGCCCTCCTTGCCGTCGAACACGGCAACGGCACCGTCGAGCACGCGCAGGCTGCGCTCCACCTCGACGGTGAAGTCGACATGGCCAGGGGTGTCGATCAGGTTGATCTGATGGTCTTTCCAAAACGTAGTGGTAGCAGCCGAGGTGATGGTGATACCCCGTTCCTGCTCCTGCTCCATCCAGTCCATCGTGGCGGCACCGTCGTGCACCTCACCGATCTTGTAGCTGATGCCGGTGTAGTACAGGATGCGCTCGGTGGTCGTGGTCTTGCCGGCATCGATGTGCGCCATGATGCCGATGTTGCGGACCTTGTTCAGGTCGGTAAGCACGTCCTTCTGTGCCACAGAAGTCTTCTCTTTCGCTCGTTAGTTGCTGTTGTTCAGTGCGCCCGGCGACGGTGCCGAAGGTCGCCGCTCAGCGGCTCCGCGCGCGAGGCGACTTACTCACCAGCGGTAGTGCGCGAAGGCCCGGTTCGCCTCGGCCATCTTGTGGGTGTCTTCACGCCGCTTGACGCTGGCACCCAGGCCGTTGCTGGCGTCGAGGATCTCGTTGGCCAGCCGCTCGACCATCGTCTTCTCCCGGCGCTGCCGCGAGAAGCTCACCAGCCAGCGCAGGGCCAGCGTGGTGGAACGATCGGCACGCACCTCGACCGGGACCTGATAGGTCGCACCGCCAACCCGGCGGCTGCGAACCTCGAGGGCCGGCTTGACGTTGTCGAGAGCGCGCTTGAGGGTGACGACCGGATCGGTGCCGGTCTTGTCCCGAGCCTGTTCGAGCGCACCATAAACAATGCGTTCGGCCAGCGATTTCTTCCCCTGCAGGAGAACCTTGTTGACCAGCTGGGTGACCAACTGCGATCCGTAGACCGGGTCGTTGACCAGCGGACGCTTGGGTGCGGGCCCCTTGCGCGGCATTAGCTCTTCTCCTTCTTGGCGCCGTATCGGCTGCGCGCCTGCTTGCGGTTCTTCACGCCCTGGGTGTCGAGCGAGCCGCGGATGATCTTGTAGCGGACACCGGGGAGGTCCTTCACACGACCGCCGCGAACCAGCACCATCGAGTGCTCCTGCAGGTTGTGTCCCTCACCCGGGATGTAAGCGGTGACCTCAACCTGGCTGGTGAGCTTGACGCGGGCCACCTTGCGAAGCGCCGAGTTCGGCTTCTTCGGGGTGGTGGTGTACACGCGGGTGCACACACCGCGCCGCTGCGGGCTGCCCTTGAGGGCCGCGGTCTTCACCTTGGCGATCTTGTCGCGGCGACCCTTGCGGACCAGCTGCTGGATGGTTGGCATCTACCGGCTTTCTCTCTTCTTGGTACTTCTAAGTCGTGCTGTCTCAAGTCTCTGTACTGCAGTTATGACCCGTTCGCTTACCCCGCGACCGGGTGTGTCGCACACGCCCGCACCGGGATTTTTGACGACCCATTTCGATGCTTGACGAACATGCGAATTGGCCCGGCGCGCGGCAACCGCCTACCTGCCAGGCACGGCGATCCACGATACCAGGGCAGAGCACCACGATCCAAACCCGTGACAGGGCGCCTAACCGCAGGTCAGCCGGTGCGGACGCTCAGCGCCTCTGCATGCCGGCCGCCAACCGCATGACCATGTCACTGAACACCGTATCGGTATCAACAATTCCGTTCATCACGCCGGTCATCTCCAGCAGCACGAAGCCGTGCAGCGCCGACCAGAACTCCAGGGCGGCGTGGAAGGCGTCCTCGCCGTCCAGCCCGTAAGAGGCCAGCACCGAGATGACCGGCGCCGCGGCGGCCCTGGTGGCTTCGGTGAACTCAGGGTCGTCACCGCCTAGCGGCATTCGGGTGAACGCCGAGTAGCGGCCCGGATGGTGGTGCGCATAGCTGCGGTACGCGCTGGCCATCGCCATCACCGCGTCGTCGCGGGTGCGGCCCTGCCCGACCGTGTTCAACATGTCGATGATGTCGCCGACCACCCGCATCCGCACCGTGCGGCGCAGGTCCTCCAGGCTGTCGACGTGGTTGTACAGCGACGGGCCCTTGGTGCCGAGCTGGGTGGCCAGCGCGTTGATCGTCAGCGCGTCCCAGCCGTCGCGGTCGAGGAAGGTCAGGGCCGCGTTGACGATGGAGTCCCGGCTCAGTTTCGCCGGTCGTCGACCGGGCGATTGGGGCGCCGGCGCCGCCTTGACGTCGCTGGCCTCGCGGGCTGCCATACCCGAAAAACTAACACCTCTAGTTTCCCGGGGGTCAGTTGACACGGTCCTGGCTGAGCTGTGCCAGCCGTTCGGCGATCGTGCACAGATCGGGCAGCGTGGCGGGATTCATCGTCTGGATCGACCAGGTGATGACGTCACCGCCTTTCGACACGTAGATGCTGCAGGCGTTGGCGTCGTACGCCTTGAACCCTTTGTTGCCGTCGAGAGACAGTTCGGTCAGCGTCCGGCCGGCCTGTTGTTCGAGCGTTCGCTCGGTGTCCATGTCGCTGCCGCGGTACCACCACGTCGAGATGCCCATGCCGGCACCGAACGAGCCGAGCATCGTGTTCTCCTGCCAGAAGCAGCCCGCGTCGCTGTCGACGACCTTGGTGAACATGCCCGAACCGGTGGCCGCGGCTATGTCGGAGTCCGTCACGTCGTTGCACTCGCCGCTGCGGAACCCGCCACTGGAACCGGTATCAGCGCCGAACGTCGGCCCGCGGTGTGGCGTGCCGGTACAGGCGGACAGAAAGGCGCAGGCCACCAGCGCAGCCCAGAGGTGACGCAGTTGTTTGGACACCGTCTACAGATCCGACGACAGGGTGGCCGCGAGCAGTTTTTCGGCGTCCTTGCACGGGTCGGTGTCGGTCTTGCCGCGGGTCTGCACCCACCAGCTCAAGACACCGGAGCCGGCCGCGGCGGTGGCCGAGCATCCCGCGCCGTTGGTGTCGCGACGGGCGAGAAACGCCTCGTGCCGTTCGATGTCCTTGTCCGTGACCGTCGCGCCGCGCTGCCGGACCAGCGTCCGTTCGCGGTCCAGGCTGCCGGTCTCGAACCACGAGAACGTGACGTCGACCGTGGCCGGAGCGGCACCTCCCGACCTGCGCTGCAGCACGTATTGGCACACCGCGCCGCTGTAGGGCCGCACCACGGTGTCAGCGCCCAGTATGTCTTGCACCGAGCTGTCCTCGAGGAGGCCGCAGCGGTTTTCGACGTAGCCGTAGCTGCGTTGCGGATCCGGCACGGCGAGCCGGGAGCGTTGTGCGGTTCCACTGACTGTCTGCGCACAGCCACCGGCGGTCACCACCGCCGTGACCGCTGCGATAGCAACCGCCGTGACCCGCCAACGCATCGTCGACACGCTACCCAGCGCCGTCCGGGGTCGCGACCCATGTATGCAGGCCCGACGCGAATCCGAACCGACCAACTACTGCCGTGAACCTCAGCCACGACGTACGCTTTACAGCCATGACCGCTGGGGGTTGGAAAGCGCTTCGCCGATCGGTGACGGTGTTTGCGGCCGTGGCGCCGATGGCGTTCATTGTGGGCGTTCCTCCCGCGCAGGCCAAAGAAGGCGACACCCACATCACGTCTGTCGGCAGCGTTCAGACGATCGACTGCAACGACTCGACGCTTCTGGTGAACGGTTCCGGCAACTCGATCACCGCGCTAGGTAGCTGCTGGGCGATCACGGTTCAGGGGTCGTCGAACACCATCATCGCCGACAACGTGATCAACGACATCACCGTCTACGGGTTCGATCAGGCCGTCTTCTATAAGAACGGCGACCCGGTTATCTGGGACCGTGGGCGGGAACTTGGCATGATGAATCGGATCGACCGCGTCCCCGCGTAGTCGTCCGGTTCTGTTCGCGCCCAACGGAAGCGAGGGAACCATGCGCACGCGCGTTTTGTTCGGTGCCACTGCCGCCGTCATCACCATCGGCCTCGCCGGCTGCGGAGCCGAGAGCAACGACACCAACTCTCCGTCAGCGACGTTCGGCTCCGAGGGTGGTCAGGTCGAGATCGGCAACACCATCAACTTCAGCTCGGTCGGCACAACCACGGAACTGGATTGCGCAGATGGAAAGTCGCTCAACATCGGCGGCAGCAACAACAAGCTGACCGTCAAGGGCACCTGCGCCAACGCGAACATCGGCGGCGCCGACAACACGCTGACCATCGAGCGCATCGACAAGGGGCTCAGCGTCGTCGGCTTCAACAACACCGTCACCTACAAGCAGGGCGATCCGAAGATCAACGACACCGGGTCAGGCAACAAAATCAGCAAAGGCTGACTTTTTGATGTCCATCATCATGGACATCAAATGGCAATTTGCTGTACATTGCCATTGACATGAAAACGCGCACGTACGACATGGGCGCACGTCAGCAGGCCAAAAACGCGACCCGCGACGCGATCATCCGGGCCGCGATCGACACCTTCATGGCCGAGCGATCATTCGAGATCACGCTGCCCTCCGTCGCCGAGCGCGCCGACGTATCGGTCAAGACGGTGCTGCGGCACTTCGGCAGCCGTGACGCACTGATCGATGCCGCGTGGTTGCAGGCGTATGCCGACGTCATGGCCGAACGCACGCCTCCGCCCGACGATCCGGACGCCGCGCTGCGGGTGCTCATCGCCCACTACGAACGCCTGGGCGAAATGGGCCTGGCCATGCTGGCCAATGAGAGCGACCATCGTGCGCAGCAGATGAACCACGCGGGGCGACTCGCCCACCGCCAATGGGTGGAGGACGTTTTTGCGTCCCGGCTTCCGCAGTCACCCGAGGCACGGGCCCGGTGCATCGACGTCCTTGTCGTCGCCACCGATGTTTACTGCTGGAAGCTGCTTCGCCTGGATCGGGCGTTGTCGGTCGACGAGGTCCACGATCGGATGTCGCTCATGACAGACGCCGTATTGGCAAGTGCGCAAAGCGAAGCCGGTCCAGTGCGGAGGTAGGGCGCCGTGAAAATCCTGTTCGCCATCGTCGACGGCGGGGGCAACGTGCCGCCACAGTTGGGCACCGCCCGGGCGCTTCGAGCTCGCGGCGTCGAGATCCTGGTGCTGGGTCACCCCGGCATTCGCACCCGGGTGGAAGCGGCCGGACTGCCATTCCAATCTTTCACCGGCGGAGCGCATTTCGATCCCACCGTCCCACGTTCGCTGGCAGCGATCATGGCGACCTTCACCCGGGTGGCGGCCGACAAGGCGGTCGGCCGCTGCATTGTCGAGGCCGCGAGCACGCACCGCGTCGACGCCGTCGTCGTCGACATGATCCTCAGCGCGAGCATTCCCGAGATCGAGAAGTCGGGCATCCCGACCATCGTCTTCGTGCACTGCTTCTACCGCGCGGTGCAGGATCTGGTGGCAGGCCCGGTGGGCTGGGTGCTGCGGCTGCGAGGCACCGATCCGCTGGCCGCCGAGCACGGCGGTCTCCTGCAGGTCGTCGCGGCTCGGGCCGACCTCGATCCCGTGCGCGGCAAACCGCCGGTCCGCCATGTCGGCGTGGTGTGGCAAGGCGTGCCGGCCGTTTCGGCTCCCGCTGAGGTGCCGCGAATCCTGGTCAGCCTCAGCACATGTGGCTTCCCCGGGCAGCGGCGCATGCTGCAGAACATTCTCGATGCGGTCGCCCCGCTTCCGGTTGAGGCGACGGTGACCGTCGGACCGGGAATCGACGCGGCGGGCCTGCGGGTGCCGCAGAACGCGACGATGCATGCGTGGCTCGACCATGACGATGTGCTTGCGACCGCGTCCTTGGTGGTCGGACACGGCGGCCACAGCACCGCGATGCGCGCGTTGTCGTTCGGCGTGCCGCAGGTCACCATGCCAGCCAACCCGATGATCGACCAGAAGGCCGTGGGCGCAGCCCTGCAGAAAGCCGGCAGCGGAATTCTGCTGCCTAAACACGCCAAGCCGCAACGCATCCGGGCCGCCATCGAGACGGTGTTGGGTGATCGGTCCTACCGGCGGGCGGCGAACCGGCTCGGCGAGCAGATCCGGCAGCGTGACGGCGCCGAGGTGGCCGCCGACGCGATCAGCGAATACGTCGCCGACCGGCAATTCGCCCCGTCCTAGGCCCCGGCGCCGTGCCGACCGGCTCCCGCAGCGAATCGCTGGGCGCCTTCGAGTGATTCGGACGCCACGCGCGACAAGCTGCCGAATTCGAAATCGATGGCCTCCGCCTCGGACATGCCCCACTGGTTGAGCTGTGACATGCGGTCAGATCGCATGCACTGCTGCGGCAGCGCGGCAAGCTCGGCGGCCAGCGCCTCGGCCTTCTCGCGCGCCTGCCCCTTGGGCGCCACCCGGTTGGCCAAACCCCACGACAGCGCTTCGGTGGCGTCGACGCCGCGGCCCGTCAGGATCATGTCCATGGCGCGGCTGTGCCCGATCAGCCGCGGCAACCGCACGGTCCCGCCGTCGATCAGCGGCACGCCCCAGCGTCGGCAGAAGACGCCCATGATCGCGTCCTCCTCCACCACCCGCAGGTCGCACCAGAGCGCGAGCTCGAGGCCGCCGGCCACGGCGTAGCCGCTGATGGCCGCGATCACCGGTTTCGACAGGACCATTCTGGTGGGTCCCATCGGTCCGGGCCCGGTGCGGTGCGCGGGATTGACGTCCGGGGTGCCGAATGCCTTGAGATCGGCTCCGGCGCAGAAGGTTCCGTTGTCGCCCCACAGCACGGCCACCGACGCCGAGTCGTCGCGGTCGAATTCGTCGAAGGCGGCGAACAACTCGGCCGCGGTCGGCCCATTTACGGCGTTACGGGCCTCGGGCCGGTTCATGATCACGGTGGTGACCGGGCCGCTGCGCTCGACTCGCACACTCATGTCGCCTCCATCAATTCGGTTTCGTTTCGTCGTGCCGCCAGCTCGGCGGCGAAGTCCGCGTACGACATGCGCAGTTCGGCGCCCGGCCAGTCGGCGGGCAACAACTCCGCGGGCAGCACGGGGTCGGTCAGCAGATGTCGCACCATCCCCGCGGCGGCGACGAAGCGGCCCGGGATGTCGGTGGCGGCGGTCATCTCGCCGAGTAACCGTCGGCCCGTCTCGGCCCACGCCGGAAGATCCCACAACAAGCGGGCCAGCTCGGCGGCGTTGTCGTCGTATCCGCGCATGACCCGCGCCCGTGACAGCACCTCGTCGGGCAGGGTGACCTTCACGTTGTCCGGACGTAGCCAGACACCTTCGCGCAGTTCGCTGAACCTGTTCTGCTGCAACGATGTTCGAAGACCCGCACGGATACGCGCGTCGATGCCGATGCTGGTGATCACCACGGTCGTCCACCCGCCGTCCCATGACGTCACTTGCGGGTTGAGCGCGTCGTCCTGCCGGCGCTGACGGGCCAGGAGCCGGTCCGACAGCCGGTAGCCGTCGTCGGACCGCACCAGATCCCCGGCGCTGACCATCCGGGTGAGGGCAACCCTTAGCGTGGCTTCCTTGATGTCGAAATCGCCTGTCAGGCGGATCAATTCGGCGACGGTAGCCCATGCCGGGTGAGTACCTAGCAGCACGCTCAAAACCACCGACCGGGCCGTCATCCGGTTGAGCGCGGCCACCGGTCAGACCCCGGAGGTGGTGCGGCCCGCATCACCGAACGGCTCGTCGCGGCTCTTCACCGCTTCGCGGAAGCCGCGATCGCGGGCCTCGGCGACGAAGGCGTGACCCTCGGGGGTATGGCGGGCGATGCCGTCGAAGACGGTGCTCACCATTCTGCTGGTGGCGACCCCCTGCTGCAGCAGCGCAGTGTTGAGCGCGAGCTTGGCCATGATGAGTTGATTGACAGGCATCGCGGCGATCCGCTCGACGAGGCGCTCGGTGCGTGTGTCGAGGTCGGCGGGTTCGGGTGCCTCGACGGCGAGGCCCCATTCGGCCGCCTGTGCTCCACTGATGCAATCACCGGTGAACAGGAGGCGTTTCGCGCGCTGGTCGCCTAGCCGGTGCGCCCACAGGCCTGCGGCGGGTACGCCCCAAACCCGCATCGGCGGGTAGCCGATCTTGGCGTCCGACGCGGCGATCACCTGATCGGCGTGCAGGGCGATGTCGGTGCCGCCGGCCACGCAGTACCCGTGGACCTTCACCACCGTCGGCTTGTCGCAGTGCATCAGGCTGGAGAACCCGCGGACGAAGCGGCTCATCATCTGATAGTCGATCATCGGATCCCACGGCTGATCGGGCAGGTGGTTGGTGGCCTGTGTCTTTCCAGACAGCACGGTGTCCCTGTACGGGCTGCCACCGCCGGCCGACGACGAGCCCTCGGCGTAGGCCGACAGGTCGAAACCGGCGCAGAACCCTTCACCACGACCCGAGACGAGGATGACGTGCACGTCGGGATCCAGGTCGGCGCGTTCGACGAGCGCGGACAGCTCCAGCGGAGTGTCGGCGATGATCGCGTTGCCTTTTTCGGGACGGTTGAACGTGATTCGGGCAATCCGGTCGGTGACCTCGTAGGTCATCGTTTTCAAGTTGTCGAAGTCGACCGGCCTGATCGCGTGCGTCACGCGCCCGGACCCCTGCCTGTCCTCCTCGCGTCCGGGGCCTTGACCAGCGCCCGCTCCAGAATGGGCGCCAGATCCAGCCCGGTGGGCATGGTCCCGTACGCACCACCCCACTGGCCGCCCATCCAGGTGGCCAGGAACGCCTCGGCCACGGCGGGATGGCCGTGCCGCACAAGCAGCGAACCCTGAAGCGCCAGACCGATGTCCTCGGCAACCTTGCGGGCGCGGTATTGGATGGTTTCCAGGTCGTCGAGTTGCGGTTTGAGCGCATCGATGTGGGCGTCCAGGCGCGGATCCTGACCCGCGGTCTTGTCCAGTTCGTCGAACAACACGTCGATGCTTTCCGGCCGGGTTGCCATGGCTCGCAACGTATCCAGCGCGCTGACGTTGCCCGAGCCCTCCCAGATGCCCATCAGCGGGGCCTCGCGATACAGCCGCGGCATACCGGATTCCTCGACGTAGCCGTTGCCACCCAGGCATTCCATCGCTTCGGCGGCGTGCCCGGTCGCGCGTTTACAGACCCAGTACTTGCTGGCCGCCAGCCCGATGCGGCGGAACAGCGCCTCACGCTCGTCGCCGCAGACTGCCCGGTCGGTGGCGCCCGCCATGCGCATCGCCAGGATGGTGGCGGCCTCGGCCTCCACCGCGAGGTCGGCCAGCACATTACGCATCAGCGGTTGGTCAATCAGGTACGCGCCGAATGCCTTTCGGTGCTGCGCGTGGTGGATGGCGCGACTCACGCCCGTGCGCATGCTCGTGGCACTGCCCAGCGTGCAGTCCAGCCGGGTCAGGTTCACCATTTCGATGATGGTCGGCACGCCGCGACCCTCCTCGCCGACCAGCCACGCCGTCGCGCCGTCGTACTCGACCTCCGACGACGCATTGGCGTGATTGCCGAGCTTGTCCTTGAGGCGCTGCAAGAACATTCGGTTGCGGGTGTCGTCGGGCAGGATCCGCGGCAGGAAGAAGCACGACAGCCCGCCGGGCGCCTGCGCCAGCACCAGGAAGATGTCGCACATCGGCGCGGAGGTGAACCACTTGTGTCCGGTCAGGCGGTAGCTGCCGTCCGCGTTGGGCGTCGCCTGGGTGGTGCCCGCGCGTACATCGGATCCGCCCTGCTTCTCGGTCATCGACATGCCCGCGGTGATACCGGCTTTGGTGGCAGGCACTTTCAGCTCGGGGTCGTAGGCGCGGCTGGTCAGCAGCGGCTCGTAGACATCGGCGAGCTCTTTGTTGTAGCGCAGCGCGGGCACCACGGCGTAGGTCATCGAGATCGGGCAGATGTGGCCGGGCTCCGGCGTCCACACCGACGTCTTGGCGGCACGTACGACATGGGCGCCCGGCCGGTCGTCGGCCCACGGCGCGGCATGCAGGCCGTGGCCGATCGCCACCTTCATCAGCTCGTGGTAGGCCGGGTCGTACTCGACTTCATCGACGCGGTGGCCGTAGCGGTCATGGGTGTGCAGGATCGGCTGGTTGCGATCGGCGAGCTCGCCCCACCGCTGCGCCTGTGCGCTGCCGGATAGCGCCCCGAGCTCGACGACCTCATCGAGACCCCACTCCCCGCCCTCGCGGATCAGCGCCTCGGTGAGCACGGGTGACGAGGCCGGGTTGACGTCCTCGAACGGTGGAACCTGATTGGTGACGACGTGCGTGTCTGGCATGCTGTCGATATTACAGTTTCCCGACAGCCGCACAATAGCCGTAATGGCCTACTTGCAGAGGTCGGCGACCTTCGCCCGACCCTCCTCGCCGGCGGTGAGCCGCTCGGCCTGCTGCGGGTCGTCGTTGGTGACCCCGGCGAGGGCATTGACCCCGATCTCTTCGAGGTTGTTGGCGAACTGGCGTACGGCGTCGGCCAGCTCCGGCACCGTCTGGTCGTCGAGCCGGCTGCGCAAATACTCACCACCGCCGATCAGTGACAGCCGGGCGTTGCTGGCGACCGCGGTCTGCGCAACCGGGTCGGACCCGAGGTCGGCGTGCGTCTGTAGCTGGACCGCCCGGCTGACGATGTCAAACGCCGCACACACCTTCTGCTTCGATTCGGCCGACGGCTGCGGCGCCTCCTCCTTCTCCGGCCACGCCATCACGATCGCCCACGCGGCGACACCGACGGCGGCCAACGCGACGATGAGCGACAGAAGCGCGATCACGCTGGCGCCCTTCGCCGCCGTCATCGGCGACGGATACGTTGGAGGTGGCTTGGCTGGTGCGGTGTCCGCCATGGCGAAATGGTAGCGGCCGTCGCTGCGTCGGTCCTTTAGGCGCTCGACACGGCGTCTTCGCCAACGCGGGGTCTATCCCGCCGAGCCTCAAAGTGATTCGCGACCACGACGCCGGCCGCCGCCAGCGCCCAGCCGAGCAGGATGTCGATCACGTAATGCTCGGCCGTGTAAACCAGCGTGAAGGCCATGATCAGAACATAGGCAGCCAACAGCGGCCGCCACCCGCGATGCACCCGCTTCCATAGGAACGCCGCGATAGCGGCGGTCATCGCCGCATGCAGGGACGGAATGGCGGCCACCAGGTTGACGCTCGCCTGGCCCGAATCCAGCAGTGCGCTCGCGGTGTGCAGGTTCAGCTTCCCCCAGCCGCGGCCGACAATCCGTTCGATCCAGGGATTGGCGCCGTCCTGGCTGGTCTGCATCGCGCCCAGCAGACCACCGTCGGGCACACCGCGGGGTGAGCCGAACATGCACGACGGCCCCGCCGGGCCACCGCTGACGTCGGCTGCGGTGCAGCGGGCCGCCGCCCACGGCGGCGCTGCCGGCACCAACGCATAGATCACCAGGCCTGCACACGACAGCCCGACGAACAGCTTGACGAACGCCTTCCACTCGTCGCGGTCGCGCAGCCACAGCGCGCCCGCCACCACGTATGGCAGCACGAAGAACGACATATAGACGGTGCTCATCACCACTTCCCACCACGGGGGCAGCGGCGCCTTCAGCCGTTCCTGCAGCCACACCGTCGGGATGGTGCCGAAGAACAACCAGCGGTCCACCTCGGCTGGCCACTGCCACAGGGTCGGTCTGCCGATCAGATCCGCCGCTCCCCTACTTAAGTCGTATGCGAGCAGCACGACCGCGAACGGCAACCAGTCGCGGATGACGTAGAGCATGCGACGGCCCTGTCCAATGCTCGCGGCGAGCAGACCCGTCGCGACGTACAGCAGAACCAGTTCACGGTTGAACGCGAAGCCGTCGGTCACCGTGCGATAGATCAGCACGGCGGCCCAGACAGCAATGGCGAGCCAGCGAACGATCTTCAGCCAACGACCGCGGGCGACGGCCGGACCGTCGTCGACGCGTGTCGCCGCAATTGGCGCCTCGTCAATTGCGGACACTTCGGCCTTTCGACTCGGGATGATCGTGATTCCCGGCGAACAGCCTAGTTAACCGTGGTGCTATCCGGAGTTTTGATGCCGTTCGGTTATCAGATTCTCAGCCGACGTGCTCGCGCAGAAACGCGATGTCGTCCTTGCGGCCCGCGTCGGCTGTTTCACAGATGACCGGCGCGTCGGCGGCCTCCACGACGGCGACGAGGAGGTCCGGTTTGATCTGGCCGGTGCCGAAGTTGGCGTGCCGGTCGGCCCCCGAACCCGCCGCGTCCCGCGAGTCGTTGCAATGTACGAGGTCGATGCGGCCGGTGAGGGCCTTGATGCGGTCGACGGCATCGATCAAGGCCTCGCCGGCCGCCCACGCGTGGCACGTGTCGAGGCAGAAACCGATGCCGGTGTCGCCGATGTGGTCCCACAGCCGGCCGATGGTGTCGAAGTGGCGGGCCATTGCGTGGTCGCCGCCCGCGGTGTTCTCGAGGTAAACCGGCACATCGGACTCCAGGTACTTGAGCGCTTTGACCCAGCGCTCGAAACCGGCCTCCATGTCGTTGTCGTCGGCGTGGCCGCCGTGGACAATGACCGCCGTCGCGTTGATCTCCGCCGCGGCATCGCAGGTGTCCTGCAGGATCTTGCGCGACGGGATGCGCACCCGGTTGTTCGCCGACGCCACATTGATCAGGTACGGCGCATGCACATACAGCGGCATGCTGGCCGCCCTCAGCGTCTCCGCATCCTCGCGGGGCTTGGGTTTCTTCCAGCTCTGCGGGTTGCCGAGGAAGAACTGAACGACGTCGGCTCCGTCGGCCTCGGCAGCTGCCAGGGGATCGTCTTGGTGGACGTGCGAACCAATAAGCACGACGACGAGTCTAGTGATGCGGCCGGACACCTTCCTGCGCGAGCAGACGCTAACGCACGCGACACGCCGGTGAAGAATGTGCGTTTGCGTCTGCTCGCCAAGAGAAAAGCCCCCGCACGGAACGGGGGTGGGTGGTGCGGCGAAATCGTAGGGAAACACCTGATTGATTACGGACGCATGCCGTTCGTAGCGTCAACGGATGACGACACCGAAGATCATTGCTGTCGCGGCGGCCGCCGTCGGCGCCGCCGGGATGGTGACCGTACCGTTGACCGCTAGCGCGGAGCCCGCCTGCCTGGACTGGCGCTTCCCCGATGCCGCGCTGTTCCTCGACTTGGACAACGGGGTCAACATCGGGGTGCCCTGGTTGGCTGGAACGAACAAGGTCCGAGTGACTCAGGGTGCGGCGATTCTCCATTCGCCGGACGGCGGCACATGGCAGGGCGACATCGAACCCGGCGGCGGAACATACCAAGGGGACACGATCAAGTTCCGGATCGACTGGACGCAGGGCGTCGGCGGCGAGCACCCGAAGAGCGAATTCAACGGCAAGATCAGCCCAGATGGAGTTGCGACCGGCACCACAGTCAACGAGAAGAACGTGACGAACGGGTGGACGGCACAGGGGAAGTTCACGTGCACCGCTCGGGCCGCCGAGCCCGCGGCGCCGAAGCCGGCCGACCCCGGGCCACCACCAGCGGATCAGAACACCGCAACCATCACCGACAACGTGGACCTGTATGAGAACCCAGGCGGTGAAGGACAGCCGGTCGACTTCGTCCCCGCCGGACGAAAGGTCAAAGTCCTGACACGGCAGGCCGATAATTGGGTGAAGATCTCGGGCTCAGGCGTGCCGAATCACGACACCGGCTGGGTGTGGGGCGACTTCGTCAAGGGCTAGCCTCGACACCCGCGCACGATCACAATGTCAGCCTCAGAGCGGTTCCATGCATATATATCCTTGGCGAAGCTCTCAGAGCGACATTGTGTCAGGCACCAACGAAAAAGCCCCCGCACGAAGCGGGGGCTTTCTCGTGACTCGGTCTAGCGGTAATCCGAGTAGCCGTAGTCGTCCAACGGAACCGCTGCTCCGGTCGCCTGGCCGAAGTCGGGGCTGTAGTACTGATCCTCGTACGACGGGATCGTGTACGCGGCGGCCCGCGCCTCCTCGGTCGGCTGCACCTGGATGTTGCGGTACCGGTTAATGCCCGTACCGGCCGGGATCAGCTTGCCGATGATCACGTTCTCCTTCAGACCCTGCAGCTTGTCGCTGCGGCAGTTGATCGCCGCATCGGTCAGCACGCGCGTGGTCTCCTGGAACGACGCCGCCGACAGCCACGAGTCGGTGGCCAGCGACGCCTTCGTGATGCCCATCAGCACCGGACGACCCGCCGCGGGCTCGCCGCCCTCGGCGACCACTCGACGGTTCTCGGTCTCGAACTCGCCGCGCTCAGTCAGCGAGCCGGGCAGGAACTCCGTGCTGCCCGAATCGATGATCGTGACGCGCCGCAGCATCTGCCGGACGATGACCTCGATGTGCTTGTCGTGGATCGACACACCCTGAGCGCGGTAGACCTCCTGGACCTCCTTCACGAGGTGGATCTGCACCTCGCGGGGACCCTGGACACGCAGCACCTCGTGGGGGTCCGCGGAGCCTTCCATTAGCTGCTGACCGACCTCGACGTGGTCGCCGTTGCTCAGCAGCCGCTCGGTGCCGTCCTCGTGCTTGAACACCTTGAGGCGACGGTTGCGCTTGGGCAGCTTGTCGTAGACGACTTCCTCGCCACCGTCGTCGGGGACGATGGTGATCTTGTAGAAGGAGTCGCTTTCCTCGAGCTGCACCCGTCCGGTGACGTCCGCGATCGGCGCCTTGTTGCGCGGCACGCGGGCCTCGAACAATTCCTGCACACGAGGCAGACCGCCGGTGATGTCCTCACCCACACCGCCCTGGTGGAAGGTGCGCATGGTCAGCTGCGTGCCGGGCTCACCGATGGACTGCGCGGCGACGATGCCGACGGCCTCGCCGATATCGACCAGCTTGCCGGTCGCCATCGAGCGGCCGTAGCACATCGCGCACACGCCGGTACCCGTCGTGCAGGTCAGCACCGAGCGAACCTTGACCTCGGTGATGCCCGCCGCGAGCAGCGCCTCGATGGCCGGGTCACCCAAATCGTGACCCCGCTCGACGATGACGTTGCCGTTGGCGTCGACGGCGTCGGCGGCCAACGTCCGCGCGTACGCCGACGTCTCGATGTGCGGGTCGCGGATGTGGCCACCGTCGGCGGCCAGCTCGGCCAGCGTGACGGTGATGCCACGCTCGGTCTCGCAGTCGGCCTCGCGCACGATGACGTCTTGGCTGACGTCCACCAGACGACGGGTCAGGTAACCCGAGTCGGCGGTACGAAGAGCCGTGTCCGCCAAACCCTTTCGGGCGCCGTGAGTGTTGATGAAGTACTCCAACACCGTCAGGCCCTCGCGGAACGACGACTTGATGGGCCGTGGGATGAACTCACCCTTCGGGTTGGTCACCAGACCCTTCATGCCGGCCAGCGTGCGCGTCTGGGTGAAGTTACCCGTGGCGCCTGAGTCGACGATCGTGATGATCGGGTTGTCCTGCGGGTAGTGCTCCCGCAGTGCCTCGCCGACCTCTTCGGTCGCCTGCTGCCAGATCTTGACCAGCTCACCGTTGCGCTCGTCGTGGTTCAGAGCACCGCGCTGGTACTTCTTTTCAATCCCGTCGGCTTCCTTCTCGTAGCGGTCGAGGATCTCCTGCTTGTTCGGCGGCACGATCACGTCGGCCATCGACACCGTGACACCGCTGCGGGTGGCCCAGTAGAAGCCGGCGTCCTTGAGCTTGTCCACCGTCTGGGCGACCACGATCATCGGATAGCGCTCGGCCAGGTCGTTGATGATCGACGCCTGAACCTTCTTGTGCATCTGCTGGTTGATGAAGGGGTACTTCGTCGGCAGCAGCTCGTTGAACAGCACACGGCCCAAAGTGGTTTCGGCCGTCCAGGCGTCATCGGGCTTCCAGCCCTCGTCGCCGAACAGCTCGGCCTCGACCTCGGCGGGCGGACGCAGATTGGTCAACCGCACCTTGATCTTGGCCCGCACCGACAGCGCACCGCGGTCGAGCGCCATGATCGCCTCGGCGGGCGACGCGTAGACACCCGTCTCCGGCTGATCCTTGGCGGCCGGGGTGTATTCGCCCTTGTCCCCGGGCACCTCGGTGGTCAGGTAGAACAGCCCGGTCACCATGTCCAGACGCGGCATGGCCAACGGACGGCCCGACGCCGGCGACAGGATGTTGTTGCTCGACAGCATCAGGATGCGGGCCTCGGCCTGCGCCTCTGCACTCAGCGGTAGGTGCACGGCCATCTGGTCACCGTCGAAGTCGGCGTTGAACGCCTCACACACCAACGGGTGCAGCTGAATGGCCTTGCCTTCCACCAGCTGCGGCTCGAAGGCCTGGATACCGAGGCGGTGCAGCGTCGGCGCGCGGTTCAGCAGCACCGGGTGCTCGCCGATGACCTCTTCGAGGACGTCCCACACCTGCGGACGCTGACGCTCCACCATCCGCTTGGCGCTCTTGATGTTCTGCGCGTGGTTCAGGTCGACCAGACGCTTCATCACGAACGGCTTGAACAGCTCCAGCGCCATCAGCTTGGGCAGACCACACTGGTGCAGCTTGAGCTGCGGACCGACCACGATGACCGAACGGCCCGAGTAGTCGACGCGCTTACCGAGCAGGTTCTGACGGAACCGGCCCTGCTTACCCTTCAACAGGTCGCTCAACGACTTCAGCGGACGGTTGCCCGGCCCGGTGACCGGACGGCCGCGACGGCCGTTGTCAAACAGCGCGTCCACCGACTCCTGAAGCATGCGCTTCTCGTTGTTGACGATGATCTCGGGCGCGCCGAGATCGATCAGTCGCTTCAACCGGTTGTTGCGGTTGATCACGCGGCGATACAGGTCGTTGAGGTCGGACGTGGCGAAGCGGCCACCGTCGAGCTGCACCATCGGGCGCAGTTCCGGCGGGATCACCGGCACCGCATCGAGCACCATGCCCATCGGTGAGTTGCCCGACTGCTGGAACGCGGCGACCACCTTCAGGCGCTTGAGGGCACGAAGCTTCTTCTGCCCCTTGCCGTTACGGATCACGTCGCGCAGCGACTCGGCCTCGGCGTCGATGTCGAAGTTCTCGATGAGCTTCTTGATCGACTCGGCGCCCATGGCACCCTCGAAGTACTCGCCGTAGCGGTCGACCAGCTCGCGGTAGAGCACCTCGTCGACGATCAGCTGCTTGGGAGCCAGCTTGGTGAACGTCGTCCAGATCTCCTCGAGCCGGTCCAGCTCACGCTGGGCCCGGTCGCGCAGCTGACGCATCTCGCGCTCGCCACCGTCGCGGACCTTGCGTCGGACGTCGCTTTTGGCGCCTTCCTCCTCGAGCTCCTTGAGGTCGGCCTCGAGCTTCTGCGCACGCGCTTCGAGATCGGCGTCGCGCTGATCCTCAACGGCCTTGCGCTCGACGGCCATCTCGGCCTCCAGCGTCGACAGCTCGTTGTGCCGCATCTCCTCGTCCACGCTGGTGATGACGTAGGCCGCGAAGTAGATGATCTTTTCGAGATCCTTCGGCGCCAGGTCCAGCAGGTAGCCCAGACGCGACGGCACGCCCTTGAAGTACCAGATGTGCGTAACGGGCGCGGCCAGCTCGATGTGGCCCATCCGCTCGCGCCGCACCTTGGCGCGGGTCACCTCGACGCCGCAGCGCTCGCAGATGATGCCCTTGAAGCGGACGCGCTTGTACTTGCCGCAGTAGCACTCCCAGTCGCGAGTCGGTCCGAAGATCTTCTCGCAGAACAGGCCGTCCTTCTCCGGCTTCAATGTGCGGTAGTTGATGGTCTCCGGCTTCTTGACCTCGCCGTAGCTCCACTGACGGATGTCGTCAGCGGTGGCAAGGCCGATGCGGAGCTCATCGAAGAAGTTGACGTCTAGCACGTAACTCCCTTTCCCCTTTCGGGACTAGAAAACTATTTAGGCCAAATCTTCTACAGAGGCAGATTCGTTGCGGGACAAGTTGATTCCGAGGTTCGCCGCGGCGCGCTCAAGGTCCTCGTCGTCACTGTCACGCATCTCGATCGCCGCACCGTCACTCGACAGCACCTCGACGTTGAGGCACAACGACTGCAGCTCTTTGAGCAGCACCTTGAACGACTCGGGTATCCCCGGCTCAGGGATGTTCTCGCCCTTGACGATCGCCTCGTACACCTTGACCCGGCCGACGGTGTCGTCACTCTTGATGGTCAGCAGCTCCTGCAGCGTGTAAGCCGCGCCATAGGCCTGCATGGCCCAGCACTCCATCTCACCGAACCGCTGGCCACCGAACTGCGCCTTACCGCCCAGCGGCTGCTGGGTGATCATCGAGTACGGGCCAGTCGAGCGGGCGTGGATCTTGTCGTCCACCAGGTGGTGCAACTTGAGGATGTACATGTAGCCGACCGTCACCGGGTACGGGAACGGTTCGCCGCTGCGGCCGTCGTAGAGCACCGCCTTGCCATCCTCGTCGACCAAGGTGTCGCCGTCGCGGTTCGGCAGCGTAGAGGCCAACAGCCCCTGCAGCTCCGCCTCGCGGGCGCCGTCGAACACCGGCGTCGACACGATGGTGTTCGGCTCGGCCTCCAACAGCTCCTTGGGCAGATTGGCCGCCCAGTCCGGAGATGCCCCCCCTTCTAGGGAGACCTTCCAGCCGGCCTTGGCCACCCACCCGAGGTGGGTTTCCAGGATTTGGCCGATGTTCATCCGTCGCGGCACACCGTGGGTGTTGAGGATGATGTCGACCGGCGTGCCGTCCGGCAGGAACGGCATGTCCTCGACCGGAAGGATCTTGCCGATGACGCCCTTGTTGCCGTGGCGCCCGGCGAGCTTGTCGCCGTCGGAGATCTTGCGCTTCTGGGCCACGTAGACGCGGACCAGCTCGTTGACACCGGCGGGCAGCTCGTCGTCGTCCTCGCGGGAGAACACCCGAATGCCGATGACCTTGCCGGACTCGCCGTGCGGCACCTTCAGCGACGTGTCGCGGACCTCGCGCGCTTTCTCGCCGAAGATCGCGCGGAGCAGTCGCTCCTCCGGGGTCAGCTCGGTCTCGCCTTTCGGGGTGACCTTGCCGACCAGGATGTCGCCGTCGCGGACCTCGGCGCCGATGCGGACGATGCCGCGCTCGTCGAGGTCGGCCAGCACCTCATCGGAGACGTTGGGGATGTCCCGCGTGATCTCCTCGGCGCCCAGCTTGGTGTCGCGGGCGTCGATCTCGTGCTCTTCGATGTGGATCGAGGTCAGCACGTCCTCTTCGACCAGACGGTTGGAGAGGATGATCGCGTCCTCGTAGTTGTGACCCTCCCACGGCATGATCGCCACGAGCAGGTTCTTGCCCAACGCCATCTCGCCCTGCTCGGTGCAGGGACCGTCGGCGATGACCTGGCCGCCCTCGACGCGGTCGCCCTGGTCGACGATCGGCCGCTGGTTGGCGCAGGTGCCGTGGTTGGAGCGGGCGAACTTGCGCATCCGGTAGGTCTGACGGGTGCCGTCGTCGGCCATCACGGTGATGTAGTCGGCGCTGACCTCCTCGATCACGCCCGCCTTGTCGGCAACGACGACGTCGCCGGCGTCGATCGCGGCACGCAGTTCCATGCCGGTACCCACCAGGGGTGCCTCGCTGCGCACCAGCGGAACCGCCTGGCGCTGCATGTTGGCACCCATCAGGGCGCGGTTTGCGTCGTCGTGCTCGAGGAACGGGATCATGGCCGTGGCCACCGACACCATCTGGCGCGGCGAGACGTCCATGTAGTCGACCTCGGTCGCCGAGACGAACTCGACCTCGCCGCCCTTACGACGGACCAGCACGCGCTCCTCGGTGAAGCGGCCCTTGTCGTCGATCGGCGAGTTGGCCTGCGCCACGACGTGGCGGTCCTCTTCGTCGGCGGTGAGGTACTCGATGTCGTCGGTGACCACCCCGTCGGTGACCTTGCGGTACGGCGTCTCGATGAAGCCGAACGGGTTCACCCGCGCGTACACCGACAGCGAGCCGATCAGGCCGATGTTCGGGCCTTCCGGCGTCTCGATCGGGCACATGCGGCCGTAGTGGCTGGAGTGCACGTCGCGGACCTCGAGGCCGGCGCGCTCACGGGACAGACCGCCGGGGCCCAGCGCCGACAGGCGACGCTTGTGGGTCAGGCCCGACAGCGGGTTGTTCTGGTCCATGAACTGGCTCAGCTGGCTGGTGCCGAAGAACTCCTTGATCGCCGCCACGACGGGACGGATGTTGATCAGGGTCTGCGGCGTGATCGCCTCGACGTCCTGGGTGGTCATCCGCTCGCGGACGACGCGCTCCATACGGGAAAGGCCGACGCGGATCTGGTTCTGGATCAGTTCGCCGACCGTGCGCAGACGACGGTTGCCGAAGTGGTCGATGTCGTCCACCTCGACGGGGACCTCGACGCCGCCAGGGGCGGTCATCGTGGTCTGGCCCTCATGCAGCCGCACCAGGTACTCGATGGTCGCGACGACGTCCTCTTCGGTGAGCGTCGAGCTGGTGATCGGCTGGCCGGCGTTGAGGCCGAGCTTCTTATTGACCTTATAGCGGCCGACGCGGGCCAGGTCATAGCGCTTCTCCTTGAAGAACAGGTTCTCCAGCAGGGTCTGCGCGGACTCCTTGGTCGGCGGCTCACCCGGACGCAGCTTGCGGTAGATGTCCAGCAGCGCCTCGTCGGTGCCTGCGGTGTTGTCCTTCTCCAGCGTGCTCATCATGATCTCGGAGAAGCCGAAGCGCTCCGTGATCTGCTCGGTCGACCAGCCCAGTGCCTTCAACAGCACGGTGACCGGCTGACGACGCTTGCGGTCGATGCGCACGCCGACGGTGTCGCGCTTGTCGACGTCGAACTCCAGCCACGCGCCGCGGCCCGGGATCACCTTGACGCTGTGCAGCGTCTTGTCGGTGGTCTTGTCGCGGGTCTCGTCGAAGTAGACACCGGGCGAGCGGACCAGCTGGCTGACGACGACACGCTCGGTGCCGTTGATGATGAAGGTGCCCTTCTCCGTCATCATCGGGAAGTCACCCATGAACACCGTCTGGCTCTTGATCTCGCCGGTGTTGTTGTTGATGAACTCGGCCGTGACGAACAGCGGGGCCGCGTACGTCATGTCCTTGTCTTTGCACTCGTCGACGGGCGCCTTGACCTCGTCGAAGCGCGGATCGGAGAACGACAGCGACATCGAGCCGGAGAAGTCTTCGATCGGGGACAGCTCGGAGAGCACTTCCTCCAGGCCGCCGACGGGGTTGACGTCACCGCGGGCGGTGGCGACCTCACGCCAGTGGTCGGAGCCGATCAGCCATTCGAAGGACTCGGTCTGAACGTCAAGCAGCCCCGGAACCTCGAGAGGCTCGCGGAGCTTGGCGAATGAGATTCGATTAGGTGCTCCGGGTACGGAGCTAGAAGTAGTAGTAGCGGACTTGCTCTGGCGGGAGACTGCCAAGATGCATCCTTCCAGCACCTCATGCGGCTATCGGGAAGGCCTGCACCGTCCCTACGCCGCGAACTCTGCGTCGGTTCGGCTGGCGTTCTCCCAATCACAACGGCCCCGGACGACGGGCACGCAACTAGATCACTGAGCCGGAGTGCGGGGCTCAGGCATAGACAACGGTGTCCACAGTGTCAGAGGCGGTAGATGGGCAGGAGGCAGCCAGCGCAACGTCCAACGATAGCGCAGGACGGCGTATTCCTCAACCGCGGCATGCAGAGTCAACCCGGGCGCTGGCTGGCGCTAGGTCCGTTGTTGACCGGTGCACACATTGCTGCCCAACAGACTGGCCCGTCGAGGCCCTTCCGTCAAGAGATAACGCCGTGTTGCGTGTGGAGTTTTTACGCCGCGACCTCGGTTTGCACGCTGGTTTCTTGACCAGCGGGGACGTCGGTCGCGAAGTTGATGTTGGCCAGCAATCCAAAGAAGACCGCCGTCAGCTGACGGGCCACCGTGTCGATGGGGCCGGGCTGCGGTTGAACCAGTGCGACGGCCGGGCCGGCGGGCGTCGGAATCGTCAGCGCGTCGCCAGGATGGCCGTAGAAGCCGGTTTTCTGGCAGCTGGAGTCGTATTGGCAGGCGAACATGTCGCTGATCCAGGTGGCGGCCAGGATCTGCGAGCCGGCCACATTGCTCGGCAGCGAGATGCCCGTGAGGAGGTAGGCGCCGAACTGGACCAGCGGATTGCCCCCGATCATCGAGTCCGAATGCAGGCCGCCGAGCAGCTGCGCGCCGTGGAAGTCGTCGGGGCGCACTTGCGCCAGCGCGGCGTCCATGGTGCCGAACAGGTTCCACATGTAGGGCGTGGCCGACAGGTTGTACACCGGGATGCCCTCGAGCTTCTGCAGGATCGGCACAGGATCGGTGAAGGAAACGCCGTCGAGCATGAGCACCCCGGCCAGGTGGTAGGGCGTCGGGCCGTCGTGTTCGGCGATGTAGCGGGCGGTGTCGATGACCAGGCCGCCGCCGAGGGAATGCCCGACGAGGACGACATCCTGCGGCAGCGCGTCGCGGGTGTAGCCGGCGGCTTGGGCGCTGGTGAGTAGTTCGTCGTTCGCGGGATCGGTGAACAGGTCGGCTACGGCTTGATGCATCTGCGTTCCGCCGAGCCACATGCCGTCGGTGGCGAAGAGGTTCGACGTCAGCGTCGGCGCCACGACCACGCTGTTGGTCTGCTGGGCGAGGTAGGAGGCGGTGTAGTCGTAGAAGACGCCGCGCGCGAGGAAACCGTGCTGCAGGTAGATAACGTGCTCGGGTGCTGCCCCCTCTTCGATGTCGAGGGAACCTTCGGGGAAGTACCAATCGGCGGGCACCTCCTGATCACCGACGACGAGCGTCGACCGCTTGACCGTGACGCCGCTTCCCGGCAGGGCCATCGGCGGTCCTTCGAAGACACTCTCGGCAAGCGAGATGAGGCCGAACACCAGCGTGCCGATCGCGCTGATCACCGGCGGCACGTCGATGGGCTTGGACACCGCGGCCGTCGCGGTCGACCGCGCGAGCATCGGGGTGTCGAGCGTGAGGTTCGCCGACGTCGGCGTGACTGTCAGGGCATCGCGAACGTTACTTACCTGCCGAATCTGTGGCGATTCGTCGACAGGTAAGGAACGCTCGCGGGGTTCGGCCGGCTGTTCGGTCGAGTCCGGCTGTTCGACGGGTTCGGCGCGACGGGTCCGGTCGACGACGGCCTTGCGGTCGGGCAGGTGGGTGACCGCGGCCATGACATCGTCGCCATCGTCGATCACCCGTGTTCCGCGTCCGCCCGCCGCGGGCTTGGCGTGTTTGCGAGCGGTGTCCCCGACCTTTTCGGTGTCGTCCTTGTCGGTGTCGACCTTGTTCGTCTCGTCCTTGTCGGTGTCGACCCTGGCTTTGGTGTCGTCGACGGCGTTCTCATCGGCAGGCGCGTCGGCTTGCTGCTCGTCGACACGCTTGGGCTTGGTATCGATTCTGCCGAGGGAGTGGCTGCGCTTGTGCCGCGTCTTCTTATTGGCGTCGGCGCCTGAATCTTGTTTGTTCTCAGCCGTATTCGCTGACTGCGACGTGTTGGTCCTGCCGTCGCCGTCGCCGTCGCCTTCGGCGTAAGCAGCGCCCGCTCCGGCCAGCATTCCGGCTGTCACACCGGCGCATACCGCACCCGCACCGAGCCACAACAAGAACCGGTCGACCATTCGCGTCTCCTGTCCCACAACCGCCGGTAACCGTAACCATCGGCGGCGGGTGCAGGAGGACGTTTACGTCGAATCCGCAGAAACACAACTGCCGGCGGACTCTTGTCCGCCGGCAGTTCGTGTCAAGACCACGGTCAGCGCTCGCCGCTCAGCGGGATGCGGCCCGTCGGAGCATCGTCGCCCTGACGATGGCGCGAGGTCTCCCCGTCGCTGGCGAATTCGCTGGACTGGTACTTGTGCGTGCCCTCGAGGTCGTCGCGGATGGCTTCCTGCGCGTTCGGCGGCAGCGTGTGCATGATCTCGCGCACCCGGGCCTGGCGGCGGCCGACGGCGGCGCGCTCCGGCATGCCCGGGGTCGCGGTGATCTGCGGCGGCACGCCTTGGATCTCCTCGACACCACCGTCGTGGTGACCGGCGTCGACCATGGCCTGCTCTTCGGCCATCTGCGCCTCGTCCTTTTCCTCCGACATACCGATCGGGCCGATGCGGCGACCGTTGAGGAATTGCCGCACCACCGGCTCATCACTGGTCAACAAGACCTCACGCGGACCGAACATCACCAGATGCTTGCGGAACAACAT
>NZ_LZMC01000112.1 GCF_001668615.1 Mycobacterium sp. 1274761.0
GCGCTGCTGGAGACGACGATGGACGGCATCGCCGACGGGACACTGACACCGGTGCCACAACCTGCCGACGGCGTCACCGTCGCACCGAAGGTCACCGTCGAAGACGCTCGGGTCCGCTGGGACCTGCCCGCCAACGTCGTAGAGAGGCGGATCCGTGCCGTCACCCCGAATCCGGGCGCGTGGACCGTCATCGGTGATCTACGCATCAAGCTGGGGCCCGTGGCCATCGACACCTCGGATCCGCTTGCGCCGGGAACGATTCGGGCCGACAAGAGCGAGGTGCGGATTGGGACGGCGTCGCAGCCGGTGCGCCTCGGCACCGTCCAGCCGCCGGGTAAGAAGCCGATGGATGCGGCCGCGTGGGCGCGCGGCGCCCGTCTCGACGACTCCGCGACCGCGACATGACCCGGCCGCACAAACCGCGGCGCCCGCGTCGCAAGCCGCTCGACCCGGCGCGTCGCGCCGCGTTCGACGTCCTGCGCGCCGTCACCGAACGTGACGCCTACGCCAACCTCGTGCTGCCCGCGCTGCTGACCGAACGCGGAATCACCGGCCGCGACGCCGCGTTCGCCACCGAGCTGGCCTATGGCGCGTGTCGCACCCGCGGCCTGCTCGACGCGGTTATCGCCCGTGCTGCGGGCCGCCCGACGGACCGCATCAACCCCGTGCTGCTCGACCTTCTTCGGCTCGGCACGTATCAGTTGCTTCGCACGCGGGTGGACGCACACGCCGCGGTGTCGACAACCGTTGAACAGGCGGGAATCGAATTCGACTCGGCCCGCGCGGGTTTCGTCAATGGCGTGCTGCGCACCATCGCCGGCCGCGAGCCGCAGTCGTGGATCGACGAGCTGGCCCCGTCCTCCCACGCCGACCCCGTCGGCCATCTGGGGTTCGTGCACGCTCACCCGCGGTGGATCGCGCAGGCGTTCGCCGACGCACTCGGCGGCCGGGCTGGCGAGCTGAAGGCGCTGCTCGAAGCCGACGACGACCGGCCGGCCGTGCACCTCGCGGCCCGGCCCGGCGTGCTCACAGCCGACGAGCTGGCCGCTGCCGCAGGCGGAACCGTCGGCCGCTATTCGCCGTATGCGGTGTACCTCACCGGCGGTGACCCCGGGCAGTTGGATGCCGTCCGCAGCGGCGCGGCGCTGGTTCAGGACGAGGGCAGCCAGCTGGTGGCCAGGGCGGTCACGCTTGCCCCGGTCGACGACGACGGCGGCCGCTGGCTCGATCTGTGTTCGGGGCCCGGCGGCAAGACGGCCCTGCTGGCCGCGATCGCGTCCGGCCGTGGCGCCCGCGTCACCGCGGTGGAGCCGAACCAGCGTCGCGCCGACATGGTCGTCGAGAACACCAGAGGGCTGCCCGTCGAGGTAGTGCGGGTCGACGGCCGCGAGTCCGGGCTGGACCCGGGATTCGATCGCGTGCTGGTCGATGCGCCGTGTACGGGTCTTGGCGCGCTGCGGCGGCGGCCCGAGGCGCGCTGGCGCCGCCAGCCCGGCGACGTGCCTGCGCTCGCCCGGCTGCAGCGGGAGCTGCTCGCCGCGGCGATCGCGTTGACCCGCCCCGGCGGTGTCGTGCTGTACGCGACGTGTTCGCCCCACCTGTCCGAGACGGTCGGTGTGGTCGCCGACGCGCTGCGCCGCCAGCCGGTGACGGCGCAGGACACGCGCCCGTTGTTCGCGGGCGTTGACGACCTCGGCGACGGCCCTTACGTGCAGCTCTGGCCGCATCGGCACGGCACCGATGCGATGTTCGCTGCCTCCCTCAAAGTAGGGTGAACCCCATGTCACGACCCCTCATCGCGCCGTCGATCCTCGCCGCCGACTTCGCCCGGCTCGCCGACGAGGTGGCGGCAGTACGCGGCGCCGACTGGGTGCACGTCGACGTGATGGACAACCACTTCGTGCCGAACCTGACCATCGGGCTTCCCGTGGTGGAGGCGCTGCTGCCGACCACCGACATCCCGATGGACTGCCATCTGATGATCGAGAACCCAGACAAGTGGGCGCCGCCATACGCCGAGGCCGGCGCCTACAACGTCACCTTCCACGCCGAGGCCACCGACAACCCGGTCGGGGTGGCCCGCGACATCCGCGCCGCGGGCGCCAAGGCGGGGCTGTCCGTCAAGCCGGGCACTCCGCTGGAGCCGTATCTGGAGATCCTGCCCGAGTTCGACACGCTGCTGATCATGTCCGTCGAGCCGGGCTTCGGCGGTCAGAAGTTCATTCCGGAGGTGCTGCCGAAGGTCGCCACCGCCCGCAGGCTGGTCGACGCCGGTGAGCTGACTATCCTCGTCGAAATCGACGGCGGCATCAACGCCGAGACGATCGAGGATGCCGCCGAGGCGGGCGTGGACTGCTTCGTCGCGGGGTCGGCGGTGTACAGCGCCGACGATCCAGCCGCCGCCGTGGAGGCGCTGCGCAAACAGGCGGCCACCGCGTCACACCATCTGCGGTTATGAGTTCCGACGCCGCGATGCGGCTGGCTGTCGAACAGGCCGAGTCGGTCAAGGGCGGTACCTATCCCAATCCGCCTGTAGGCGCAGTCATCTTGGATCGCGACTTCGAAGTCGCAGGCGTCGGCGCGACCGAGCCCACCGGAGGCGCGCACGCCGAGATCGTGGCGCTGCGGCAGGCGGGTGAGCGCGCGGCGGGCGGCACCGCCGTCGTCACGCTGGAGCCCTGCAACCATTACGGCCGCACGCCACCGTGTGTGGATGCCCTTGTCGCTGCGGGCATTTCAACGGTCGTCTACGCCGTCAACGATCCCAACGCGGTCGCGGCCGGGGGAGCGGCCCGGCTCACCGAATCGGGTGTCACTGTGCAGGGCGGTGTGCTGGCCGACGAGGTCGCCGGCGGGCCGTTGCGGGAATGGTTGCACAAGCAGCGCACCGGGGTTCCGCACGTCACGTGGAAATTCGCGACCAGCATCGACGGCCGCAGCGCGGCCGCCGACGGCACCAGCCAGTGGATCACCAGCGACGCCGCCCGCGCCGACGTGCACCGCCGCCGCGCCGCCTGCGACGCGATCGTCGTCGGCACCGGGACGGTGTTCGTCGACGATCCCAAGCTGACGGCGCGCCTCCCCGATGGCAGCCTCGCCGACCGGCAGCCGCTGCGCGTCGTGGTGGGGGAGCGCGAAATCTCCTCCGATGCAAACGTTCTCAACGACGACACCCGCACCATGGTGATCCGCACCCGGGACCCGCACGAGGTGATGCGGGCACTGGCGGACCGTACGGATGTCCTGCTGGAGGGCGGCCCGACATTGGCCGGAGCGTTCCTGCGGGCCGGTGTCATCGATCGGATCCTGGCCTATGTCGCGCCAATCCTGTTGGGGGGACCTATAACCGCCGTCGATGACGTCGGCGTGCTGTCCATCGCCCACGCGCAGCGCTGGCGCTTCGACGGCATCGAGCCGATCGGGCCCGATCTGCTGCTCAGTCTGGTTCCTCAGTAGCCATGTCGAGCGGGCGGCGTTCGATCACGTCGCGAATTCCGCTGGTTCCGAGGCGTTCCCGGAATGCCGCCACGGTATAGCCGACGACCGCTGCGTCGGTGCGCGCCCGAGCGGTTGCCGACCGCGGGATGTGGAACAGCGGCCCGAGCTCGCCGAAATAGTCGCCCGGCTCGGCGACCCAAACCAATTCCTCACCGCCGCCGACTAATTCGCGCACGATCTCCACCTCGCCTTCGGCCACCACGTATATGCAGTCGCCCATGGTGCCTTCCTCGAACAGCACCTCACCGGCGGCGAGGTTCGTCGTCGAGGGCGGACGGTCCGGCTTGCCGGCGAAGTCCGGCACCATTTTTACGACGCGGTCGGCCAGCGGCAGTATTCGGCTGTCGTGTGTGGCGACGACCACCATGCGGTCGCCGGAGGCCAGTTCGCGGATCAGCCGCAGCACCTCCTCGACCTGGATGAAGTCCAGATGCGCGGTAGGCTCGTCGGCGAGGATCAGCGGCGGGTCGAGCGCGATGGCACGGGCCACCGCGACGCGCTGTTGCTGGCCGCCACTGAGATCGCCCGGCTTATGGGTGGCGCGGTCGGCAAGCCCGACGCGTTCCAGCAGCGCCATAGCCTTCTCCCGGGCTGCCCGCCGCGGAACGCCTGCCGCACGCAGCGGCACCATCACGTTCTCCACCGCGGTGAGGCTCGGCACCAAGTTGAATGCCTGGAACACGATGCCCACCGTCTCGCGCCGGTACTTCGTCAGCGCCTTGCTGTCCAACGTCGTGACGTCGACGTCGCCGAACTTGATGGCGCCGGAGTTGGGTCGCAGAATGCCGCCGAGACACGACAGCAGCGTGGTCTTCCCGCAACCGCTGGGGCCCAAGAGGATTGCTAGCGAACCCGCTGCCACGTCTAGGTTGAAGCCATCCAGCGGACGGATCGCATAGCCGCCGCTGGAGTACTCGACGCACAGGTTCTGAATACTGAGATCGCCCATGGCTCACGGACCTCCGAAGGCTATCGCCGGATCGACCGACACCGCGCGATGCAAACCGGTGCCGCTGGCGATCAGGCCGAACACGACCGCGATCACCGGCAGCATGGCGTATGCATAGCGAGGAACGATGACCTGCATCGGAAAGATCGGACCGAGCAGAGCGGACAGCACGACGCCGACGACGACGGCCGAAAGCGCCACCACGATTGCCTGCAGAGCCAGCCCGGCCGCGACCGCACCCGTCGACACGCCAATTGCCTTGTACACGGCAAAGTCTCGTAACCTTTCCAGTGCCGACAGATAGATGATCGACCCGACGATCAGCGCGGCGACGACCCACAGCAGCACCGCCACGATCGTGATGGAGTTGACCGCGACCTTCAGCGGGCGCAGCAGGTCGGCGACCGCGCCGTCGCGGTCAATGGCCTGATATCCCGGCGGCGGCTGACTCAGCGTGCCGCGGATGCCGATCGACGCGACCAACGGTTGCCCGCCGTACACCAGCTGTTGTGCGCCCTCGGTGGTCAAGAAGATGTTGGGCAGGTTGGCCAGCGCCGTCGAGTTCTCCACGAGGCCGACGATGCGCAGCCGCCGCGATGCGATCTGGATGTCCTCGCCCGTGTTGCGTCCGAGCGTGCTCGACACCGCAACCTCATTGGGGTTGGTCGGCGCCCGTCCTTCCGAGATCGGGGGCATGCCCGGGCCGCCTTGCGGCGCGCCGAACAAATCGGCATTGCGCGTGGAATCGCCCAACGTCACCGTCCCGCCCGCGTAGACCAGGGGCGCGGCCGCTTCGACACCGGGTAGCGAGGCGATCCTGCGCAGGTCGACGGGCGCGAACGGCGTCGCCCCGACGAACGGACCCGACGCGCCGTCCTTGACCAGAAACACGTCGACGCCGAGGGAGTCGACGGTGCGCTGCGCCTCGGCGCGGAACCCATTCGCCAGGCCGGTGAGCACGAGCGTCATCGCGAAGATGATCGCGGTCGACAGGATCGCGATGACGAAACGCCGTTTTCGCCATTGCATGTCGCGCAGCGCCGCGAGCAGCATATAGGTGACGTTACCCAGGCCTGCTCCATAGCGGGCCGACTCGGCAGTGGCAGCGTTCGGCAGGCTCAACGACCTTCAGCAAAGGCGCCGACCAGCGTGTTGCAGAACGCCGGCAGATCATCGGGCTTGCGGCTGGACACCAGCGTGTTCGGGCCGCGTGAGCACACGACCACTTCTTCATCGACCCAGTTTGCCCCCGCGTTCACCAGATCGGTACGCACGCTCGGCCACGAGGTGATCATCCGGCCGCGCACGACGTCGGCCTCGATCAGCGTCCACGGGGCGTGGCAGATGGCCGCCACAGGGCGCCCGGAGTCGAAGAAACTCTTGACGAACTGCACCGCCGAGTCGTTCTGACGCAGGAAGTCGGGGTTGGCGACGCCGCCGGGCAGGACCAGGCCGTCGTAGTCGGATGCGTCGACGGAGTCGACGGCCTTGTCCGCCTCGAACGTGTCGGCCGCTGTCAGATGGTTGAACGCCTGGACCTTGCCGACCTCTGTCGACAGTAGTTCCGGGGTACCGCCCGCGTTCTCCACCGCTTTCCACGGCTCGGTCAGCTCGACCTGCTCGGTGCCCTCGGTCGCGACCAGAAATGCGATGCGTTTGCCGTCCAGTTTCGTTGTCATGGCAGCCTCTTCCATCCGTTTTCGCCTCGTCGGCCGCATACCCACGGGAATGGGGACGCAATCAGGATGAGTTGTCATGGTGTGACGGAAACTACTGTCGATCACCGGCTGTCGTAGCCGCGGATTCGTCGGTACAGGCCGCTAGACTGGCCTCGAGTTCAGGCATTGAGCCTGCTACATCGCGCTTTCACCGACGAGTTGCGCGGCTGGTGAGCACGAGACAAAGGAACACGAGCGTGACTGCAATGCAGGACTGGCTCAACATTCGCTCATTCGACCCACGCCGCCCCGTGTGGGCAGCCATCTGCGCATTGCGTGGGGCCCACATCGAGACTGCGTCCGACCTTGTCGGCGAGGTCGCCGCTAAGCCGGTTCTGATCCGGCCCGGCGTCGAGCGCTGCTGACGCGCTAGCTCGGAGCGTCGATGTTCCGTGCGGCCTGGGTGCCGACCGGCTCGGACTCGACGCCGGCCGGTTCATCGGCGTGCTCACCACGCCCGCTGATGAACAGTCCCAGCACTGCACCGACGACGCAGACGATTGCGGTGATGGTGAACATCTCGCTGTACTGCATGGCGAAGGCCTCGACACTTGCTGTCCTAAACCGCGCAGCCGCCGCAGCGGCCCGCGCGAGCGGATTCTCGCTGTCTGGTTTGGGTAACGCCGCGAGTCGCTCCGCCAGGAATTGGTTGAACCGGTACAACCCCCACGCGCTGAGCGCCGCGATGCCCACCAGCATGCCGATCATTCGGGCCACCACCACCGCCGCGGACGCGATGCCGTGCTGAACCGCCGGCACCACCCGCAAGGTCGCCGACGTAAGTGGGCCGATCACCAGGCCCAGGCCCAATCCGGCAATCGCGAGATCGGTGTCGAGCAGGGGCAGCTTGACGAATCCGAGGTCGTGGCGGGCCGACAGCAGATCCACGGGCCACTTCGCGATCAGCCAGTAGCCTCCGGCGGCGATCAGCAGGCCGACGCAGGCCACCGCACGGTCGCCGACCCTGGTGGCGATCCAGCCGCCGAGCAGGGCGCCGATGGGCAATGCGATCAGGAAACGGAGCAGCAGGAACGCCGCCTCGTTCTGGTCTTGACCCAGGACGCCCTGCCCGAACAGCTCGACGTTGACCAGCGTCACCATCAGCGCAGCGCCCGCGGTCAGGGATGCGCCGAGCGCGGCGAGGAACGGCCGGAAATACACGCCCGTCGGGTTGATCAGCCGGGTCTTGGCGAACCGCTCCCATGCAAAGAACGCCACCGCGGCCACCACCGCGGCGATCAGCAGCGGCACCCCGTTGGGCGGCAGCACATGTTTCCCGTCGGGTGCGGGGTTGTACATGCCGACGACAATCAGCCCGAGGGTGACCGCCAGCAGCGCGCCGCCCGTGACGTCGACCTTCTCCGGGTGTTCACTCTTCATCCGCTTGGGCAGGCTGAAGTGGACCATCACCATTGCGATCACAGCCAATGGCACGTTGACCCAGAACACGGATTGCCAGTGATGGAAGAGCCACACCAGCGCGATGCCGTACATCGGTCCGAGGACGCTGCCGAGCTCCTGAGCGGCGCCGATACCGCCGAGGACACCGGCTCGGTTGCGGGCCGCCCACAGGTCGGCGGCGAGCGCCAGCGTCACCGGCAGCAGGGCGCCACTTGCGGCGCCCTGAATGACGCGGCCGATGACCAGCATCGGAAGTTCGGTCGAGAGCGCGGTGATCACCGAACCAACGGCGAACCCGGCGAGGCTCACCTGCAGCAGCATTTTGCGACCGAACCGGTCCGACGCACGACCGAGCAGTGGCATCGCGGCGATGTAGCCGAGCAGGTAGCCGGTGACGATCGGTGTCACCCGCTGGATCTGGTTAATCGCGATGCCGACGTCGGCCATGATGTCGCGGATGATCGTGACGACGACATACGTGTCGAGCGCGCCCAGCAACACCGCCAGCGCACCTGCGCTGATGGCGATCCTGCGGCTGCGGTTGGAACCCACGGGTTCGGCGGTGGTCATCAAACGGCGGGCTTGGTGACGGTTACCGGCTTGTCCCAATTCGACAGTGTCATCTGAAGGGTGTTACCGGGCGATGGCTCCAGCTTGATTTGGACGAGCTTGTGGTTGCCGTCCTTCTCGATCCAGGCGGTGCCCGGCGCCGGCTGCTTCGCCTCGAGGGAAGGCGCGATGCTGTTCACCGCATCGGCGGTGACCTGACCCGTGACCTTCACGGTCTCGACGCCGTTGATGGTTTCGGTGCTCTCCGACTTCGGATTGCTGAAGTGGGCGAGTACGTTGGCGAGCCCCTTGTCGGGGTTCAGGATTGCCGAGATGTCGTACACGTCGGCGGCCGGGCCCATGTCGATGAAGCTGTCACCGGACAGAGCGACATACAGCTGCGCGTCGATCACGACAAACTTGGCATCCACATCAGAGCCCTGGAACGTCAGTTTGGCGGTTCCTGCAGCAGCCACGGCGGGGGTCTGCGTGAGGTCGCCGCTGAGGGTTTTGATCGGGAAGTTTCCGAAGTTTCCACCGACCGCCAAATCCAGGTGAACGCTCTTGAGCGCGCGCGTCGTGGCGTTGGACTCCTTGAGCAACGTGGCGGCGTCGGGCAGTGATTCGCTCGACTTGTCCGACGACGAACAACCGGCGATAAGAACTACTGCTGCGAAAAGTGCGGTGAGGATGGGCCAAAGAGATCGGACTGCGTTTTTTGGGCGCGTCTGCATAAGTGCATCGTAGAGGGTGGCGCTGCGTACCCTGATTGGCGTGTTCACCGGAATCGTCGAAGAGCTTGGCGAAGTCCTCGACAAGAAAGACTTCGCGGACGCGGCCCGGTTCGTCATCCGCGGACCTGTCGTCACCGCCGACGCCCGCCACGGCGACTCCATCGCCGTCAACGGTGTCTGTCTGACGGTGGTGGACGTGCAGGCAGGCGGGGCGTTCAGCGCCGACGTAATGAAGGAGACGTTGGACCGCTCGAGCCTCGCCGGCGTCGGCGTCGGCAGCCTGGTAAATCTCGAACGCGCTGCCGCAGTGAACAGCAGGCTGGGCGGCCACATTGTGCAGGGCCATGTCGACGGCACCGGATACGTGATTGCGCGCACGCCTTCCGAGCACTGGGAGGTGGTGCGGATCGCACTGCCGACAGCATTGTCGCGCTACGTCGTCGAGAAAGGGTCGATCACCGTTGACGGCGTTTCGCTGACCGTCTCGGGGCTTGGGCACGACTGGTTCGAGGTGTCGCTGATCCCGACGACGCTGCAGTTGACGACGCTGGGACGGGCGTCGGTGGGGACCCCGGTCAACCTCGAGGTCGACGTCATCGCCAAATACGTCGAGCGGCTGCTGGCGCGATAATTCGTTTCGCCGTTCATCGCAGCGGGCACACATCGCGCAATAACCGCGTCGAGGGAAAGTGCGTCAAATGATCACATTCGCGGTGGTGCTGCTGGTTCTGGCCGTCGTGCTGGTCGGGCTGGGCCTGGTCCTGTACGGAAATGGCGTTGGCACCGTCCCCGACGATGTGGGTCGCGAGCCGGTGGCCACCAGGCGCGGTCTGACGCGGATCTCCTGGAAAGACTTGTTCACCCGGATGAGGACGTCGATCCGCGGAATGACCGACGAGGAAGCCGGCCGGAAGGACAAGTTGACCGCTATGGGGGCGTTCCTCGTCATGGTTGGCCTGATTGTCATCGTTCTGGCTCTTTTGGCTTTCATCGCCGCTCTGGTGTAATCGGCGAATTCGCCTCCTTCGATAATTGGCCCGCGTGATAATTGCTGCGGGCGGGGTCCAACAGAAGGATGCTTTCAATGAAGAAGCTGGCAGCAGCGCTTTTGACGGCGGGGGCAGCGGCGGTAGCTCCGTTAGCCGTCCCGATAGCAGTTGCACCCGTGGCACAGGCCGACATCTGCGCGGGCGCGGGTGGACGCCACGTTTCGGTGGGCGGATGCACCGACGTCGCCGGCGACGTGGCCACCGGAGCGGCCATTGCGTCGGCCGACACTCCGTACGTCCCGGGCGAGGTGCCGTGCTACACGGTCGAGGGCGTGCCGTACTACACGCCTCCCGGCGAGCCCTGCTGAGCCGGGCGAGAAATCATCGCCACCTCGCCGTGGTTCATACTGGATAACGGCGACGATGGTTCCGAACCGGAACCGGCAAGGGTGGCAGGAATGACGAGGTTGGACTCCGTCGAACGGGCGGTTGCCGACATCGCGGCGGGTAAGGCCGTCGTCGTCATCGACGACGAGGACCGCGAGAACGAGGGCGACCTCATCTTCGCTGCCGAGAAGGCGACCCCCGAACTCGTCGCTTTCATGGTCCGCTACACCTCCGGTTATCTGTGCGTGCCGCTCGACGGCGCAGTCTGCGACAAGCTCGGACTGCTGCCCATGTATGCGGTGAACCAGGACAAGCACGGCACCGCCTACACCGTCACCGTCGACGCCAAAGAGGGTGTGGGAACGGGTATTTCGGCGTCGGATCGCGCCACAACGATGCGGCTGCTGGCCAACCCGGCCAGCGTCGCCGACGACTTCACCCGCCCCGGCCATGTCGTTCCGTTGCGCGCCAAGGACGGCGGCGTGTTGCGCCGACCCGGCCACACCGAGGCGGCCGTCGACCTGGCCAGGATGGCCGGCCTGCAGCCCGCGGGCGCGATCTGCGAGATCGTCAGCCAGAAGGACGAGGGCGCGATGGCGCAGACCGACGAACTGCGTGTTTTCGCCGACGAGCACAACCTCGCGCTGATCTCGATCGCCGACCTCATCGAGTGGCGTCGCAAGCACGAGAAGCACATCGAGCGCGTCGCCGAGGCGCGGATCCCGACGAGATACGGCGAGTTCCGCGCGGTCGGCTACACCAGCATCTACGAAGAAGTCGAGCACGTCGCGCTGGTCCGCGGCGATATCGCAGGGCCGCACGGCGACGGCCACGACGTGCTCGTTCGCGTGCACTCCGAATGCCTGACCGGCGACGTGTTCGGATCCCGCCGCTGCGACTGCGGCCCGCAGCTCGACGCCGCGCTGGCGATGGTGGCCCGCGAGGGCCGCGGCGTGGTGCTCTACATGCGCGGCCACGAGGGCCGCGGTATCGGACTGATGCACAAGCTGCAGGCCTATCAGCTGCAGGACGCGGGCGACGATACCGTCGACGCCAACCTCAAGCTCGGGCTGCCCGCCGACGCCCGCGACTACGGCATCGGCGCCCAGATACTGGTGGACCTCGGGGTGCGGTCGATGCGGCTGCTCACCAACAACCCCGCCAAGCGGGTGGGGCTGGACGGCTACGGCTTGCACATCATCGAACGCGTACCGCTGCCGGTGCGGGCCAATGCGGAGAACATCCGCTATCTGATGACCAAGCGCGACCGGATGGGCCACGACCTGGTGGGCCTCGAGGACTACGACGAGGTGCTGCCCGGCGAATTCGGCGGAGTCTTATGAGCCCTGCGGCCGGCGTGCCCCAGCTGCCCCGGCTCGATGCCTCCGACGTGTCGTTGGCGATCGTGGCCAGCACCTGGCACGAGACCATCTGCAACGCGCTGCTCGACGGTGCCCGCAAGGCGGCCGCTGAGGCGGGCGTCGACAACCCGACGGTGGTCCGCGTGCTTGGTGCCATCGAGATCCCGGTTGTCGCACAGGCATTGGCCGTCGACCACGACGCCGTCGTCGCGCTCGGCGTGGTGATCCGCGGCGAGACACCGCATTTCGATTACGTGTGCGACGCCGTCACCCAGGGACTGACCCGCGTGTCGCTGGATACCTCCACGCCCGTTGCCAACGGGGTACTGACCACCAACACCGAAGAGCAGGCGCTCGCCCGTGCCGGGCTGCCCGACTCCACCGAGGACAAGGGTGCGCAGGCCGCCGCCGCCGCTCTGTCGACCGCGTTGACGCTGCGCGATCTGCGCGCGCGGTCATGAGCAGTGACTGGGACTTGGAAGTACGCCCTCATCTGACACCGTATTTCGCCTACGGTGCGGCGGCGCTGATCCTGGCCGCCCACGTCACTGTCGGTGCGCTGCTGAAGATTTCATCGACCGGAGTGGTCTTCCAGACTGCCGATCAGGTCGCCATCGCGTTGCTAGGCGTCGTCATCGCCGGTTGTGTGACGTTATTCGCCCGACCGCGACTGCGTATTGGCGCGGCGGGTGTGGCGGTGCGAAACTTGTTCGGCTACCGAGTGATTCCGTGGTCTGACGTCGCCGGCGTGACGTTTCCCGTCGGCGCACGCTGGGCCAGGGTCGATCTGCCCGACGACGAGTACGTGCCGGTGATGGCGATCCAGGCCATCGACAAGGACCGCGCCGTCGACGCGATGGACAAGGTGCGTGTGCTCGTCGACCACTACCGGCCGGATCTCACCGCACGCTGAGCGACATCGCGACTTCGTCGAGGCCGTTGAGACGTTCTCCCGCCACCGGAGTGAAGCCCAGGCCTTCGTACACGCTGCGGGCGACGGCGTTGTCGATCGCCACCCGCAGCGTCACGACACGCACGTGCCGGTCGCGCGCCCAGTCCACCGCCGCGGCGACGAGCGGTCGTGCCAGCCCGTGGCCGCGGGCGACCGGATCCAGCCACAGCGAATACAGGTAGACCGTTTCGGCGTTTTCCTGCTGCGCGCCGATCAAGCCGACGGCCCGCTCGTTCATCAGGCCCGCGAACTGCGCGTGGTCGCGTAACCGCCGACGCCACTGGGCGGCGGTGAAGGTCGATTCCTGCCGGTACTGCGGGTCGTCCTCGCCGAGGGAGTCCGCCAGCGCACGCAGCCGAACGCCGGCGAACATCCGCCAGTCCGATTCCGTCAACCGGGTGACACGCATGATCACCGAGGGGCGTCCATGACATCCCCGGTGACGAAGCCCTCCCGGCGCGGGTCGGCCCCGCCCGTCCACCCGCGTGCGTCCCGCACGAGCGCCGACAGTCCACTGGACTGCTCGGCGAGGTCGACCTGGTGGCCGAGGTCGCGCAGGCCTTGCACCAGCGGGTCATGGTCGCCCTTGATGTCGGGATGCTCGCCGCCGACGTTGGTCTTCGGCGAGTTGGCCGCCCCGAAGTCCACCATGCCGACGGCTTGCTGCGGATCGATGCCCCAATCGACAAGTCCCACAATAGTTTTCACGACGAACTGGATGATCACGCCGCCGCCGGGAGAGCCGAGCGTCGCGACCAGCGGGCCGCGTCCCGTGCCGGAGCGTTCGAATATCAGCGTCGGCGCCATTGTGCTGCGCGGCCGCTTACCCGGCTGCACGCGGTTGGCCACTGGCCCGTCGGGTCCGGCGGGCTCGGCGGAGAAGTCGGTCAACTGGTTGTTCAGAATGAAGCCGTCGACCATGTGGAACGAACCGAACGCTGACTCGACAGTCGTGGTCAGTGACGCGGCATTGCCCTGGGAGTCGACGACGCTGATGTGGCTGGTGCCGTGTTCCGGCACGGGCGGCTGGGTCGACGGCGGCGGCCCGAACGCGCCCGGCTTGGCAGTGCCCATCGTGTGCTGCCCGGAGATCGAAGCGGCGCGCTGGGCGAGGTAGTCGCTGTTGAGCAGCGTGTCCGGGGAGCCGCCCGGCAGCGGCACGAAATCGGTGTCGGCAACGTAGGCGTCGCGGTCGGCATACGCCAGGCGTTCGGCTTCGGCGACCAGGTGCACGCCCATGACCGACGGCTTGCCGCCGTTGAGGTCAATCTCGGTGGGCTTGTGGTCGCTCATCGGGAAGTGCTCGAGGACGCCCAGAGTGGCCGCGACCGCGATGCCGCCTGACGAGGGCGGCGGCATGCCGCAGATCTCCCTGTCGCGGTAGGCGGTGCACAGCGGTTGACGTTGTTTGGCGGAGTAGCCGGCGAGGTCGGAGGCCGTCAGCCGGCTGGGTGTGCGGTCGCCCGACGTGTCGGCCGCGGCGGCGACAATGGCCTTGGCGATGTCGCCGCTGTAGAACGATTCCGGGTCGGATGCAATGACGCTCAACGTCTTTGAATAGGCGGGGTTGGTCAGTGTGGTACCCGCGGCTTTGGGGCTGCCGTCCGGGGTGAGGAAATAGGCCGCGGCGAGCGGGTCGAGCTTCAGCTGTGGCGCGGAGTTCGCGACGGCGGCGGCCAGCCGCGGACTGATGTCGAAACCGTCGTCGGCGAGGGTCATCGCGGGGGTGAAAAGGTTGCGCCACGGCGTCTTGCCGTGCTGGTGATGGACGTCCGTCAGCAGTCGCACGATGCCGGGCACGCCGATCGAGCGGCCGGAGGCGCGGGTATCGGGTTTGGGCTCGGTGCGGTCGGCGTCGGAGATCCACCGCAGGTAGTTCTCATCTGCGGCCGCGGGCGCGGTTTCGCGGCCGTCGTAGGCCTGCACCGAATTGGCCTTGGCGTCGTAGTACAGCAGGAATCCGCCTCCGCCGATGCCGGAGGACTGCGGTTCCACCAGCCCCAGCACCGCCTGGGCGGTGACCACCGCGTCCGCCGCGGTCCCGCCGTCCCGCAGCACTTCGCAGGCTTCGCGGGTGGCCAGCGGGTTGGCGGTGGCGACGGCGTAGCGCGACGTATGCACCGCGGTCATGTCCCTGCGGTAGCCGGTTGGGTTCGGAGCGGGTGTGCCATTCTCCACGATTGCGCACGGACCGGACGCCGGGCGCGGCGGTACGTCGGGCGCACCGCATCCGGCCAGCATCATGACGACCCCCGCCAGCGGGGCCGTCAGCGTACGCAATGACGGAGTCCGCACCACCCGACGGTAGAACATCGGCGTCTCACTGCGGCAGTAACCTGGGAGCCGTGCCCGATCCCGCGACGTACCGGCCGGCGCCCGGGTCGATTCCGGTCGAACCTGGCGTCTACCGGTTCCGCGATCCCCACGGCCGGGTCATTTACGTCGGGAAGGCCAAGAGCCTGCGCAGCAGGCTGAACTCCTACTTCGCCGATATCTCGGGCTTGGCGCCGCGGACCAGGCAGATGGTGATGGCCGCAGGCAGCGTCGAGTGGACGGTGGTCAGCACCGAGGTCGAGGCGCTGCAGCTGGAATACAACTGGATCAAGGAGTTCGATCCGCGGTTCAACATCCGCTACCGCGACGACAAGTCTTATCCGGTGCTGGCGGTGACGCTCAACGAGGAATATCCCCGGTTGATGGTGTACCGCGGGCCGCGGCGCAAGGGCGTCCGCTATTTCGGACCGTATTCACATGCGTGGGCGATCCGCGAGACGCTGGACCTGCTGACCCGGGTGTTCCCGGCCAGGACGTGTTCGGCGGGAGTCTTCAAGCGGCACAGGCAGATCGACCGGCCGTGCCTGCTGGGATACATCGACAAGTGCTCGGCACCGTGCATCGGGCGGGTGTCGGCCGACGAGCACCGCAAGATCGTGAGCGACTTCTGCGACTTCCTGGCCGGCAAGACCGACCGGTTGGCCCGCGACATGGAACGCGAGATGAACGAGGCCGCCGAGCAGCTCGACTTCGAGCGGGCGGCGCGGCTCCGGGACAACATCGGTGCGCTGAAACGGGCGCTGGAGAAACAGACGGTGGTCTTCGGCGACGGCACCGACGCCGACGTGGTCGCCTTCGCCGACGACGAACTCGAGGCCGCTGTGCAGGTGTTCCACGTTCGCGGTGGGCGGGTGCGAGGCCAGCGCGGCTGGATCGTCGAAAAGCCGGGCGACCCGCAGGGTTCCGGTCAGGGCCATCTGGTCGAGCAGTTCCTCACCCAGTTCTACGGCGACCAGGCGGAGCTGGACGGCGCGGCCGACGAGGCGACCAACCCGGTGCCACGCCAGATCCTGGTTCCGGTGCTGCCGCCCAACGCCGAGGAACTCGAGACGTGGCTGTGCGGCCTGCGTGGATCGCGGGTCGCGTTGCGGGTGCCGATGCGCGGCGACAAGCGGGCGCTGGCCGAAACGGTCAAACGCAACGCGCAGGACGCCCTGGCGCAGCACAAACTCAAGCGGGCCGGTGACTTCACCGCGAGATCTGCTGCCCTGCAGAGTGTTCAGGAAGCGCTCGGGCTTGCCGACGCACCGCTTCGCATCGAATGCGTCGACATCAGCCATGTGCAGGGCACCGATGTGGTGGCGTCGCTCGTCGTGTTCGAGGACGGGTTGCCGCGCAAGTCGGATTACCGCCACTACGCCATTCGCGAGGCGGCGGGCGACGGGCGCTCAGACGACGTAGCGTCGATCGCCGAGGTGACGCGCCGTCGGTTCGCGCGGCACGTGTCGGATCTGCAGAACACCAATGTGTTTACCGCGGAAGGGAAGTCACGCAAATTTGCCTATCCGCCGAACCTCTATGTCGTCGACGGCGGGGCCCCGCAGGTGAACGCCGCGGCGGCGGTGCTCGACGATCTCGGCGTCACCGATGTGGCCGTCATCGGGCTTGCCAAGCGGCTCGAGGAGGTCTGGGTGCCGTCGGAACCGGACCCGGTGATCATGCCGCGCAACAGCGAAGGCCTGTTCCTGTTGCAGCGGGTTCGTGACGAAGCCCACCGGTTTGCGATCAACTACCACCGCAGCAAGCGGTCCAAGCGGATGACCGCCTCGGCGCTGGACTCGATCCCGGGGTTGGGGGAGCACCGGCGTAAGGCGCTGGTCACCCATTTCGGCTCGGTCGCCCGGCTGAAGCAGGCCAGCGTGGAGGAGATCATATCGGTGCCGGGCATTGGCGTCACGACGGCGAAGGCCGTGCTCGAGGCGCTGGGCGTCGCGGGCGAATCGTCAGCGCCCGCCCCGGCGATCAGCGATGATCAGACAAGGGCATCGGGATGACGGATCAGGGTACAGGCGAGGATTTGCGGGGGCAGGGCGCGCCCCGCCGTCCCGGCGCGCAATCCGGCATCGACGTCGTGCTGGTCACCGGGCTGTCGGGTGCCGGTCGCGGCACGGCGGCCAAGGTGCTCGAGGATCTCGGCTGGTATGTCGCCGACAATCTGCCGCCCGAGCTGATCGCGCGGATGGTCGACTTCGGTCTGGCGGCCGGTTCGCGAATCACGCAGCTGGCTGTGGTGATGGATGTGCGGTCCCGCGGCTTCACCGGTGACTTGGATTGGGTGCGTAAGGATTTGGCGACCCGCGACATCACGCCGCGAGTGTTGTTCCTGGAAGCCTCGGACGACATTCTCGTGCGACGCTATGAACAGAACCGGCGCAGCCACCCACTGCAGGGCAACCAGACACTCGCCGAGGGCATCGCCGCCGAGCGCGCCATGCTGGCGCCGGTGCGCGCGACCGCAGACCTGATCATCGATACCTCGACGCTGTCCGTCCCCGCGTTGCGGGAAAGCATCGAGAACGCGTTCGGGGGCGAAACGGTCGCCTACACCAGCGTCACGGTCGAGTCCTTCGGCTACAAATACGGGTTGCCGATGGACGCCGACACGGTGATGGACGTCCGTTTTCTACCGAACCCGCACTGGGTAGACGAGCTGCGGCCGCATACCGGGCAGCATCCCGCCGTCCGGCAATACGTGCTGGGTCAGCCGGGCGCCGGGGAGTTCCTGGACACCTACCATCGTCTGCTGGACCTCGTCATCGAGGGGTATCGCCGGGAAGGGAAGCGCTACATGACCGTTGCCATCGGCTGTACCGGCGGCAAACACCGCAGCGTTGCGATGGCCGAGGCGCTGGCGGGACGACTGCAGGGCGGTGACCAACTCGCGGTGCGGGTACTGCACCGGGATCTGGGCCGCGAATGAGGTTTTCCCGCACGCGAGGAGGACAGATGAGCTTCTCCGCACGCGAGGAGGACAAGTGAGCTTCTCCGCACGGGAGGAGGACAAGTGAGCTTCTCCGCACGCGAGGAGGACAAATGAGCTCCCGCATCGTTGCCTTGGGCGGCGGTCACGGGCTCTACGCCACGCTGTCCGCGGCGCGCAGGCTCACACCGCACGTCACCGCCGTCGTGACCGTCGCCGACGACGGCGGCTCGTCAGGCCGGCTGCGCAGCGAGCTCGATGTGGTGCCACCCGGTGATCTGCGAATGGCGTTGGCGGCCTTGGCTTCGGACAGTCCGCACGGCCGACTGTGGGCGACGATCCTTCAGCACCGGTTCGGCGGCAGCGGCGCGCTGGCCGGCCATCCCATCGGCAATCTGTTGATGGCGGGCCTCAACGAGGTACTCGCCGATCCCGTTGCGGCGCTCGACGAACTGGGCCGAATCCTCGGGGTGAAGGGCCGGGTGCTGCCGATGTGTCCGATCGCGCTGCAGATTGAGGCCGACGTGGCGGGGCTCGAATCGGATCCTCGGATGAGCCGGGTGATCCGCGGCCAGGTGGCGATCGCCACCACACCGGGCAAGGTGCGCAGGGTTCGGCTGCTGCCCGGCGATCCGCCCGCGACCCGTCAGGCGGTCGACGCGATCATGAACGCTGACCTCGTGGTGCTCGGTCCTGGTTCGTGGTTTACCAGCGTGATCCCACACGTTCTGGTGCCGGAGCTGGCGGCGGCGCTGCAAGCCACCTCCGCCCGCCGCGCCCTGGTGCTGAACCTCGTGGCGGAGCCAGGCGAGACTGCGGGGTTCTCCGTCGAGCGGCACATCCACGTGTTGTCTCAGCACGCGCCGGGGTTCACGGTCAACGAGATCATCGTCGACGCGTCTCGGGTGCCCAGTGAGCGGGAGCGGGAGCAGCTCAGTCGGACGGCGACGATATTGGGGGCCTCAGTTTGGTTTGCTGAGGTGTCTAGACCTGGTACACCTTTACATGACCCGGCGAGGTTGGCCGCGGCGTTGGAGGGGGTGCGCTTGCGCGGAACGCAACCGGATGGAATCCGACAACAGCCGACGACTCCTGCACCTGCCCGGACAGTGAACGGACCGAGAGGCGACGACCCGTGGCAATGACAGCCGAGGTCAAGGACGAACTGAGCCGGCTGGTCGTCAATTCGGTCAGCGCGCGCCGTGCCGAGGTGGCCTCCTTGCTCCGGTTCGCGGGCGGTCTGCACATCGTGTCGGGCCGCGTCGTGGTCGAGGCCGAGGTGGACCTGGGCATCATCGCGCGTCGGCTACGTAAGGACATCTTCGACCTGTACGGGTACAACGCCGTCGTTCACGTCTTGTCCGCCAGCGGAATTCGCAAGAGCACCCGCTATGTGGTGCGGGTCGCCAATGATGGTGAGGCGCTGGCGCGTCAAACCGGTCTGCTCGATCTGCGAGGCCGCCCGGTGCGGGGCCTGCCCGCACAGGTCGTCGGCGGCAGTGTGGCCGACGCCGAGGCGGCCTGGCGCGGCGCGTTCCTCGCGCACGGTTCCCTGACCGAACCCGGTAGGTCATCGGCTCTGGAGGTCAGCTGCCCCGGACCGGAGGCGGCGCTGGCACTGGTCGGTGCGGCCCGCCGGTTGGGCGTCAGCGCCAAGGCACGCGAGGTGCGCGGCGCTGACCGCGTCGTGGTACGCGACGGGGAGGCGATCGGGGCGTTGCTGACGCGGATGGGCGCCCAGGACACTCGGTTGACATGGGAAGAGCGGCGCATGCGCCGCGAGGTGCGGGCGACGGCCAACCGGCTGGCCAACTTCGACGACGCGAACCTCCGCAGATCCGCACGGGCCGCGGTGGCCGCCGCCGCGCGGGTGGAGCGGGCGCTGGAGATCCTCGGCGACAGTGTCCCCGACCATCTGTCCGCCGCGGGCAAGCTGCGCGTCGAACACCGGCAGGCGTCGCTGGAGGAGCTCGGCCGGCTGGCTGACCCGCCGATGACGAAAGATGCTGTCGCAGGCCGTATTCGGCGGCTGCTGTCGATGGCTGACCGCAAGGCGAAACAAGAGGGCATCCCCGACACCGAATCGGCCGTCACCCCGGACCTGCTCGACGACGCCTGATCACGCCCGGTGCCCGCAGTTCTGTGGCATTCTGCGTGCGTGTCGGCTCCATCGGGGGTTGTGACGTTTCTGTTCACCGACATCGAGGGTTCGACCCGGCGGTGGGAGTCCGACGCGGATGCGATGCGGACCGCGCTGCGGGCGCACGATGAGGTGTTGCGGGGCGCGATCGAGGGCCACGATGGCTTTCTGGTCAAGCACACCGGCGACGGTGTGATCGCGGCGTTCGCCTCGCCGACGTCTGCGCTCGACGCCGCGGTTGCAGCTCAACGCAAGCTGGAATTGCCCGTGCGAATGGGCGTCGCGACGGGGGAGGCGGCCCTTCAGGACGGCGACTATTTCGGCGCGGTGTTGAACCGGGCGGCGCGGGTGATGGCGGCTGGCCATGGCGGCCAGGTTCTGGTAGCTGAGTCGACGGCGTCGCTGGTCAATGGATTCGACCTACTGGATTTGGGACCGCGGAGGCTTCGCGATGTGCCCGCGCCGGTCACGCTGTTCCAGGTGCGCGCACCGGGTCTGACCGAGGAATTCCCGCCGCTGCGCACGCTCGATACCAGCCCGGGAAATCTGCGCCCGCCGCCGACGAGTTTCGTTGGCCGTGATGCGGAGCTGCCCGACATCAAAGAAGCGTTGCGAACCCAGCGGTTGGTTACGCTCACCGGCGTCGGAGGTGTCGGCAAGACCCGGCTCGCCCTCGAAGCCGCCACCCAGGTGGCTGACGAATTCCCTGATGGGGTATGGCTTTTCGAACTAGCCACGGTCAGCGACCCGGCGGCCGTTCCCGATGCGATCGCATGCATACTCGGCGTCACGCAGCAGCCCGGCATCACGGTGACCGAGTCCGTCGCCACCGCGCAGGATGGCAGGATACGGCTATTGCTGCTCGACAACTGCGAGCATGTTCTCGACGCCGTCGCCGACGTGACGGAGGCCATCCTGACGCACTCGGCCACGGCGCGAATTCTGGCGACCAGCCGCGAAGCACTCGGCATGCCCGACGAGCAGGTGTGGCGGGTGCGGTCGCTGGATGTCGACACGGCCGTTGATCTCTTCATGGAGCGTGCTCGCCACGTCGCGCAAGGATTTTCGGCCGGAGACCCCGAAGCCATTTCGGAGATCTGCCGTCGCCTCGACGGCATTCCGCTGGCGGTGGAGTTGGCGGCCTCACGCATGGCGTCGATGACCGCGACTGAGATGCGCGACAGGCTCGACCACCGATTCCGTCTCCTCGTCGGCGCGCGTCGCGGCTTGGAGCGTCACCAAACGCTGCGCCACGCCGTGCAGTGGTCCTACGACCTGCTCGATGAGCCCGAGAAGACGTTGCTGGAGCGGTGCGCGGTGTTCGCCGGCGGGTTCGACCTCGAAAGCGCTTGTGCGGTCAGCAGTTTTACTGACGAGTTTACGACGCTCGATGTGCTCGACGCGCTGGTGCGCAAGTCATTGGTGACCGCCGACCGGTCATCGGGACATACCCGCTACTCGATGCTGGAGACCATCCGACAGTTCGCCGAGGAACAACTCGCCGCACGTGGTGAGGCCGACACTGTCCGAAGCGAGCACTCCCGGCACTTCGCGGCCAAGGCCGACGAGACGTTCGCGGTGTGGGACAGCCCGCGCCAGAAGGAGGCGTACGTCTGGTTCGCAACCGAATTACCGAACCTGCGCACGGCATTTCGCTGGGCGGCCGACCGCGACGACCTCGACACTGCCGCGACGATCGTGAAGCGTGCGGGTTGGTTCGGCGCTCTGGTGGACAACTTCGAGCCCGTGGCATGGGCAGAAGAGATTCTCGAGTCCCCATGTGCTGCAGACCATCCCGAGTTTGTCTCGGTGTGCGGCGTTGCCACACTATGTTATCTGCTCGGCCGCGGCGATGACGCGCTCGCGTACAGCGAAGCGGGACAACAGGCTTTGGCGGGCAGCCATGCCGACGTGCCGCTCAGCCCCGAGCAGTTGTGGCTCGGGGCGGTGTACTCAGCGATCGACGTGCCCGACCGCTACGTGGCGTTCTTCCGGGAGCAGAGGCAACGAGGTCCCGACCCTCTGCAGTTCGCCAGAGGGTGCTTGGCCATCGCGCTTATCAACGCGGGCAGGGTGCAGGAGGCCCTACGTGATGTCGAGGGCCTCGTTGAGGCTGCCCAGACGACCGGAAACCCGTACGCCAGGTCATTCGCCCTGCTCGTCCGCGGTATGGCGCAGAGCGCCGTCGACCCGGATGGCGCACTGGACACACTGCGCATGGGGCTCGAGATCGCCCAGCAGAGCGGCAATCGCGCGAATGTGGGTTACATAGTCCTGACGCTGGCGATGACGCTCAACCGGATCGATGATGAATTAGGCGATCCCGTGGTCGCACTCGACAACATCGCGCTGGCCATCCGCAACTACCACGAATCCGGAAACATCACGCAGCTGCGGGCGGCGCTCGGCATCTTCATGAGGTTCCTCTACCGGCATGGCGACCTCGAGCCGGCCGCCACCATCGCCGGTTTCGCGTGTATCAGCCCGACCTCCGCGCCGGCCGTGGAGGAGTTCAACACGACAATCGCAGACCTTCGTGAGGTCCTCGGCGACAACACCTACGCAACGCTCGCCCAGGACGGCGCCGCAATGAACATGGCGACCGCGGTCACCTATGCCAGCGACCAGATCGACCGGATCCGGCGAGAGCTGCAACCGCTACCGTGAGCCCATGCAGACACTGAGGGTCGGCGTCGCCTACCCCGATCCGCCGTTCAACGGGATGGCCGACGACAGCGGTCTCGACATCGACCTGATGACCGCAATCGCCGAAAAGCTGGACGCTCAGGTCGAGTTCGTCCCGTACGAGGGGTCCGACTTCAACGGCATCTTCGACGCGCTGAACTCCGGCGCCTTCGATTGCGTCACCGCCGGCACGACCGTCACACCCGATCGGGAGAAGCAGGCGGCCTTCCTCCCGCCGTACCTCATCTCTGGCCAGGGATTGGCTGTGAACACTCGCCGGCTGCCGAACGTGCACTCGATCGACGACCTCCACGGTCTGACGATCGGAGTGCAGCACGGCAATACCAGCCAGCCCATCGCCGACCAGCTTGTCGCCGACGGCAAAGCCGCCCGCGTGCAGGTCTACGACTACAACGACATCCGCGCCGCCCTCGACGACCTGACTACCGGCGGCTGCGACGCGTTTATGAAGCTGGTCCCGGTGCTCACTGAGCTCGTCAAGGCGCTCGCCGACGTCGAGGTCGTACAACAGGCCATCTCGACAGAGAACATCGCCATCGCCGTCGGCCTCGAGAACCAGGAGTTGCTGGCCAGGATCAGCGTCGCCCAGGCCGAGCTCGAAGAGAACGGCACACTGCAGCGGATTCGCCGGAAATGGTTGGGCAATCCGTATACCGATCAGGGCCTGGCGGTCCTCTGACCAGGCTTCGCGTGACCGCTCTCACACCACTACGCTGGGCAGCGGGCATTAAGGCGAAAGAGGGAGAAACCAGTGACCATTCGGGTAGGCGTCAACGGCTTCGGCCGAATCGGGCGCAATTTCTACCGGGCTCTCGAAGCGCAGAAGGCCGAGGGCAAGAGCACCGACATCGAGGTGGTGGCGGTCAACGACCTGACCGACAACGCCACGCTGGCGCATCTACTTCGGTTCGACTCGATCCTGGGCCGCTACCCGGACGAGATCAGCCTGGAGGGCGATGACACCATCGTCGTCGGCACCAACAAGATCAAGGCCCTCGAGGTCAAGGAGGGGCCGTCGGCCCTGCCGTGGGGCGATCTCGGCGTCGACGTGGTTGTCGAGTCCACCGGTATCTTCACCGACGCCGCGAAGGCGAAGGGGCATCTCGAAGCCGGCGCCAAAAAGGTGATCATCTCCGCACCGGCGAAGGGCGAAGACCTCACCGTCGTGCTCGGCGTGAATGACGACAAGTACGACGGCAGCCAGAACATCATCTCCAACGCCTCGTGCACCACGAACTGCCTCGGCCCGGTGGCGAAGGTGCTCAATGACGAGTTCGGCATCGTCAGGGGCCTGATGACGACTGTGCACGCCTACACCCAGGACCAGAACCTGCAGGACGGTCCCCACAAGGACCTGCGTCGCGCCCGCGCCGCCGCGCTGAACATCGTGCCGACCTCTACCGGTGCCGCAAAGGCCATCGGGTTGGTGCTGCCCGAACTCAAGGGCAAGCTGGACGGCTACGCGCTGCGCGTTCCGATCCCGACGGGTTCGGCCACCGACCTGACCGCTGAGCTGTCCAAGTCGGCCAGCGCCGACGAGATCAACGCGGCGTTCAAGGCCGCCGCCGACGGGCCGCTGAAGGGGATCTTGAAGTACTACGACGCGCCCATCGTTTCGAGTGACATCGTCACCGACCCGCACAGCTCGATCTTCGACGCCGGTCTGACCAAGGTGATCGACAACCAGGCCAAGGTCGTCGCCTGGTATGACAACGAGTGGGGCTACTCCAACCGGTGCGTAGACCTCGTCGCGCTGGTCGGCAAGTCGCTGTAGCGCAGTGGCTATTCAGACACTCGATGACCTTCTGTCAGAAGGGGTCTCGGGTCGGGGCGTACTGGTCCGTTCCGACCTGAACGTTCCGCTCGACGACAACCGCGAAATCACCGATCCCGGCCGCATCATCGCCTCGGTGCCTACGCTGAAGGCGCTCTCCGATGCAGGCGCGAAGGTCGTCGTCACCGCCCATCTCGGCCGGCCCAAGGACGGCCCCGACCCCAAGCTTTCGCTCGCTCCGGTCGCCAAGGCGCTGGGGCAGCGGCTGGAACGGCATGTCCAGCTCGCCGGCGACGTGGTGGGCACCGACGCGCTGGCCCGCGCCGAAGGGCTTACCGACGGGGACATCCTCCTGCTGGAGAACATCCGCTTCGATCCGCGCGAAACCAGCAAGGACGACGGCGAGCGGCTCGCACTTGCCCGGCAGTTGGCCGAACTCGTCGCCGCGCCCGACGGCTCGGCCGGAGTCTTCGTCTCGGACGGCTTCGGTGTCGTGCACCGCAAGCAGGCGTCGGTGTACGACGTCGCGACGCTGCTTCCGCATTACGCGGGCACGCTGGTGGCCGACGAAATCAAAGTGCTCGAACAGCTGACCAGTTCCACCGACCGGCCTTACGCGGTAGTGCTCGGCGGCTCCAAGGTCTCCGACAAGCTGGCGGTCATCGAGAACCTCGCCACCAAGGCCGACAGCCTGGTGATCGGCGGCGGCATGTGCTTCACCTTCCTTGCCTCACAAGGGGTTTCGGTCGGATCCTCGCTGCTGGAGGAGGGCATGATCGACACCTGCCGCAAGCTGCTCGAGGACTACGGCGACGTCATCCACCTGCCGGTGGACATCGTGGTGGCCGAGAAGTTCGCGGCCGATTCACCGCCCGAACGCGTTGCCGCAGACCAGATTCCGGACGGCAAGATCGGCCTCGACATCGGTCCGGGGTCGGTGGACAGGTTCACCAACCTGCTGTCCAACGCCAAGACGATCTTCTGGAACGGCCCCATGGGCGTGTTCGAGTTTCCCGCGTTCGCCGAGGGCACCAAGGGCGTCGCCGAGGCCATCATCGGCGCCACCGAGAAGGGCGCGTTCAGCGTCGTCGGTGGTGGGGACTCGGCCGCCGCGGTGCGGCAACTCGGCCTTCCCGAAGACGGCTTCTCGCACATTTCCACCGGCGGCGGGGCTTCCCTGGAATACCTTGAGGGCAAGACGCTGCCCGGCATAGATGTTCTGGAGAAGTCCTGACCATCCTGAAAGGGTTGATATGAGCCGCAAGCCGCTGATCGCCGGCAACTGGAAGATGAACCTCAACCACTTCGAAGCGATCGCTCTGGTGCAGAAGATCGCCTTCTCACTGCCGGACAAGTACTTCGACAAGGTCGACGTGGCGGTAGTCCCTCCGTTCACCGACCTGCGCAGCGTGCAGACCCTCGTCGACGGCGACAAGCTGCGGCTGACCTACGGCGCCCAGGATCTGTCCCCGCACGATTCCGGCGCCTACACCGGTGACATCAGCGGCGCGTTCCTCGCCAAGCTCGGCTGCACCTACGTCGTCGTCGGGCACTCCGAACGGCGCACCTACCACGGTGAGGATGATGCGCTGGTCGCCGCGAAGGCCGCCGCTGCGTTCAAGCACGAGCTGACGCCGATCATCTGCATCGGCGAGCAGCTCGAGGTCCGCGAGGCCGGTAATCACGTCGAGCACAACGTCGAGATGCTGCGCGGTTCGCTGGCCGGACTGTCGGCCGAACAGATCGGCCAGGCCGTCATCGCCTACGAACCGGTGTGGGCCATCGGCACCGGCCGCGTCGCGAGCGCGGCCGACGCCCAGGAAGTCTGCAAGGCCATCCGCGACGAGCTCGGCAAGCTGGCAAACCCAGAACTGGCCGCCGGCGTCCGAGTGCTCTACGGCGGCTCGGTGAACGCCAAGAATGTGGGCGAGATCGTCGCCCAGGAGGACGTCGACGGCGCGCTGGTCGGGGGCGCGTCGCTCGACGGCGAGCAGTTCGCCACCCTCTCTGCCATCGCCGCTGGCGGGCCGCTGCCCTAACACGGCACGCCGGCCTGTAGTCTGGCGGCCATGCAATTGGCCCTGCAGATCACGCTGGTGATCACCAGTGTCCTGGTGATCCTGCTCGTACTGCTGCACCGCGCCAAGGGCGGCGGCCTGTCCACGCTGTTCGGCGGCGGCGTTCAGTCCAGCCTTTCGGGATCGACGGTGGTGGAGAAGAACCTCGACCGGTTGACGCTGTTCATCACGGGTATCTGGCTCGTCTGCATCATCGGCGTGGCCCTTCAGATCAAGTACGCCTAGCAGATCAAGTACGCCTAGCGCGTTCGCCGCGAATCCAGCGGCACGGCAACTTGTGTGCTTCAGTTACGGACTGTGAGCACTCCGCAGGGGCCGCAGCCATACCGGCACAATCAGCCGCCGCCGCATCGCTATCCGCCACCGCCGCAGCACCGGCCCCCGCAGCAGTACCATCAATTCCAGCAGCCCCCGCAGCCGCAGTACGGGCACCCCGGCGAGGGCATCGTGATCAACACCCAATTCTTTCCGCTGGCCTGGCTCTTCTTCTTCATCAAGCCCAAGATCGCCGTCGACGGCTACGAGGTGCCGGTGTCCGGCTGGGGACGCACGCATGTGCCCGCCCGGCCCGGTCAGCACCATGTGCATGTGCACGTCCCGTACTTCCTTCCGCCGAAGCTCGGGCCGGCAGATGCGACGGCCGATGTGCGGCCGGGCCAGGTGGCCGCGCTGGAGTACAAGGCGCCGGTGTGGTCGTTCAGCCCCGGTTCGCTGGGCGTCGGTCCGCAGAAGTACAACGGCGTCGGGATCATGATCGCCGTCGTGGCGCTTCCGTTCGTGCTGATGTTCCTCGTGATTCTGCTCACGATCGTGGCGGCGGCGGTCTGACCCACGCGGTCCCCGCCCTGCGGACGGATTAGGCGTCGCCGATAATCGGGTGATGGCTGACGGACCCGACACCGCGCTGGCGCCCATCGGCTCGGTGCACCGGACACAGATCGGCCGCGAAGCCACCGAGCCGATGCGGGAAGACATCCGACTGCTCGGCGCCATCCTCGGCGACACCGTGCGCGAGCACAACGGGGAAGAGGTCTTCGATCTCGTCGAGCGCGCCCGCGTCGAGTCCTTCCGGGTGCGCCGATCGGAAATCGACCGGGCAGAACTTGCCGGCTTGTTCGACGGCATCGATGTGCGGCAGGCGGTTCCGGTCATCCGCGCCTTCACCCATTTCGCTCTGCTGGCCAATGTCGCAGAGGACATTCATCGCGAGCGTCGACGCGCCATTCACATTGCGGCGGGGGAGCCGCCGCAAGACAGCACTCTGGCCGCCACCTATCTCAAGCTCGACGCCGCAGAGCTCGACTCAGCGACGGTGGTCGAGACCCTGACCGGCGCTCAGGTGTCACCGGTGATCACCGCACACCCCACCGAAACTCGTCGCCGCACCGTGTTCGACACCCAGCACCGCATCACGGAGCTGATGCGGTTGCGCCTGCATGGCCACAACGAAACCGCCGAAGGCCGTGATATCGAAACCGAGTTGCGGCGCAACATCTTGACGCTCTGGCAGACGGCGCTGATTCGGCTGTCCCGGCTGAAGATTCAGGACGAGATCGAGACCGGCCTGCGTTATTATCCGGCCGCGTTTCTCGAGGTGATCCCGAAGGTGAATGCGGAAGTCCGTGCGGCGCTGCAGGACCGGTGGCCTGATGCGACGCTGCTCGAGGAGCCGATCCTGCGGCCGGGCTCGTGGATTGGGGGGGACCGGGACGGCAACCCGAACGTCACCGCCGACGTGGTTCGGTTGGCCACCTCGCGTGCGGCCTACACCGCACTCGCGCACTATTTCTCCGAGATCACCTCGCTGGAGGAAGAGCTGTCGATGTCGGCACGGCTGGTCAAGGTCAGCGACGAGTTGCTAAACCTGGCCGACGCCTGCCACGAGCCGGCACGGGCCGACGAGCCGTACCGGCGCGCGCTTCGCGTGATCCACGGCAGGCTCACCGCAACGGCGCACGAGATCCTCGACGACCAGCCCGAGCACGAGCTCGATCTCGGCCTCGAGCGTTACGGCACACCTGTCGAACTGCTGGCCGACCTCGACGTCGTCGACGGGTCGCTGCGGGCCCACGGCAGCGCGGTGCTGGCCGATGAGAGGCTGGCGCGGCTACGGGAAGCGGTGCGCACCTTTGGTTTTCACCTGTCCAGCCTGGACATGCGGCAGAACTCCGATGTGCACGAAGAGGTAGTCGCGGAGCTGCTGGAGTGGGCCGGTGTGCATCCCGACTACCGGTCGCTATCCGAACCCGACCGGGTCGAACTCCTGGTCGCCGAGCTCGGCACCCGTCGCCCCCTGATCGGCGGGCACGCCGAGCTGTCGGAGCTCGCACGCAAAGAACTCGACATCTGTTTCGCGGCGGCGCGGGCGGTCGCCGTATTCGGTCCGTTGGCCGTGCCGAACTACGTCATCTCGATGTGCCAATCGGTGTCCGACATGCTCGAGGCGGCTGTGCTGCTGAAGGAGGCAGGCTTGCTCGACGCCTCCGGTGACAAGCCATATTGTCCGGTGAGCATCGTTCCGTTGTTCGAGACAATCGATGACCTGCAGCGCGGCTCGTCGATTCTGGAGGCGGCACTTGACCTTCCGATGTACCGGTCGTTGGTGGCGGCACGCGGTGACAGCCAGGAGATCATGCTGGGCTACTCCGACTCCAACAAGGACGGCGGCTATCTGGCAGCCAACTGGGCGCTGTACCGAGCTGAGCTGGATCTTGTGGAGTCGGCCAGGAAGACCGGAATCCGGTTGCGGCTCTTCCACGGTCGCGGCGGCACCGTGGGCCGTGGTGGCGGCCCCAGCTACGATGCCATCCTGGCGCAGCCGCCGGGGGCGGTGAACGGCTCGCTGCGGCTGACCGAGCAGGGCGAGGTGATCGCCGCCAAGTACGCCGAACCGAGGATCGCGCACCGCAATCTGGAGACGCTGTTGGCGGCGACGCTGGAAGCCTCGCTGCTCGACGTCGAAGGGCTGGGCGACGAGGCCGGCCCCGCCTACGAAGTGCTCGACGATCTGGCCGCCCGCGCGCACCGCGCCTATGCCGAATTAGTCCACGAGACACCGGGTTTCGTCGACTACTTCACGGCATCTACGCCGGTCGGCGAAATCGGCGCGCTGAACATCGGCAGCAGGCCGACCTCCCGCAAACCTACGACGTCGATCGCCGATCTGCGGGCCATTCCGTGGGTGCTGGCTTGGAGCCAGTCCCGCGTCATGTTGCCCGGCTGGTACGGCACCGGTACCGCGTTCGAGGAGTGGATCGCGGAGGACGACGGCCGCCTGGAGGTGTTGCAGGACCTGTACCGGCGCTGGCCGTTCTTCCGCACCGTGTTATCGAATATGGCTCAGGTGCTGGCCAAGTCGGACATGGGGCTGGCGGCGCGCTACGCGGAGTTGGTCGACGACGAGGCGCTGCGACGGCGGGTGTTCGACAAGATCGTCGCCGAGCACGCCCGCACCATCGCGATGCACGAGGCCATCACCGGCCAGGACGACCTGCTGGCCGACAACCCGGCGCTGGCGCGCTCGGTGTTCAACCGGTTCCCCTACCTCGAACCGCTGAACCACCTCCAGGTCGAGCTGTTGCGGCGCTACCGGTCCGGCGACGACGACGAGCTCGTGCAGCGCGGCATTCTGCTCACCATGAGCGGGCTGGCCACCGCGCTTCGCAATAGCGGCTGACGGTCAGCGGCCTGTGGTTCGCCGCACCGCGTTGATGGCCCCTCGCACCACCGTTTCCGTCGCCGCCAGCGGCGCGACCGCGGCCTCGCCGATGCCCACCATGCGTTCCACGCGGCTGACGATGCCCTCCAGCCGGTCGACGACGGCGTTGAGGCGCGGCGCCAACTGATTGATCTGGCTGATCGTGTCGTTGAACCGTTCCAGGGTGGCGTCCAGATTGCCCGTGGAATGGTTGAGATCCTCGAGCGTCTCGCTCAGCCCGGCAAGGATGGAGTCGACCTGCTCGACGGTGACGTCGGCGTTCAACGCCGCCTGGGCGAGTTTCTGGATCCGCTCCCGACCGGAACGGGCACCGGATCTGCTGACACCCTTTTCTGCCATGACCGTCATTTGATCACATCTCGTGGAACCGTCGCGTTCGAGTCGACGTCTGACCTGCATGCAGCGCCAATACTGCCAATGCGATCCCCGAGAGCTCGTCCGCCCGTGCGGTGACGACGTCCGCGCCATCGCCGATTACACAGCGGGCTATGCCGAGGCGTTGGCCGACGCCTACGACTGATGCCTATGACTGAAGCTTGCTTGCGGCTTCCTCATCGAGCAGCCACACCGTGGCTTCACGGCCCTTGGCGCCCGAGGCGGGCAGGTCAACCGGGTCGGCACCACCGACCGCGGCGGCGACCGCGTCGGCTTTCTCGGCACCGGCCACCACCAGCCACACCTCGCGCGAGCGCCGAACCGCGGGCAGTGTCAACGTGATTCGCTGCGGCGGGGGTTTGGGGGAGTCGGTGACCCCCACCACCTGCCGAGCGGTTTCGCGTACCGCTGCGGTGTGCGGGAACAACGAATTGATGTGACCCTCACCCCCCATTCCCAACAGGTGGACGTCGAATTCGGGTACCGATTGGCCTTCGCCGGCGACCGCGGCCAGCACGTGCTCGTATGCCAGTGCGGCGGCATCGATGTCGTCGCCGAACTCACCGTCGCTGGCGGCCATCGCGTGCACATTGGCTGGGGGGATGTCGACGTGGTCGATCAACGCCTCGCGGGCCTGCTTCTCGTTGCGCTCATCGTCGTCCTCCGGCACATACCGTTCGTCGCCCCAGAACAGACGGACCTTCGACCAGTCGATTGCAACGCCGTTGTCCCTGACGTGTTCGAGCAACGAGATGCCGGTGCCGCCGCCGGTCAGTACGATCAACGCCTGGCCCCGCGCGGAGATGGCGTCGGTGATAGCACCGATCAACCGGTCACCGATGGCGGCCACCAGCGCCGACTTGTCCGGGTACTTCTCGATGACCGTGCTCATCCGTACTGGACCTTGTCGATGCCGGCGAGCGCCTCGAAGTAGATCTCGTCGGCGTCCAACCGTCGCATTTCCTCGGCCAGACATTCCTTGGCCTCCCTGCGGGCCAACGGAATCAGCGCCTCGGGCCTGCTGGTGCGGGTCAGCGTGGCGGTCACACCGGTCTGCGGGCGGCTCAACGTCACCGTCTCGCTCTTGCGGTGCAACTCGACCTTCAGGTCGCCGACGGCGCGCCGCACCGTACCGTCGATACGGCTGGCCAGCCAGCCCGCCAGGATGTCGAGCGCCGGCTCGTCCTTCAGGCCCGACACCAGCGCCGAGTCGATAGGTTCGTAGGGCGCCTGATCCAGCGCCGACGCCAGCAGCGCCCGCCAGTAGGTGATCCGGCTCCACGCCAAATCAGTGTCGCCGGCGGTGTAGCCCTGCAGCCTGCCCTTGATCGCCGCCAACGGATCGGCGCTGCTGGTCGCGTCGGTGATGCGGTGAATCGCCAACTGGCCGAGCGGATCCCGCGCCGGAACCGCAGGCGCACCCACCGGCCAATACGCCACCACCGGTGTGTCGGGCAGCAGGAACGGCAGCACCACGCTGCCGGCGTGGCCGGCGAGTTCGCCCGACAGCCGCAACACCACGACCTCGCCGGCGCCCGCATCGGCGCCGACCCGGATCTGGGCGTCCAGTCGCGGGTCTGCCGCGTCGCGGTCACCCGGCAGCACCGCAATGACACGGCAGGGATGTTCGCGGCTGGCGAAGTTCGCGGCTTCCACGGCGTCTTCGAGACCGTCCTCGTCGTCGAGAGAGATGACCAGCGTGAGCACCCGGCTCAGCGTCAGCGCGCCGCCTTCTTCACGCAGTCCCGTGATCTTCTTGTTGACGTCGTTGGTGGTTGTGTTGGGCAGATCGACGATCATTTGTGCGCTCCTCGCGTGCGCGTCATTGTTGCGCTCTCCCCCTCGGCTTCGCCTGGGCGGTACCCCCACGCGTGCGCGCCATTTAAGGCCGCCTCCATTCCCGGCCCATGCGCCGAATCATCTCGAACGCCGACTCCGGGCCCCATGTGCCCGACTCGTACGGATCCGGCTTGCCGTGCGCGGCCCAATGGTCGAGGACGGGATCGAGGATCTCCCAGGACAATTCAACTTCCTGGTTGAGAGGAAACAGCGATGGCTCGCCGAGCAGCATGTCCAGTATCAGCCGCTCGTATGCTTCGGGGGAGTCCTCGGCGAACGCCGAGCCGTAGGAGAAGTCCATGTTGACATCGCGGACTTCCATCTGGCTGCCCGGCACCTTGGACCCGAAGCGCAACGTTATGCCCTCGTCCGGCTGCACCCTGATCACCAACGCGTTCTTGCCGAGTTCTTCGGTCATGGTGGTGTCGAACGGAAGATGCGGTGCCCGCTTGAACAGCAGCGCGATCTCGGTCACCCTGCGGCCCAACCGCTTTCCGGTGCGAAGGAAGAACGGCACACCGGCCCAGCGGCGGGTGTCGATTTCGAGCGCCATCGCCGCAAACGTTTCGGTCTTCGAGTCCTTCGAGAAGCCGTCTTCTTCGAGCAGGCCGGGCACCCTCTCGCTGCCCTGCCAGCCCGCGGTGTACTGGCCGCGCGCTGTGGTGTCATCCAGTGGCTGCATGGGCCGGGTCGCCGACAGCACTTTGATCTTCTCGGCCTGCAACTCATGCGGGCTGAAGTTGACCGGCTCCTCCATCGCGGTGAGCGCCATCAGCTGAATGAGGTGGTTCTGGATGACGTCGCGGGCGGCGCCGACGCCGTCGTAATACCCGCCGCGGCCACCGAGACCGATGTCTTCGGCCATCGTGATCTGCACGCTGTCGACGTAGTTGTTGTTCCACACGGGTTCGTAGAGCTCATTGGCGAACCGCAACGCGAGGATGTTCTGAACGGTTTCCTTGCCGAGGTAGTGGTCGATGCGGAACACCGACTCCTCCGGAAACACGCTGTTGACAGTGGCATTGAGCTCTTGTGCACTCGCCAGGTCGTGGCCGAACGGCTTCTCGATCACCACCCGGCTCCATCGGCCCTGCTGCGGGCGTGCCAGGCCGGACTTCTGCAGCTGCTCGCAGACCATCTGAAAGGCCTTCGGCGGGATGGACAGATAGAACGCGTGGTTGCCGCCGGTGCCGCGCTCGGCGTCGAGTTTCTCCAGCGTCTCGGCCAATTTCTGAAAGGCCTTCTCGTCGTCGAAGGTGCCCTGCACGAACCGGATGCCTTCGGCCAGCCGGTCCCAGACCTCTTGCCGGTAAGGAGTGCGGGCGTGCGCTCTCACCGAGTCGCAGACGAGCTTGCCGAAATCCTCGTCCGCCCAATCCCTTCTGGCGAAGCCGACCAGGGCGAAGTTGGCGGGCAGCAAGCCGCGGTTGGCCAGGTCGTAAATCGCGGGCATCAGCTTCTTGCGGGCGAGGTCACCCGTGACGCCGAAAATCACCACCCCGCACGGCCCCGGTATGCGGGGCATGCGCTTGTCACGCTTGTCCCGCAACGGGTTACGCCACCCCGACGGCGCGGCGGTGCTCACCGCCGCCTTGCCCGCCGCCGTCATTTCTTGGCGGCGTCGAGCTGAGTCTGGGTCTCGTCGAGTAGTTCCTGCCACGATTTCTCGAATTTCTCGACGCCCTCGTTTTCCAGGGTGAGAAAAACGTCCTGCAGGTCGATTCCGATGGCCTCGAGCTTGTCGAAGATCTGTTGGGCTTCGTCGGCCTTACCGGTGACTGTGTCACCGGTGATGACACCGTGGTCGGCGACAGCGTCGATTGTCTTCTCCGGCATGGTGTTCACGGTGTTCGGCGCCACCAGCTCAGTGACGTACAGCGTGTCCGAGTAGTCCGGGTTCTTCACGCCGGTGGAGGCCCACAGCGGCCGTTGCACACGGGCGCCGTCAGCCTTGAGTGCCTCGAAGCGGTCCCCGCCGACGAACACCTCTTCGTACGCCGCGTACGCAAGCCGCGCGTTGGCTACACCGGCCTGCCCTCGCAACGCAAGTGCCTCATCACTGCCGATTTTCTCCAGTCGCTTGTCCACCTCGGTGTCTACGCGTGATACGAAGAACGACGCAACGGAGTGAATTTTTGAAATGTCGTGGCCGCCCTTCTTCGCGGCCTCGAGCCCGGCGAGATACGCATCCATCACCGCACGGTGGCGCTCGACGGAGAAGATCAGCGTCACGTTCACCGAAATGCCCTCGGCGAGCACGGATGTGATCGCTGGAATGCCCTCCTCCATCGCGGGTATCTTGATGAAGAGATTGGGCCGATCGACGATCTTCCACAGCTCGATCGCCTGCTGAACGGTCTTTTCCTCTTCGTGTGCCAGTCGCGGATCGACCTCGATCGACACCCTGCCGTCAACGCCGTCGGAGGCTTCCCACTGCGGTCGGAGGACATCGCACGCGTCACGGACGTCGTCGGTGGTGACAGTGCGAATGGTGGCATCCACGTCGGCGCCGCGCTCGGCCAACTCCTTGACCTGGTCGTCGTAGGCATGGCCCTTCGACAGCGCCGCCTGAAAGATCGACGGGTTGGTCGTCACGCCCACAACGCTTTTCGTGTCGATGAGCTCCTGCAGGTTTCCGGTCTGCAGGCGGTCGCGGGAGAGGTCGTCCAGCCATACGGAGACGCCCGCGGCGGACAGCGCGGCGAGATTTTCGTTCTGAGCCATGCTTTGTCCTTACTTTCTCTAGTTGTCCAGTGATCGTTCCGCGGCCGCCACGACGGCCTCGGGGGTGAACCCGAACTCGCGGAACAGGGTCTTGTCGTCCGCCGATTCGCCGTAGTGCTCGATCGAGACGATTTCGCCGGTATCGCCGACGAGCTTGTACCAACTCTGGGCGACTGCGGCCTCCACGGCGACGCGCGCCGACACCTCGGGCGGCAGCACGCTGTCGCGGTACTCCTTGGGCTGGCTTTCGAACCATTCGACGCACGGCATGGACACCACGTAGGCGACGATGTCCTTCTCCGCCAGCTGCTTACGCGCTTCGACCGCCAGCTGAAGCTCCGAGCCCGTCGCGATGATGATCACGTCTGCGTCATCGGCGGGTTTTCCGCCGCCCAGCACATAGCCACCCTTGGCGACGCCCTCGCTGTCAGTACCTTCGAGCACCGGAATCCCTTGGCGGGTCAGGATGAAACCGACCGGGCCGCTGCCATTGCCACGCGCCAGGATGCTGCGCCATGCATACGCGGTCTCGTTCGGGTCACCGGGGCGAACCACCGACAGGTTCGGAATCGCCCGCAGCGCCGCGAGATGCTCGATCGGCTGATGGGTGGGACCGTCCTCGCCGAGACCGATCGAGTCGTGAGTCCAGATGTAGATGGTGTCGATGTCCATCAGGGATGCCAACCGCACCGCGGGCCGCATGTAATCGGAGAACTGCAGGAACGTGCCGCCGAACGCGCGGGTGGGCCCGTGCAGCACGATGCCGGACAGGATCGAGCCCATGGCGTGTTCGCGGATGCCGAAGTGCAGCACCCGGCCGTACCAGTCGGCCGAGAAGTCCTCCGTCGAGATCGACGGCGGACCGAACGATTTCACGCCCTTTATCGTGGTGTTGTTACTGCCGGCCAAATCGGCTGAGCCGCCCCACAATTCGGGCAGCTTCGGCGCCACGTCATTGAGCACCTGCCCGAAGGCTGCGCGGGTCGCCACCGCCTTGGAGCCCGGCTCCCAGTACGTCAGATCGGCGTCCCACCCATCCGGCATTTCCTGCGCCAGCAGCCGATCGAGCAGCTTTTTGCGCTCCGGCTCCCGCTCGGCCCACGCGTCGAACTGCGGCTGCCACTTCTCGTGCGCCTCCTGGCCGCGGCCGACCAGCTTGCGGGTGTGCTCGATGACTTCGTCGCGCACCTCGAACGTCTTGTCCGGGTCGAAGCCGAGGACGCGCTTGGTGGCGGCGACCTCCTCGTCGCCGAGCGCCGAGCCATGCACGCCGCCGGTGTTCATCTTCGTCGGCGCGGGATAGCCGATGATCGTCCGCAAAGCGATGAACGACGGTTTGTCGGTGACGGCTTTTGCGGCCTGCACTGCTTCTTCTATGCCGACGACGTTCTCGCCGCCCTCCACCTCCTGCACGTGCCAGCCGTAAGCCCGGTAGCGAGCGGCGACGTCCTCCGACAGCGCGATGTTGGTGTCGTGTTCGATCGAGATCTGGTTCTTGTCGTAGAACACGATCAGGTTGCCGAGCTGCTGCGTGCCCGCCAGCGACGACGCCTCGCTGGTGACGCCCTCCTCCATGTCACCGTCGGAGGCGATGACGTAGATGTAGTGGTCGAACGGGCTCTCGCCCCACGGGGTGTCGGGGTCGAACAAGCCGCGCTCGTAACGCGACGCCATCGCCATGCCGACCGCCGAGGCCAGGCCCTGGCCCAGCGGACCGGTGGTGATCTCCACGCCCTTGGTGTGACGGAACTCCGGGTGGCCCGGTGTCTTCGATTTCCAGGTGCGCAGCGATTCGATATCAGACAGTTCCAGACCGAATCCGCCCAGGTAGAGCTGGATGTACAGGGTCAGGCTGGAATGCCCGCAGGACAGCACGAACCGGTCACGGCCCAGCCAGTGCACGTCGCTGGGGTCATGACGCATCTGGCGCTGAAACAGCGTGTAGGCCAGCGGTGCCAGGCTCATCGCCGTGCCCGGGTGCCCGTTGCCGACCTTCTGCACCGCATCCGCCGCCAGTACACGAACGGTATCGACGGCCAACGAATCGATATCGGTCCAGTCGTCCGGGTGGTTGGGGCGGGTAAGGGCGGAAATCTCTTCAACGGTTGTCACCAGTTGACTCCTGACGATCGGCAAGCCTGGTACACCCCATACCCTAGTGCGGTGGCCGCAATCGCCGCAGGCAGCATAGTGATCTGTAAGCGCGTCATAAGCTGTTCATTTACCGAATCGACCCAGCTAGGTTCCTGGGCGTCCCGCGGTCTACCATCGTCTGTAGTAGACGCCGCGCTCGTGGCGCGCCTGTGAGGAGTTACCGCCTGTGAGCATTCGCGAAGGCCACCTGATGGACGGGGTGGCCAGCCGAACGCGCAGCACGCTTCTCGGCTACCTCGCGCTGACCAAACCGCGCGTCATCGAGCTTCTCCTGGTCACCACCATCCCTGCGATGTTGTTGGCCGGCCGCGGAACTGTGAATCCGCTGCTGATTTTCAACACCCTGGTCGGCGGCCTGCTGGCGGCCGCCGGTGCCAACGCGTTGAACTGCGTCGCCGACGCCGACATCGACAAGAAGATGAAGCGCACCGAGCGGCGCCCGCTGGCCCGTGACAGCGTGCCCCGCAGCCACGCGCTGATCTTCGGGCTGGCGCTGTCGGTTGCGTCGTTCTTCTGGCTGTGGTGGACGACGAACATGCTCTCGGCGCACCTGGCCGGCGCCACGATCGCGTTCTACGTGCTGGTCTACACGCTGCTGTTGAAGCGGCGGACGTCGCAGAACGTGGTGTGGGGCGGGGCTGCCGGCTGCATGCCGGTGATGATCGGCTGGTCCGCGGTGACCGGCTCGATCGGCTGGCCCGCGCTGGTGATGTTCCTGATCATCTTCTTCTGGACGCCGCCGCACACCTGGGCACTGGCCATGCGCTACAAGGACGACTACGAGGCCGCGGGCGTGCCGATGCTGCCTGTCGTGGCGACCGAGCGGCAGGTCACCAAGCAGATCCTGGTCTACACCTGGCTGACGGTGGCGGCCACGCTGGTGCTGGCGCTGGCGACTGCCTGGCTGTACGCGTCGGTGGCGCTCGTCGCGGGCACCTGGTTCCTGGCAATGGCCCATCAGCTCTATGCCGGGGTGCGACGGGGAGAGCCCGTCAAACCGCTGCGACTGTTCCTGCAGTCCAACAACTATCTGGCCGTCGTGTTCTGCGCATTGGCCGTCGATTCGGCACTCAACCTGCCGACGCTGTTCAGCCTGTAAGGCGTCATTTGTGAATCTGACGACGCAGATTGCCCGAAGTCGTCGTCAGATTCACAATGCAGGCTGTCTCTAGGGCACCAGCACGATCGAGCCGACGGTCTTGCGTCCCTGCAGATCGCGGTGCGCACGCTCCACATCTTGAAGGCGATAGTGCTCGCTGACCGTCACGCTGATCGTGCCCGAGGCGATGGCATCCAGCAATTCGCCTGCCCGCCATGAGAATTCGTCGGCCGTGCGCGTGTAATGCGCCAGCGTCGGCCGGGTCAGGAACACCGACCCCGCCGCGTTGAGTCGCTGAGGGTCGAACGCCGCGACGGGCCCGCTGGAGGCGCCGAACAGCGCCAGTGTGCCCCTGACCGCCAGGCTGGCGAGGCTGGCGTCGAACGTGGCCGCGCCCACGCCGTCGTACACCGCCGCGACGCCGCCGTCGGTGAGGTCCTTGATGGTGGCGCCGAATTCGACCGGATCCTCGGGATAGTCGAGGACATGCACGGCGCCGGCTTGCCGGCTCAGCTCGGCCTTCTCCGGCGTCGACACCGTGGTGATCACACGCACCGCCTGGCTGGTCGCCCACTGCGTGAGGATGAGGCCGACGCCACCGGCGCCCGCGTGCACGAGCACGCTGTCGCCCTGCTGCACCGGGTAGACCGACTTGATCAGATAGTGCGCGGTCATGCCCTTGAGCAGCGACGCCGCCGCCACGTCCGGGTTCACACCCTCGGGCACATAGGCGCAGAAATCGGCTGGGGCCGTGCAGTATTCGGCGTACGAGCCGTTGGCTTGTGCGGTCACCACGCGGTTGCCGACACCGAGTGCGGCCACATCGTCACCGACGGCCTCGACCGTGCCGCACACCTCGAGGCCGAGGATGAACGGCAGCTTGCGCTGGTAGAGACCCGACCGGAAATAGGTGTCGATGAAGTTGATGCCGATCGCTTCGGCTTTGATCAGCACCTCGCCGGGCCCCGGCTCGGGGGTGGGCTTCTCGACGTATCGCAGGACTTCTGGTCCGCCCGTTTCGGCGACTTCGATGGCGTGCATGGTGTCTATCATCCCTACGAGATGAAACTTGCTCGCCCCGACATCCGCCATCCGCGGATAGTGCTGGCCGCCTGCCCCGCATTGCCCGAGGGTGACGGCGACGACGACGAGCTCGTCGCGGCCCTGCGCCAGCGCGGCCTGCATGCCCGCTGGCTGTCGTGGGACGACCCGGAGACGCTGCGCGCCGACCTCGTCATCCTCCGTGCGACGTGGGATTACATCGACCGGCTGGACGAGTTCCTGGCGTGGAGCAATCGGGTCGCTCACCTGCTGAACCCACCGGCGGTTGTCGCGTGGAACACCGACAAGCGCTACCTCGCCGACCTCGCTGAGGCCGGTGTGCCGACGGTGTCGAGTCAGTTCTTCGCACCGGGCGAACGGCTGCGGCTGCCGAAGGGGGAAGTGGTCGTCAAACCCGCCGTCGGTGTCGGATCAGTTGGGGCACAACGCTTCACCGATGCGCAATCGGCCCGCGAGCATGCAGCGGCGCTGCACAACGAGGGACGCACGGTTCTCGTGCAGCCCTATGACCGCAGGGTCGAGGACGGCGAAACGGCGTTGGTGTTTCTCAGCGGGGAACAGTCGCATGCCTTCACGAAAGGTCCGGTGCTGCCGCCTGCCGGTCAACGGCCGGTGTTCGACCCTTCGGGCACCTACGCCGAGGAGACGCTGACCCCCGCCGACCCCGATTTCGAACTCTGGGACATCGGCCACGCCGCGCTGGACGCGGCGGCCGCACGCGTGAATATCAGCGCCACCGACCTGCTGTACGCGCGCGTCGATGTCATCGGCGGTCCGGACAACCCGCTCCTGCTCGAACTGGAATTGGTCGAGCCGTCACTGGGTTGGCGTCAGCTGGACCGCACCGCCCGCGATCTGCAGCAGCGCAAATTCGCCGTCGGCGTCGAGTCAGCCCTGGACCGGCTCGGCCTCGGTCCGCTGTCGCATCGACGCCCATAGCGCCGCGGTCGCTGCCGTGCTGGCGGCGGCCCCCGCGACGTGGATCGCCACCAGCGCGGCAGGGACACCGATCGCGTACTGGACACGGCCGACCAGGGCCTGCGCGGCGACCAGAATCAGCAGAACGACCAGCCGCCTGATGATGGATCGGTCAGCTCTGATCTTGCGCAGCGCGACACCCAGGCCGAGCAGGAGTGCCAGATACACCAGCAGAATCGTGGCGTGTACTTCCACCAGGGTGACGATCTCGATCTGTAACCGCGGAACGGGAGCCTCGATGCTCTTGTCGCCTGCGTGTGGCCCCGCCGCCGTCACCAGCGTCCCGGATACCAGCTGCGCGGCCAGCACAACGGCGGTCGCAACGGTCAACTGCCGCAACGGCTTTGGCACCAGGGGGGCAGTGTGTCCGTCGTCGGGTTGGCCGATCTTCACATAGAGCAGCACGGCCAGCCACACCATCGCCATCGACACCAGCAGGTGGACGGCCACGGTCCACCACAGCAGGCCCGTCCGTACCGTGATGCCGCCGATGATTGCCTGCATCACCGTCGACGCCGGCATGAGCCAGGCGTAGACGAGGACCTCGCGGCGGCGGCGGGCGCGGGTGACCGCCAGCACGGCCAGCGCCGCGGTCAGCACGACGAGGAAGGTGATCATTCGGTTGCCGAACTCGACGGCCTGGTGGATGCCCGCCACTTCGGCGTGCGGCACCGGGACGAAACTGCCCGGGAAGCACTGGGGCCATGTAGGGCAGCCGAGGCCGGACGCGGTGACCCGGACGATTGCGCCCGTCACCGCGATGCCTCCCTGGGTCAGGATGACCGCGGCGGCGATGAGCCGCTGGGCACGCACGCTCGGCAGCGGCAGAACGTCCACCCAGCGCATCAGAAATCGTCCGACGGCCACGGCCCGATCGTAGAGGATCCCAACTACAGCTCGTAGTAGGGCGGGGGGCTCAGGTGAAGCGGAACCAGCGCAGCGCGCACAACGCCGACACTGCGCCCCACGCGGCGAGCACGGCGATGCCGAACCAGTCGACCGACAACGACATGGCCTGCGTCAGAGCCTCGGTCAGCGCACCCGACGGTGTGAGCCGCGCGGCCCACTGCACGGCCTCCGGGACCGCCTGACCTTCGAGGGTCAGCGCCCCGAGCCCGGCGAAGACGAACCACAGGAGGTTGGCGACGGCCAGCACGATCTCGGCGCGCAGCGTCCCACCGAGCAACAACCCCATTGCCGTGAAGCCCGCCGTGCCGAGCGCGATGATCACCGCCCCCAGCACCAGTCCCAGGATGTTCGGCCGCCAGCCCAACGCAATGCCAATGCCGCCCAACACTATTGATTGCAGGAACACCACGGTGACGACGGCCAGCGACTTGCCCGCGATGATGCCCCATACGGGCAGGGCCGTCGCGCCGATCCGCTTGAGCGCGCCGTAACGGCGGTCGAAGGCGACCGCGATGGCCTGCCCGGTGAACGCCGTCGAGATCACCGCCAACGACATGATTGCGGGCACGAACGTCGCTGCCCGGTTGGACCCGAACGATCCGAAGGGGAGCAGCGTCATCCCGATCAGCAGTGTGATCGGGATGAACAGGGTGAGCAGCAGCTGTTCGCCGTTGCGCAATAACAGCTTCAGCTCGAGCGCGAACTGTGCAGCCAGCATCGTCGGCACCGTTGCTGGACGCGGGTCGGGGGTGAAGGTGCCCGGAGCGAAGCGGTTCGTCGTCATGACCTCAGTTCCCGTCCGGTCAGGTCCAGGAACACGTCCTCCAGGCTGCGCTGCTCCACCCGCATGTCGGTGGCCAGTACGTCGAGCCTCGCGCACCATGCCGTCACTGTCGCGAGCACCTGCGGATCGATGTGTCCCTCCACGAGGTATTCACCGGGCGCGGTCTCGGTCGCCCGATAGCTTTCGGGCAGCGCCGAGGCGAGCAGCGACAGGTCGAGCATCCGCGGGGCCTTGAACCGCAGCTGGTTCTCCGCGCCGCTGCGCATCAACTCGGCGGGTGTCCCGCTGGCCACCGCGACCCCGTGATCGATGATCACCAGGTGGTCGGCCAGCTCCTCGGCCTCGGACAGCTGATGGGTGGTCAACACGACGGTCACGCCGTCGGTGCGCAGGGCATTGATCAACTCCCACACCACGATTCGCGCGTGCGCATCCATGCCCGCGGTGGGCTCGTCGAGGAACACCAGTTCGGGGCGGCCGACCACCGCACATGCCAGTGCCAGGCGCTGCTGCTGGCCCCCGGACAGCCGCCGGTACGTCGTCTTCGCCGCCTCTGTCAGGCCCAGGGTCGCCATCAGCCATTGCGGGTCAAGGGGATTGGCGCTGTAGGAGGCGACCAGGTTGAGCATCTCGCCGGCCTGCGCGGCCGGATACGCGCCGCCGCCCTGCAGCATGACCCCGATGCGTTCGCGCAGGCGCGCGTTGTCGGTGATCGGGTTGAGCCCGAGGATTTCGATCGTGCCCGCGTCGGGTTTGATGAAGCCCTCGCACATCTCGACGGTGGTCGTCTTGCCCGCGCCGTTGGGTCCGAGCAGCGCCAGCACCTCGGCCGACTGCACCTCGAGGTGGAGGTCGGAGACCGCGGTCGTCGATCCGTAGCGCTTGCGCACGCCGCGCAGGCGCACGGGAACAGGATCGCGGGTCACGGGGATTCAGCGTAGGCGTCAGCCTTGGCCGCCGGTGTCTGCGGTAGCGAAGCCGTCACCGGGGCGGACCCGGCGGTCGGGGCGGTGTCGGGGTCCAAGGCCAGGTTCGGCAGTTTGCGCCACGGCAACCGCTGAGCGGTGATCGCGATGAGCAGGGCCACGATCACGGTGCTGGCCGCGGTCGCCAGCAGGATCTGGAACACGGTGAACCGGTCGCCGTTGGCGGTAGGCCCGAACACTCCGACGATGAACGTCACGACGATGGTCGCGGTGCGGAACGACCGCCTGGTGGCCCATGCGGCCAGCGGGATGACCGCCCACAGCAGGTACCACGGCTGGACGACGGGGAAGAGCAGCACGGTCATGCCGAGCGCTACGCCGAGCCCGCCGACCGGATGCAGACGACCTCGCAACACCGCCATCAACAGCCACGTCACGATGACGGCGATGGTGATGACGCCGATGGCGCGGGTCAGGCCCAGCACGGCGGTGGTGTGATCGCCGAGCCCGAGCAGGATGCCGACCTGCCCGGTGCCCAGCGCCAACAGCGTCGGCAGCGACATCCAGCTACGCACCACGTTGGCGGTGCCGAGCGTGAACAGCCAGCCGAAGCCGAGTCCGCTGGCCCAGCCGATGATCGCCATCACGGCGACCGACACCGCCGCCAGCGATCCGCCCGCGATGAGGAATGCCTTGAACGTGCCGCCCCACCGGCAAGCCAGGGCCATTGCGACGAACCCGACAGCGAGCAACCCCGGCAGCTTCACCTGGGAGGACAGCGTGATCAGCACGACGCCGAAGACCAGCATGGCCATTGGTCGCCACCGCACCCAGTCGCCGCGGCTCTGCGGCCACGCCAGGGGTCGAGGCAGCAGCGGGGTGTCGGCGTACACGCCGCGCAACGCGAATTCGGTGCCCGCCAGCATCAACCCGAGCATCAGCGACTCGTTGTGGATGCCGGCCACCAAATGCATCAGCAGCAGCGGGTTGGCCGCGCCCAGCCATAGGGCGCTGACCTCGGCCACACCGCAGCGGCGCGCGAGCCGCGGCACCGCCCACACGATGAGCCCGACACCGAGCAGCACCACCAGCCGGTGGCACAGCACGGCGAACACGATGTTCTCGCCGGTAAGGGCCGATATGCCCCGACCGATCCACAGAAATAGCGGACCGTAGGGCGCGGGCGTCTCGCGCCACATCGTCGGCACCGACAGCGTGAACACATGGTCGAGGCCCAGGCCGGTGGCCGGCCCGACCTTGTAGGGGTCGAGGCCGTTGACCGCGATCTGGCTTTGCGCGAGATAGGAATACACGTCGCGGCTGTACATCGGCGGCGCGATCAGCAGCGGGAGCACCCACAGCAGCAGCAGGCGGTCGAGTTGGCTGCGGGTCATCCGTCGCTCGCCGAGCGCGAAACGTCCGAGCATCAGCCACGCCAGCGCCATCATCACAGCGCCCGTGGTCGTCATCGTCAGCGAGACGGTCTGAATTCGCGACGGCAGGTTCAGCAGGCGCACCCCGAACGTCGGATCCTGCACGACCGGACGCGCCCCGACGCCCAGCGCGCCGATGGCCATCAACACGGTGCCCGTCGCGCCGAAGAGCCGGGTGCGCCGCAGCGCGATCAGCTCGTCGTCGTTGAGTGGCGACCCGACGGTCCGTTCATCGCCGTGCCAGCCGGCGATCGACGTGGACAGGGACCATCGGCGTGAAGCCATTACTGCAGCGTAACGGTCTACAGCGCGACGATCAGCTTGCCGGTGTTGCCGCCGCTGAACAACAGGTTCAGCGCGTCCGGCGCCTGCTCGAGGCCCTCGATGACGTGCTCGGCGGACTTGATTTTGCCCTCGGCGATCCAGCCAGCCATCTCGGTTTGCGCGGCGGGGAACCGGTCGAGGTAGTCGAGGATGATGAAGCCCTCCATACGTCCGCGGCGCACCAGGAGGTTGAGATAATTGCTGGGCCCCGGCGGCGGCGCGTCGCTGGTGTAGGTCGAGATGGCACCGCACAACACGACTCGGCCGCGCATCGCGAGGTTCGCCAGGCAGTCGTTGAGGATCGACCCGCCGACGTTGTCGAAATACAGGTCGACGCCGCCGGGGCAGGCTTCGCGCAGCCGCGCGGCGACGTTCTCGTTCTTGTAGTCGATCGCCTCGTCGAAGCCGAGTTCGTCGACGATGTAGCGGCACTTCTCCGGTCCGCCGGCGATGCCGACGACCTTCTTGGCGCCCTTGATCTTGGCGATCTGGCCCGCGGCCGAACCGGTGGCCCCGGCCGCGCCGGAGACCACCACGACGTCGCCGTCCTTCACCTGTCCGACGTCGGTCATTCCGAAGTAGGCCGTCATGCCTGTGACGCCGAGGATCCCGATGGCGAGACCGGGCGACACGCCCTCCGGCAGCACCTGCATCGCCTGTGCGCCCGCGTCGATGATCACGTAGTCCTGCCAGCCCGTCATGCCGAACACCAACTGCCCCGGTTGGTAGGCGTCGGTGCGGCTCACGACGACCTCGCCGACGCCGCCGCTGCGGATGACCTCGCCGATCTGGATCGGCGGCAGGTAGCTCGGAACGTCGTCCATCCAGGTGCGGATCGTCGGGTCGATGGACAGGTATCGGACCCTGACCAGGGCTTCGCCGTCGCTCAGCTCGGGCACCTGCTCGGTCTCCAGCCGGGTCGTGTCGGCGTCCACGAGTCCCGAGGGACGTTGGGCCAGGACAATGCGCCGGTTCTGCTCGCTCACGTGCTGATGGTAGGACTCTCGCCAAGGCTTGCCGAGCGCGAGCGCTCATCCCTGTACAGAATCCGGCCCGGAAAACCGTACAAATCTGAGCGCTTCGGCCGAATCGCTGGCCGTAGGACGTTGCCCACATAAGGGTGGCCTTGCTTTACCCGCTTTCTTAATTCCGTCACAATAGTGTTGTGAAATTCGGTCCGGAAGCCAGCGATCGCCACACCCGTGGCGCAATCGTCCAGCTTCTGCTGGAATCCGGACCCATCACCGCAGGTGAGATCGGCGAACGCCTCGGCATCTCCGCCGCGGGCGTACGCAGGCACCTCGACGCGCTGCTGGAGGCCGGTGAAGCCCAGTCCAGCGCGGCCGCCACCTGGCAGCACAACGGCCGAGGCAGGCCCGCCCGCCGCTACCGGCTGACCGCCGCAGGGCGCGCGAAGATGGGCCATGCCTATGACGACCTGGCCGCTGCGGCCATGCGGCAGCTGCGCGAAATCGGCGGCGACGACGCCGTGCGGACCTTCGCGCGTCGCCGCATCGACACCATCCTGTCGGGAGTAACCGAGGGATCCGATGACGTTGAATCCACTGTCGATCGCGTCGCAGGTGCGCTGACCGAGGCTGGCTACGCCGCTACCACCACCCAGGTGAGCGGTCCCATCCACGGCATTGAGCTGTGCCAGCATCACTGCCCGGTGTCGCACGTCGCCGAGGAATTCCCGGAGCTGTGCGAGGCCGAACGGGAAGCCTTCGCCGAGGTGCTCGGCACCCACGTGCAACGCCTCGCCACGATCGTCAACGGAGACTGTGCGTGCACGACGCACGTGCCTCTCGACATGCCAAGAATTCGGCGCACAGCCCGGCGCGCCGAAGCCGCCACGAGCACGCAAGGAGCGTCGACATGACGACCACGCCCGAAGTCCTGACCCAGGATCAGACCATTGAGTCGCTGGGTCGGTACGGCTATGGCTGGGCCGATTCCGACGAAGCCGGCGCCAGCGCGCAGCGTGGTCTCTCCGAAGCGGTGGTCCGCGACATCTCCGCCAAGAAGAACGAGCCGGAGTGGATGCTCGAGAGCCGGCTGAGGGCTCTTCGCACCTTCACCAAGAAGCCGATGCCGAACTGGGGCTCGAACTTAGAAGGCATCGACTTCGACAACATCAAGTACTTCGTGCGCTCGACGGAGAAGCAGGCCGCCTCCTGGGAGGATCTGCCCGAGGACATCCGCAACACCTACGACAAGCTCGGCATCCCCGAAGCCGAAAAGCAGCGCCTGGTCGCAGGCGTGGCGGCCCAGTACGAGTCCGAAGTCGTCTATCACCAGATCCGCGAAGACCTCGAGAGCCAGGGCGTCATCTTCCTGGATACCGACTCCGGCCTGCGCGAGCATCCGGAGCTGTTCAAGCAGTACTTCGGCACGGTGATCCCCGCCGGCGACAACAAGTTCTCCGCGCTGAATACCGCTGTGTGGTCGGGGGGTTCGTTCATCTACGTGCCGCCGGGCGTGCACGTCGACATCCCGCTACAGGCCTACTTCCGGATCAACACCGAGAATATGGGCCAGTTCGAGCGGACGCTGATCATCGTCGACGAGGGCGCCTACGTGCACTACGTCGAGGGCTGCACAGCACCCATCTACAAGAGCGATTCGCTGCACTCGGCAGTCGTCGAGATCATCGTGAAGCCCGGCGGCCGTTGCCGGTACACGACCATCCAGAACTGGTCGAACAACGTCTACAACCTCGTCACCAAGCGGGCCCGTGCCGAGGCCGGCGCCACCATGGAGTGGGTCGACGGCAACATCGGGTCGAAGGTCACGATGAAGTACCCCGCGGTGTGGATGACCGGTGAGCACGCCAAGGGCGAGGTGCTGTCGGTGGCGTTCGCCGGTGAGGGTCAGCACCAGGACACGGGCGCCAAGATGCTGCACCTGGCGCCGAACACGTCGAGCAACATCGTGTCGAAGTCGGTGGCACGTGGCGGTGGTCGCGCCTCCTACCGCGGCCTGGTCCAGGTCAACAAGGGTGCGCACGGATCGCGCTCCAGCGTGAAATGTGATGCGCTGCTTGTCGATACGATCAGCCGCAGCGACACCTACCCTTACGTCGACATCCGCGAGGACGACGTCACGATGGGCCACGAGGCCACCGTCTCCAAGGTCAGCGAGGACCAGCTGTTCTACCTGATGAGCCGCGGCCTCAGCGAAGACGAGGCGATGGCGATGGTGGTGCGAGGCTTCGTCGAGCCGATCGCCAAGGAACTGCCGATGGAGTACGCCCTGGAGCTCAACCGCCTGATCGAGCTGCAGATGGAAGGTGCTGTCGGCTAGTGGTTCAAAACCTGACAACAGCCGTCGAGGGCACCAATAAGGGCGAGCTGTTCACTTCCTTTGACGTCGACGCCTTCGAGGTACCTGGCGGCCGCGACGAACTCTGGCGCTTCACGCCGCTGAAGCGGCTGCGGGGCCTGCACGACGGATCCGCGACCGCTACCGGAACTGCGCGCATCGAGGTTTCGAACTGCGACGGCGTGACCGCCGAGACGGTCGGTCGAGGCGACGAGCGGCTGGGCCAGGCCGGTGCACCCGCCGACCGCATTGCCGCGCAGGCGTTTTCAGCGTTCGATACCGCGACCATCGTCACCGTCGCCAAGGGTGCCGCCTGTGAGGCGCCGATCGAGATCGCCGTGACCGGGCCTGGCGCAGGTGTGACGGCCTTCGGGCACCTGCAGGTGCGGGTCGAAGAACTCGGCGAGGCCATCGTCGTCATCGACCAGCGCGGTGGCGGAACCTACGCCGACAACATCGAATTCGTCGTCGGCGATGCGGCGACGCTGAAGGTGGTGTCGATCGCCGACTGGGACGATGACACGGTCAACGTCAGCATGCACCACGCATCGCTCGGCAAGGACGCGGTGTTTCGGCACGCCGCGGTCACCCTCGGCGGTGACGTCGTGCGGATGACGGGACGGGTCCGCTTCTGCGCGCCGGGCGGTGACGCCGAACTGCTCGGGCTGTATTTCGCCGACGACGGGCAGCACTTCGAGTCCCGGCTTCTGGTCGACCACGCGGAGCCGAACTGCCGATCGCACGTGACGTACAAAGGTGCGCTGCAAGGCGATCCGGATTCCTCGCGACCGGACACGCACACGGTGTGGATCGGCGACGTGCTGATCCGTGCGGCGGCAACCGGCACCGACACCTTTGAGACCAACCGCAATCTGGTGCTCACCGACGGAGCGCGCGCCGACTCGGTGCCCAACCTCGAGATCGAAACCGGCGAGATCGCCGGGGCCGGACACGCCAGTGCCACCGGCCGATTCGATGACGAGCAGCTTTTCTACCTTCAGGCGCGCGGCATCCCGGAAGACCAGGCCCGTCGCCTCATCGTGCGGGGCTTCTTCGGCGAGATCATCCAGAAGATCACCGTGCCCGCCGTCCGCGAGCGGCTGACCGACGCCATCGAACACGAACTCGAATTGACCGAGACCCTTCAAGGAACACAATGACCACACTGGAAATCAGGGACCTGCACGTCAGCGTCGCAGCCACCGAAGCCGCAGAAGAGATTCCGATCCTCAAGGGTGTCGACCTGACGGTGAACTCGGGAGAGACCCACGCTCTGATGGGCCCCAACGGATCCGGCAAGTCGACGCTGTCGTATGCCATTGCGGGCCATCCGAAGTACAAGGTCACCTCGGGCTCTATCACGCTCGACGGCCAGGATGTACTGGAGATGACGGTCGACGAGCGCGCCCGCGCCGGCTTGTTCCTCGCGATGCAGTACCCCGTCGAGGTGCCGGGGGTCTCGATGTCGAACTTCCTGCGCACGGCCGCGACGGCGGTGCGGGGCGAGGCTCCGAAGCTGCGGCACTGGGTCAAAGAGGTCAAGTCCGCGATGGAAGACCTCGAGATCGAACCCTCCTTCTCCGAACGCAGTGTCAACGAAGGCTTCTCGGGTGGCGAAAAGAAGCGTCACGAGATTCTGCAGCTGTCGCTGCTGAAGCCGAAGATCGCGATTCTCGACGAGACCGACTCGGGTCTGGACGTCGACGCACTGCGCGTCGTCAGCGAGGGCGTGAACCGCTACGCCGAAGCCGAGAACGGCGGCGTGCTGCTGATCACGCACTACACCCGCATCCTGCGCTACATCCAGCCCCAGTTCGTGCACGTCTTCGTCAACGGCCGCATCGTCGAGTCGGGCGGAGCCGAGTTGGCCGACGAATTGGAAGAGAACGGCTACGTGCGGTTCACCCAGCAGCAGGCGGCAGCTTCATCGTCATAGGGGTCGTAGGGGAGGCCGGAGAGGGAGCGTGATCGTATGACCACCTCGGTGAATCCGCTTGACCTGGACAGGATCCGGGCAGACTTCCCGATCCTGAAGAGGGTCATGCGCGGCGGCAAACAGCTCGCCTACCTCGATTCGGGTGCGACGTCTCAGCGTCCACTGCAGGTGCTCGACGCCGAACGCGACTTCCTGGTCACCTCCAACGGCGCGGTGCACCGCGGCGCGCATCAGCTGATGGAGGAGTCCACCGACGCCTACGAGATGGGCCGCGCCGACATCGCCACCTTCGTCGGAGCCGACGCGACCGAGTTGGTGTTCACCAAGAACGCCACCGAGGCGATCAACCTTGTCGCGTATACGTTGGGGGACAAGCGGTTTGACCGTGCGGTCGGTCCGGGCGACGTCATCGTCACCACCGAGCTGGAACATCACGCCAACCTGGTGCCGTGGCAGGAGTTGGCCCGCCGCACCGGTGCGACCCTGAAGTGGTATTCGGTCGACGCAGATGGGCGGATCGACCTCGATTCGCTCGAGCTGGACACCCACGTCAAGGTCGTGGCGTTTAGCCATCATTCCAATGTCACCGGTGCCGTTGCGCCGGTGGCCCAGCTGGTCGACCGGGCGCAGGCAGTCGGCGCGCTGACCGTTCTCGACGCCTGCCAGTCAGTGCCGCATGAGGCTGTCGACTTCCACGCCCTCGGCGTCGACTATGCCGCGTTCTCAGGACATAAGATGTTGGGCCCCAACGGTATCGGTGTGCTGTACGGACGCCAGGAGCTGTTGGATGCGATGCCGCCGTTCATCACCGGCGGTTCGATGATCGAAACCGTCACGATGGACGAGACAACGTTCGCGCCCGCACCGCAACGGTTCGAGGCCGGCACGCCGATGACGTCGCAGGTCGTCGGACTGGCCGCCGCAGCACGATATCTGGGCGCCATCGGCATGGAGGCGGTCGCAGCACACGAGGCCGACCTGGTTGGAGCCACATTGGAGGGTCTGGCCACCGTGCCTAGTGTCCGGATCGTCGGCCCCACGACCTTGGCGGGTCGCGGCTCGCCGGTCAGCTTCGTCGTGGACGGCATCCACGCACACGACGTCGGTCAGATCCTCGACGACGAAGGCGTTGCGGTCCGCGTGGGACACCATTGCGCGTGGCCGCTGCACCGCAAGTTCGGGATCGCGGCGACGGCTCGCGCCTCGTTCGCCGTGTACAACACGCCCGACGAGGTCGACCGGCTGGTGGCAGGCGTGCAGCGCGCAGTCGAATTCTTCGGCAGGGACTGAGGCGACGTCCGTGAGAATGGAGCAGATGTACCAGGAGGTGATCCTGGACCACTACAAGCATCCGCACCATCGCGGGCTGCGGGAGCCGTTCGGCGCCGAGGTGCACCACGTCAACCCGACATGCGGTGACGAGGTCACGCTGCGGGTCGCGCTGTCCGACGACAGCGAGAAGGTTGTCGACGTGTCCTATGACGGGCAGGGCTGCTCGATCAGCCAGGCCGCGACGTCGGTGCTCGCGGACCTGGTCATCGGTCAGACCGTGGGCGACGCGCTCAAGACCGTCGCGGCATTCAACGAAATGATCTCGTCCCGCGGAAACGTCGAGGGCGATGAGGACGTACTCGGCGACGGAATCGCCTTCGCCGGGGTGGCCAAGTATCCGGCGCGGATCAAATGTGCGCTGCTGGGCTGGACAGCTTTCAAGGCCGCGGTGGCGGAGGCCAGCGCATCAAATGGAGCAGTGGCGCAAGCCAGTGAGGAGACGCCAGATGAGCGACACCGCAGTGCCTAACGAGGAATTCCTCGCCGATCTCGAGGAGGCGATGCGCGACGTCGTCGACCCGGAGCTCGGCATCAACGTCGTCGACCTCGGCCTCGTCTATGACCTGAACGTCGAGGAGGCCGACACCGGCAAGGTGGCCCTGATCGACATGACGTTGACATCGGCGGCCTGCCCGCTGACCGACGTGATCGAGGATCAGTCGCGGCAGGCGCTGGTGGGCGCTGGGCTGGTGAACGAGATCAAGATCAACTGGGTGTGGAATCCGCCGTGGGGGCCGGACAAGATCACCGAAGACGGCCGCGAGCAACTGCGCGCACTCGGTTTCACCGTCTAACTCCTCACGCGGCGTCCGGCTCCGGTTTGGGTCGTTTGGGTCGTCGGTGCAGCCAATTGGTCCTGGGTTGCCGGGTTGGGTCGACGGATTTGGGTGGGTGCCAGACGGTCTGGCCGAGGGTTTGTTCGTCGTAGCGGCGGCGGGCTTGCCATTGTTCATCGCTGGGGCCGGCGGATTGGTTGCCGTCTTGGCAGGTGAGGGTGAGCCGGTCGATGTCGGTGGTGCCGCCGAGTGCCCAGTCGTGGAGATGGTGGACCTCGCAGTAGTAGGCCGATTGATCACAGCCTGGGACGGTGCAGCCGGCGTCGATGGCGTGCAGCACAATGCGTTGGTCGGCTGAGGCCAGCCGCTGGCTGCGGCCGAGAAACAGGGGTCGGCCGCAATTTTCGTCGTAGATGTAGAGGTAGTGGTGGGCGTGGGCCGCCATGGCGATGGCGACTTCCATCGGCACAGTTGATCCGCCGCCGGTGACGGCCAGCCCGGATGCCGTTTCGAGTTGGTCGAGGGTCATGGTGATGATGGCGGTGACCGGGAGGCCGCGGTGCAGGCCGAGTTCGCCGGAGGCCAGCAGGGCACGCATGGCGGCTTTGAGGGCGTCGTGGTTGCGCCGGGCGGTGCTGCGGGTGTCGCCGGCGGCGGCGAGGGGATCAGGGTCACCGTCGACGGCGGGCAACGGGTCGTCGGCGTTGCACATGCCGGGTCGGGCCAATTTGGCCAGCAGGATTTCCAGGTAGGCGCCGGCCTCGGGGTCCAGGCAGAACCGTCCGCGGCGCATGCCATCGGGGTCCTGGGGTCCCAGGACGAGTTCGGCTCGGGCAGCGCGTCGGCGCGCGGGTGACGGGGTCGTCGTGGGTGGCGTCGTGCTCGGCCAGCAGTAGGGCGGCTTGGCGTCGCAGCACTTCGGGTCGTTCGGCGACGGCAATGCCGGTGAGTTCCAGGTCGAAGCGGGCGCGGTCGGCCTCTACTGCGTTGTCGGGCAGTTTGGCGATGGTGTCGCGGATGATGCGTACGTGTTCGGCGCCGATCAACCCGTAGCGTGACGCGGCGGCGGCCTCTAGCAGGGCCGGGTGATCGCCGGCGAGGTCGGCGGCGCAGGCGATTCGGTGACCGGCCTCGGTGGCCGACAAGTGCAGGGAGTTGGCCAGGTGATCGCGCAGCCGTCGGCCGCGGGCCAGGGCGGGATCGCTGCGCAGCCGGTTGATAGCGCCATAGCCCACCGTCGACAGCGTCCGCTGCACCGATTCCACCCCGGCGAGCACTGCATCGGCAGCCTCGGCCGGCGCCTGATCCCACGACAGCTCGGCAAGGCAGGCCACCGCGGCCTGCAGGGCGGCCAGCCTGTCCTGGACATCTCCGACGTCGAGCACCGTCACTCCCAAAGTATCGAACAGGTGTTCTAATACTACGCAGGGACTCTGACAGAACGACAGCGCTGTTCAGGGCCGGTGTGCCACCATCCGTTTCGTGGCCAACGACTATGCCTGGGGAAGTACCGACCGCGAACGCCAACGGCTCGCAAGCCAGGGTGACGCGCTTCGCCCGGCCACGGAACGGATGTTTCGAGCCGCAGGTATCGGACCGGGGATGCGTGTTCTCGACTGCGGGTCAGGTGGAGGTGATGTTTCGATCATCGTTGCCGACCTGGTTACTTCGTCTGGTCGCGTTCTGGGTATCGACCGGGATGCCGCTCAGGTCGAAGCCGCCAACCGCCGCGTCGAGGACCTTGGCCTGACGCACGTCCGATTCGAAATCGCGGACCTCTCGTCCCCGCCCGACGGGCCCTTCGACGCGATCGTCGGCCGGCTGGTGTTGATGTACCAGCTTGACGTCGAGAGCGTGCTGCGTGCGCTCGCCGCCCGCCTCAACTCGGGCGGTGTCATGGCCTTCATGGAGTACGAACACAATCCGACCAATCAGGTGCTCATGTGGCCCCGCAGCCCGTCGGTCGACACGCTCATGGGATGGATGGATGCGGCCTTCGATGTGCTTGGACACCAAGCACATATGGGGACGCGCCTGCCGTCGCTACTGCGATCGATCGGCCTTGAACCGCGACCTCCGCACGAGGTGACGGGTGCGGTGTACACCGGCGAAACCGTATGGCAGCACGAGACGACTTTGGTCGCGAATCTCTCACCATTGCTAGTTGCCCACGGCGTCGCAACCGAAGAAGAGACCGATGTCGACGCGTTCGCCGAAAGGGTCAGGAGTGACCTCGGCCCAGATCCAGTACTGATATCCGGACCGCATCCGGCTGTGTGGGCGCGCAAGCCCTAGCGCCGGGTTCCGACACGCGGTTCTGCTCATGACGCGCGCAAACCTATTCGGCGCCCCGACCGTCGGGGATGGTGGCTCATCGTGGCGATTCCCGAACTCACCTCGAGCGAAGTCGAGCCGGCAGCCCAAACCCGCGGCGCCCGTTTCGATCCGAAGGTCCGCACGGCGCTGCTGGCGAGCCTCGTCGGCACCACCATCGAGTGGTACGACTTCTTCCTCTACGCGACGGCCGCCAGCCTCGTCTTCAGCCATGCCTTCTTTCCCAGTCAGAGTTCGTATGTGGGAACGCTGCTGTCGTTCGCAACCTTTGCCGTCGGCTTCGTCGTTCGGCCGATCGGCGGCTTCGTCTTCGGCCATGTCGGCGACCGGATCGGCCGCAAGAAGACGCTTGCTCTGACGATGTTCCTGATGGGCGGGGCCACCGCGCTGATGGGTCTGCTGCCGACCGCAGCCCAGATCGGCGTGCTCGCCCCGATCCTGCTGCTGGTGCTGCGCATCGTTCAGGGCTTCGCGCTTGGTGGCGAATGGGCCGGGGCCATCCTGCTTGCGGTCGAGCACAGCCCTTCGCGCAGAAGGGGTTTCGCGGGTAGTATCCCGCAGGTTGGCCTTGCCCTCGGGCTTGCGCTGGGTACCGGTGTCTTCGCTCTGCTGCAGATCGCGCTGCCCGAGGACGCCTTCGAGTCCTACGGCTGGCGCATAGCATTCTTGATCAGCATTCTGCTGGTCGTCTTCGGCGTCGTCGTCCGGCTGAAAGCCACCGAGACGCCCGCGTTCGAGAAACTCCAGTCCGACGGCGACAGGGCGGCCGTGCCGCTCAAAGAGGTATTCCGGCCACCGCACTTGCGCGCTACGGTGCTGGGTCTGCTGTCGCGCTGGGGTGAAGGGGCGGCGTTCAACACCTGGGGTGTGTTCGCGATCTCGTATGCCACAGGCACACTGCATCTCGAGCGCGTGCCGGTGCTGACCGCAGTGACGGCGGCGGCGCTGGTGATGGCGGCGCTGCTTCCGGTGTCGGGTCTTTTGGCTGACCGGTTCGGAGCACGTGCGGTGTACGCCAGCGGGATCGCGGCCTACGCGGTGGCGGTGTTTCCGGTCTTTGCCCTGTTCAACACCAAGAACATCTCAGCCTATGCGATCGGAATGCTGTTGGTGTTCGGCGTGATTCACGCATGGTTCTACGGCGCGCAGGGCACGCTGTACGCGTCGCTGTACCCGGCGCGTATCCGCTACACCGGGCTGTCCACCGTGTACCAGCTCTCTGGTGTCTACGCTTCCGGCCTGACCCCGCTGATCCTGACCGCCTTGATCGCCGCGGCGAACAAGGCGCCCTGGCTCGCGTGCAGCTACCTGGTGGCCACCGCGCTGATCAGTGTGGTCGCGACGCTGTTGCTACGGCCAAGGCCTCAACACGAAATCTAATGCGCCGATAACACATCGGCCCGGGGGCGGGCGTCGCACAATCGAGTCATGGTCACGGTGCCCGCGCCGGTGTGGCGATACGGCCCAGCCCTTCGCGGGCTGATTCTCGGCGTCGGCGTCGGCGGGTTCCTGGCCATCCTCGCGTGGCTCGATTCGGGATTTCTGTTGGCCACCGTCATCGTGTTCGTGATGCTGTCAGTGTCCTCCGGCGTGTGGATGTCGCGACGCATGGCGCGGTACTGGCCGAGCGCCGCGAGTCTGAGCGGCAGCGAACGTGAGCGGGTGGTCGCGGCCGCCCGCAACGGGCACGCCGTCGACGATGCCAGGCTGTCACCTGCGCTCGGCGAGTACCGCGACGGCTTGCACACGGCCGCGGAGGAGGCCCGCCCGCTGCGGTGGCTGTTCTGGTTCGTGCTCGTCGTCGCAATTGCCTCGGCGGTATGGGACGCCACCTTCGGTTCGTGGGGTAACACCGTCGCCTCGGCCGTCTACCTGGCGCTGCTGGTGTTGGACATGTTCTGGTGGCCGAGGCGGCAACGGCAGCTGCTCGCCAACGCCGACCGCGCGGTGGAGATCTCGCGCGATCGGGAACCCGAAGGTAAGTGAGAATCCAACCATGAGCGCAAACATCGAAGTTGTTGTGCCGCAGCGCAGCCGGCCGACTGCTGTGAAGGGCTCCTGCCGTATCTCGAGTCGAAGACGGTGTTGCTCGACGCCGCGCCGTAATCGGATCATCCGCGCAGACGATCCTAGGTAGGGCATGTCCGCTGCGGCGATGTGCGGTAACCTCTGCAAGTTAGGGCAGCCTGAGCTAACAACCCCGGCTTAGTATGCCGCTGAACTGCGTGGACGACACCGGAAGGCTGACTTCGGACTTGACTGAGACTGCGCGCCGCCTCGAATCGCCGTCGATCGCGGTGATGCCCGCGACGGACCGGCAGCGCCGGGTCTGGCTGGTCCAGTCGTTCGACCCGGACAGCCCCATGTACAACACGTCGGCGTCCTTCCGGCTGCGCGGCGATGTGAACGGCCACCGGCTGCAAGACGCGCTGGCTGCCGTGGCGGAACGCCATGAGATCCTGCGCACCACCTATCAGGTGGATCTGGCCGGCACGCTTCAACAACATGTGCGCGCGGACCTGCTGCCCACATATTCGCAGCACGACCTGACCGATCTTGCTGACCAGGCATCCAGGCTGCGCGTGGAAGTGCTCGCACAGCGGGAGTTCGGCACCCCGTTCGAGCTGGCGGTCGAAGCACCGCTGCGCCTGACGCTGATCCGGGTGGGCCGCGACGAGCACGTGCTGCTTGTCGCCGCACACCAGATTGCCTGGGACGATGCGTCGACGCATGTCTTCCTCGCCGACCTCACGGCGGCCTACGAGGATCCCTGCCGATACGCAGAACGTCCCTTAAGGCCGCTCACCGAATTGCATCAGGCACCTGCCCGTGACCCGGCAGCAGACCGGCGGTATTGGCAGACGGTGCTGCCCGACCTGCCCGAGCCGCTGGAATTGCCGGGGCCCAACGGTTCTGCCGTATCGAGCACCCTGCGGGCGGACCTGTGCAGCAGGCACGTTCCGGCAGACCTCGTCCGCGGCATCAACCATCTCGCCGAGGAGACCGGCTCTACCCCCTTCGCGGTCATGGCTGCGGCCCTGTCGGCGCTCATCGCCCGATACACCCAGACCGACGATTTCCTGATCGCGCTGCCCGCACTGGACCGATCCGGCGAAAACGAAGCGGGCATCGGCTACCTCGGGCACAAGGCGATGCTGCGCGCCCGGGTCGATGCTCAGATGACGTTCCGAAAGCTGGCGGCGCAAACACACCACGCCATCGACGGCGCCCTGGCCCATACCGGGGACTCACTTGACCAGTTGATCCGCGAGATCGCCCTCGACGGATTGCACGGCGGCGCAGACCGGTTGGCACGGTTGAGTTTTGCGGCCCGCGCCCAGGGCAGTTACGGGTTCACGCCGCGTGGCGTGAGATGTGAGCGCACCACGCTGCGCGCGCACGTTGCGCACCTACCCCTGGTGCTGACGGTCGAGTTCACCGCCGACGACGCCGTCATCCACGCGCAATATCAGGTGGACGTACTCGATGGGCAGCTGGTGACGCGGCTACTGGCCCACCTCGAGCAGCTCCTCAACAGTGCTGTGTGCGAACCGGATACATCCGTCCACAAGCTCGACATGCTCGGCTCAGACTGGTCGTGGCTCCAGCGGGTGGCCGCCGGCGACGCGCACCGCCGGGCGCCGACCACGCTCACCGCCCTCGTCGAGCGGCAAGCCAACGCCAGTCCTGATTCTGTCGCAGTGACCTACGAAAGCCGGCATTACACCTATCAACAAATCAATGAGCAAGCGAATCGGTTGGCGCACTGGCTGATTCACCAGGAAATCGGTGCCGAAGACCTGGTGGCGGTGCTCCTGCCGCGATCACCCGAGCTTGTAGTGACAGCGCTCGGGATCGCCAAGGCCGGGGCGGCGTATCTGCCTATCGACCCCGACTATCCGGCCGAGAAGATCGACTTCATCCTTGCCGACTCCTCGCCACGGCTGACCCTGCGTCAACCCGTGGGCGGGCTCGATGAGTTCCCCGACGTCGACCCGACAGACGACGACCGGATGCACCCGCTGCTGCCCGACCACCTCGCCTACGTCATCTATACCTCGGGTTCGACGGGGAGACCCAAAGGCGTTGCGGTGTCCCATGCCCCGGTGATCGACTACCTGGCTTGGTACGGCGCGGATTACCAGCGCAACACCCGCGAATCGGTCCTGCAGCTGGCCTCGACGAGCTTCGACGCGTCTATCGAAGAGATCTTCGGCACACTCGGCAACGGCGCGCGGCTGGTCATTCCGCGCCCCGACAGGCTCCGCGACGTTGGATACCTGACCAGCGTCCTCGAGCGCGAAGCCATTACGGCCGTGCATCTCGTACCCTCGTTGCTCGGTCTCTTTTTGTCCTTGCCGGGCGCATCGAAATGGCGCACGCTGCGTCGCATTCCGATCGGCGGCGAGGCGCTGCCCGGCGGATTGGCCGACAGGTTCCGCGCGACCTTCGACGCACCACTGCACAACTTCTACGGGCCCACCGAAACCACGATCGCGGCGACTCGCTACCGGGTGACGACCAAGCAGGGCAACCGCGTCGTGCCGATCGGCCGTCCCAAGGTGAACACCACCGTGCATCTTCTCGACAACATGCTGCAGCCGGTGCCCGTCGGCGCCATCGGTGAGATCTACATCGGTGGAACGGCTTTGGCGCGCGGATACCACCTCCGACCGGGATCGACGGCCGAGCGTTTCGTCGCCGACCCGTATCGTGCCGGCGGCAGGATGTACCGGACGGGTGATCTGGCCCGCCGCAACGGCGACGGTGATCTCGAGTTCGTCGGCCGCGCCGACGAGCAGGTGAAGGTGAACGGGCACCGAATCGAGCTCGGCGAGATTGCCGCCGCGACCACCGTCGACCCGAGCGTGGGCCAATGTGTGGTGATGGCGCACGACCTGCCGGGGTCAGGACGGAGCCTGGTGGCTTACCTGACACCATCGGCCGACTGCGACACCGTGGACGTCAACCGGGTGCGCGCGCGCGTCAGCGCCGCCCTGCCCGTCCACATGCAGCCCACAGACTACGTCGTGCTGCAGAAGATTCCGATCACCACCCACGGCAAGGTCGACCGCGACGCGTTGCGCGCGGGCCGCCGATGAGCGGCACACTGGCGATTGTCGGCGCGGGCGCCAAGGCGGTAGCGATCGCGGCCAAGGCCGTGGTCCTGCGTCAGATGGGTTTCGAGGTGAGCGACGTGGTCGCCATCGAGCGCAGCGGCGTGGCCGCCAACTGGCAGGCCGGTGGCGGTTGGACAGACGGCAGGCAACGCCTGGGCACCAATCCCGAGAAGGACGTCGGCTTCCCGTACCGGTCCACCTTGGTGCCCGGCCGCAACAGCGAACTCGATGAGCGGATGCTGCGCTACAGCTGGCAGTCGTTCCTCGTAGCCACAGGAGAATTCGCGGGGTGGATCGACAGAGGACGACCGGCACCCACCCACGAGACCTGGGCCGGCTATTTGCGCTGGGTCGCCGATGCGGTGGGAATGACGATCATCCGCGGCGACGTGATCGGGATGTCGGTCCAGGGCTCGCACTGGGTTCTGCACACCCGCGACTCGACCGTATCCGCCGAATCGGTGTTGATCAGCGGACCCGGGCAGCCAGGCCATTCCATCCTCCCCGGCGACCCGCGCGTGTTGTCGATCGCGCAGTTCTGGCAGCGAGCGGCGGGCCACGAGCGGATCGTGGCGCCGCGTGTTGCGGTGATCGGGGGCGGGGAGTCCGCGGCGTCGATCCTCAATGAGGTTTTCCACCACAGGTTTTCGGCGATCACGGTTATCTCACCGCAGGCCACGCTGTTCACCCGCGGGGAGGGCTTCTTCGAGAACACCATGTTCTCCGATCCCGCCGAATGGCACAGCCTTACCAGCGCCGAACGACGAGATGCCATTTCCCGCACCGACCGCGGCGTGTTCTCGGCGCGCGTTCAGGAATCGCTGCTCGCCGATGACAGGATCAGGCACCTGAGAGGTCGCGTCGCACATGCCGTCGACTACAACGGCCAGATCCGTATCACGTTGCAGACTGACAGCTACGGCGAGCGCGCCGAAACCGTCCACGGTTTCGATCTGGTGATCGACGGCTCCGGCGCGGACTCACTGTGGTTCACCTCGCTTCTGCGCCAGGACGCACTCGATCTCCTGGAGCTGGGCCTGGGCGGCCCGGTCACCAGAGAGCGACTCGAGGGGTCGATCGCACACGATTTATCAGTTACCGGGGTGACACCGAAGCTTTTCCTGCCGAATCTGGCCGGCCTCAATGAGGGCCCCGGCTTCCCGAACCTGAGCTGTTTGGGGCGTATGTCCGAACGCGTGCTGGGCGCGGACGCGGGCGCTGCCGAAACCCCGACGAAGAGAAGCGATGAGTATCAACCCATTTGACGACGGCGGCACGTTCTGCGTCCTGGTCAACGACGAGGAACGACTGTGGCCGACATTTAGACCCATGCCCGACGGTTGGCGGGTCGCCTTCGGCGCGGACACCCGCGGTAGCTGCTTGGAGTTCGTCGAGCAGAGCTGGACCGACATGCGGCCGAGGAGCCCTCGCGAGGCGATGGTCGACGGCTAGCTCGCGCCCAGTCGGGCCAGCACTTTTTCGATGGAGGCTCCGCCGAGTAGATCCGCCACCTCGAGATCGTGGTCGAACTCGACCTTGACCCGACGGCGGACCTCCAACGCCTGCAACGAATCGAGACCGATCGCCACCATCGGAACGGTCTTGTCTATCGCTTCCACCCCGTCGACGCCGATGGTCTCGGCGAGCAGCTTCAGAAACCGTTTGGACAGTTCGGCATCGTCACCGGCAGCCGGGAGCTCGGCCGCGGGCCGTGACTCCAACTGCGCCAGCAATTCGCCTCGGCCGCACGTTTCGAGCACTGAGCGGGCGCGGTCTGAGTCGAACGCCGCGACGATGGCATTGCGTCGCAGCGGATTCATCCCGACGGCCAGCGCGTCGGCCGGACGCATCGGGATGACGCCGAGATTGGCCAACATGGCGGCAGCGGACCCGTCCTCGTCGGCATGGACGTTCCAATGCCCCCACTGCAGCGAAATACAGTTCACACCCTCGGATTGCAGCGACAGGGCCAGCGCGTCCAGCATCCGGTTTGATGCGGCATAGAGGATCATGCCGCGGCCGCCGACGGTGGCCGAAATCGACGAGCACAGCAGCACCCGGCCGTCACGGGTGCGCGGAAACACCTCGAGCAGGCGCGAGATGCCGACCACCTTGCCCTGAAGCGCCGCATCAACGGCGGCGGAGGTGATGTCCTCGAGCTCGACGCCCGAATAGTCCACAGCGGCATGGATGATCAGATCCGCGGGATCGTCACGGTGCAGCTCTGCCAGCGTCGAGACCGCGTCCGCGTCCGTGATGTCGCATCTGTCCACCCGGATCTGCGCCTTTGTGGCAGACCGGATGCGCCGCAGTCGATCAGCAACCGCGACGGTTTTTCCCGATCTGTTCACCAACGTGATCCGCCCGGCGCCGCGGCGGGCGAAGTGCTCGCAGAACTCCAGGCCGAGGTGTCCGGCGCCGCCGACGATGAGGACGTGCGCCGGTAACGTCGTGTCCGGATCGACAATCGTGGCGTCGGGCGCGACGACTCTCTTGGCGTACAGTCCGCCATCGCGCAGGGCGAGCTCCGACTCCTCCCGGGTATGCACCGCCGACACGATCGCCGCACCCGCGTCTGCGGCGCCCAACCCCCCGGGCAGGTCAAGGTGGCGGAAACGCACGCCGGGATGTTGTGCGCCGAGACTGCGGAAGCCTGCGCTGGCCGCTGCGTGCACGAGGTTCGGCGGCGGGTCTGCCGCGAGGACCGCCTCACCGCCCACCGTCACCAGCCAGCATGCGCTCACCGTGTCGCTGATTCCGCGCCACCAGGTGTGTTCACCGAAGAACGTCGTCACCTCGGCCGCGGCCCTCGCGACGTCGCGTTGCGACGACGGCGGAAGAAGGACGACGTAAGTGTCCAGGTCGGCGCTCACGTGATCGATCAGCGCAGCGGTCGCACCGGTTTGGGTCGCCGCGTCTACGACCGCCGCGACGAGCTCGGCGCAGGCTCCGGTGTGATCGACGATCCCGATCGAACGCGGAGGGACAAGTGTGCGGCGCGACAACCGAACCCAGTCTTCGACGAGCAGCCGCGCAGGTGTCGGTTTGGCCGTCGGCTGCTGTGGCACCGGCGGCGCTGTGGTGACGGTGGCATAGGGCTGCCACAGGTGGACCCGAGCCATGGGCGCATTGGGAAAGTCCATCAGCGGCAGGGCAGTCCGGCCATCGGGTTCGGCGCGCAAACAGTCCCACGGGTAGTCCGCATGGTGCACCGCCAGGGTCGCCAGGTTGCGCGTCAGCACTCCGAGGTCGGCGGCCGCCCGGTCGGAGGTACCCACCACCAACGCCGGTTGCTCGCACTCGACACCGCGGAGGTTCTCGTGGATTGCAAGCTGAAGCGTCGGGTGTTCGGCGAGTTCGACGAACGTGTTGACCCCCAGCGCCGTCGCGGCGGCGATCGCCTTGTCGAAGCGGACGACGTTGCGCAGGTTCAGAAACCAGTACTCGTCGGCGGGCATGTCGATGGGAACCGGGCCACCGAGCGTGGCGCCGATGCAGTCGACATCGGTGTCGAGGAACGTCGAATTCTTCAGTCGGTACGCAACGGCCGCACGCAGCTCGTCGGCGAGCCCGTTCATCATGCTGGTGTGGGCGGGGTAGGAAACGCCGATCACGCGCGCGAACACGGCTCGTTCGGCTACCTCGTCGACGATCGCCTGCACAGTGGCGCGATCACCCGAAATACCGTTGATACCAGTGGAATTCACCACAGACAGCTCGGCCCAGCCGCAGCGGCGCGCGAGCAGGTCGTCGCACGTGTCGCGGTCGGCCGCGATGACGGCCATCGCATAGTCGCCAGAGGCGACCTCGTCGGCGGCGCGGGCGCGGCTCCCGACGACGAGTGTGGCGTCGGCAAGCGATACCGCACCGCAGACGTAGGCCGCCGCGATCTCACCCTGGCTGTGGCCGACGGTGACATGCGGGCTGAGGCCAAACGATCGCCACATCGCGGCGAGCGCGGCCATCTGCGTAAACAAGGCCGGCTGGACGGTACATGCGCCGTTGCCCGGAACATTGTCATCGAGAAGGTATTTCAGCGGCGATTCACCGAAGTGGTGCTCGAACGCCTCCGCGCAGCGGTCGACTTCGGCACGGTATGCGGGCACCGATTCGTAGAAGAGCCGGCCCATACCCGGCCGTTGGCTGCCTTGGCCGGGAAACACCAACCCGACGCGGCGCGCCGTGGCCGGCGTATTCGTTCGGACCACCAAAGGGTGTTCACGGCCATCGGCGACGGCCCGCAGCGCGCTGCTGAGATCGTCTGCGCCTGCAACCATCGCCAGCGCACGATACCGGCGCGCGACACGGACGCGGAAGATCATGTCGGCGATCCGGTCGGGCGCCACTTCGGGATGTTCCTGCACGTAACCGAAAACTGCTGCCGCATCGGCGGAAACCAACTCGGGGGTATCACCCGACAACAGGATGGGAACGGTGCCGTCGGGCAGGCGGTGACTAGGCAACGGAGTGCGCCTCCGGCATCGCGATGACGGCGTGTGCATTGGCGCCACCCGCGCCGAACGACGACACGGCGCCGTACCGGACACCGTCGTTCGGTTCCCACGGGTGCAGCTTGGTGGCCAGCCGCAGATCGGTATTGTCCCAGCCCACCTTCGTCGTGGGATTGTCGGCGAACAACGTCGGCGGAATCTGGCCGTGCTGGCCCGCGAGCAGCACCTTGATGAGCCCGAGGATGCCCGAAGCCGCCTGCGCGTGACCGAGATTCGACTTCAGCGATCCGACCAATGCCCGGCACCCCGCCGCGCCGTAGGTCGACATGAGCGCGTTCAGTTCCACCGGATCGCCGGCAGGTGTCGCGGTGCCGTGGCCTTCGATCATTCCGACATCGGCAGGCTCGATGTCCACCGCGTCTAAGGTCTTGCGAACGAGGTCAGCCTGCGCACGCGTGCGGGGGACCAGGATGGGCCTGCCCTTTCCGTTGTGGTTGGTGCGGATGCCGAGAATGCGGCCGAAGACGCGGTGTCCCAACTGCCGTGCCCGCGATTCGCGTTCGACGACGACCATGCCGGCGCCTTCACCCCAGACGGTGCCCGTGGCGTCGTCGGAGTACGCGCGGCAATGCCCGTCGTCGGACAACGCGTGGATGCGGGCGAATTCGTAGAACGCGGCGGGTGAACCCATGACGCAGACGCCGCCGGCGATCGCCCACTCGCATTCGTCGTCGCGCACCGCGTTGGCCGCCATCTGCAGAGCGGTCAACGAGGAGGCGCACGCGGTGTCTACTGCGATCGACGGGCCGATCAAGCCGAGGCCGTGCGAGATGCGGGCGGCCCCACCGAGCTGCCCCATGGCGACGAGGCGGTGCCCGCTGGTTTCGTCGACCGTGGCCACCCGCGGGCCGTACTCCGTCATCGACATCCCGATGTAGCAGCCGACCTCGCTACCGGCCAACGCGCCGGGGTTGACACCGGCGTTCTCCAGCGCCATCCAGGCCACTCGCATGGCCACGCGTTGCTGGGGATGCATGGCGACGGCTTCGCGGTGCGTGATTCCGAAGAAGACAGGGTCGAATGTGGCTGCGTCGCTGAGGAATCCACCCGCATCGCACACGTGGCCCCACCCGTCGAGCCGGTCGACCGACAGCAGATCATCGACCGGCCAGCCGCGGTCACGGGGGAAAGCTCCGATCAATTCCCGGGACTCGGTCAGCGCCGTCCACAGCGCGGCGGGGGTGTCGATGCCGCCGGGCGCCTCCACCGCCATCCCCGAGATGACGATGGGGTCGCTCACGCCGTCTGCTCGCAGTCCACGGACGAAGACAGCAGCGCTGCGACCGATTGGATGTGCGTATCTAAGAAGAAGTGCCCGCCGTCGAACATCGATACCTCGATGACGTCGGTGTGCTTGCGCCAGCCGTACAGATCACCCAGCGTCACGATCGGATCCTGGTCGCCGCCAAGCGCGTGAATTGGCGCTGCCACTTTGACATCCTCGCCGCGCTCGTAGGCATCGCAGGCCCGGTAGTCAGCCTTGATCACCGGCAGCGCCAGCCGCATCAGATCGCGGTTGCCGAATACGTCGGATGTGGTGCCCTCGAGCGCGCCGAGGTGGTGGAGGATGTCCTCGTCTGCGGTCGGATGGGGTGGTTTGGCGGCGGCGTGGCATGGCGCGACCGCGGCGGAGACGGTGAGCCTGCGAACCGCGACGTTGTGCGCTTCGGCGACGCGGACGAACTCGAACGCCACCCAGCCGCCCATGCTGTGGCCGAAGGTGGCGATCGGGCTGCCGCGGTGGTATTCCGACGCGGCGAACTCGGCGAATGCACCTTCGGCAATCTCGGTCAGCGACGACAGCGGTGGTTCCGTGGCGCGGTCCTGCCGCCCCGGGTACTGCAACACCAGGACCTCGAAGCTCTTGCTGAGTTCCTTCGAGAACTCGCGGTACGCCGACGCGCCCGCACCCGCGTGCGGGAAGACCAGCAGAGGGGGACTATCCGGGTCTTCGGGCTTGTGGAATTGCCGGATCCATCCCAGGTTGCGCGGCATGCAGTGTCACCTCTCCGATCGAAACTTAGCGCAGGCTAACATAACCTCCCCCCTTTGTTAGGTCTACCGCGGTGCGTTGACCTCTGGGTTCGGTTCGCGGTCGCGAAGCATGAGCGCGGCGCGTTTGGTGGGCAGATCGATGTCGGCGGCACGACGGAAACCCGCGCGCTCGAACGCCCGCACGGATCGCATGTTCTCCACGTCGGGCTCGGCGACCACCCTGGTCGCCCGGGGGTTGGTGGCCAGTAGGCAGTCCGAGACCAGCCGCAGCAGTGGGCCTGCCAGCCCCCGGCCGCGGCACTCGGCGGGGCCGAGAAGCAGGTGTATCCCGGCGTCGTGCTCGCGTGCGGCGTAGTACTTCGCGAGGGGATCGTGATCGGCGCGGTAGAGCTCCCAGTAGCTCATCGGGACACCGTCGAGCTCACCCACGTACGGAGCCGAGTGGGAACTGGCCTGCTGGTCACGCAGGTAGGCGGCGACCTCGTCGACGGGCCAGGCCTGATGCCAGAAGCGAGCCACCTCGGCGTCGTTCATCCAGGCATGGACGCGGGCCAGATCGCGATCGTGGTCCAGCGGCCGCAGCGAGAACTCACCCGACAACCCCACGTAGGACCTCCCTGCAAGTTAGCAAAGGCTAACATAAGCGCGCGCCCCGCCGATCGACCCTCAGGAGTAGGACGACCCATGCCAGACGATGTCATGACGCTGCAGGACCGCCGTCGCGAACTGCTCCGTCGCCGCATCGCCGAAAGCGGCCTCACCGCAGCGCAATCGGTCACGCGCGCCCGCGTCGGTGAGCGCCTTCCGCTGTCTGCCGGCCAGCGCCGCATGTGGTTCCTGCAGACGCGGGATCCGGCCGACGCCACGTTGAACATCTGTGTTGCCTACCGGTTGACCGGCGCCCTCGACGAGGGTCGCCTGCGAGACGCCGTCAACGAGGTCGTCGGGCGGCATAGCGTGCTATGCACGACGTACGGGGTGGATGCCGACGGTGACCCGTACCAGATCATCCACGACGACATCGAAATCCAGTGGCGCATAGAGGATCTCGTCGGCTCCGGCAGACAGGCCGAGGATGTGGCGCGCCAGGAATTCGGTAGGCCGTTCGATCTGGCGAACGACGTGCCGCTCCGGGTAACCCTCGTCCGCACCAGTGTGCAGGATTACCTGCTCCTGCTGGTGGTGCACCACATCTGCTGGGACGACGACTGCTTCGGCATCTTCTTCTCCGATCTGAGCGCGGTGTACAAGGGCGACGGCAAGCGGGGGCCCGCGGTCCAGTTTGTCGACGTGGCCGACGGGGCCGATATGTCGGTGGCGGCGCCCACCGAACAGGACCTCACCTACTGGCGCGACGTGCTTCGGCCACTGCCCGAATCCCTCGAGCTACCCGGCCTGCCCGTGCCGAATCCGACCAAGCTGGCACGACGTCGATCACGGGCGCTTCCTGCCGAGTTGCTCGGCCGCGCAGAGGCATTCGCTCGAAAACAGTCGGCCACGCCGTTCATGGTGCTGCTTGCCTCATTCGGCGCGCTGATTCGCCGCTACACCGGCGCATCCGAATTTCTCGTCTCCGTTCCCGTCACCGACCGTGCGGCAGCGGCCGCCACGGCGATCGGATACTTCGGCAACACGCTGTTGATCCGCGTCAACCCGCAGTCCGACGACACGTTCGCGTCGCTCGTCTCGGCCGTTCGCGGCACCTGCCTCGACGGCTTCGCCCACCAGTCAGTGGGCATCGACCACGTGGTCCGCGCGGTGAACCCGGCGCGAACGATGGGCCGCGACGGCATGGAACAGCTCGTCAGCCTTGGCTTCAGCATGCGCAAGAGCGCCAACATGCTGGCACTGGACGGAGTCGAGGTGCACCAGCTCGGGTTGGGCGCGGTGACCGCACAGCTTCCGCTGACGCTGACCATCGACTACTCCGACAACGGTGCGGTGATCGAGTTCGAATATCACAGCGACGTGCTTGCCGATGCGCTGGTCGATCAGATGCTCGTCCACTACCTGCGGCTGCTCGACAGCGGGCTTGCCAACCCGCGTGTCCGCCTCGGCGGTCTGGCCATGCTCGATCGCGACGAGATCCTCGCCCAGTCACACGGCGACCTCGTCGACACCCCGGCCACCACGATGGTCGCGATGCTCGAGGCGGCGGCCGACGCCAGGCCGGATGCGGTTGCGCTGACCTCGGATCTCACCGAGCTCACCTACAGCGACCTGCACCGGCGCTCGAACCGGTTGGCGCGCTGGCTGATCGGTAAAGGGATCGGCGCCGACGACATCGTCGCCCTTCGCATGACCACGTCGACGGAGTTCATCGTCGCGCTGTTTGCCGTGCTGAAGGCCGGCGCTGCCTACCTGCCGATCGACCCCGCCTATCCCGAGGAGCGCATCGACTACCTGATCGAGGATGCCGCTCCTACAGCGGTGATCACCAGGACGGACTTCGACGCCACGGAAGAGGCGGCGGCACATCTGTGCGACGCGGCGCTCACCGACGCCGACCGCCGGCAACCGCTGCGTCCGCAACATCTCGCCTACGTGATCTACACCTCCGGCTCGACCGGGCGTCCGAAGGGGGTGGCCGTTTCGCACCAGGCGATCGCCGAGCATGTCGAGTGCTTCACCGCGGAATGGAGCATGACCGCAGACGACCGGTTGTTGCAGTCGTCGTCGGTGAGTTTCGACGCATCGCTGCTGGATATCTTCGTGACGCTGTCACTCGGGGCCCGGCTGATCGTACCGAAACCCGATGCGTTCACCGATCTTTCGTATATCGCGGATCTGATCGAGCGTCACAGGGTCACCGTCCTTCATATGGTGCCCTCGATGCTCAGCACCCTGCTGTTGCTGCCGCGGGCCGCGCAATGGCGTCAGCTTCGGCACGTGCCGGTGGGCGGGGAAGCCCTGTCAGCTGACGTCGCGGAGAAGTTCAGCGACTATTTCGACGCGCAGTTGCGTAACCACTACGGGCCGACCGAGGCCGTCGTCTGCTCCACGCATATGGACATCCGGGGCGTCCAGCAGGGGAGCCAGGGGAGCACGGTGCCTATCGGCGTGCCGAACCGCAACGTGTACACCTATGTGCTCGACGGTGATCTGCAGCCGGTGCCTGCCGAGGTGGTGGGGGAGCTGTACCTCGGCGGCACGCAGCTGGCGCGGGGATACCTGGGCCGACCTGGCTTGACCGCGCAGCGCTTCATCGCCGATCCGTTCACTTCCGGAATGCGGTTGTACCGGACGGGAGATCTGGTGCGCCGCAACCTCTCCGGTCATCTCGAATTCGTCGGCAGGTCCGACGAGCAAGTCAAGGTGCGGGGATTCCGGGTCGAGCTGGGCGAAGTGGAGTCGGTGCTCACGGCCCACTCGTCGGTCCGCCACAGCGTGGTCGTCGCCCAGGACACCGAGATCGGCCCGACCCTCGTCGGTTACCTGGTATCGGATGGCGATGTGAATCTCGACGCCCTCCGAGGGCACGCCGCGTCGGTGCTGCCGGACTACATGGTGCCGAACGCTTTTTGTGTGATCGACCATATTCCGCTGACCGTCGGCGGAAAGCTGGACAAGCGGGCCCTGGCCGCCCCGACATCCATCGCGGTGCGCACGCACCGCGAACCGGCCACCGAAACCGAGCGGCGGATGTGCGAGATCTTCGCGAAGTTGTTCGGCTGCAACCGCGTCGGCGCAGACGATTCGTTCTTCGAGCTCGGTGGCCACTCACTTCTCGCGGCGCGGCTGGTGGCACTGATCAGAGCCGAGGTCGGGGTGGAGTGCACTGCCCGCGCCGTGTTCGACGCGCCGACTCCCGCCGGCCTGGCGGCCACGCTCCTCGATGGGTCCCGCACGGCTGACCGTCCGCCGCTCGTCCCGGCGGAGCGCCCGGTTCGGCCGCCGCTGTCCTATTCGCAGCTTGCGATGTGGTTCCAGCACCGGCTGCGGGGCGCGAATGATGTTTTCAATCTGGCGCTTTCGCTGCACATCGACGGCCGGCTGGACCTAACTACGCTCGGCGCAGCCATCGACGACGTGGTGTCGCGACACGAACCCCTACGCACCACGTTCGCTGAGCATGACGGCGTCCCGCATCAAGTTGTGCACCCGGCCATGAGCGTTGCCGTCGAGATGGCCGAGAGCAACCCCGACCGGGTCGACGACGACATCCGCGAGTTGCGTCGGCATGTGTTCGCGCTCGAGGCGGGGCCGATGATCAAGCCGACGGTGCTGAAGCTCGCGTCGGACTCGCATGTGCTGCTTCTGCTGATCCACCACATCGTCTGTGACCATGTGTCGCTCGGGGTGATCTTCGAGGACCTCGTCGATGCGTACCGCGGCCGAGCCGACGGGACGGCGCCACAATGGGATCCGCTTCCGCTGCAGTTCGTCGACCACACACTATGGCAACACAGCGCCTTCGGGCAGACGAGTGACTGGGGTGATGGCGAGCTCGCATACTGGCGTCAGGCGCTGGCCGGATTGCCCGAGGAGATCCCGATGGCTGCCGACTACACGCGGCCACCGATTCTCGGGACGCGCGGCGAAGTGGTGAGCTTCGCGGTGCCCGCCGAACGCCGCGCCGCCATCACCCGGCTCGCCGCACAGAGCGACACCAGCGAATTCATGGTCTACCAGGCCGCCCTGGCAGTTGCACTGCACAAACTCGGTGGGGCCGTAGATATTTCGGTCGGCAGCCCGGTCTCCGCGCGGATCGACGTCGCGGCCGAACGGGTGGTGGGACCGTTCGCCAACGTCGTCGCGCTGCGAAACGACCTGTCGGGCGACCCGAGCCTGCGCACGGTGATCGCCCGTAGCCGCGAAGTCGTCCTCAACGCGCTGACGCACCAGGAGCTGCCGATCGACCGGCTGGTCGAGGCCATCAACCCGCGACGCTCAACCTCGCGCAACCATCCGCTGTTCCAGAGCTCGATCCATTTCCGCGGTGAGGACTGGGCGCCCAGGCCGCGCGCGCTCGCCGACGGGACCAGTGTGGTGCCGGTTCAGCTCGACTTCGAGGTCTCGCTGCTCGACCTGAACGTCGGCATCGACGTGACCACGGACGGGGGGCTGGATGTGCGCGTGATCGGCAACGCCGATCTGTATGAGCCGCAGACGGTTCGGCATATCGCCGACGCGCTGGACTCTGTGCTCGAAGGGTTCGCGATGACGCCCGATATCACCGTGTCGGAAATGCAGGTGCTGCCGGCCGATGTCCTCGAGAAGCTGCGCACCGCGCCCGTGCCGTCTGCGGTACGACCGGCGGATCCGATCGGCAGTGGTTCAGAGGAAACCGAGCAGGCGCTCATCGCGCTGCTGAAAGAACTGCTCGACATCGACGACGTCGATCGTGACGACAACTTCTTCGCGTTGGGCGGCGACAGCATCATCGCCGTCCAACTCGCGGCGCGGGCGACCGCGCAGGGGCGTGAGCTCACGCCGGTGATGGTCTTCGAGCACAGCTCGATCGCGTCACTGGCCGCCGTGGTCGACGCCGGTCAGCTAGCGGTCCCGCAACCGGCGGCCAGCGCGCCCATGAGCGCATCGGGCTTGAGCGAAGCGGCGCTGTCCGGTCTCACCGCGGCGTGGCTCGAGCAGGCCTGAGGCGGCCATGACCACACCGGCGATCGAGGATGTCCTTGCACTCAGCCCGCTTCAAGAGGGGCTGTTCGCGCTCTACCATCTGGCCGAGGACGGCATTGACCACTACACCATGCAGTTGAAGGTGGACATCGACGGCCCCGCCGACGTCGATCTGCTCCGCCGCAGCGCCGCAGCACTGCTGGATCGACACCCGAACCTGCGCGCCGCCTTCTGGGACCGCGACGTTCCACGGCCGGTCCAGATCGTGCCCAGCCACGCCGAGCTGCCATGGCTCGAGCGCACCGCCACCCCTGCGGAATTCGATTCGATCGCGCGCTCCGAACGGCGGCGGCCGTTCGATTTGAGCCGCGGACCGGCGCTGCGCGTTGTGCTGCTCACAGTGCCCGGCGAGCTCAGGCGCAGGCTGATCTTCACCGCGCACCACATCGTGATGGACGGGTGGGCGCTCGGCGTGTTCTTCACCGAACTGCTGGCCGTGTACAGGGCCGCCGGATCACTCGACGGGCTACCGAAGCCGCGTCCGTACCGGGATTACATCGCTTGGTTGGGCGCGCAGGACACCGCCGCAGCGCTGGCCGCATGGAGGGACTACCTGCGCCGGGTGTCGGGGCCGCTGATGATCGCCGATGCGGCGAGCACTGCGAACGCGTTGCCGCAAGCGACGACACGGGTGTTGTCTGCGGAAGCTACAGTGCGGCTGCGGAATTGGGCCGGCCGCAACGGCCTGACCGTAAACACCGCCGTTCTGTTCGCATGGGCGGTCATCCTCAGCAGGCTCACCGACCGCCGCGACGTGGTGTTCGGCAGCATCGTCTCAGGCAGGCCCGAACAGCTAGCCGGCGTGGAGACCATGGTCGGGCTTTTCATCAACAGCGTCCCCGTCGTGCATTACGTCGACCGCGCCGCCTCGGTGGTCGAACAATGTGCGCGGTTGCAGCGCGAGTCGTCGGCGATGCGCGACATCGGCTATCTGAGCCTGTCGGAACTGCACCGCGCCGACGGACGCGGAGCCCTCTTCGACACCATGTTCGTGTTTGAGAACGCACCCGTCGCCGATGCCATTCGAGCAGTGACCACACCGGACGGCGCGACGTTCACACCGGTCGAGATGGAAAGCCTGACGCACTATCCGCTCACAGTCGTGTCGCACATGAGCGGCGACGAACTGATGGTCGTCGTCGAGGTGATGCCTGAAGCGTTGCCGCACCTGCCGGCAGCCGACATCTGCGAGCGGCTCATCGCGGTGCTGTCGCAGTTGCCTGACATCGGCGACCAATCACCCGACGCGCTGGACGTCTTGACCGCCGATGAGCGCGCCCACCTGCGCAGCGATCGCTGTGTCGCTGTTGCGGAGACGGCGTGGGAGGCCTTCGAGCGGCAGGTGCAGGCCACTCCCAACGCCACCGCCTTGACAGCGGGCAGCGGTGAGCGCCGCACCTACACGCAGCTGCACGCGGATGCGTGCCGACTCGCGGCGGAATTGACGGACCACGGCGTCGGCCCGGAAACCATCGTTGCGCTGGCGCTGCCACGGTCGAAGGCATTCGTCGCCGCGATCCTGGCCGTGCTCGCCGCGGGTGGAGCGTACCTGCCGGTGGACATCACCTTGCCGCCTCCCCGCATCCGAAACATCCTGCGGCAGGGCAACCCCCGGGTTATCGTCGCCGAAACCGGCTGTGGTCAGCTGATCGAGGACATTCCAGTTGTTCAACTCGATGATCCCGCTGTGGTCGAACGCATTTCGCGTCATGAGCCCGTGGCGCCGACCGTCGACCGCCACACCGACCAGAGCGCCTACGTGATCTTCACGTCTGGTTCGACCGGCGAGCCCAAGGGCGTCGTCGGCACGAATGCCGCACTGCTCGGGTACTTCGCCGATCACCGCGACCGCGTCTACCGATCTGCTTGCGCACGCGTCGGCAGGCCGCTGCGCATCGCGCACGCCTGGTCGTTCAGCTTCGACGCGTCGTGGCAGCCGCTGGTCGGTCTGCTCGATGGTCACGCCAACCACCTGTTCGACACCGAAGAGATGCGCGATGCACAGCTTCTCGTGAAAGGCTTGGTGGACAACGGCATCGACATGATCGACACGACGCCGTCGATGTTCGTCCAGCTGAGTGCGGCCGGACTGCTGGATCGTGAGCTGTCCGTGCTGGCGCTCGGCGGCGAAGCGATCGACACCACGCTGTGGCAGGACCTGCGGTCGCTGCCCGGCACCGCGGTGTTCAACTGCTATGGGCCGACGGAGACCACGGTTGAGGCGGTGGTCGCCCCCGTGGGTGACTACGCAACGCCAACGATCGGCACACCGAACGCGGGAACCCGGGCCTACGTGCTGGATTCGGCTCTACGGATAGTGCCGACCGGCGTCGTCGGCGAACTGTATCTATCCGGCGTCCAGGTCACCCGCGGATACCTGGGCCAGCCCGCGATGACCGCGAACCGTTTCATCGCCGACCCGTTCTCGCCCGGCCAGCGCATGTACCGGACCGGTGACCTGGTGCGTCGCCTTCCGCACGGCGGCTTCGGGTATCTGGGTCGCGCAGACATGCAGGTGAAGATCCGGGGTTACCGCATCGAGGTCGGCGAGATCGAGGCGGCGCTGCGTACGGTACCGGAGGTGCACGACGCGGCGGTGTCGGTGCTGCGCCGCGATGCCGGCGCAACGCTCGTCGGATTCGCCGTCTGGCAATCGGGCGCCGACGGTGACCCGGCCGCCGTGCGGGCCGCACTGGCCGATCGCCTTCCGTCCTATATGGTGCCCGCCCGGATCATTGGGTTACCGCGGCTGCCGGTGACAGCCAACGGCAAGCTGGACAACCACGAAATCGACCGGCTTGCCGACGCTGCGCTGTCTGCGGGAAGTGGAAGCGGCGCGGCGTCGGCCGCCACCGACACCGAACGGGCGCTCTGCGAGCTGTTCGGTGAACAGTTCGGCGGAGCCGTGCCACACGTGGACGACGACTTCTTCGTGCTCGGCATGGACAGTATCGTGGCCATCGCCATCGTCGGGCAGGCGCGGCGGCGGGGGCTGCACATGAGCCCACGGATGATGATGAGGCACACCACGATTAGTGAGCTGGCGGCCGCGATCGACAGCGGCGCGGAATCCGACGAAGACATCGACAGCGCCGACGTCGGCGAGGTTCTGCCCCTGCCGATGGTGTCTTGGCTGTGCGAATACGGCGGCTATCGTCGCTTCACACACAGCTTTCTGCTGCGGCTGCCGTCCGGCATCGACCGGGATGCCGTCGAGACGGTCCTGCAAGTCCTGCTCGACAACCACCACACACTGCGGTCGGTGATGACCGATACCGCCGACGGGCCGCGACTGGTCACCCGCGAACCCGGTGTCGTCACCGCCGCGGATCTGCTGACCGCAGTAGCCGTGCCGGATACGACCGACGACGGGCTGCGCTCGGCGATCGAGCAGTCGACGCGCACGGCCATCGATGAGATCGACCCACACACGGGGGCGATGCTTAGGGCGGTGTGGTTCCGCGGCGCCGACTTCGGTGAGGTGCTGTTGCTGAGCGCTCATCACCTGGTTGTGGATGCGGTGTCGTGGTACATCATGCTCGCCGACGTGACCGAGGCCTGGCGCGCCATGCAGGTCGGCACTGCCCCAAAGGTGTTGCCGGAGTTCACTTCTTACCGCCGCTGGTCGGAGCTGATGTGGGCACGGTCGGCCGAGCCGGCGGTGCGGGCGCAGAGTGAGTACTGGGCCGCTGTGATCGGCGAGCCGGACCCGGCCCTGGGTACACGGCGACCCGACCCGACGCTCGACACCTGGTCGAGCCTGCGGGTAAATCAGGCCGCGACCCCTGTCGACATCACCGAGAGTGTCCTTGCGGCCGTCACACCCGATGAGGGAATGCGCGAGTTCCTGCTGGCGGCAACGGCGCTGACGGTTTCCAGTTGGCGTCGAGACCGTCAGCAGGACACCGCGGCGGGCACGCTGATAGCCCTCGAGGGGCACGGCCGCGCCGACTCCCTACTGCACGCCGACACCACCAACACCGTCGGCTCGTTCATCACTTCATACCCGGTGCGCATCGGGGCCGGTGAGGCCGCCTTCGACATCGGCCGCGCCGAACGGGACCCGGCGGCAGCAAGTGCGCTACTGGAATCGGTGACCGCTCATCTCGCCGATATCCCTTGCGACGGGCTGGATTACGGGCTCCTTCGCCATGTGGCCCGGATACCCGAATTGCAGGTGGCCACCGAACCCCAGATCCTGTTCAGCTATCTCGGCCGGCTCGACCTCGCGGCGGCGTCCGAGCAGCCGTGGGCACTGCTGACCACGCCGTACACCGACGCGCTGCCCGTCGCCCCGGAGCCCGACCTGCCACTGCGGTTCGCCCTACACGTCAGCCCGCTGGTCAGCGGCACGACCGAAGGTGCGCAACTGGTGACCAACGTGCGGTGGAGCGAGGCGCTGTTCACGCCCGCCGATATCGACCGCTTGATGAGCTTGTGGCAGCGAAGCGTCGCAGCGCTTGCGGCGGCGCTAGGAGGAGGCGCGGCTTAGCTCGCCGTCGATTTCGGCGCTGTCCATCGCCGAGATCTCCAGGTACAGCTGCGCGACCTGATCGAGGCGGTCACTGCGACCCTCGCGAAAGCACAGCCGCTCGGCCAGCGCCTCGACTGTCCTGGCCGCGAAGACGTCGGACAGCATCACCGTGGGCGTGTCGAGCCAGTCCCTGATGTGGGCGACCAAAGTGGTGGCCTGCACCGAATCCCCACCAAGAGCGAAGAAGTCGTCTGTCGCGCCGACGTCGTGGCGGCCCAGCACATCGCCGACAAGGTCGGTGAGCACCTGCTCCAACGGTGTCGTCGGCTCGCGGCGAGTGGCTCCGGCAGACGGCTCTGCGTCGGCGAGAAGGTGCGCGACCGCCCTGCGGTCGGTCTTACCCGCGACCGTGTACGGGATGCGGTCGACGACCATGATGCGCTGCGGAACCATGTGTGGCGGCACAATGTCGGCGAGCGCGGCGGCCACCGCGGCGGGCGAAAGCTCCGGTTGGCCGGCCTGCACCACCGCGGCCAGCACCTCCGGGCCGGTATCGCCTGGTACCGCAACGACGGTGGCCACCCCCGCCACGACGTCCGGCACACGCTGCAATGCCGCTTCGACGTCGCCCAGCTCGATGCGGTAACCACTGACCTTCACCCGGTGATCGGCGCGTCCGACGAACTCGAGCGTGCCGTCCGGCCAGTACCGCACCAGATCGCCGGTGCGGTACCAGGTGCGGCCCGCATGCGTGACGAACCGTTCGGCCGTAAGATCGGGCCTGCCCCGATATCCGCGGGCGATGCCGCAGCCCCCGACCCACAGTTCACCCGGCACCCAGTCGGGACAATCGTCCCCGTTCGCGTCGACGACCCGGCACGCGTTGTTGGGCAATGGAATACCGAACGGCACCGAAGCCCAGTGCGCAGGGGGATCGGTGATATCACAGATCGTGTTGTGCACGGCGGTTTCGGTGGCGCCCCCCAAGCCGGCGAAGCGCACCCCTGGTGCCTCGGCGACCAGTCGCCGAACCATTGCCGGCTTGACCCAGTCCCCGCCGGTGGGCACCACCCGCAACGACGACAGCCGCCCCGCTCCGACATCGAGCAGCATCTGCAACCAACCGGGCATCCAGTGCAGCACCGTGACTTTGTGGGTGTCGATCAGCTCGGCCCAGTGGTCGGGGTCGCGCCGATGTTGCTCGTCGACGACAACGATCGAGCCGCCCGCGGTCAGCATGCCGAAGATGTCCAGCGCCGACAGGTCACCCTCCAGCGTGGACAGCGCGAGGCAACGGTCGTCCGGACCGATGTCGAAGTGCGTATTGATGAACTCCAGCGTGTTCATGACCGCGTCGTGGGTCAGCTCCACGCCCTTGGGCTCACCCGTCGACCCCGAGGTGAACAGCACATAGGCCAGGTCTTGCAGCCCGACCGTCGCCGGCGTGAAATCAGCGGGGTCTCCGATGATTTCGGCATCGGCGACGGTGAGCGACGGGGCGGGGTGGTCCGCGTAATTGGATCCGGTGATGAGCGCGAACTCCACCCCGGCGGAATCCAGGATGCGGGCGGCGCGGTCGGCGGGTTGGTCGAAGCCGATCGGTAGGTAGGCCGCACCGACCGCGTGGATCGCCAGCAGGGCGGTGATCTGCTCAGCGCTCTTCGGGCCCATGACGGCAACCACTTCGCCGTGCATCACGCCGCGCGACTGCAGCGCCGCGGCAACCGACAGCACCTTTTTGTGCAACTGTGCGTAGGTGAGCACCTCGTCGGTGCTGATCACAGCGGGCGCATCGGGATTGGTGAAGGCCTTGGCGAAGAAGCCGTCCGCCAGTGCGTTTGCTCTGGCCGGTGCATGGCGGGAATTGAGCGCCTCCCGCACCGCGCGCGAACTTTCCGGCACAGCACAGGGGTCCGACGCATCCCAGCTGGCATCGTCGGTGGCCAGGCGGGTCAGCTCGTCGATGTGGTAGGCGAACATCGCCTCGGGCACACCGGGCGGGAAGGATTCGATCCGCACGTCCCAGTTGATCATCAGACCGTCGGCCAGCGGCGTGGCCTGGGCGTCGATCAGCACCTGCGGTCCTTGCGAGATGGTCCACACCGGCTTGCCGAACTGATCGGTGACGTCGCCTGCGAACAGATCGCCAAGTCCCAGCGCGCTGGTGTACACGATCGGCGCGAGCGTCTGCACCCCGCGGTGGCGGCTTAGGTCTCGCAGCACATCAAGGCCCGACACCGACGAGTGGACCGCGGTTGCGTGCAGCACCTCCTGCACGGCTCGGGCGCGGGCCGCGGGGGTGGCGGCGTCGGTCAGGTCGATATCCAACATCAGCGAGGAGGTGAAGTCGCCAACCAGTTTCTCGACATCGGGGTGGTACTGCTCGCGGCCGAACATGGGCAGGTTGAGCAGGAACCGCTTGGCGGTCGACCAGTGCGCCAGCGCGTTCGCGTATGACGCGCCGACCGCCATGGCCGGGGTGATGCCGCGCCGGTGTGCGGCGGTGAATAGGGCGTCGCGGTGTGCCACATCGAAGACGTGCCACAACCTCATGCTGCGTACAGGCTCATTCTGCTCGGACAGCGGGATCAGCGGTAGCGCAGGCGGTTCCGGCAGGTCCGGTATGCGCTCGGCCCACCACTGCACGTCCTGCGGTGACGGCGGGGGCGAGGATGCGGTCAACCGCGCGCGGTACTCGCGATAGGTGTAACTCAGCTCGGGCAGATCGACACCTCGGTAAAAGGCCGCGAGGTCGGCCATGATATTGCGGTAACTCACCGCGTCGGCGGCCTGCATGTCCATGTCGACGTGTAGCCGGGTGCCGCCGCCGGGAAGCAGTGACAACGAAATCTCCAACACGTCCGGATCGAGCATCTGGTGTGACTTCTCGTCGCGAATGCGCTCCAGTTCCCGCTCCGCTTCGGACGGGACGAGCGCACGCAGATCGTGAACGGTCACCGGCAGCTCACGGTCGCCGATTTTCTGCGTTCCGTCCGGCAGGATCTCGACGCGCAACATCGGATGGCGCGCAGCGAGTTTCGCGGCCGCAGTGCGCAGGCGGTTCGTGTCGACACCCGCGCCGTCGAACTCGACGTAGAGGTGTGAGGAGACGCCGCCGAGCTGCTGGTGCTCGTGGCGCCCTACCCACATCGCGTGCTGAATCGGGGCCAACGGGAACGGTGCCTCCGGATCATCTGCGGTCGCTTCGTCGGCTGCGTCGGGGGGCTGGGCCGGGGCGCGTTCGGCAAGCAACTCCACCCATGCGTTGACGGTCGGGTTGGCCGCCAGTGCGGCGAAACCGATGTCGATGCCCTGCCGTCGCCAGCGGCCCGAAATCGACATCATCCGAATGGAGTCGAGCCCGGACGCAATGAGGTCGACATCGGGGTCGAGGTCGCCCGGCTCAACGCCCAGAAGCTCCGCGACCTGGGTCAGAACGTCCTCGAGGCCAGTCGGAGTCTGCCACATCCGTTGAATCTCCCGGTAATTGATAGGGTGCCCTAACTTTGTGAAGGCTACCCTATATTCTTCGGTTATGAGCGCCGCCCCTGACCGTGGAGAATCCGATCTGTTCCGGGGCTTCGTGCCGTTCCCCGCCGACCGCGCCGACGAGTACCGGCGCGCGGGGTATTGGCAGGGCCGGCCACTCGACTCAATCCTGCGCGACGCCGCGACCACCTGGCCCGACAAACCCGCCGTCGTCGACGCATCCGGCGCCTACACGTTCGCCGAGCTGGACGCCATGGCCGATCGAAGGGCCGCCGGCCTGGCCGCGCGTGGAATCGCCCCGGGAGATCGAATCCTGTTGCAGCTGACTAACTCCCGGGAGTTCGCCGTTGCGCTGTTCGCTCTGCTGCGCGCCGGTGTGGTGCCGGTGATGTGCCTGATCGGCCACCGAACCGCGGAGCTGAGGCACTTCGCCCAAGTCAGCGGGGCGGTCGGGCTCGTCATTCCCGACGTCGCGGGCGGCTTCGATCATCGCGCGATGGCCGGCCAACTCATAGAGTCGCAGCGCGCGCTTCGCCACGTGCTGGTCCACGGCGACCCGGGGTCCTTCGAATCCTGGTCTTCACTCGCCGACTACGACCCGCTGCCGACGGCTGTGCCGGTCGATACCGCGGCGCCCGCGGTGCTGCTGGTGTCGGGTGGCACGACCGGACTGCCGAAGCTGATTCCCCGCACGCACGACGATTACGTTTACAACGCCGTCGCCGCCGCGCGCGCCTGTGAGCTCGTGCACGACGACGTCTATCTCGTCGTGCTGCCTGCGGGACACAACTTTCCGCTCGCCTGTCCCGGCCTACTCGGCTCGATGACCGTCGGCGCGACCGTGGTCTTCACCGACGACGCCAGCCCCGAGTCGGCCTTCGCGCTGATCGACCGTCATGGCGTGACGGTCACCGCACTGGTCAACGCGCTGGCCAAGATATGGACGCAGGCGTGTGAGTGGGAGCCCGTGCTGCCGACATCGCTGCGCCTGGTTCAGGTGGGCGGCTCGCGCATGTCGCCGGAGGAGGCACGCTACATCCGCACCGGGCTGACCGACGGGCTGCAACAGATCTTCGGCATGGCCGAAGGGATGCTGAACTTCACCCGGCCGGGAGACCCCGTCGACATCGTGGAGAACACCCAGGGTCGGCCGATGTCGCCACACGACGAGATGCGCGTCGTCGACGAGTCGGGGGAACCGGTGGCGCCGGGCGAGGAGGGGGAGCTGCTGGTGCGAGGTCCCTATACCCTCAACGGCTACTACCGCGCAGAGGAAGCCAACGCCCGTTCATTCAGCCCCGACGGGTTCTACCGCACCGGCGACCGGGTGCACGTCTTCGCCGACGGTCCACGGGCGGGCTACGTCGAAGTAACGGGGCGCATCAAGGACGTGATCCATCGCGGCGGTGAGACTGTGTCGGCGACCGACCTCGAGGACCATCTGTTGACCCATCCCGCCGTCTACGCTGCGGCGGCCGTGGCTCTGCCCGACGACTACCTCGGCGAGAAGATCTGCGCGGCAGTTGTTTTCCGCGGCAAGCCCATCGGCCTGGCCGAGCTCAACGCCTTCCTCGACGGGCGTGGCGCGTCGACCCACGCAAGGCCCGACGTGTTGGTCGCCGTGCCGTCGCTGCCGACCACCGCAGTCGGCAAGGTGGACAAGAAGAAGCTCGCCGAGGCGGTCCGGTCGTAGATCATCCGTCGATCTGCTGCGGCTCCCGCGACGACGCGAGCATGTCGGCGAGCCTGGCGGTGACCGCGGCCGCGGTGGGGTACTCCCACAACAGCGTCGGCGGCAAGGAGAGCCCGGTCTGCTTCTCGAGCTGACGCCGCAGCCGCACGGTCATGATCGAGTCGACGCCGAGCTCCACCAGTGGCAGGCCCGGGTCCACGTCCGCGCCGCTGACGCCGAGTTGCGTGGCGACCGCGTCGAGTACCTGCTGCGCCAACATGTCACGGTCCATGACCGCTGCGGTTTGCGTCTGCCAGCCGGGCTCATCGGCGTCGTCGGCCGGGGCCACGTCAGCGAGAATGGGCACCATGGCGGCGGCGGGATGCGGAGGCAGCACAACGACATTCGGGTCGTCGTCCTGCATGGCCAGATCGAGAGCGCGCATAGCGTCGTCGGCGGCCACCGTTCCCATGCCCAGCGCCTCCAGCTGTGCGGCGACGAACCCCGAATCTGACCCCATGCCGAGGCCGCGCCACGCGGTCCACGCGACGGCGGTGGTGCGGTCGCCGAGAGCGCGCCGATGGCGGGCCATCACATCGAGGAACGAGTTGGCGCACGCGTATGCACCCTGGCCCGGGAAGCCCGCCAGGTAGCCGCACGACGAGAACAGCACCATCCAGTCGAGCTGCTCCGGCGGAAAGATCCTGTGCAGGTTGAGGGTGCCGGCCACCTTGGGCCGCATCACTGCGGCAATGTCCTCGCCGGTCGTATTGATGAGCAGCGCACCGGCTTCCACGCCGGCGGCGTGAATCACTCCGCGCACCGGCGGCAGATGCCGCAGCACATCGTTGAGCCGCTCGACCGCGTCGTCGGCGGCGATGTCGATCGGCGCCACGTGCACCGAGACCCCGCGCTGTTCGAGCGCCGAGATCGCTACGACCGACTCGGCCCGCCGCTCGTCGTCCCACGCGGACCGCTCAGCTATGCCGGAGCGCGACAGCAGCACCAGCCGTCGCGCGCCGAGGTCGGCCAGGCGCTGCGCCATCCGCAGGCCGAGCACACCGGTTCCACCGGTGATCAGGTACGTGCCGCCAGGCGAACACGGCAACGACGGTGCCGCCGTGGCGGGATCCGTTGCGGCCAAGCGTGCTACATGCGGGACGCCGTCGCGGACAGCGACGACTCCATGCCCGTGTAGCGACCCGAGCACCGCGAGCGCAAAATGGCCGTCGTTCACATCGATCACGCCGCCCCACAACTGGGGGTGTTCGGCCGCCGCCACCCGCGTCAGCCCCCAGAGCGGCGCATGGGTGAGGTTTGAACCCTCGTAGACACCGCTGGTGCCGACCCACAGCCTGCCCTGGCTGCCGTGCTCCTGCATCTGCACCAGGGTGCGCAGCACAAGGTCAACCGATGTCTCCGGGGCGTCGTCGGCGCGCGGCAGCACAAGAACCACCGGGAAATGCCCGAGGTCGGTTGGTATCGGCCCGAGCTCGGCCGGATCCTCGACCGCAAGGTAGGGCACAGCGGCTGACGCCAGATCCGTTACCGCGCCACCCAACCCGTCGGCATCGCCGCCGACGATGACGACCCCGCTGGGCCGTTGATCGCTGTCGACTTCCACCGGATGCCAGGCCACGCGGTGCACCATGCGACGGATGTCGTTGATCATCGATCCGCGGTCGGAGGCTTCCAGCTCTTCGAACGTCATCCCCGTCATCGACAGCAGCAAAACGCCGTTCAGGTCGGCGATGGCCACGTCGGTCGTGGTGGTGTCCGGCCTGCGCCGCACGTGCACGATCGCCTCCGCGGGAGGTGCGCCGTGGACGTAGAGCCGCTCGATGCGGGCGGGCATGCGGAGACGGGAATCAAATACGGTGCTGGCCGTCGAGGTCGCCGCGTCCATGAGCGAGGCCCAGGAAGTCGTCTCCGAGCGATCGAGTGGTGCCGCGACCGTCGCGAGCAGTTCGTCGTCGGCGCGCCGGAGATCAGTGATCTCCCAATCGAATCCCATCGCCGCGACACCGAGCTCGGATAACGCGTCGACGATATGTCGGGGCGGAAGCTGTTCGCTGCAGCGTGACCGGGTGGTGTCGAGGTCGAGGCGGGTCTGCATCAGCTCGCCGATGTCGTCGGCGACGGTGACCAGTGCGCTGCTGTGAGTCAGCCAACCGCTGTCCTGCCCCGCGTCGGATTCGACCAGGCGCGTCGACAGCGTCAGCTCACGGTTGTGCCGTACGACCTGAAGCTCACGCGGGCGCCCCGGCGGCACGGGAGTGCGCAGGCGCACATTCGCCAATCCCACGCCGGTGCATTGGGAAGACGGACCGTGTTCACCACCGTGGGCGGCCGCGAGGAAGGTATTCAAAAGGACTGCGGCCGGGACGATCTCCGTACCCTGCACGGGATGATCGCCCGGGTACGGCCGCGTGCCCATGTGCAACCGGGTTTCCCAGAGCCACGTCTCCGCGGAGCCGGTGACCGCGGTGCGCCCGCCCAGCAGCGTGTGCGCGGCGGGATCGTGCAGGTGGCGGCCGCTCGGCGGCGGTGTCGTCTCGCGCCAGAACCGGCGATGCTCCCACTGCGTGCCGGGCAGGTCGGCTGCCCACGGCTGCGCGGCGGTGACGCCATGCGCGTAGTCGGCGCCGTGGCACCACAGCGACGCGACCGCAAGCGCCAGCGAGTGCCGTTGGGGCTTGTCGCGGCGCAGCGCCGGAACCACAGCGTGCTCGTCGAACCCGTTGTGCAGCAACGTTTCCACGAGCGAGTGGGACACCACCGGGTGGGCCGACACTTCGAGGTAGAGCCGATGGCCGTCTTCGGCCGCGGCGGTGACCGCCTCGGCGAACCGTACCCGGCCGCGCAGATTCGCCACCCAGTAGTCGGAATCGCGAGGCGCGACGGAGCGCGGGTCGGCCAGCGCGGTGGTGTACAACGGCACAGCCGGCGGCCGAGCCGGCGGCAACGCTGCGGTCAGCCGCCCAAGCTCACCGGTCAGTGCGTCCATTGCGGGGCTGTGGAAGGCCACGTCGGTGTTGACCCGGCGCACTTCGACGCCCTGGTCGGCCCACGCGGCGGTGACCGTTTCGACCGCTGCGGTGAGGCCCGAGACGACCGTCGACCCCGGCGACGCGCTGATCGCCGCCACCACGTCGGTCCGCCCGGCCAGCTTTTGGTTGGCCACGTCGAACGGAAGACCTACCAGCGCCATCGCGCCCTCACCTGCCACCGATCGGAAGCCTCTGGCGCGGTAGCACGCGACGGCGGCACCGTGGCGAAGGTCGAACACGCCTGCGGCGACGCACGCCGCCACCTCACCGACGGAGTGGCCGATGACGGCCGCCGGCGTGATGCCGCGGTCGCGCAGCACGGCGGCCAGACCGGCTTGCATGGCGAAGGTCAGTGCCTGCACGCGGTCGGTGCCACCGAGCTCTCCGGTCGAAAGCGCTTCGCGTGCAGAGAATCCCAATTCGGCATGGAAAACCGTGTCGACCTCGTCGATGACGCGCGCGAACACCGGTTCGGTCTCGATGAGCTCACCACCCATCCCCGGCCAGTGCGAGCCGTGCCCCGAGAACACCCATACCGGGTTTTCCGGGCCGCCGGCTGGGATAGCACCGGTGACGACGTTGCCGGCGGTTTCGCCCCGGGCCAGCGCGTCCAGACCAGCCGTCAGTTCATGCGGCGCGGCGGCGACGACCGCGGCCCGCACCGGTTCGTGTCCGCGGCGCGTCCACATCGTTGCGGCCACGTCGGCGACGGCGCTCTGGCTCGACCTGAGCCGGTCGGCGAGGGCGTCGGCCTGCCGGGCGAGCCGTGACCAGGACTTCACCGACAGCGGCACGACGATGCGGTCCGCCGCTGCGGCGACTATGCGCGCCGGGGCCGGGGGAGCCTCCTCGAGAAGGACATGGGCGATGGTCCCGCCGTAGCCGTAGCTGCACACCGCCGCGCGGCGGGGTTCGTCTGCGCGGGCCCACTTCTCGACCTCGGTGGGCACGCGCAACCCGCTGGCGGCCCAGTCGACGGCGGGGCTGAGGCTCCGCAGGCCCGCGGTCGGCGGGATCGCTTCGTGGTGGAGGGCCAAGACCGTCTTGATCAGCCCGATGACGCCCGCCCCGCCCTCGAGATGACCGACGTTGGGTTTCACCGATCCGATGCGGCACCGATCGTCGTCGGCTCGGCCGTGGCCGTAGACGGCGGCCAGCGCCGAGACCTCGACCGGGTCGCCGGCGGGTGTCCCGGTGCCGTGCGCTTCCACATACCCGACGGATTCAGGTGCGACACCGGAGGTTTCGCAAGCCCGGCGGAACAGGTCGGCCTGCGCCTCGCCGTTGGGCGACATGATGCCGATGGTGCGGCCGTCCTGCGCGACGGCGCCCCCGCGGATCACCGCCAACACGCGGTCGCCATCCCCCTGCGCATCGGAAAGCCGTTTGAGCACAACGACTCCCACGCCTTCACCGCGACCGTATCCGTCGGCTGACGCGTCGAAGGTCTTGCACCTGCCGTCGGGCGCCGTGGCGCCCGCCTCGTCGAGCACGCGGGTCAGCCCGGGGCCGATGAGCGCGCTGACGCCGCCGGCCAACGCGAGCGACGTCTCGCCGGCGCGCAGCATCTGACAACCCTGATGGATCGCGACCAGCGACGCGGCGCACGCCGCATCCAGCGCCACGCTGGGCCCGCGCAGGTCGAGCAGGTGGGAAACACGGTTGGCGATGCCGCACAACGACGTACCAATGCCGGTCCACGCCTCGATGCCGGGCAGGTCCTCCATGATCAGCTTGCCGTAGTCGTCGGAGTTGACGCCCATGAGCACCGCCACATCACTGCCCGCCAACGACCGGGCAGGTATCCCCGCGTGTTCGAGGGCTTCCCAGCTGACCTCCAGCGCCAGCCGCTGTTGGGGGTCCATCAGCTCGGCTTCCCTCGGAGAGACGCCGAAGAAGTCGGCGTCGAAACCGGCGAGGTCGTCGAGAAACGTGCCCAACCGCGTGACCTCGCGCAGCACGGCGGCGTTGCGCGGATCCCTCTGCAGGTACGGCTCCCACCGTTCGGCGGGAACTTCCCGGACGTCGCTGCGGCCCTCGACGAGAAAGGTCCAGAAATCGGCGGGGGTACTGATGCTGCCGGCGACGCGGCAGCCGAGACCCACAACGGCGATCGGCTCAGCGAAGTCTGGATAGGCTTGCCTAACCTGGCGCGTCATGCGAAACATATTGACACAAGCGGCCACGCTGCGGCGGTCCCGCATTCGGCGGCGACGTCGGGGTGAGGAACCTCACGGGCCGGCTTGCGGTGCGGGATGATGGAGTCGTACCGCGCTACGGGCTCTGCCGCCCGCCCACTCCAGTGGGAACACCCGCCGAAAGCCCAGCGTTAGGAGAACCGTGACCACCCGAGACATCACCGCAGCCGAGTTCAACGACACCATCAACGGCAACGACATCGTGTTGGTGGATTTCTGGGCGTCATGGTGCGGTCCGTGTCGCGCCTTCGCCCCGACCTTCGCCAAGTCCGCCGAGAAGCACCCCGACGTGGTGCATGCCAAGGTCGATACCGAGGCCGAGCAGCAGCTCGCCGCAGCCGCCGATATCCGCTCGATCCCAACGCTGATGGCGTTCAAGAAGGGCAAGCTGGTGTTCAACGAGGCCGGAGCACTGCCTCCGGCCGCCCTCGAGGACCTGGTTCAGCAGATAAAGGCGTTCGATATCGACGCCGCGATCGCTGCCCAGGGCGACGGCGAACAGGCCTAAGGGTGTGCACGCGATAGCGTGCACTGCGTGAGCGAGCAGAACAACTTCGTCCTCGTCGACCGTCCGCGCCCGAACGTGGCGCTGGTGACGCTCAATCGCCCGGAGCGGATGAACTCCATGGCGTTCGACGTCATGGTTCCGCTCAAGGCCGTGCTCGACGAGCTCACCTACGACAACTCGGTGCGGGCGGTCGTGCTCACGGGAGCGGGCCGCGGGTTTTCGTCGGGCGCCGACCATAAGTCTGCGGGCTCGGTGCCCCACATCGACGGGCTGACCCGGCCGACCTTCGCGCTTCGATCAATGCAGGTGCTCGACGACGTCATCCTCGGATTGCGCAAGATGCACCAGCCGGTGATCGCGGCCGTCAACGGTGCGGCCATCGGCGGCGGGCTGTGCCTGGCGCTGGCCGCCGACATCCGGGTGGCGGGGGCGGGTGCTTACTTCCGCGCGGCGGGGATCAACAACGGGCTCACCGCCAGCGAGCTCGGCCTGAGCTATCTGCTGCCGAAGGCCATCGGCACGTCGCGGGCGTTTGAGCTGATGCTGACCGGCCGTGACGTCGACGCCGAGGAGGCCGAGCGCATCGGGCTGGTGTCGCGCAGCGTGCCCGACGAGGAGCTGCTCGACACGTGCTACGAGATGGCCGAGCGGATCGCGGGGTTCTCGCGGCCGGGAATCGAGTTGACCAAGCGCACACTGTGGACTGGACTGGACGCCGCTAGCCTGGAGGGACACATGCAGGCCGAGGGCCTCGGCCAGCTCTTCGTGCGCCTCCTCACCGCCAACTTCGAAGAAGCGGTGGCCGCGCGCGCGGACAAGCGGGCCCCCGTCTTTACCGACGACAAGTAACTAGGAGACAGCAGCGTGATCACCGCAACGGACCTCGAGGTCCGCGCAGGCGCGCGCACGCTGCTGTCCGCAGATGGAACCGCACTGCGGGTGCAGCCCGGCGACCGCATCGGGCTGGTCGGGCGAAACGGAGCGGGCAAGACCACCACCATGCGCATCCTGGCCGGCGAAGGTGAGCCGTATGCGGGCACCATCGCGCGCACCGGTGAAATCGGTTATCTGCCACAGGATCCCAGGGAAGGCAATCTCGACACGCTGGCTCGCGACCGGGTCTTGTCGGCCCGCGGACTCGATACTCTGCTGGCCGATCTCGAGAAGCAGCAGGCGTTGATGGCCGAGGTGGCCGACGACGCCGCCCGCGATCGTGCGGTGCGACGCTACGGTCAGCTCGAGGAGCGGTTCGCCGCGCTCGGCGGGTACAGCGCCGAAAGCGAAGCCGGCCGGATCTGCGCAAGCCTCGGCCTGCCCGATCGGATCCTCACCCAACCCCTGCGCACGCTGTCCGGCGGTCAGCGTCGTCGCGTCGAACTCGCGCGCATCCTGTTCGCCGCAAGCGAAGGAGCCGGCGCCGGGTCCAATTCCACGACGACGCTTCTGCTCGACGAGCCGACCAACCACCTCGACGCCGACTCGATCGGCTGGTTGCGCGATTTCCTGCACAACCATGCCGGCGGGCTCGTCGTGATCAGCCACAACGTTGAGCTGCTGGCCGATGTGGTGAACCGCGTGTGGTTCCTCGACGCGGTGCGCGGCGAGGTCGACGTCTACAACATGACGTGGCAGAAATACCTCGACGCGCGCGCGACCGACGAACAGCGCCGCCGCCGCGAGCGTGCCAACGCCGAACGCAAGGCCACTGCGTTGCGCAACCAGGCCGCCAAGATGGGCGCCAAGGCTACCAAAGCCGTTGCCGCACAAAACATGTTGCGCCGCGCCGACCGCATGATGGCCGCGCTCGACGAGGAGCGGGTGGCCGACAAGGTCGCGCGGATCAAGTTCCCGAGCCCCGCGCCGTGCGGCCGTACCCCGCTGGTGGCCAAGGACCTGACCAAGACCTACGGCTCGCTGGAGGTCTTCACCGGCCTTGACCTGGCCATCGATCGCGGCTCCCGGGTGGTGGTGCTGGGCCTCAACGGCGCGGGAAAGACGACGCTGCTTCGCCTGCTCGCTGGGGTGGAAACGTCCGACACCGGTGGTTTGGAGCCGGGCCACGGGCTCAAGATCGGCTATTTCGCGCAGGAGCACGACACGCTCGACGACCTCGCCACCGTGTGGGAAAACATCCGTCACGCCGCTCCCGATACGGGGGAGCAGGAGCTGCGAGGCCTGTTGGGCGCCTTCATGTTCAGCGGTCCGCAGCTGGATCAGCCCGCGGGCACGCTATCCGGCGGCGAGAAGACCAGGCTTGCCCTTGCCGGTCTGGTGGCGTCGACGGCAAACGTGCTGCTGCTCGACGAGCCCACCAACAACCTCGATCCGGCATCGCGCGAGCAGGTGCTTGATGCGCTTCGCAGCTACCAAGGCGCGGTGGTGCTCGTGACCCACGATCCCGGTGCCGCAGAAGCTCTGGATCCGCAGCGGGTGCTGCTGCTACCCGACGGCACCGAAGACTTCTGGTCGCAGGATTACGCCGAACTCATCGAGTTGGCCTGACGCGGCTCCCCGCCGCGTTTCACGAATATCTCGTACCCGGGGTTTCGGGTCTCTTACGCTGGGTACTAGTCGGGGCATCACAGTGGGGAGGTGTCGATGAAGAAACCGAATAAATCTCGCGAGCAGTTGCTGCAAGAGTTGCGGCAGGCGTACGAGGGGGGTGCGAGCATTCGGTCGCTGGTGGCCACAACGGGACGCTCGTACGGGTCGATACATAGCATGCTGCGCGAGTCCGGCACCACAATGCGAAGCCGCGGTGGGCCGAACCACCGCACCCGCCGCTAGCTATTGCTGGCGCACTGATGATTCGACGAGGTCGAGTACGGCGCTGAGCTTTTCGGGGTCATCGCCGGAAGCGAGCCGCGCGACCAGACCGTCGAGCACCAAGTCCAAATACATGTGCAGGACGTCGCCGGGCACGTCGTCGCGGAGGCGGCCGGCTTGCTTCTGCCTGCGCAGTCGATCGGTGGTCGCCGCCGACAATTCGGCCGAGCGTTCCGACCATCCTTTGTTGAAAACGGGATCGTTGCGGAGCTTGCGCGCGATCTCCAGACGGGTGGCCAGCCAGTCGAATTGCTCGGGGGCGGCGAGCATGTCGCGCATGACCTGTATCAGGCCTTCGCGCGACGCGACATCCGCCATTCGCTCCGCGTCCTCGTGCGCCAATTCGAAGAACAGCGTGTCCTTGTCGCGAAAATGGTGGAAGATCGCGCCGCGCGAGAGCCCTATCGTCTGCTCGAGCCTGCGTACAGTGGCCTTGTCGTAGCCGTACTCGGCAAAGCATCGCCGGGCACCGTCGAGGATCTGACGGCGGCGGGCAGCCAGATGGTCGTCGGTTACCCGGGGCAACTGAGAACCCCTCTCCTCGCGAGCGCCGCTTCCTACGACTTGAGCATGTTGCGCAGCACGTACTGCAGGATGCCGCCGTTGCGGTAGTAATCCGCCTCGCCCGGGGTGTCGATGCGGACCACGGCGTCGAACTCGATCGGATCCCCACTGTCCTTGCTCGCCTCGACGTGCACTGTCTTCGGCGTCTTACCCTCGTTGAGCTCCTCGATGCCGGTGATGTCGAAGGTCTCGGTGCCGTCGAGGCCCAGCGACCCGGCCGACTCACCCTCGGGGAACTGCAGCGGAATGACGCCCATGCCGATCAGGTTGGAGCGGTGGATGCGCTCGAATGATTCGGCGATGACCGCGCGCACACCGAGCAGCCTGGTGCCTTTGGCCGCCCAGTCGCGTGACGAGCCCGATCCGTACTCCTTGCCGCCCAACACGACCAGCGGAATGTCCTGCTCCGCATAGTTCTGCGCGGCGTCGTAGATGAACGCCTGCTCGCCGCCGTTCGTGAAATCGCGGGTGTAGCCGCCCGACACATCATCGAGCAGCTGGTTTTTGAGGCGGATGTTGGCGAATGTGCCGCGGATCATGACCTCGTGGTTGCCGCGACGGGAGCCGTAGGAGTTGTAGTCCTTCTTCTCGACTCCGTGCTCATCGAGGTACTGCGCGGCCGGCGTGCCCGGCTTGATGCTGCCCGCAGGCGAGATGTGGTCGGTGGTGACCGAGTCGCCCAGCAGCGCCAGCACCCTGGCGCCCTTGATGTCGCTGACCGGCTCCGGCTCAGCGGGCATGCCGTCGAAGTACGGCGGCTTGCGCACATACGTCGAGTTGTCGTCCCACTCGAAGGTGTTTCCGCTGGGGGTCGGCAGGTTGCGCCACCGCTCGTCGCCTTTGAACACGTCGGCGTAGTTCTTGGTGAACATCTCGGTGTTGATCGCCGAGGAGATAGTGTCGCTGATGTCCTTCTGCGACGGCCAGATGTCTTTGAGAAACACCTCATTACCCTCGGTGTCCTTGCCGAGCGGCTCGTTGTCGAAGTCGAAGTCCATCGTGCCCGCCAGCGCGTAAGCGATCACCAGCGGCGGCGACGCCAGGTAGTTCATCTTCACGTCCGGGTTGATTCGGCCCTCGAAGTTGCGGTTGCCCGACAGCACCGCCGTCACCGACAGGTCGGCGTCGTTGACCGCCTTGGAGATCTCGTCGGGCAGGGGCCCGGAGTTGCCGATGCACGTGGTGCAGCCGTAGCCGACCAGGTAGAAGCCGAGCTTCTCCAAATATGGCCAAAGGCCGGCCTTTTCGTAGTAATCGGTGACCACCTGCGAGCCCGGCGCCATGGTGGTCTTCACCCATGGCTTGGTTGTCAGCCCCTTGTCCACCGCGTTCTTGGCCAGCAGCGCCGCACCGAGCATGACCTCGGGGTTGGAGGTGTTGGTGCACGACGTGATCGCCGCGATCACCACCGCGCCGTGGTCGAGGATGAACTCGCCGAGCTCGTCGGACTTGACCTCGACCGGGTTCGTCGGCCTGCCGTCGGACCCCACCGCTGCCGAGGGCACCACCGCGTCGTCGTCGGCGAAGGCAAGGTTCGACGCCGGATCACTCGCCGGGAATGTCTCCTCGACGGCCTCGTCCAGCTTGGAATGCGCGGGGGAGTCGCCGTTCTCGACGTAGTTGTGGATGTCCTTGCGGAACGCCGACTTCGCATCGGACAGCGCGATGCGGTCTTGCGGACGCTTCGGGCCGGCGATGGAGGCGACCACGTCGCCGAGGTCCAGCTCGATATACTCGGAATATTTCGCCTCGCGCTTCGGGTCGTGCCACATGCCCTGCTCTTTGGCGTAGGCCTCCACCAGGGCCAACTGCTCCTCGCTGCGGCCCGTCATCTTCAGGTACTCGATCGTGACTTCGTCGATCGGAAAAATGGCTGCGGTGGAACCGAATTCGGGGCTCATGTTGCCCAGCGTCGCGCGGTTGGCCAGCGGTACCTCGGCCACACCCTCACCGTAGAACTCGACGAACTTGCCGACCACGCCATGCTTGCGCAGCATCTCGGTGACGGTAAGTACGACGTCGGTGGCGGTGACACCGGGCTTACGCTCGCCGGTCAGCTTGAAGCCGACGACGCGGGGGATCAGCATGGACACCGGCTGACCCAGCATGGCCGCCTCGGCCTCGATACCGCCGACGCCCCAGCCCAACACGCCTAGGCCGTTTTCCATCGTCGTGTGCGAGTCGGTGCCCACGCATGTGTCGGGGTAGGCGACGCCGTCGCGCTCCCACACCACGCGGGCGAGGTACTCGATGTTGACCTGGTGCACGATGCCGGTGCCGGGCGGCACCACCTTGAAGTCATTGAATGCGCCCTGGCCCCAGCGCAGGAATTGATAGCGCTCGCCGTTGCGCTCGTATTCGATCTCGACGTTGCGCTCGAAGGCGTTCTCGGTGCCGAACAGGTCGGCGATCACCGAGTGGTCGATCACCAGATCGGCCGGCGCCAGCGGGTTGACCTTGTCGGGGTCTCCGCCGAGGTCGCCGACCGCTTCGCGCATGGTGGCCAGGTCGACGATGCAGGGCACACCCGTGAAGTCCTGCATGATGACGCGGGCAGGGGTGAACTGGATCTCCACGCTCGGGTCGGCGTCGGCGTCCCAGTTCGCGATCGCTTCGATGTGCTCCTTCGTGATGTTCGTGCCGTCCTCCGTACGAAGGAGGTTCTCGGCGAGCACCTTGAGGCTGTAGGGGAGTTTCTCAGTGCCCTTCACCGCGTCCAGGCGGTAGATCTCGTAGCTCTTGTCCCCGACCTTGAGGGTGTCGTGGGCTCCAAACGAATCCTTGCTGCTCACATCAACTCCCGGCTATTTTCTCGCCGCGACGGGCTGTCGTCGTCGGCTCATCCAATCTAACAGTACGCTTGTCCTGTAAGGCAAGCCCGGTGGCTGCAGTCTCGTCTTCGCGGGTGCGTGGCGCCGCGTCCTGTGACCGGCGTCGCGTACGGTTCTCCTGTGACCGGTGTCATTTCGCTCCTCACGTCCGCGGGCCCGCACGTGATTCCGTTCCTTCCGTCGTATATCCCGCCCGACGTCGATATGAACCAAGTTCTTGCCGATGTCCGCGACGACGGGGTGAGTGTTCCGGCCGCCAACGCGAAAGCCGTACCCGAACTGCGTCAGGTAGTGGCCGACGCCCGCGAGCACGGCATCGACCTCAAGATTGTGGTCATCGCCAACAACCCGCCGATCGACACTCCGCTGCGGGATATCGCGACCGAAGTGGGGCAGGCGAACCCAGGTTCCACCGTGCTGGCGATGAGCCCGTCGTGGGCGGGCACCTACAGCACGAAATTCGATCGCGTGACATTAGAGGCCGGTCAAGATATCGCCAAGAACGGCGATCCCGTGCAGTCGTCGAAGAATTTCGTCAGCGAGTTGACGACGCCGCACTTTCCGTGGGCGACGTTCTCTATTGCGCTCACTCTTCTGGTACTGCTGGCGGCCGTCGCGACCCGGTTTCTGCAGGTGAGGGCGAAGCGCAGCGCGCCAGAGGCATAGGCGAAAGTCTCCGAATAAGCCGCGCATAACGGCGGGCAGAACGGCCAGCCGAATTCGAATATCACCATTTGGTCACGCTCGGTCTAATTACAGATATGTAGTTCGTGACTAAAGTTTCCTTAGCGTCAGTTGTGACGTACGGTGCAGAAGTACCTACTGGTGTAAGTGTGGTTCGTGTTACTTCTGCGAGGAGACTTCAGTCGAATGAGACGCACCCCTCGCGCCTTCGCGATTCCGGTGGCCGTCGGCGTGTTGCTGGGAACTGCGATCCCGACGACCTCGGGGATCGCCGGCGCAGAGCCGGTGAGCCCGGACTCCGTCGGTTCGCTCGTCGCCGCGATCGCCAACGTCAACCAAAAGCTGCAGGACCTCGGCGCGTCGGTGCAGGCTCAGCAGGAGAGCGTCAACAAGGCCATCGTCGAGGTGCAGAACGCGCGTGACAACGCCGCGGCCGCACAACAGGAGGTCGACGCGAGCGCGCGCGCGGTTCATGACGCGGACGCCGCGATCACCGCGGCGCAGAAGCGGTTCGACACCTTCGCGGCGTCGACATATGTCAACGGCCCGTCGAGCTCGTATCTGACGGCGGCCGACCCTGCCGACATGATCGACACCGCCTCCGCCGGCCAGACGCTGGCCGCCAGCGCACAGCAGGTCGTCGCCGATCTGCAGCGTGCGCGCACCGAGCAGGTCAACAAGGAGTCCGCGGCGAGGCTGGCCAAGCAGAAGGCCGATCAGGCCGCCGTCGACGCCCAGTCCAGCCAGGACGCCGCGGTGGAGGCGCTGAAGTCGGCTCAGCAGACGTTCAAGGACCAGCAGGGTCAGCTCAGCGAGCTGACTGCGCAGCGCAACGCCGCCCAGGCCAAGCTCGCCGAGGCCCGCACCTGGTCGGCGTCAGCCAGTTCTCAGCCGAAACCGGCTGCCCCACAAGCGAACTCGTCGAGCAACTGGGACCGTGTGCCGGGAGCGCCTGCGCCTGCGGGGGCCAACTGGGACACCAGCCTGTGGGACCCCACCCTGCCCGCCATCCCCAGCGCGTTCGTCAGCGGCGATCCGATCGCGATCATCAACACAGTGCTCGGCATCTCGTCGACGTCGGCGCAATACACCGCCGACATGGGCCGCAATTTCCTGCGCAAGATGGGCATTCTGCCCACGCCGAGCGGTTACACCAACGGCGCCATCCCGCGTGTCTACGGTAGACAGGCCTCCGAGTACGTGATTCAGCGTGCGATGTCCCAAATCGGTGTGCCGTACTCGTGGGGCGGGGGAAACGCCGCCGGGAAGAGCGTTGGTATCGACTCTGGTTCCAACACGGTCGGTTTCGACTGTTCGGGTCTCATCCTGTACGCCTTCGCCGGGGTGGGCATCAAACTGCCGCACTACTCGGGCGCCCAGTACGACATGGGCCGCAAGATCCCGTCATCGCAGATGCGCCGCGGTGACGTGATCTTCTATGGCCCCGGCGGCAGTCAGCACGTGACGCTGTATCTCGGCAACGGCCAGATGCTGGAGGCGCCGTACACCGGTTCACACGTGAAGGTTTCGCCCGTGCGAACCAGCGGCATGACGCCTTACGTCGTCCGGTACATCGAGTTCTGATGCGAGTGGTTTCCTTGAAATTGTTGCGCCACAACCGAATCAACTACACCCGGATTGTCCTGCCGGTCCTCGCCGCGGTGGTGACCGCCCTGGGCCTTTCGCTGCCCGCCGCGGCCGCACCGGACGACGGGCAGTGGGATCCGACGCTGCCGAAGGTCTTCAGCGCGGGGGCTCCCGGCGATCCGGTGGCCATCGCGAACGCCTCGTTCGAAGTGAGCCAGCTCGCTCTCACCACCACCCAAAACCTCGGACAGCAGTTCCTTCAGAGCATCGGGCTGGGCGGCAACAAGAGCCAGGGCGCCATGCCCGGGGGCCGGGTCCGTGGGCCGCAAGCGATCGAGTACGCGATTCGTCGCGGCGGATCGCAGATGGGAGTGCCGTATTCATGGGGAGGCGGCACTCTCACCGGCCCCGGACCCGGTGTCGACGGTGACGAGGGCAAGATCGGCTTCGACTGTTCGGGGTTGACCCGCTACATGTTCGCCGGCGTCGGTGTGCCGATCCCGAGGTTCTCCGGCGACCAGTACAAGACAGGTCGCCAGGTGCCGGTGGCTCAGGCCAAGCGCGGGGACCTCATCTTCTGGGGCCCTGGCGGAAGCCAGCACGTCGCGATGTACCTCGGCAACGGCCGGATGCTCGAGGCGTCGGGCAGCGCGGGCAAGGTGACGGTCAGCCCCGTGCGGACCGCCGGATTGCAGCCGTTCGCCGCGCGGATTATCGAATCCTGAGACAGCCCTGAGGGGACACTGAACTGTCCCGGGCCACGTCGACGGATTTCGTAGTGCCTGGAATAGTTGACGGCGGGCACCCGGCCCGCGGCGCACGACCTGCGTCTTTACTTCAGAACAACCAAGAGGATCGTCGATGACGTCAGCAGGTGGGCCGCAAGGCCCGGCGCAGGGTTACCCCCCTAACACTCACGCTGCTTCGCCGCCGCCCGCGAACTCCGGTGGCCTGCAAGGCGAGGTGCACACGCTGGAACGCGCCATCTTCGAGGTCAAGCGCATCATCGTTGGCCAGGACCAACTGGTGGAGCGCATGCTCGTCGGCCTGCTGGCGAAAGGACACGTGCTGCTGGAAGGCGTGCCGGGTGTGGCCAAGACGCTGGCCGTGGAAACCTTTGCCAAGGTGGTCGGCGGCACGTTCGCCCGTATCCAGTTCACCCCCGACCTGGTGCCCACCGACATCATCGGTACCCGGATCTACCGACAGGGCAAGGAGGAGTTCGACATCGAGCTCGGCCCGGTCGTGGTCAACTTTCTGCTCGCGGACGAGATCAACCGAGCGCCGGCCAAGGTGCAATCCGCGCTGCTGGAGGTCATGGCCGAGCGCAAGATCTCCATCGGCGGCAAGACCTTCCCGCTACCCGCGCCGTTCCTGGTGATGGCGACCCAGAACCCGATCGAGCAGGAAGGCGTCTATGCGCTGCCGGAGGCGCAGCGCGACCGCTTCCTGTTCAAGCTCAACATCGACTACCCCTCGCCAGAGGAAGAGCGCGAGATCATCTACCGGATGGGCGTCAAGCCGCCGGAGCCCAAGCAGGTGCTCGCCCCCGGCGACCTGCTGCGCTTGCAGGACGTGGCGGCGAACACGTTCGTCCACCACGCACTCGTCGACTACGTCGTGCGGGTCGTCACCGCCACCCGCACCCCGGAGAAGTTCGGCATGCCCGACGCCAGGGCGTGGATCGCCTACGGCGCCTCGCCCCGCGCGTCGCTCGGCATCATCGCCGCTGCCCGGGCACTGGCCCTGGTGCGGGGGCGTGACTACGTCGTACCGCAGGACGTCGTCGAGGTAATCCCCGACGTGCTGCGCCACCGCCTAGTGCTGACCTATGACGCGCTCGCCGACGAGATCTCCGCAGAGACGGTGATCAACCGCATCCTGCAGACCGTGGCGCTGCCGCAAGTGAATGCCATTCCGCAGCAAGGTCATTCGGTGCCGCCCGTCGTGCCCGCCGCAGCGGGGGCGGCCAGCGGTCGGTGACCACCTCAGGACGCAACGTCGATCTGCCGTCGCTGAAGCGAGGGGAGATCCGTGACCCTGCCCTGACGGCGGCGCTGCGCAAGCTGGAACTGACCGTGCGCCGCAAGCTCGACGGCGTGCTGCACGGCGACCACCTCGGCCTGCTGCCCGGCCCGGGATCCGAGCCGGGGGAGTCGCGGCTGTACCAGCCCGGTGACGACGTGCGCCGGATGGACTGGTCGGTCACCGCGCGCACCACGCACCCGCACGTCCGCCAGATGATCGCGGACCGGGAACTCGAGACCTGGCTGGTGGTCGACATGTCGGCCAGCCTCGACTTCGGCACCACCGGCTGTGAAAAGCGTGATCTCGCGGTCGCGGCGGCCGCGGCCATAACGTTCCTCAACAGCGGCGGGGGTAACCGTATCGGCGCGATCATCGCCAACGGCGACTCGATGCGGCGGGTACCCGCGCTGTCGGGCCGCATGCACGAACAGGAGATGCTGCGCACCATCGCGACCATGCCCAAGGCGCCGCCCGGCGTGCGGGGCAACCTGGCCGCCGCGATCGATGCGTTGCGGCGGCCCGAACGACGCCGGGGGATGGCGGTGATCATCAGCGACTTCCTCGGCCCGATCAACTGGATGCGTCCGCTGCGCGCCATCGCCGGTCGGCACGAGGTACTCGGCATCGAGGTCATCGATCCGCGCGACGTCGAACTGCCGCCCGTCGGCGATGTGATCCTGCAGGACACCGAATCCGGCGTCACGCGCGAGTTCACCATCGACGAACAACTGCGTTCGGACTTCGAGAAGGCCGCGGCCGCGCATCGGGAAGAGGTGGCCCGCACTCTGCGCCGCTGTGACGCGCCGCTGCTGACGCTACGCACCGACCGGGACTGGATCGCCGACGTGGTCCGGTTCGTTGCCCAGCGCCGGCGGGGAGCGTTGGCGGGCCGATGAGTGCTTGCGCGAAGAGAAGATTGCTCAGCTCGTAAAACCATCGAAATGACAACTGCCACATGACTTTACCGTTGCTCGGGCCGATGACGTTGTCGGGATTCGAACACGCTTGGTTTTTCCTGTTTCTCTTCGTGGTCGCCGCCATAGCGGTGCTCTACATCGTCGTTCAGCTGGGCCGGCAACGACGGATGTTGCGCTTTGCGAATATGGAGTTGCTGGAAAGCGTTGCGCCGAAACGGCCTACGCGCTGGCGACACCTGCCCGCGATCCTGCTCGTCATCTCGCTGCTGTTCTTCACCGTCGCGATGGCAGGACCGACCCACGACGTGCGCATCCCGCGTAACCGCGCCGTGGTCATGCTGGTGATTGACGTGTCACAGTCCATGCGCGCCACCGACGTGTCACCCAACCGGCTGGCCGCCGCGCAGGAGGCGTCCAAGCAGTTCGCCGACGAGCTCACCCCGGGCATCAACCTCGGGCTGATCGCCTACGCGGGGACCGCCACCGTGCTGGTGTCGCCGACCACCAACCGGGAGGCGACGAAGAACGCGATCGACAAGCTGCAGTTGGCCGACCGCACCGCGACCGGTGAGGGCATCTTCACCGCTCTACAGGCCATCGCCACCGTCGGAGCGGTGATCGGCGGAGGCGACGAGCCGCCGCCGGCCCGCATCGTGTTGTTCTCCGACGGCAAGGAGACGGTGCCGTCCAACCCGGACAACCCGAAGGGTGCCTACACCGCGGCGCGCACCGCAAAGGACCAGGGCGTGCCGATCTCGACCATCTCCTTCGGCACGCCCTACGGCTACGTCGAGATCAACGACCAACGCCAGCCCGTGCCTGTCGACGACGACATGCTGCGCAGGATCGCCGATCTCTCCGGCGGGGAGGCGTACACCGCGTCCAGCCTGGATCAGCTGCGCGAGGTCTATTCGAACCTGCAGCAGCAGATCGGTTACGAGACCATCAAGGGTGACGCCAGCGCGGGCTGGCTGCGGCTGGGCGCTGTCATCCTGGCCCTGGCGGCCCTGGCGGCCATGCTGCTCAACCGCCGGCTACCCAACTAGCAATGGAAATGGTAAGCAGCACATGACGTTACCGATGCTCGGCGCGATGACACTCACGGGCTTCGACCATGCCTGGGCTTTTCTGTTCCTGTTGGTGGTGCTGAGCCTGATCGGGCTCTACGTCGCCACGCAGATCGCGCGGCGCAGGCGGCTGACGCGGTTCGCCAACACGGAGTTGCTCGAAAGCGTTGCACCGCAACGCCCGTCGCGGTGGCGGCATCTGGCGACTGTCCTTCTGATGCTGTCGCTGGTGCTGTTCACCATCGCGATGGCCGGACCCACCCATGACGTCCGCATTCCCCGCAACCGGGCCGTGGTGATGTTGGTGATCGACGTGTCGCAGTCGATGCGCGCCACCGACGTTTCACCCAACCGGCTGGCCGCTACGCAGGAGGCCGCCAAGGCGTTCGTCGATCAGATGACACCGGGGGTCAACCTCGGGCTGATCTCCTATGCCGGGGCGGCCACCGTGTTGGTGTCGCCGACGACCAACCGCGACGCCTCCAAGAACGCGATCGACAAGCTGCAGGTGGCCGACCGCACCGCGACGGGGGAGGCCATCTTCACCGCGTTGCAGTCGATCTCCACCGTCGGAGCCGTGATCGGTGGGGGTGACACGCCGCCGCCGGCGCGCATCGTGCTTATGAGCGACGGCAAGGAGACCGTGCCGCAGAACCCGGACAACCCCAAGGGCGCGTTCACCGCGGCGCGCACCGCCAAGGATCAGGGTGTGCCGATTTCCACGGTGTCGTTCGGCACTCCCAACGGCACCGTGGACATGAACGGTCAGCGCACGCCGGTGCCCGTCGACGACGAGATGCTCAAGAAGGTCGCCCAGCTCTCCGGTGGACAGTCCTACAGCGCATCGAGCGTGGACCAGCTCAAGGAGGTCTTCACCAACCTGCAGGAGCAGATTGGTTACGAGACGCAGAAGGGCGACGCCAGCACGGGCTGGCTACGGCTTGGTGCGTTGGTGGCGGCGCTGGCCGCCGTTGCGGCGCTGCTGATCAACCGCCGCCTGCCCAACTAAGGCGATTTCTTAAGAATGGTCGACACACGTTAAGTTGGCGGGCATGACTGCGCACGCGAGGAGCAGCGAAGGCGAAGACACGACTGAAGCCGAGACTGCCGGCCAACCAGCGGGCGGTCGTCCGCCCTTCGTCTCCCGGTCAGTGCTGGTGACTGGTGGTAACCGCGGCATCGGCCTCGCCATCGCCCAGCGGCTGGCCGCCGACGGCCACAAGGTGGCCGCCACGCACCGCGGATCCGGTGTGCCCGAGGGGTTATTCGGCGTGGAGTGCGATATCACCGACACGGACGCCGTCGACCGCGCCTTCACCGAGGTCGAGGAGCATCAGGGTCCGGTCGAGGTGGTGGTGGCCAACGCCGGCCTCGCCGCCGATGCCTTCCTCATGCGGATGACCGTCGAGAAGTTCGAGAAGGTCATCGACGCGAACCTCACCGGAACGTTCCGGGTGGCCCAGCGCGCATCGCGCAGCATGCAGCGCAACCGGTTCGGCAGGCTGATCTTCATCGGCTCGGTGTCGGGCATGTGGGGTGTGGGCAACCAGGCCAACTACGCGGCCTCCAAGGCCGGGCTGATCGGCATGGCCCGCTCGATCTCGCGGGAGTTGACGAAGGCGAACGTCACCGCCAACGTGGTGGCACCCGGCTACATCGACACCGACATGACCCGCGCGCTCGACGAGCGGATCCAGGAGGGCGCACTCGGATTCGTGCCGGCCAAGCGGGTCGGCACCGCCGCCGAGGTCGCCGGCGTGGTCAGCTTCCTGGCGTCCGAGGACGCCAGCTATATTTCCGGCGCCGTGATCCCGGTCGACGGCGGCATGGGCATGGGCCATTAATCCTCGATAGAGAGAAGGACTTTCACATGGCAGGTCTGCTCGAAGGCAAGCGCATCCTCGTCACGGGCATCATCACCGACTCGTCGATCGCGTTCCACATCGCCAAGGTGGCCCAGGAGTCCGGGGCCGAGCTGGTGCTCACGGGCTTCGACCGGATGAAATTGATCCAGCGCATCGCCGACCGGCTGCCGGAGAAGGCGCCGCTGCTCGAACTCGACGTCCAGAACAACGAGCATTTGGACACCTTGGCCGACCGCATCACCGAGGTGATCGGTGAGGGCAACAGGCTCGACGGGGTGGTGCACTCGATCGGATTCATGCCGCAGACGGGAATGGGGATCAATCCGTTCTTCGACGCGCCGTACGAGGACGTCTCCAAGGGCATTCACATCTCGGCGTACTCCTACGCGTCGCTGGCCAAGGCGACGCTGCCGATCATGAACACGGGCGGCTCGATCGTCGGCATGGACTTCGACCCGACCAGAGCGATGCCGGCTTACAACTGGATGACCGTCGCCAAGAGCGCGCTGGAATCGGTGAACCGCTTCGTCGCGCGCGAGGCAGGCCCGTTCGGTGTGCGGTCGAACCTCGTTGCCGCGGGCCCGATCCGCACGCTGGCCATGAGCGCGATCGTCGGTGGTGCGTTGGGCGCCGAGGCCGGCGACCAGATGCGGCTGCTCGAGGAGGGCTGGGACCAGCGTGCGCCCATCGGCTGGGACATGAAGGACCCGACGCCGGTCGCCAAGACGGTCTGCGCCCTGCTGTCGGACTGGCTGCCCGCCACCACAGGAACCGTGGTCTACGCCGACGGCGGCGCACACACTCAGCTTCTCTAATGGACTTTGATGGCATCCTGCTGCTGTCGTTCGGCGGCCCGGAGGCGCCCGAGCAGGTAATGCCCTTCCTGGAGAACGTGACTCGCGGCCGCGGCATCCCGGCAGAACGGCTCGCCGCGGTCGCCGAGCACTACCTGCATTTCGGCGGTGTGTCACCGATCAACGGCATCAACCGCGCACTGATCGAGCAGCTGGCGGCAGAACTCGCCGAGCGCGGGCTCGAGCTGCCGGTGTACTTCGGCAACCGCAACTGGGAGCCGTACGTCGAGGATGCGGTGATCGCCATGCGCGACAACGGGATTCGCCGCGCAGCGGTGTTCACCACATCGGCATGGGCTGGTTACTCCAGTTGCGCCCAGTACAACGAGGACATCGCCCGCGGTCGCGCCGCAGCGGGCGATCGCGCCCCCGAGCTGGTCAAGCTGCGGCAGTACTTCGACCATCCGCTGTTCATCGAGATGTTCGTCGAGGCGGTCGCCGCCGCCGAGCAGACCCTGCCCGCCGAGCTGCGTGACGAGGCCCGGCTGGTGTTCACCGCGCACTCCGTCCCGCTGTCGGCCCGTTCCCATTGCGGCGCCGACCTTTACGCTCGCCAGGTGGCCTACGCCTCGCGGCTCGTGGCCGACCGCGCGGGATATGCCGACCACGACCAGGTGTGGCAGTCGCGGTCGGGTCCGCCGCAGGTGCCGTGGCTGGAACCCGATGTGGCTGACCATTTGTCGGCGCTGGCCGAGGCCGGCACAAAGGCCGTCATCGTCTGTCCGATCGGTTTCGTCGCCGACCACATTGAGGTGGTCTGGGATCTGGACAACGAACTGCGCCAACAGGCCGACCAACTCGGGGTGGCGTTCGCCCGCGTGTTGACACCCAACGCCGACCGCCGCTTCGCTCAACTGGCGCTCGACTTGATTGACGAGCTTCGCGACGGCCGTGAGCCGTCACGCGCCGAAGCGCCCCCCGGCCTGGATTGCCCACCGGCATATGGCTTTTCGGTCGACGGGGCGCTATGCACGCCCGAATGCGGAAAGCCCTGACGCCGTCAGCGCCACGCCGAGTTCAGGATCGCGCTGACCGCGGCCAGCCGCGCCGAGCGCACCACCGCGGCCAGCGGCCGCAGCGCCTCGTTGGCGATCTGCGCCTCCGATGAACTCTGCAGACCGATCGGCATCAGACCCGAGCTGACGGTGACGATCGCGTCGATGTGCGCGGCGTTCTCCAACACCCGCAGCGCACGCGACGGGGCATGATCGGGCGCGCGGTGCAGGCCGGTGGCCTCCATCACCTCTTCCACGAGCCTGCGCGGATCGGCGACGTCCATGCTGCCCACCTCGGCGCGCAGCGCGCCCAGCGCCTCGGCGGCCGAGCGAACCGCCGAGCGCAGCGCCAATTCCGCCTCCCCGAGGTCGATGTGCGCGGCGACCGGTGCGGCGGGCATCGAATACACCGTCCAGCTGAGTCCGGACAGTTCGGCGTCGTCGGAGTCGTCGAAGGACTCGGAGTCATCGTATTCGAAGTCAGGCACCAACCCGATCGGCTGCGCCGACGGCCCGCCGTCGACGACGATCGCTTCGGCCGCGGCCACCGCGTCGCGCTGAAATTGCGTGCCCGCAGGCAGACCGCGGACGTCGCCGGGCACGGGAAGGACCACGGCGATGGCCGGCACGCCGGCAGGCGGCCCGGCCGCGGTACGCAGCGTCTGCAGTAGCGACATGGTTCCCGAGTGGTTCACATCAGGCCAGGGCAGGCCGGTGCTCCCGGCCGCGACGGCGTCATACGCCGTCACCGAATGCCTTGGCGCCCATTGCGATAGCGCGTCAAGGACGTCGTCGGGCGCGGCGGCTCCTGCGAGCCAGGAATTGGCCCACACCGACAGCGAAACACTAGGGCACCACATGATGCTCGCAGTGTAGTTGTTCGCCGCTTTAGAGGCGGCCCACGCGCTAGGCTCGCGGCATGCCCGTTGCGCTGATCTGGCTGGTCGCGGCGCTGGCTCTCGCCGGAGCTGAAGCCCTCACCGGCGACCTGTTTCTGCTGATGCTCGGCGGGGGCGCCCTGGCGGCCGCCGGGTCCAGCCTCCTGTTCGACGACTTGTGGATTCACGGGGCGGTGTTCGCCGTCGTGTCGGTGCTGCTGCTGGTTCTGGTCCGGCCGGCGTTGCGGCGGCATTTCCAGTCGGGCCCGGGGCTGCCGGACCGCCCGCAAGAGCTCGAGGGCAAGAGCGCGCTGGTGCTCGACCGGGTCGCGCGGCACGAAGGCCAGGTGAGACTCGATAACGAGGTCTGGACGGCGCGGCCCTTCAACGACAACGATGTCTACGAACCTGGCGATCATGTCACCGTCGTGCGTATCGACGGCGCCACCGCCGTGGTCCAGAAAGTCGTCTAGAGAACACTGGGCAACCAGGGAAGGAACCCGTCATGGAAGGTGCCGTCGCCGGGCTGGTCCTCGTCGGTGTATTGGTGATCTTCGCGGCCATCGTTGTTGCGAAGTCGGTCGCGTTGATCCCGCAGGCCGAGGCCGCCGTCATCGAACGGCTGGGTCGCTACAGCAAGACGGTGTCCGGACAGCTCACGCTGCTGCTGCCGTTCATCGACCGGATCCGGGCGCGGGTGGACCTGCGCGAGCGTGTGGTGTCGTTCCCGCCGCAGCCGGTGATCACCGAGGACAACCTGACGGTGAACATCGACACCGTCGTCTACTTCCAGGTCACCAACCCGCAGGCGGCGGTCTACCAGATCAGCAACTACATCGTCGGCGTCGAGCAGCTGACCACGACGACGCTGCGTAACGTCGTCGGCGGCATGACCTTGGAGCAGACGCTGACCTCCCGCGACCAGATCAACGCCCAGCTGCGGGGGGTGCTGGACGAGGCGACCGGCCGCTGGGGGCTGCGGGTGGCGCGTGTCGAACTGCGCAGCATTGACCCGCCGCCATCCATCCAGGACTCGATGGAAAAGCAGATGCGCGCCGACCGCGAGAAGCGCGCGATGATCCTCACCGCCGAAGGCACCCGCGAGGCGTCGATCAAACAGGCCGAGGGGCAGAAGCAGTCGCAGATCCTGGCCGCCGAGGGCGCCAAGCAGGCCGCGATCCTGGCGGCCGAGGCCGATCGTCAGTCACGCATGCTGCGTGCCCAGGGCGAGCGCGCGGCGCAGTACTACCAGGCGCAGGGTCAGGCCAAGGCGATCGAGAAGACGTTCGCCGCGATCAAGGCCGGCCGCCCGACGCCCGAGATGCTGGCCTACCAGTACCTGCAGACCCTGCCGCTGATGGCCAAGGGCGAGGCGAACAAGGTATGGCTGGTGCCCAGTGATTTCGGCGCGGCGCTTCAGGGGTTCACCAAGTTGCTCGGCGCACCCGGCGACGACGGCGTGTTCCGCTACCAGCCGTCGCCGATCGATGACGACCTGCCGAAGCCGGAGGACGACTCCGACGAGGTAGCCGACTGGTTCTCCACGGAGACCGATCCCGCGATCGCGCAGGCCGTCGCGAAGGCGGAGGCCGAGGCGCGTGCACCGGTCCAGGGCGCCATCGGCTCGGCGCCGACGAACTCCACTGCGCCCGTTCAGTATTCGCAGCAGACACAACAGCCGATCCACCAGCAGCCGCCGCAGGCGCCGCCGGTGGGCCGCCACGGCGGCAACGTGGAGCTGTAGCGGCTGACCGCTCAGCGGGTGGCCGTGGCCTCTTCGGTTGTGGGCGCTCTGTCGGCCGCGTGATGGCGCGGGTACGCGCGGATCTCGTAGACCAGGCCGGCGACACCCAGACCGGCGGTGAACAACGAGACGGCGATCAGCAGCGGGTTGATGTGGTTGGTCAGCGCGTCGCCGAGAACGACGACCGCGGCGGTGCCCGGCAGCAGCCCGGCCAGCGTCGCCCACGTGTAGGGCACCACCCGCACGGCCGATGCAGCCGCGGCGTAGTTGAGCACTGAAAACGGCACGGCCGGGATCAACCGCATCGACATCACCGTCAGCCAACCGCGCTGGCGCAGCCGGGTATCAAGGCTCTTGAGCCGCGGGTGGGGGACCAGTCGCTCGAGCCGCCAGCCCGCCGCGCGAACCAGCAGCAGCGCGAGCAACGCGCTGACCGCGCTGGCGACGACCGCGATCGCAATGCCCAGCCACGGGCCGAACAGCAGGCCCGACGCCAGCGTGAACGCCGTGCGGGGGAACGGAAAAACGGTGACGACGATGTGCGCGGCGAGGAAGGCCAGCGGCACCCACGGGCCGAGCGATGAGGCCCAATCCCGCAGCTCCACCGCGCCGGGCCGCGGCACCAGAAACAACACTGCGACGAGGATCACAATCGTCGTGGTGATGGCGGTCAGCTGGCGACGGGGGATTTGTTTGGCCGTCGAGATCACCGCAGCGCTCAGCGCGGCGAGTGTGCTGACGACGGACTTCACGTCTACTAAGACTACGGCCCGCACGCTGATCCCTGTCCCCGCGCCGAGCGCGAGTCGGCTGCCCGGCGCCCGCTGGCCCTATGGTGATCATTTAGCCTAAAGACGTGCAGGAATCGGGCTTGGCTGAATCACGGCAGCAATGGCGCTCGGCGGTTGCGGGCGTCTTGGCGAAATCAACTCGGCGCGATCCGGCCGACCTGCCCCCCGAACCCGAGACCCTGCTCGATTCGCCGACCTATGAAGGCTTTGCCATTCGGGCGCTGTACACGAGCCTCGACGCGTTGCGGGAACCGCCGCTGCCGGGCGCGTGGCCGTTCGTCCGCGGGGCCGATGGGCTGCGCGACGTCAAGTCGGGATGGAAGGTCGCCGAGGCGTTTCCCGCGCCGGGCCAGAAGGCCGTTACCGACGGCAACGGCGCGGTGTTGGTCGCCCTCACAGAAGGGGTGAGCGCGCTCGTGCTGCGCGTGGGCGCGGCGGGCGGCGTCCCGGCCGGCGAACTCGACCGCTTGCTCGAGGGCGTATTCCTCGATCTGGTCCCGGTGATCCTCGAAGCGGGTGCGGACTTCGTCGCCGCCGCCGACGCGCTGCTGCCGCAATTGACCGGCATGGACGACGAGCAGTGCGCGCGGTTGTCGATCGATCTCGGTTCCGACCCGCTCACCGCACCGTTGAGTCGACGCGCCGCGGCCGACCTCGCCGATGTCGTCGCGACCGCGCAGAAGGTCACCGAGTATGCGGGCGGCGTGCGGGCCATCACCGTCGACGGCCCGGCCCTGCACAACCTCGGCGCGAACGCGGCGTGGGAGCTGGCAGGGGCAGTCGGGGCGGGCGTTGCCTACCTGCGGGCGCTGGGTGAGGCCGGACTCAGCACGGCGGATGCGTTGCGGCAGATCAGCTTCCGGCTGTCGGCAGACGACGACCAATTCATGACGATCGCCAAAGTGCGAGTGTTGCGCCGGCTGTGGGCCAGGGTGGCCGAGGTGGTCGGCGAGCCCGACGCCGGCGCCGCCCTGGTACATGCGGTCACGTCGCTGCCGATGATGTCGCAGCGGGATCCGTGGGTGAACATGCTGCGCACGACGGTGGCCGCCTTCGGCGCCGGTGTGGGCGGCGCGGACACCGTCCAGGTGCTGCCCTTCGATGCGGCCGTACCTGGTGGATTGCCCGGCACGGCAGCAAGTTTCGCGCGTCGCATCGCTCGCAACACGCAGCTGCTTCTGTTAGAGGAGTCGCACCTCGGTCAAGTGCTCGACCCTGCGGGCGGATCGTGGTTCGTCGAGGATCTCACCGAGCAGCTGGCGGCAAAGTCGTGGGAGCACTTCCAACAGATCGAGGCCAAGGGCGGGTTCGCCGCCGCCAGCGAATTCGTCGCCGCCCAGATCGCCGAGGTGCGCGACCGGCGCATCGACGACATCAACCACCGCCGCAAGGCGCTCACCGGTGTCAACGAATACCCGAACCTCGCCGAAGCGCCACTGCCTCACAGAGATTCGATCAGCGCCGTTGCGCGGTACGCCGCAAGCTTCGAAACGTTGCGGGACCGCTCCGACGCGCATCTGACCGCGACAGGGTCGCGGCCGAAGGTTCTGCTGCTGCCGCTGGGACCGCTGGCCGAGCACAACATCCGAGCGACTTTCGCCGCCAACCTGCTCGCCTCGGGCGGCATCGAGGCGGTCAATCCGGGGCCCGTCGACGCGGCCGGCGTCGCCGACGCCGTATCGGCCGCCGATGGGCCGGCCGTCGCCGTCATCTGCGGCACCGATGCCCGGTACGGAGCAGAAGCGGCCGGCGTGGTCGATGCCGCGCGCAAGGCCGGCATCACGCGGGTGCTGCTGGCCGGCTCGGAAAAGGCCGTGGCTGAAGCGGATTCGAAGCCCGACGACTACCTGACGGCCAAGATCGACGCCGTCGCCGCCTTGTCGGACCTGCTCACCCGATTGGGGGCCTGAAATGACTTCCAACGATGTCGCCGCCGGTGCGGCTCCGGAAAACGATGTCGCCGCCGGTGCGGCTCCGGAAAACGATGTCGCCGCCGGTGCGGCTCCGGAAAACGATATCGAAACAACGGGCATCGGCAGCTTCGCCGACGTCCCGTTGCACAGCGAGCGCGCCACCGAACCCGCCACCGAGTCCGCGGTCACCGAGCACATCGCTGCCGCGGCCGAGGCGCACGGATATGCGCCCGAGCAGTTGCAGTGGTCGACCCCAGAAGTCATCGACGTCAAGCCGGTCTACATTGCCGCCGACCGCGACGCCGCAGCCACGGCCGGGTACCCCCTCGACACGTTCCCCGGTGCGCCGCCGTACCTGCGCGGGCCGTATCCGACGATGTATGTCAACCAGCCGTGGACCATTCGGCAGTACGCCGGTTTCTCCACCGCCGCTGAATCCAACGCCTTCTACCGGCGCAACCTCGCGGCCGGTCAGAAGGGCCTGTCGGTGGCCTTCGACCTCGCCACCCACCGCGGTTACGACTCCGACCATCCGCGTGTCGCCGGTGATGTCGGAATGGCCGGTGTGGCAATCGATTCCATTCTCGACATGCGCCAGCTGTTCGACGGTATCGATCTGTCCACTGTGTCGGTGTCGATGACGATGAACGGCGCGGTGCTACCGATCCTCGCGCTGTACGTGGTGGCGGCCGAGGAACAGGGCGTTGTTCCGGAGAAGCTGGCCGGGACCATCCAGAACGACATCCTCAAAGAGTTCATGGTCCGCAACACCTACATTTATCCGCCGAAGCCGTCGATGCGCATCATCTCCGATATCTTCGGCTACACCAGCGCGCGGATGCCGAAGTTCAACTCGATCTCGATTTCCGGCTATCACATCCAAGAGGCTGGTGCGACAGCGGATTTGGAGTTGGCCTACACGCTGGCCGACGGAGTGGAATACATCAAGGCCGGCCTCGATGCCGGCCTGTCCATCGACAAGTTCGCACCGAGGCTGTCCTTCTTCTGGGGCATCGGGATGAACTTCTTCATGGAGGTCGCCAAGCTGCGGGCCGGGCGGCTGCTGTGGAGCGAGCTCGTCGCGCAGTTCGACCCGAAGGACCCGAAATCGCTCTCCCTGCGCACCCATTCGCAGACCTCGGGCTGGTCGCTGACCGCGCAGGACCCGTTCAACAACGTTGCGCGCACCTGCATCGAGGCGATGGCTGCGACGCAGGGGCACACGCAGTCCTTGCACACTAACGCCCTCGACGAGGCGCTGGCGCTGCCCACCGACTTCTCCGCGCGTATCGCGCGCAACACGCAGCTGCTGTTGCAGCAGGAGTCAGGTACCACCCGTCCGATCGACCCGTGGGGCGGCTCCTACTACGTGGAGTGGCTCACCCATCAGCTCACCGAACGCGTGCGCGCGCACATCCGCGAGGTCAACGAGCACGGCGGCATGGCGCAGGCGATCGACGACGGCATCCCCAAACTGCGCATCGAAGAAGCCGCCGCCCGCACGCAGGCCCGCATCGACTCGGGTCAGCAGCCGGTCATCGGCGTCAACAAGTACCAGGTTGCCACCGGCGACGGCACCGACCACGAGATCGAGGTCCTCAAGGTCGAGAACAGCCGCGTGCGTGCCGAGCAGATCGCCAAGCTGGAGAGACTGCGCGCCGAACGCGACGGGTCCGCGGTCGATGCCGCGCTCGCCGCGCTGACCAAGGCGGCCGGTGATGGCGACGGCAACCTGCTCGAGCTTGCGATCAACGCCGCGCGCGCCAAAGCCACCGTCGGCGAGATCTCCGATGCGCTGGAGAAGGTTTGGGGACGGCACCAGGCCGAAATCCGTACCATCGCCGGGGTCTATCGCGACGAAGTCGGAAAGGTCAGCAACATCGCGAGCGCAACAGAGTTAGTGGAGAAGTTCGCCGAGGCCGACGGCCGGCGGCCCCGCATCCTGGTCGCCAAGATGGGCCAGGACGGCCACGACCGCGGCCAGAAGGTTATCGCAACGGCGTTCGCCGACATCGGGTTCGACGTCGACGTCGGCTCGCTGTTCTCCACCCCGGACGAGGTCGCGCGCCAGGCCGCCGACAACGACGTGCACGTGGTCGGGGTGTCATCGCTGGCGGCCGGCCACCTGACGCTGGTGCCCGCGCTGCGCGACGCGCTGGCCGAGGTCGGACGTCCCGACATCATGATCGTGGTGGGTGGGGTGATCCCGCCCGACGACTTCGATGAGCTGTATCAGGCGGGTGCCACCGCGATCTTCCCGCCCGGCACCGTGATTGCTGACGCGGCGATCGGCTTGCTGCACAAGCTCGCCGAACGGTCGGGCTACGAGCTGACCTAGCCCGCCCGCGGGAATGGCCGACACACACGACCTCGCCGCCGCGATCAGAGATCGCGATCGCTCAGCGCTGCCGCGAGCCATCACGCTCGTCGAATCGACCCGCGCCGATCACCGCGAGCAGGCACAGCAGCTCCTGATGGAGTTGATGCCCGAAGCGGGCAACGCCATGCACGTTGGCATCACCGGTGTGCCGGGCGTCGGCAAGTCGACGACGATCGAGGCACTGGGCATGCACCTCATAGAACAGGGGCACCGGGTGGCGGTGCTCGCCGTCGACCCGTCGTCCACGCGGACCGGAGGCTCGATCCTCGGCGACAAGACGCGGATGCCGAAGCTCGCCGTGCACCCCGACGCCTACATCCGGCCCTCGCCGACGTCGGGCACCCTCGGCGGGGTCGCGCGGGCCACGCGGGAGACCATCGTGCTGCTCGAGGCGGCGGGCTTCGACGTGATCCTGGTGGAAACGGTCGGCGTCGGGCAGTCGGAGGTCGCGGTCGCCAACATGGTCGACACGTTCGTGTTCCTGACCCTGGCGCGCACCGGCGATCAGCTGCAGGGCATCAAAAAGGGCGTCCTCGAGCTTGCTGACATCGTCGTAGTGAACAAGGCCGACGGCGAGTACGCCACCGAGGCCAAGGCGGCCGCCCGCGAACTGTCCGGTGCGATCCGGCTGATCTACCCGCGCGAAACACTTTGGCGCCCACCGGTTCTGACGATGAGCGCGATCGAAGGCACCGGCCTGGCCGAGCTGTGGGACACGGTGCTCAAACACCGCCGGGTACTCACCGAAGCGGGGGAGTTCGAGGCCCGTCGTAACAACCAGCAAGTGGACTGGACGTGGTCGATGGTCCGCGACACCGTGCTCGACCGAGTGGTGAACAACCCCGACGTGCGCAAGATCCGCGCCGATGTGGAGCGCCAGGTCCGCGACGGCGAACTGACGCCCACACTCGCCGCCCAACGAATTCTCGACGCCTCCGCCGGGCGGTCCTGAGGCCGAAGGTTGCTGTTCGATGGAGTGTCGGCGTTGTTGACGTGCGAAGCGACAACTTATTGGTAACGGCGAGTTTATTTGCCGGGGTTGCAGGTAAATTAGATCCATTGTGATGCACTCTGACAGCGGGGAGCGCAGCGCGGCACTCCCACACGGTGTCCAAGGCGCGGCCGACCCGCACTTCGCCTGTGCGGTACGAACCTTCGCTGCGATGTTCCCCGGTCCCCGATTCGGCGGAGGGGCGCTGTCGGTCTATCTCGACGGTGAGCCCGTTGTCGACGTGTGGACGGGGTGGTCGGATCGGCGCGGCACCACGCACTGGTCGGCCGACACCGGTGCCATGGTGTTCTCGGCCACCAAGGGCATGGCGTCGACGGTCATTCACCGACTCGCCGATCGCGGCCTGATCGACTACGAGGCGCCGGTCGCCGAGTACTGGCCCGAGTTCGGCGCCAACGGCAAGGCCAAGATCACCGTCCGCGACGTGATGCGGCACCGCGCCGGGCTGTCCCACCTCAACGGCGCCACCAAGGCCGACTTGATGGACCACCTCAAGATGGAGGAGCGGCTCGCCGCCGCGCCGGTGAACAAGGTCCTCTACGGCAAGGGTGCCTACCATGCGCTGACGTACGGCTGGTTGATGTCGGGTCTGGCGCGGTCGGTCACCGGCAAGGGCATGCGGCAGCTGATCCGCGAGGAGCTCGCCGAACCGCTCAACACCGACGGCCTGCACCTGGGTCGTCCGCCCGTCGACGCGCCCACGAAGACGGCGCAGATCATCATCCCGCAGGGCACCATCAGGAACGCGCTGCTGGGCAATTTCGTACCGAAGCTCGCCGCGATGCAGTGGTCGGCCGGCGTCGGAGCGCTGTACTTCCCCGAGATGGTCTCGGTCGTGCAGGGCGACACCCCGTTCCTCGACGGCGAGATCCCCGCCGCCAACGGCTCGGCCACCGCACGTGGCCTGGCGAAGATGTACGCGCCGCTGGCATGCGGCGGCTGGGTGGACGGAAAGCAGTTCCTGTCCGGGGAGCTGACGGCCGGCCTGGTCGGAAAGCCCAACCTGCAGCCCGATCGAAACATCGTGTTTCCCATGGCATTTCACCTCGGTTACCACTCGATCCCGCTGGGGAACCTGATGCCGGGCTTCGGCCACGCGGGTCTGGGCGGCTCCATCGGGTGGGCCGACCCGAGCACCGGCTTGTCCTTCGGCTATGTGCATAACCGGCTGCTCACCCCGTTCGTGCTGACCGACCAGGCGGGCTTCGTCGCGACGGCGGCGTTGATCCGGCGGGGCGCCGCGGCGGCCCGCAGGCGTGGCTACCGGCCGGTGCCGGCGTTCGGTGCGCCGTATGCCCCCGAACCGAGGCCCGTGGCCGGCTGAAGCGGTCTTACGCGCCTCGTTCCCGCTCGAGCTTCTCGGCCTCCTCGACGGCGGCGAGTGCCGAACGCTGGGCGCCGGAGATGTGTTGGTTCTGCAGCATGTCCATCGCCAACCGGGCGTAGATCATCTGACTGGTGATCGCCATCTGGCCCCTGCTGTGGCTGAGGAAGGTGATGAACCAGTTGATCAGCGTGGTGAAGCGGTTCTTGAAGCCGACCAGATAGACCAGGTGCAGAACCAGCCAGGCCAGCCACGCGACGAAGCCGCCGAACTCCAGCTTGCCGACCTGAGCGACGGCGCTGAACCGTGAGACGGTCGCCATGCTGCCCTTGTCGAAGTACTTGAACGGCGCGCGGGCGCCCGGATCGTCGTGGCCGGCCAGCGATCGCTTGATTACCTTGGTGGCGTACTTGGCGCCCTGGATCGCGCCTTGGGCCATACCGGGCACGCCAGAAAACGACATCAGATCGCCGATGACGAAAACGTTGGGATGACCCTTGACGGTGAGGTCCGGTTCCACCACCACGCGACCGGCGCGGTCGACCTCGGTGCCGGCGGACTGCTCGGCGATCATGGCGCCCAGCGGGCTGGCCTGCACGCCCGCCGACCAGACTTTGCAGGCGCACTGGATGCGTTGTTCGCCGCCCTGCTTGTGCTTGACGGTCACGCCCATGTAGTCGACGTCGGTGACCAGCGAGTCGAGCTGGATCTCGACGCCCAGCTTCTCCAGCCGGCGCTGCGCCTGCGCGCCGAGCTTGGCACCCATCGGCGGCATCAGCGCGCCGGCTCCTTCGACCAGCACCACCCGGCAGTCGCTGGGAGAGCACCTGCGAAACGCTCCGGCAAGCGTTCGGTTGGCGAGTTCGGCGATCTGGCCCGCCAGTTCGACGCCGGTCGGCCCGCCGCCGACCACGACGAAGGTCAGTCGGCGTTCCCGCTCGGCGGGGTCAGTGGTGACCTCCGCGGCCTCGAACGCGCCGAGGATTCGGCCGCGCAGCTCGAGCGCATCGTCGATGGTCTTCATGCCCGGTGCGAACGTCGCGAACTGGTCGTTGCCGAAATAGGACTGCTGCGCGCCGGCCGCGACGATCAGGCTGTCGTAGTGCAGGACCGTCTGCATCGTCATCAGCTTGGAGGTGACGGTCTGAGCCGTTAGGTCTATTCCCTCGACTTCGCCGAGCAGCACCCGGACGTTCTTCTGCCGTCGCAGCACCAGCCGTGTCGTCGGGGCGATCTCACCTTCGGACAGGATGCCCGTCGCCACCTGGTACAGGAGCGGCTGGAAGAGATGGCTGGTCGTCTTGGAAATCAGCGTGACGTCAACGTCGGCGCGCTTCAGGGATTTGGCCGCCTGCAGGCCGCCGAAGCCCGACCCGATGATGACGACGTGATGGCGTTTGGAGGTCGTGGGTGACTGTGTCATTGCGTTTCAGACGCGGGTGAACCACTTCGTCTTGATCCGCCAGGAATGCGCCGAGGCGAGCGCGAACCCGGCGCCGCACATGCAGGCGAACACCCATACCAGCGTGGTGCTGCCCGCCAACGTTTGGAGAGCGGGGATGTAGGCGGTCGTGATCCGCACGACGCAGGCGAGGATTCCGCACACGGAGGAAGCGAGGTAGAAGTTGGCGATGGTGCGCGAGCGCGGGTCCTTGCGTAAGACCAGCGTTGCCCGGATGCCGTACACCAGCAGATAGATGAGCATGCCGCAGAGCAGCAGCCAGTACAGGTTCAGCCAGGAGTCGGTGGGCACGGTGAAAAAGTCAGCCGCATAGATGTGCGCGCCGTTCCCGATCGAGAAGGTCACCAGCAGAAGCGGAATGCACAACGTCGCAGGGCGTTCCACGTACTGCTTGAACGAGCGCTGCATGGCGTCGTCATCGGCGAGCCGACCGAGGGTGTTGTAGACGATGGCGGAGGCGGCGACGATGTAGCAGTCGTGGCCGAGGTAATCCTCGAGGTTCCACTTGCCGGTCAGCGCGTGCAGCCAGTGGCCCAGCGTCTCGGAGGCCCACGGCGACATCAGCAGCACGGCGGCACCCTGCAGCGCGATGTTGAGGGTGGCGGCGACCTCCCACCGGCACGTCCATGTCACGCGCCGAATCCATAGGCTCCACCCGATACATCCGATCGTGATCGCTAGGAGCGTTGCGAGGGCCATCGTTCGTTCTTGCCTTTGCGCTGAAGGATTTCCAGCAAATTCTATAACGGTGGTGCGTCCAGGCGGGGTTTCATTTCTGAGAGTTTTGGCGGGCGTACGCGCTTGGTCTCGGCGGTTGCCAACGCCACGCCGGTGGCCTCGACGTAGCTTTGCACCTCTTCGTGGCTCATCAGGCCGAACCTGACCTGCAGATCGGGGTAGCTGAGGCCGAAGCGGTCGGCGACGCGCCGAAGCTCTTCGGCGTCGGGATAGCCCGCTTCCTTGATGCGGCGGTAGTAAGTGCTGCTAGACACTCCTAGCGCGTCGTATATGTCCTTCGCGTCGACGTCGCCATCGAGAAGGTAGTCGAGCAGGGCCTTTAGCTGGCGGCCGTTCTCATCTGTACGTGGCACCGACTCACTTTAACGCGTTATCCCACGAATGGGCAGTGCCAATCGCGGACCGGAAAGCATTGCTGTAATTGACGCGGGTGTCACAGTTTTGGGAGATGTCTCCCACTTTTGGGACAGCGCAGCTACTGTTGATCACATGTTGACCGCAAAATTTGCCAGCAGCCCTCTACGCCTCGCCGACCATGACACCACCGACGCCCCCGCGGCCGCCGACTTCGCGAAAATCTCGGCACCGCTGGACGGCACTCTGACCGCAGAGTTGGACGGCGCACAGTGGTATCTCGGACTGCCTGGCGAGGAGATCCTGCTCGCGGCGCTCGGGCTCGCCATCGCGCGCACCATCGGCGAGGGCGTTGTCCCCGTCGACGTCACCGGCCACAGCGGCCCCGTCGCTTTGTGGTGCACGTCGGCGGGACTGGCAACCGCCACGGAATCCCTCCTGGACGTGCACCGGAGCCTGGCCGAGGGGCCGAGCGCGCCGACACTCGCGGCTCAACCCGCGTCGGAGATCTTCTTCGCGCTCGACGGCGCAGAACCCGCGCTGCGCCACCGGCTAGAGCTTCGGACGTACCGCGCGGACGGCCTGGTGCAGGTGGACTGGTGGTACGACATCCGCAGCTTCGACGCGTACACGGTGACAGAGTTGGCCGAGCAGCTCCCCCTGGCGCTGATCGAGCTGACGTCGGAGGCGTCGCCACTCCCGCACACCCCGGTGGCCGTCGGCCACTGAGCCGCTAGAATCTGACTTATCGGCGCAGATCCGGCCATCACCGGGGAGCCTTCGGAAGAACAGCCCAGGCCCAGTAGACCCGAACGGGTAGGCCCGTCACAGCCAAGTCGAGCGGCGCACCTCTGTGCGCAAGCGGGGTGGTACCGCGGCGTTCGCGCACCGGCGCGTCGTCGTCCCCGTGCCATGAACGACGGCATGGAGACGACGCACGACCGTGACTACCTACCCGAAGCCGGCTGGGGGCGCGCCTAACTTCCCGGGGCTGGAAGCCGATGTCCTGGCCTACTGGGAAGACGACGGCACCTTCCGCGCCAGCGTCGCACGCCGCGACGGCGCGCCGGAGTACGTCTTCTATGACGGGCCGCCGTTCGCCAACGGGCTTCCGCACTACGGTCACCTGCTGACTGGGTACGTCAAGGACATCGTGCCTCGCTATCGCACTATGCGTGGCGACAAGGTGGAGCGCCGATTCGGTTGGGACACCCACGGATTGCCCGCCGAACTCGAAGTTCAACGGCAGCTCGGCATCACCGACAAGTCGCAGATCGAAGAGATGGGCATCGAGAAGTTCAACGATGCCTGTCGGGCCTCGGTGCTCAAGTACACCGAGGAGTGGCGCGCCTACGTGACACGGCAGGCGCGCTGGGTCGACTTCGACAACGACTACAAGACGCTGGACCTGCCGTTCATGGAATCGGTGATCTGGGCGTTCAAGCAGTTGTGGGACAAAGGCCTTGCCTACGAAGGCAATCGGGTACTGCCGTACTGCTGGAACGACGAGACGCCGCTGTCCAGCCACGAACTGCGAATGGACGACGACGTTTACCAGAGTCGTCAGGACCCCGCCATCACCGTCGGGTTCCGGATCACCGACGGCGACCTGGCCGGTGCCTACCTTCTGGTGTGGACGACGACGCCGTGGACCCTGCCGTCAAACCAGGCGGTCGCGGTCAACCGCGACGTCGAGTACGCGGTGGTGCATGCGGGGGAGCGCCGCGTCGTGCTGGCGAAGGCGCGGTTGGCCGCCTATGCGCGCGAGCTCGGCGAAGAACCGGAGATCGTGGCGATTTACTCGGGTGCCGATCTGCTCGGCACGCGCTATCTGCCGCCGTTCCCGTATTTCCCCGAGGCGCCCAACAGCTTTCAGGTACTGCCCGGTGACTTCGTCTCCACCGAGGACGGCACCGGCATCGTGCACATGGCACCGGCCTACGGCGAGGACGACATGGCCACGGCGCAGGCCGCGGGCATCGAGGCCGTCACCCCTGTCGATTCTAAGGGCCGCTTCGATGCAACGGTCCCGGACTACGAGGGCCAGCACGTCTTCGACGCCAACCCGCAGATCATCCGGGATCTGAAGAACGGCACCGGTGTGGCCGCGATCAACGGCGCGGTGCTGCTGCGGCACGAGACCTACGAGCACTCCTACCCGCACTGCTGGCGGTGCCGCAATCCGTTGATCTACCGTGCGGTGTCATCGTGGTTCATCAAGGTCAGCGAGTTCCGTGACCGCATGGTCGAGCTCAACCAGCAGATCACCTGGTATCCCGAGCACGTCAAGGACGGTCAGTTCGGCAAGTGGCTGCAGGGTGCCCGCGACTGGTCGATCTCGCGAAACCGGTACTGGGGCACGCCGATCCCGGTCTGGAAGTCCGATGACCCGGCCTATCCGCGAATCGACGTGTACGGCAGCCTCGACGAACTCGAGGGTGACTTCGGCGTCCGCCCCGACAACCTGCACCGGCCCTACATCGACGAGCTGACGCGGCCCAACCCTGACGATCCCACCGGAAAATCGACGATGCGCCGCATCGAGGACGTTCTCGATGTCTGGTTCGACTCAGGTTCCATGCCCTATGCACAGGTGCATTACCCGTTCGAAAACCACGACTGGTTCGACGGTACCGATACCGAAGACGGGCACTTCCCCGGTGACTTCATCGTCGAATACATCGGCCAGACCCGCGGCTGGTTCTATACGCTGCACATCTTGGCGACCGCGCTGTTCGACAAGCCGGCGTTCAAAACCTGTGTGTCGCACGGGATCGTGCTGGGCAACGACGGCCAGAAGATGAGCAAGTCGCTGCGCAACTATCCCGACGTCACCGAGGTCTTCGACCGCGACGGCTCCGACGCCATGCGCTGGTTTCTGATGGCCTCGCCGATCCTTCGCGGCGGCAACCTCATCGTGACCGAGCAGGGCATCCGTGAAGGCGTGCGGCAGGTGCAGCTGCCGATCTGGAACGCCTACACGTTCCTGACGCTGTATGCCCCGAAGAAGGGCACCTGGCGCACCGACTCGAAACACGTGCTGGATCGCTACATCCTGGCCAAGCTCGCGCAACTGCGCGACGACCTGACCGCCTCGATGGACACCTGCGACATCTCCGGCGCCTGCGATCAGCTGCGTCAGTTCACCGAGGCGCTCACCAATTGGTATGTGCGACGGTCGCGTTCGCGGTTCTGGGAAGAGGATCCCGACGCCATCGACACGCTGCACACGGTGTTGGAAGTGCTGGGCCGGCTCGCGGCGCCGCTGCTTCCGATGACGACAGAGGTGATCTGGCGCGGCCTCACCGGCGAACGGTCGGTGCATCTCACTGATTGGCCCCAGGAAGGCAGTTCGCCACACGATCCCGACCTCGTGACCACGATGGATCAGGTGCGAGAGGTTGCCTCCGCGGCGTCGTCACTGCGCAAGGCGAAGAAGCTACGGGTGCGGCTGCCGCTGCCCAAACTCACTGTCGCCGTGGAGAACCCGCAACGCCTCGAGCCGTTCCGCGATCTGATCGCCGATGAACTCAACGTGAAAAGCGTTGAGCTCACCGACGAGATCGCCGCCTACGGCCGCTTCGAGCTGACCGTTAACGCGCGCGAGGCAGGTCCGCGCATCGGCAAGGACGTGCAGGCCGCAATCAAGGCCGTCAAGGCCGGCGAGGGTGTGGTCAATGCCGACGGCACACTGACCGCGGGGTCGGCGGTGTTGCTGCCCAACGAGTTCAGCTCGCGGCTGGTGGCCGCCGATCCCGAGTACACCGCTGCGCTGCCTGGGGGTTCTGGTCTGGTGGTTCTCGACGGCACTGTCACCCCCGAGCTGGAAGCCGAGGGATGGGCCAAGGACCGTATTCGTGAGCTGCAGGAGCTGCGCAGGACCACGGGTCTCGATGTGTCCGACCGTATTTCGGTGGTGATGGCGGTGCCCGCCGAGCGAGCGGAGTGGGCCCGCACCCATGCGGACATGATCGCGCGCGAAATCCTGGCGACCTCGTTCGAGTTCGCGGAGCCCGCCGATGGGAGCGAAATCGGCGACGGCGTGCGGGTGTCGATCGCCAAGGTTTAACGGCGCCAAGGCCTAGCGCGCCGAGGTTTAGTGGCGCAGTACGGCCACGGCCACCGTCGCGAAGTCGGCGAGAACGTCGCGGATGAACCGCGAGCGCCGGTAGCCGATCGCCTCGAGCAGGGGCCCGTGGTCGAACGCCACCACGACGGCCGCGCCGATCGCCGTCGCCCACCAGAAGGTGAAGGCCAGCGCGCGCACCGCGACGCGGGACCGGGCGAAGCCCGCCCGCAGTCGGTCGGTCTGGAACCGCACGTGCGGATGCTCGTCGGCAACGATCCGGGCGGCCACTGCCCGCACGACATCATCCGGACCAGCCTTGGCCAGGCCGCCGTAGTAGGACAGCGCCACCACCTCGGCCACCGTCAGCACCATCAACTCGGTGCGCAGGCCCATCAGCCTTCGCAGCCGCACGAACACCGCATCCGACCAGTGGCGCCGCATCGGTTCACCGCCGAGATACCCGAGCAGCCGCAGCAACAAGGCGGCATGCTGCTGCTCCTCGGCCACAAACAGCTTTGCGGCGCCGAGGTATTCGGGATCGCCGGCGCGCGCTGCCTTGCCCAGCAGCTGTGCACCGTCGCCGCTCTCACCGAGCTGAAACCGCCGGATCGATTCCACCAGCGGCCGGCGGACATCCGCCGGGATGTCGCAGGCGTCGTCGAACCCGATCGCCGCGTCGACCTCGGCGTGCACCTGCTCGTTGCGCTCGAAGTGCTGGACCCACCCTTCGAAGGTGACACCGCGCAGCTCAGAAGCCTGTCGGATCATGATCGCCAGGCTAGCGCCCTAGCATCGGCAGATGTGGCTGCTCGTTGGGTCCTGCACCTCGACATGGACGCGTTCTTCGCGTCGGTCGAGCAGCTGACCCGACCCACCTTGCGCGGACGGCC
>NZ_LZMC01000113.1 GCF_001668615.1 Mycobacterium sp. 1274761.0
CCGCACCTCATACCCGATCGTGAAGTCGACGGCGCGCACCCGCTTCGACCACATGGTCACCTGCAGTGGCGAATCCCTCAACCGCAGCTGGCCCTTGTAGAGGATCTTGACCTCGTGGATGAGCAGCCCGGTCTCATCGATGACGTCTTCGAAAGGCTCACGCAGGAACGGGATTCGCGCCTCTTCGAGAATGGTGACCATGGTGGCGTGATTGATGTGCTGGTACATGTCGATGTCCGACCAGCGCACATGCACCGGCGCAGTAAACCCACTCACCCAGAACTCCCCGTTCCACTCGTTCGTGTCATGCTGCGGATTTGACGCGCCGCCACCGAAAGGGTTGCGAGGTCACGCTCACCGGACTCGTAGATCTCGTTCAACGTTCGCCGCGCCCGCTGCACACGCGAGCCGTTGGTGAGCGACCATTCCTCGATCTTCTCCTCGCCGCTCTCCTCTGGCTCGCCGACGGCAAGCACATCAAAGCACAGCGACCGCAACGACCCGTAGATGTCATCGCGAATCGCCAACCGCGCCAACGAATGCCAGCGATCATCGCGCGGTAGTTCCGACACGGCCGTCAGCAGACCGTCGGTGCCGAGGAAGTCCATCAACGCGAAGTAGGTGTCGGCCACCTCCGCCGGATCACGGTCGACGATGTCGGCGATGTCGATAATGTCGAGCAAGCTGTACTGATACAGGCCCGACGCCACGGTGTAGGCAAGACCCTCTGGCACACCGTGCGACGAGAAATGCTCGACCTCCTTCTCGACGATCGCCCTATCGTCCCCACGAAGCCACTCCCGCATGCGCGGCGTCAGCTCGGCCACTTTCTTGGCGAACCGGTTGATTTCGGCGCCGACGGCCAGTGGCTGCGGGCGGTAGTTGAGCAGCCAGCGGCCGGCGCGGTCGATCAGCCGGCGAAGGTCCAGCGTCAGGCGGTCCGTGATGTTGACGGCCGCGCCGGTGGCGCGGACCCCTCGCCACACTTCCTCGATCCGGAAGATAGCGTCGGTGGCGACGTAGGACCGCACCGCGTCGACCGGGCCGACGCCGACGTCCTCCATCACCCGGTACACATACGAGATGCCTGCGGTATCGACGATGTCGTTGACCAGCATCGTGGTGACGATCTCGCGACGCAGCTGGTGCGAGCGGATCTCGGCCCCAAACTTGTCCCGCAATTGGGTCGGGAAGTAGCGCGGCAGCCGTGCGGCGAACACTTCCTGGTCGGGCAGGTCGCTGTCCAGGATCTGATCCTTGAGGTGGAGCTTCACGTGTGCCATGAGCGTGGCGAGTTCCGGTGAGGTCAAACCGATTCCGGCATCGGTGCGGCGGCGGATCTCCTTGTCCGACGGCAGCGCCTCGAGCTCGCGGTTCATCGCCCGCTCGGCTTCGAGGTCCTTGATCTGGCGGGCGTGTACGGGCAGCATGCTCGCGGTGTTCGCGCGGCTGGTGCCCATCAAGTCGTTCTGGTCCTTGTTGTCGCCGAGAACCAACTCGCAGACTTCGTCGGTCATCGACAGCAGCAGATTCGTCCGGTCGTCTGCGGGCACCTTCCCGTTGCTAACCAGGGTGTCGATCAAGATCTTGATGTTGACCTCGTGGTCGGAGCAGTCCACGCCGGCGGAGTTGTCCAGCGCGTCGGTGTTGATCCGACCGCCGGTGAGGTCGAACTCGATCCGGCCCAGCGATGTGACACCGAGATTGCCGCCTTCGCCGATCACCTTGGCGCGCACCTGGTTTCCATTCACCCGGATAATGTCATTGGCCCGGTCACCGACGTCGGAGTTGGATTCCGTCTCGGCCTTGACGTAGGTGCCGATGCCGCCGTTCCACAACAGGTCGACCGGCGCCTTGAGGATGCAGCGCAGCAAGTCGGGTGGCGGCAGTTCCTCCACATCATCGTTGATGCCGAGAGCCGCGCGGACCTGCGGGCTGATCGGAATCGACTTGTGTTCACGGCTGTAGACGCCGCCACCCTCGCCGATCAGCGATCTGTCGTAGTCTTCCCAACTGGAACGCGGAAGTTCGAACAGACGCTTGCGTTCCTCCCACGACCTGGCCGCATCGGGGTCCGGGTCAAGGAACACGTGGCGGTGGTCGAATGCCGCGACAAGCCGAATATGTTGGGACAACAGCATTCCGTTGCCGAACACGTCGCCGCTCATGTCGCCGATGCCGACGACGGTGAAGTCCTCGGATTGGGTGTCGTGGCCCATCTCGCGGAAATGGCGTTTTACGCTTTCCCATGCCCCCTTGGCGGTGATACCCATCGCCTTGTGGTCGTAACCGACCGAGCCGCCGGAGGCGAACGCGTCACCGAGCCAGAACCCGTAGGACTTGGCGACCTCGTTGGCGATGTCGGAGAAGGTCGCCGTGCCCTTGTCGGCAGCCACCACGAGGTAGGCGTCGTCGCCGTCGCGGCGCACCACATCCCTTGGGGTGACGACATTTCCGGTGGTCCGGTCGACGTTGTCGGTGATGTCGAGCAGGCCCGAGATGAACAGCTTGTAGCAGGCGATGCCCTCGTTGCGTTGCGAGTCACGGTCGGCGGCCGCATCGCCGGTTGACGACGGGGGTTGCTTGACGACGAAACCGCCCTTGGCGCCGACGGGCACGATGACCGCGTTCTTGACCGCCTGCGCCTTGACCAGGCCGAGGATCTCGGTGCGGAAGTCCTCCTTGCGATCCGACCATCGCAGGCCGCCACGGGCGACGAAGCCGAACCGAAGATGCACACCCTCAACGCGGGGTGAGTAGACGAAGATCTCGAACATCGGCCGGGGCAGCGGGAGCTCGTCGATCAGTTGTGAGTTCAGCTTCACCGACAGCACGTTCTGTGCACGGGCCGAGTCATCGCGGCGCACGAAGTAGTTGGTGCGCAAGGTGGCCTGAATCATCGACGCGAAGGCCCGCAGCACGCGGTCGGTATCCAGGCTTGTCAGCGCGTCGATGTCGGCCGAGACCGATGCCGCGGCCGCCTGGGCGGCCTTGCGGTCGGAATCAGCGGTCGGGTCGAACATCGCCTCGAACAACTCCACCAGCGCCCGCGAGGTGTGGGGGTTGCCGTTGAGGACGTTCTCGATATGGGCCTGGCTGTACGGAAAGCCGGCCTGCCGAAGATATTTCGCGTAGGTGCGCAGGATCACGACCTGCTGCCAGGTCAGCCGCGCGCGCAGGACCAGTTCGTTGAACCGGTCGATCTCGGCGTAGCCGTGCCAGATCGCGGTCACCGCGTCGGCGAAACGTACTGCGGTGGCATTCCGCTCGTGCCTGTCGGACTCCTCGGGGATGTCGCTGAGCACCGAGATCTTGAACTGATAGATCCACACCGGCAGCCCGTCAGGTCGGCGCACGGTGAACGGCCGTTCTTCGAGCACGACGACGCCCATGGATTGCAGCATCGGCAGCAGATGGCTTAGGGACGCTGACCGCCCGCCGAGATACCAGGTGAGCTGCGCAGAGCCGCCGCCGTCCTCCCCTTCGGAGAACAGCAGCTTCACCGAATTGTCTTGCAGCTCTTCGATTATCGCGATGTCGTTGATCGCGGCGTCGGGCGCGACGGCTTGCTTGTAGACCTCGGGGAACGCCGTCGCATAGTGCTCGGCCATGGCCTGGTCGATCGATCCGGATCTCACTGCGCCGAGCAGCCGGTCACCCCAGGTACGCGCCGCCTCGGTCAGCAGGTCCTGAATACGCGTCTGGTTCCGCACCGATACGTCGACGTCGCGCGGGTGTGACCCCTTGGGCAGACGAACGGTGAAATGCACTACTGCCCATGGTGATTCGCTGACCCGAGCGGTGTATTCGATACTTTCGCCGCCGAGCTCGCGCACCAAGATGTCCTGCATCTCCAGCCGGACGACAGTGGTGTAGCGATCTCGCGGCAGGTAGACCAGGCAGGAGACGAAGTGAGCCAGCTGATCGGCGCGCAGGAACAACAAGGTGCGTCGCCGCGAGCCCAGGTCGACCACGGCCATCGCCAAGTCCAGCAGCTCGCGCGAGCTGAGCGTGAACAGCTCCGAGCGGGGAATGGTCTGGATGATGTCGAGCAGCAGTTGGGCCGGGTGGCTGGGGTCGCGTTGGGCCATGGTGATCGCGTCGCTCACCCGTCGCGAGATGAGCGGTATGTCCATCACATTGGCGTTCATGGCGGCGACGGTGAACAGCCCGACGAAGCGGTGTTCGACGGCCTGATGCCCGGGATGCTCCCGCACGACGACGATGTAGGGGTATGCGCCGTAGCGCAGGAAGCTGGGAATGGTGGCCTGCGCCAGCACCAGCAGGTCGTCGCCGTCGGTGAGCTGGGGAAGGACGTCCTCCCTGAACCGAAGGACGCCGAGCCGACTACCGGGGTCGACCGTGGCGTGCCCGTCCTGCACCGGGCACCGCTGATACCCCAGCAGCACGAAATGTCCGTCGGCGAGCCAGCGCAACAACGCGGCGACGTCCTTGCGGTCGGCGCCGGGAAACCGTCCCTCCGGATCGTTGTCGATCTCATTGGCCAGGCCCAGCAGGGTGCCGGTCAGCGCGCGTGAGTCGAGCGAGACCTGACGCGCGTCGGCGAGCACGCTGGGCAGCAGCTGCTTGACCTCGGTGAGTGCCTTAGGGTCGGCGGACGAGCTCAGTTCGATGTGGATCCACGCCTCGTCGACGGCGTCGCGGAAGTTGGGTGACTCCGAGGCAGGCTGGATGTCGAGCAGCTCGCCGTTCGCGCCGCGCCGTACCCGCAGGATCGGGTTCATGATCGCCTTGTACGCAACGCCGAGCCGGTGCAGCAGGACCGTCACGGAATCCATCAGCATGGGGGCGTAGTCGGTGACGATCTGCATGGCCGACCCGAAGCCGGCCTCGTTGTCGGCGTATACCTCTGCGAGCGTCTGACCGGGTTGGCGCCGCCTCCCCAGCCGGTAGTGCGCGGCCAGCAGATTCGGCGACATCAGCTTCCCCGCGGCCGACATGTCGATGGGGCCGGTCACGGCGTCGGCGACGGGCGCGTCGCCGTGCGGACCGTGGTAGGTGGCGATGTAGGCCCGGGCGAGTTTGTCCAGCGTCGCGGGCGCGACCGTGAGTTGGGTCGGGCCGTCGATTGCCCCCGGCCCCGGATTGACCGTCATGCCGCTCGCTCCTGACTCACCGCTGCGCCAGTGGCGACACTAGTCGCGTGTGAGCCTGCGGTGGGTCACCCTGTGCGGTCGTGCAGCTTCGATACCAAGTCGTTCCACTTTGTTCTCTTCGTAGGCCGCGAAGTTGCCCTCGAACCAGAACCATTTGGCCTCGTTATCGCTGTCGCCTTCCCAGGCCAGGATGTGGGTGCAGGTGCGGTCCAGGAACCAGCGGTCGTGGGAGATGACCACTGCGCAGCCGGGGAACTTCTCCAGAGCGTTCTCCAGCGAGCTCAGCGTCTCGACGTCGAGGTCGTTGGTCGGCTCGTCGAGCAAGATCAGGTTGCCGCCCTCTTTCAGCGTGAGCGCGAGGTTGAGCCTGTTGCGTTCACCGCCGGACAGCACACCCGCCGGCTTCTGCTGATCGGGACCCTTGAAGCCGAACGCCGACACATACGCGCGCGACGGGATCTCGTTCTGGCCGACTTCGATGTAGTCGAGCCCATCGGAGACCACCTCCCACACTGTCTTTTTCGGGTCGATGCCCGACCGGCTCTGGTCGACGTAGCTGAGCTTGACGGTCTCGCCGATCTTGACGGTGCCGCTGTCGGGCTGCTCGAGCCCGACGATGGTCTTGAACAGCGTGGTCTTGCCGACGCCGTTGGGACCGATGACGCCGACGATGCCGTTGCGGGGCAGCGTGAACGACAGATCCTTGATCAGCGGCCTGCCGTCGAAGCCCTTGTCCAAGTGCTCGACCTCCACGACGACGCTGCCCAGCCGCGGGCCCGTCGGGATCTGGATCTCCTCGAAATCCAGCTTGCGGGTCTTCTCCGCTTCGGCCGCCATCTCCTCGTAGCGCTGCAGCCGGGCCTTACTCTTGGCCTGCCGGGCCTTGGCGCCCGAACGCACCCACGCCAACTCTTCCTGCAGGCGCTTCTGCAGCTTGGCGTCTTTGCGGCCCTGCACCGCGACCCGCTCGGCCTTCTTCTCCAGATACGTGGAGTAGTTGCCCTCGTACGGGTAGGCCCGGCCGCGGTCGAGTTCGAGGATCCACTCGGCGACGTTGTCCAGGAAGTACCGGTCGTGCGTGACGGCGAGGATGGCGCCGTTGTAGTCGGCGAGGTGCTGCTCGAGCCACTGCACGCTCTCGGCATCGAGGTGGTTGGTCGGCTCGTCGAGCAGCAGCAGGTCGGGCTTGGACAGCAGCAGCTTGCACAGCGCGACGCGGCGCCGTTCGCCACCGGACAGGTGGGTGACCGGCTCATCGGGCGGTGGGCAGCGCAACGCGTCCATCGCCTGCTCGAGCTGCGAGTCGAGGTCCCATGCGTCGGCGTGATCCAACTCCTCCTGCAGCTTGCCCATCTCCTCCATCAGCTCGTCGGAGTAGTCGGTGGCCATCAGCTCGGCCACCTCGTTGAAGCGGTCGAGCTTGACCTTGATCTCGCCCAGGCCCTCCTCGACGTTGCCGCGGACGGTCTTCTCCTCGTTCAGCGGCGGCTCCTGCTGCAGGATGCCGACGGTGGCGCCCGGCTGCAGGAACGCGTCGCCGTTGTTGGGCTGGTCGAGGCCGGCCATGATCTTCAGAACGCTGGACTTACCCGCGCCGTTCGGACCGACCACGCCGATCTTCGCGCCGGGAAGGAAGTTCAAGGTGACGTCGTCAAGGATGACCTTGTCGCCGTGCGCCTTGCGGACCTTCCGCATCGTGTAGATGAAATCGGCCATGGAAGTTGTCGCGCCTCTCTGGTCTCGGTGCTCGCGGACCATCCTATGCGCGGACGCTGGCCGCCCCGACCTCGCCGTCAGCGCCGGCGCTGTTCACGCCGACACGGGCAGCACCCTCCCGGCGACAGTCTCGTCGGACTCAGCCGATTCGTCGTCATCTGCGGAGTCGTCGTCCTTGTCGGCGGTATCGGCACTGCTCCCAGCCGACTTCTGTCGCTCGATTCGGGTGGTGCAGCGCGACAGGTCGGGCCCGACCGCCGTGGCCCGCAGTTCCAACGACGAACGCCGGTTCCCGTCCCGGTCGTCGTACTCGCTGGTGTGCACGTATCCCACCACGATGACGGGATCACCCTTCACAAGCGAAGCCCCGACACCGGTGACCAGCTTTCCCCAGCAGTTGACCGAGACGTACAAGGAATTGCCGGGCTCCCACGTGCCATCGGCGCTGCGGCGGCGTGAATTGCTGGCCACCCGGAATTTGTAGACCGACTGGTCGCCGACCCGGCGCAGGATCGGGTCGGTGATGATGTTGCCGACGACGGTGATCGGTGTCTCGAACATGACTTGTCCTTTCGATGTGCTGTGGCTTTCGCCCTACACGGGCCATTCATCCGCTCGGCGCCGACAAACGGCTGCGATGTGGCCGGCAGTCGACAAGTACCTGTGGATGAAGCGCCGACTGTGGATGGGCATCAGGCCTTGATCGCCGAAACGGAATTCCCGCACGCCCCTACTCGCACTTTTAGTGCAGGAATTCCGTTTCGCGACGAAGCAGACTCAGCGAGCGTCCCTCTTGGCCAGCTCGGCCAGCATCGCGTTGTAGGCGGCCAGTTCGGCGTCGTCGTCGCGGTCGGCGGCCCGGTCCAGCCGTTTAGCCGTGCGCCGGTCACTGCGCGTCCACTGCACCAGCAACGCGATCATCACCACGACCAGCGGAACTTCACCGGCCGACCACGCGATTCCACCGCCCAACTTCTGATCGCCGAGAAGGTCTGTGTGCCAATACAATTGAAGAGACTTGTAGAAGCTCTCCCCCAGCACGCTGTTGGTGCTCATCAGCACCACACCGAAGAACGCGTGCAGCGGCAGCGAGGCGAACACCATGCCCACCTTGCCCAGCGGCGGAATCGGCCGCGGCGTGGGGTCGACGCCGATGACCACCCAATAGAACAGGTATCCGCTCAGCAGAAAATGCAGGTTCATCGCGACATGTGCAGCATGGCTGTCAACCGCCGCGTCGAAAATCCCGCCGAAATACAGGCCGTAGAACCCGGCGACGAAGATGACCGTCGCGACGATCGGGTTGGTGAAGAACCGCGACACACGCGAATGCAGCGCCGCCAGAAGCCATTCGCGCGGACCCGGCGGCTCCGTCGTCCCCGCCGTCGGCAGTGCCCGCAACGCCAACGTCACGGGCGCACCGAGGACCAGCAGGATCGGCGTCAGCATCGACAGCAGCATGTGCGCGGCCATGTGCATGCTGAACATCGCAGGCATATACCGGCCCACACCCGATGACGTGGTGAACAACAACACCACGCAGCCGAGCAGCCACGCCACGATCCGTCCGGTCGCCCAGGCGTCGCCGCGCCGTCGCAGCCGTCGCACCCCCGCCAGATAGACCAGCGCCAAGACGATCGCCGCGGTCCCGAAAATCAGGTCGAAGCGCCAGTCCAACAGCACCCGCGCCACCGTCGGCGGCCCCGCGAAGTCATAGCCGATCTCGATCGCCGGGATCGAGGGATTGAAGATCGGCGGTGGCGGCGGTGGGGTGCGGCTCAACGCCACCGCGACGCCGAAGGTCAGGCCGAAGACGACGGCCTCGACGATCGCCAGCCGAATCAGGGCGGCACGGGCCTGCGAGTCGGCCTGCAGCGCCGCGACGCCGCTGCGCCGCTGACGCCACCCGATGGCGCCGAGCGTGCACAGCGCGACGGCCTTGGCGACGACCAACAGACCGTATCCACCGTCGAACAACTCGGCGGGTCGCATCCGTACCAGCGCGTTGACCACGCCGCTGAGCGCCATCGCCACAAAGCACCACACGGCAATGGCCGAGAATCGGCGCGCCGCAAGGTCGGCGTGCCCGCCGCCCCGCAGCGCATGCACCAGCAGCGCCAGCAGGCCGCCGGCCCACACCGCGCCGGCGATCAAGTGGATCAGCAGGCTGTTGGTGGCCAGGTCGTGCGAGCCGCCCGTCGAGGAGTGTCCGGTCAGCCCCAGCGGAAGCAGTGTGATCAAGGCGCCCGCGAACAGCAGCGGCACCGGCGACCAGCGCAGCACCGGGATGCTCGCGACGGTGACGATCGCCGCCAGCAGCGCCGTCCATCGCCACGCCCCCGCGGTCTCGACCAGGCTAGCGACCGACCAGATATCCGACGGACGCAGCCGAGACGCCAGCGGCTGACCCGTGACGTCAGAGACGGTCAGCGGCACCAGCAGCACCGCGGCCACCGTCCATACGGCCGACGCGACGGTGCCCAGCCGCAGCGCTCGGTAGCCGTCGACGTCCAGCACGCCGCTGCGCTGCGGCGGCACCATGAACGCGGCGAACATGAACGATCCCGCCGCGACAACCGCGGCGATCTCCCCCGCCGCCCGCACGAACGGCAGCCCGTACGTGGTAACCGGACCCGGATCGGGCAGGCCCGTCGCGGTCAGCGCGTCGGCCAGCGTCAACGCGGCCAGGCTCGCTGCCGTGACCCCGCTCAGCAGCGCGACGCCGACGAGCACGGGCCACACCGCGCGCACTCTCCGGGCCGACGTGACCGTCATGCACCCAGCGTATGGCTGGCTACTCCGCTGCCTCGCGCAGGGCGCGACGCTCGGCCTCGCGGGCGTAGAACTGTTCGCGGGCGAGCTGCTCGACGGTGTCGAGATCACGCAAGACGGCGCGCAGCTCATCGCGGAAGGCGGTTCGGCGCTCGTAGAGGTCGGCGGCCGGCTCCAGCAGGTGCTGGTCGGCTAAAACCTGGCGCGCAGTCGCGAACAGCAGTGCCGAGGCCGACTCGGTGGTGCGGACGCGGTTCTGCGCGACGTACTGGTTGCCGAGGCCCAGCGCCTTCTTCGTGAGCTCCTTCTCGTCGATTTCGGCTGGCTCGCCGCACAACACATCGGCAACGATCTCGTATGCCTCGAAGTAGGGGCGCAGCACGGCCTGGGCGATCAACGGTCGCTTGGCCCGCAGCAAGGCGAAGACCTTCTCGCCACCGGCGGCGACGCAGTCCTCCCAGTTGTCGTTCCAGGCCATCTCCTCGGCCAGGTGCTCTCGAAACGCCGTCGAGTCCGCGAAGTAGAAGTCGAACTTCAACAGATCCCGCAGCCGCAACGCCTGATCCCAGAACGCTTTCAACCGATTTCCGTCGGCGCGCGCGGAGTACACCAGCGCCATCTCGACGATCGCTGTCTCCAGAAACGCGTCGATGATCGTGTTGCGGTAGAAGGCCGCCTCATGCTCCTGCTCCGGCGCAATCCGCCAGACCGGCTCGCGGCCACCCTCGACGCATGTCACCGGATGGCCGTTGGACAGCGCGTCCAAAGCAGCGCGCACTCCATCGGCGGTCCGCAACCGCAACACGCTGTTGGTCACCGGATTTCGCTTGCGCTCCAGGTAATCGAGCGAGTCCTGCAGAGTGTGATGCAGCTGGTCCAGCGTCAACGCGATGCCGCGAGTGGTCAGCAGCAACGCCGACACCAAGCCAGTCGCGTTCACGGGTGTGGCGCGCAGGATGCGCCACGATACTTCGATCGCCATCTTCTGCATAGCAAGGCGTTTGGCGTCATCATCGCGGGATATCGGACCGCCGGGCTCGCCCAGATAGTCGCGCATCGACACCGCTTCGGGAAAGCGGACATAAATCTTGCCGTAACTGCGTTCGCCCTGGGCCTTGATGTAATTGTAAAGCCACGACAGCCCCTCTGGCGTCTTCTCCCCACCGCGGGCGTAGGCGGCGTATTCGGCGGTCTCGTGCAGCTGATCGAAGCTGATTGACACTGGCTGCAACAGGATGTCGTCGCTGCGCCCCTCGAGGTAGGCATCGGCGACATAGCTCATCAGACCAAGCTTGGGCGGCAACATCTTTCCGGTCCGCGAGCGGGTGCCCTCGATCGACCAGCTGAGGTTGAACCGCTTTTCGACGATGTAGCCGACGAACTGCCGAAGCACGTACTTGTACAGCGGGTCGTCGAGCTTACGCCGGATGAAGATGACGCCGGAGCGACGCATCAACGGCCCCATGAACCCGAACGACAAGTTGACGCCCGCGAAGGTGTGGACGGGCGGTAACCTGTTCTCCTGCATGGCAACCGGCACGATGACGCCGTCGAGATACGACCTGTGCGAGAACAGCAGCACCGCCGGATGAGTCTCCAAGGCGTGGCGCATGTTCTCGATCTCAGCGCGGTCGTAGTCGATGTTGGGGTCGAACCCGCGGCTGAAGATCGCGCGTCCCAGGGACGGGATGAGGTCGACGGAGAAGCGGCTCCAACCGGTGCTCAGCTCGTCGAGCATTTCTCCCGCTGCTTCCAGCGTGGCGCCGGGTATCTTTTCGAGTCCCTTGCGGAACCGCGACGACGCCAGGATCTCCGGCTTGATCAGCTGGGGAGATTTGTATTCGGGCCCGAGGAGGCGCAGCTCGACCCGCTCGATGGCCAGACGTGCCCGGCGCAGCACGAAATGCGCCAGCTCACGCGGATTTTCGGCAACGGTATTGTCGTTCCACTGCTTGCGAAGCTCGGAGACCTTGGCGGCCTCGCCCGCCACCACCCGTGCGCGTGACGGGTCTCTCTTGAGAATGCGGCGTTGCAGGACTTCCGGCGGCCGGTAGGTGTCGCGACCGGAAATCAGGGCGACGACCTTGGACCGCGTCGGCAGGCCACCGGGCACCCAGAAGACCCGCACCGGAACCACTGTGCGGTCTTCGTCGGCCTCGAGTTCCTGCACCAGTTGCGCCAGCACGCTCGGCGGCGGGTCGCCCGCCGGTATCTCGAGCACGGACACCTTCGACTCGGGGTGCTCACGTCGTTGCTCTTGCAGCCAGTCGCTCAACATCTCCCGCTCGGCGGGTGATGACACCGAGGCCAGCACCAACGCGTCCCCGTCGGGAGTGAACGAGGCCATCGGGTCGACGGTCACGGCCGTCCCTTCTTGGCGGCGGCTTTTTTGGCCGGCGTCTTCTTGGCGGGTGTCTTTTTGGCCGCCGTCTTCTTCGCCGTTGCCTTCACCGCAGTCGTTTTCTTTGCGGCCGTTTTCTTTGCCGTCGCAGCCTTTTCGGCCTTCTTGGCAGGTGCTTTCTTGGCACTTCGGCCCCGCGCGTACGGCCCGATCTTCGGAACTGATTCGTACGGCCAGCTTTTCAGCGTGTCGAGATACAGCTGACGCACGTCTTCGATTTTGTCCGCCAGGTTGTCGACGGTCCAGTCGTCAGTGGGGATCGGTGGATAGACCAGCACGTCGACGGTGCCGGGATTGAAGGTCGTGGAGTCGCGCGCCGAGATGACCTCGGCGTTGCGGATGACGATGGGCACGATCGGGATTCCGGCGGACATTGCGATACGGAAGGGCCCCTTCTTGAAGGGACCGACCTCGGTGGTGTCGAGGCGGGTGCCCTCGGGCGCGATGAGGATCGAAATGCCCTTCTTGGCAAGCGATTCCACCTTCTTGAGACCCTCAATCGCGGCCTTCGGGTTGTCACGATCGATGAACGCGGCGTCCATCACCTTGCCCAGCGTGCCGACGATCGGGTCGTTCTCCAGTTCCTTCTTGCCGACGGAGGTGAAGTTGGTCTCCACAAGCCGGCCCGCGATGACCGGGTCCACCTGGTTGCGGTGGTTGAAGATGAACACCGCGGGCCGTTTCTTGGTCAGGTTCTCCTTGCCCAGCAGGTTGATGTTGACGCCGGTGGCGGTCAGCAGGGCGCGGCCGAACGCCGACGTGAAGAAGTTGACTCCGGTTCTCCTGTTACGCGTCAGCAGACCCAACCCGACCGCGCCCGCCGCGATGGGAACCATGGATGCCACGCCCGCCGCGGTGCGCAGCTGCGACACCGGGTTGCTGCCGCTGCGGCTGCTGAATCGCAATACGGGCCAGCCCCTTTTGGCCGCCACGGCGGCGAGCTTGCCCGCCGGGTTGGTGGGCCGCGGATTGCCGACGAGATACATCAGCGCGACGTCCTCGTCGCCGTCGGCGTAGAAGTAGCTCTTCGACAGGTCGACATCGCGTTCGGCGGCGAACTTCTGCACCGCCCTGGCCTTGCCCGGACCCCAGATGATCGGCCGCTTCACCTCACCGGTGATCAGGCCGTTGTCGTCGGTCTCGAACTTGTTGCTCAACACGTTCTTGATGCCTAAGAAGCGCGCGACGGGCTCCACCTGAACCGTCAACGCCGACGAACTGAGCACGACGGTGTGGCCGCGCTCCATGTGCGCGCGCACCAGATCGCGCATCTCGGGGTAGATCCGGCCAATCACCTTCTGCATGAACAGCCGCTCGGCGAGTTCGTCGATGTCGCCCAGCGAACTGCCCCGCAACATCCGGGCGCCCTTACCGATGAGGTCCTCAAACTCCGACCGGCCGAGCTGGTGGTTCAGCCCGGCCTGCACCATACCGATGAACTCACCGACGCCCATCTGGCCGCGCCGCAACCGATCTCGGGTCATGATGACACCGGTAAACCCGGCGACGAGGGTGCCGTCGAGGTCGAAGAACGCGCCGATGTGAGGACCCGCCGGGCTGGCCTGGATTTCGGCAACCGATCCGGGCAGCCGCAATGTCCGCGGGTTGGCCCGTCGTGGTGCCTGGCCGTCGGCGGCGGTCATCGAACGCTGCTTCCGTTCGGTGAGGGCGGTGGTGGTGCATCCTCGTCAACCGTGAATGAGGCTGGGACGGAACGGACTTCACCGCCGAGAGCCAGTACTTCGTCGAACCCTGCCTGCAGGCAGCGGGCAAAGAAGTCGCCGTCCGTGACCGCGGCGCGATCGTAACGGGCGGTCACCGTGATGTAGCCGGCCCGCGAGATCAGCACGACCATCATCGCGATACCGGGCAACGGCCCAAGCCCGTACTGCCGCAGGATTTTCGCGCCCGCGATGAAGGTATCGCCAGCGTAGACGGGCACGTTGCTGGCCTGCACATCGGAGTTCACGATCGATCCGGCCATTCCCTCCAACACGGTGTCGGGCAGCAGGCTGATAAACGGTGCGATCACGCCGACCATGTTGGCGGCGCGTTCTTCCCGCTTACGCGTCATCTGGGAGCGGATGCTCTGGATCCGCCGCACCGGGTCGACGACGCCGATCGGTGCGGCGAGATTGACTCCGGTGAAACGGTTTCCGCCCGCGGGGTCGTTGTCTGAACGCATGTTGACCGGTATTGCCATCGGCAGGGTGTCGATGGGTACGCCCATGTGTTCGTGGTAAAGCCGCAACGCAGCGCACAGTCCCGCCAGGTAGGCGTCGTTGATCGAACCACCAGCGGCTTTGGCTGCCCGGTGCAGGTCACCGAACTCGATGTCGACGGCGTCGCTGCGCGACGACAGGCTCCGGCGCCGCAGCACCGGAGACGGTTCGGCCGCCGGTGTGACGACACGGGTCCCAGAGATCGCGTATTCCACGGCGCCGCCGAGCGATGAGACCGGTGAGCGGATCACGCTGCCCACGGCCTGTGCGGCACCGACGAGCGCCTTTCCCACCCCACCGACGATTGCGCCGGGAAGCCGGTTGAATCCTTCGCGCATAAGGTCGTTCGGCGACAGGTCCTGTGGGATCGGCAGGGGTGGTGCGGGTTCGGGCTCGGGATCGCGTTCGAGGTCGTAGAGGTTGGCAAACATCTCGACGCCGCCGACGCCGTCGGTGATGGCGTGACTGAAGTGCATCATCAAGGCGGCCCGGCCACCGGCCAGCCCCTCGACGAGCGTGGCGGTCCACAGCGGCCGCGAGATGTCGAGCGGCGACTGCAGCGCGACCTCGGCGAGATCGAGCACCTCTCGAAGGGTGCCCGGTTCTGCGGCGCGGACGCGGCGGACGTGGAAGTCGAGGTTGAAATCCGGATCGATGACCCAGCGAGCGGGCGCCGTCGGCAGCGTCGGCATGACGACCTTCTGACGCAACCGCACCACCTTGCGTGACGCGTGCTCGAAGCGGGTCCGCAGCCGTTGCCAGTCGGGTGTGGTGTCGAGGACCTCGACGGTCATGATTCCCGAGCGGGTGCGGGGGTTCGCTTCGCCGCGATGCAGGATCTGGTCGACGGGGCTGAGTTCTTCCGGCAGTCCGTTGTAGTCCGATTCAGGCACATCAATCATGGCTGCGCCCACCCCGCCATAGACACTGCTCCTCCCACCCGTATTCGCACATGCAGTACCCACGCTAGCCCGCCACAACTCGCCGCGGAGGACCTTTTATGCCCGCAAGATAGACTCTCCGCGCGCGCTGCCTCCGTAGCTCAGCGGATAGAGCAACCGCCTTCTAAGCGGTCGGTCGCAGGTTCGAGTCCTGCCGGAGGCGCCGTTCACCATCTCTAAGGAGCGGACGTGACTTTCTCACTGCAACCAAGCGACGACGTGATCGAGATACGCGACTGGGTCCATCAGTTCGCCGCCGAGGTGGTCCGCCCGGCCGCCGCGGAGTGGGATGAACGCGAGGAAACGCCGTGGCCCGTCATCCAAGAAGCCGCCAAGGTCGGCCTCTACTCCCCGGAACTGTTCGCCCAACAAGCCGCCGAACCGAGTGGGCTCGGCATGCTGACTGTGTTCGAAGAGCTGTTCTGGGGCGATGCCGGCATCGCACTGTCCATCTTGGGCACCGGGCTCGCTGCGGCAGCGTTGGCGGGTAATGGAACTCCCGAACAGGTCGGTCAATGGCTTCCCGAGATGTTCGGGACGCCGGCTGACCCGAAGCTGGGCGCCTTCTGCTCGTCCGAGCCCGACGCGGGATCCGACGTCGGCGCGATCCGCACCCGGGCACGCTACGACGAGGCCGCCGGTGAATGGGTCCTCAACGGCACGAAGACGTGGGCGACCAATGGCGGCATCGCCAACGTGCACGTCGTCGTCGCATCGGTGTACCCCGATCTCGGCTCACGTGGCCAGGCGACGTTCATCATCCCGGCTGACACCCCGGGCTTGTCCCAAGGGCAGAAGTTCAAAAAGCACGGCATCCGCGCCTCGCACACCGCCGAAGTGGTACTCGAGAACGTCCGCCTGCCCGAAGACATGATTCTGGGCGGCCGGGAAAAATTCGAACAGCGCATCGCCCGCGCCAAGTCGGGCTCATCCACGCGCGGGCAGGCCGCGATGAAGACCTTCGAGCGGACGCGGCCCACGGTCGGTGCGATGGCCGTCGGTGTCGCCCGCGCCGCCTACGAGTACGCGCTCGACTATGCCTGTCAGCGTGAACAATTCGGTCGCCGCATCGGCGAATTCCAGGCGGTCGCATTCAAACTCGCCGATATGAAGAGCCGGATCGACGCAGCGCGCATGCTGGTGTGGCGGGCGGGATGGATGGCCCGCAACAACAAAGCCTTCGATGCGGCCGAGGGCTCGATGGCCAAACTCGTCGCCAGCGAAACCGCGGTTTACGTCACCGACGAGGCCATCCAGATTCTCGGCGGCAACGGCTACACCCGCGACTACCCGGTCGAGCGCATGCACCGCGATGCGAAGATCTTCACCATCTTCGAAGGCACCAGCGAGATTCAGCGGCTGGTGATCGCCCGGGCTGTAACCGGACTGCCGATCCGATAGGTCGCGGTGTCGTCGAGCGCTCGCGCGGGTACGCCCACGATCGACTTCCCCTACAGGACAGGACGCAGATTTCGGTGACACGGCCCAATGGCGCGGCAGTCGCGCAGCCACCACGGGACGCTGAGCCGCCATACGTCGATCCACAACGGCGCAACATCATCTTCCTTGCGGTGGTGCTGGGCATGTTGCTTGCCGCCCTCGATCAGACGATCGTCGCGACCGCGCTGCCAACGGTCGTGGCTGACCTCGGCGGTGCAGGGCATCAGGCGTGGGTGGTGACCAGTTATCTGCTGGCGTCAACGATCGTGACGGTGATCGTCGGCAAGCTCGGCGACACCTTTGGCCGCAAGGCGATATTCCAGGTCGCCATCCTGTTGTTCCTGGCCGGTTCTGTGCTCTGCGGCCTGTCCCAATCGATGGGCATGCTGGTCGCATCGCGGGCCCTGCAAGGCATGGGCGGCGGAGCCATCACCGTGACCGCAGTCGCAGTCATCGGGCAGGTGATCCCTATCCGCGAACGCGGCCGCTACCAAGGCGCCCTCGGAGCGGTGTTCGGCGTCACCACCGTCATCGGCCCGTTGCTCGGCGGCTTCTTCACCGACCACCTGAGCTGGCGGTGGGCGTTCTGGATCAACGTGCCGGTGGCCATCGTGGTCGTCATCATCGCCGCCGCCGCCATCCCCGAACTCGGACGGACCGCGCGGGCCGTCCTCGACTACGGCGGCATCGTCCTGGTCGGGCTCGGCGCGGCGGGTCTAACGCTGGCCACCAGCTGGGGCGGAAGCACGTATGCATGGGGCTCGCCGCTAATCATCGGGCTGTTCGTCGCGTCGGTGGCCGCGTTGGCGGCCTTCGTCATGGTCGAGCGGCGCGCCGCTGAGCCGATCCTGCCCATCCGGCTGTTCGCCAACCCCGTGTTTGCCGTCTGTTCGGTGCTGTCCTTCGTCGTCGGTTTCGCGATGCTCGGCGCGCTCACCTTCCTGCCGACCTATATGCAGTTCGTCGACGGCGTATCCGCAACGGCGTCGGGGCTGCGCACGCTGCCGATGGTGCTCGGGCTGCTGACGACCTCGCTGAGCAGCGGTGTGATCGTCGGCCGCACCGGCCGGTACAAGATCTTCCCGATCGCCGGCACCGCCGTGATGGCGCTCGGCTTTCTGCTGCTGTCGACGATGGGCTCCCACACCTCGACCCTGCTGCAGTCGCTGTATCTGGTAGTACTGGGCGCCGGAATCGGTCTGAGCATGCAGGTCCTCGTGCTGGTCGTGCAGAACACCGTGGACTTCGAGGATCTGGGCGTGGCCACCTCCGGAGTGACGTTCTTCCGCACCATCGGCAGTTCGTTCGGGGCGGCGATCTTCGGTTCGCTGTTCACCAACTTTCTCAGTGACCGGCTGCCCGCCGCGATGACGATCAGCCGGGCCCCTGCCGAAGCGGCCACGTCGCCCCAAGCACTACACCGGTTACCCGCCGAGGTCGCAGCACCGATCATCGACGCCTACGCCGACTCACTGAGCCGAGTGTTCGTCTGCGCGGTTCCGTTCGCCGTCGTCGGATTCGTCCTCGCGCTGTTCCTCAAGCAGGTCCCGCTGCGCGACGCAGCCGCTAGCGGCAGCATGGATCTCGGTGAGGGCTTCGGCATGCCCACCAACCAGTCGCCCGAGCAGCTGCTGGAGATCTCCGTCGGCCGGCTGCTCCAACGCACCCGCGGCGTCGATCTCGACGCGCTCGCCCAGGCGACACCCAGCCACCTCGATCCCGCCCGGCTGTGGGCGCTGATGCTGGTGTACCGACATATCTCGGTCACGGGCACGGCGAACCTCGACGACATCGCCGAAGGCCGCTCCGTCCCACGCCAAGTACTCGAGCCCACCTTCGACCGCCTGGTGTCCACCGGGTACGCCACCCGAACGGGCGATCTGTTCACGCTCACACCGAGAGGAGCGACGGAGATCAACCACGCGCGCGGCGTCATCTCGAAGTGGATCGCCGATACGCTCGCCGAACAACCCGAGTTCGAGACCCGGCCCGACCGGATGCGGGTGCAGGGCGCGTTCGAGCGCGTCGCCCGCGGGGTGCTTGCGGAGCGCATCGAGACCGGCGACGGGCCACGGCCCCTCAAGCTCGGGGCGATGTCCACGCTGTCCACCGCGCCCACCACTCGGTTCCGCGCTCCCGCGGCGCCGGCATGGGCGTCAGCGCCGACGAGGCCGTTCAGGGCGCCCGCCCCCGTTCACCATCGGCCGCCGCCGGCTCCGCCGCAGCGGTAGCGCCGACTACCGCCCCGCGTTGCGGGCCAGCTCGATCGCGGCCTGTTTCATGAAGTTGCCCGGCCCCGGTTCTCCGCGTCCGCAGGAACCGTCGGAATCGCCGGGACGCTTGACCCAGAGGTAGGCGTCGACGTTCGGGCTCGCCGTCTCCGTTGTGGGCGCGGCACCGAGTGCGCGCCCGCTGGGATTGCACCAGTACAGCGGATCGTCGGCCGGACCGGCGCCGTTGCGGGACGTGTCGATAACGTAATGCGCGCCGTTGGTGAGGCCAGAAATCGTGTCCCCGTAACCGATTTCCTCTTCTGTGGTGAAGAAATTCGACGTGTTGAGGCTGAAACCGCTGGCCTTGGCGATACCGGCCTGGTTGAGCCGCCCGGCCATGTCCTCGGCGCCGACCCAGCGCGAGTGCCCGCCGTCGATGTAGACGGCCGCGGCGGGGTCGCGGGTCAGCGCGTCGACCGCGTAGTTGATCAGATCGAAGCGCTCCTGGCGCTGCTCCGCCGACAGGCAGTCGGCCATCGCGAGCGCATCCGGCTCGAGGATGATCGTCGCCGGTGAGGAGCCCAGCCCGCTAGCGACGCCGTCGATCCACGCCTTGTACTCGGCGCCCGACGAGAATCCGCCCGCCGCATAGCTGCCGCAGTCCCGATGCGGAATGGCATACAGCGCGAACACCGGCATGGCTCCCGCCGCCTGCGCGGCGCCCGCATACCCGGCCACACGACCGGCGACTGCGGACGGAGAAAACGCCTGGTCGATCCACCAGGCCTGCGGGGTGTTGGCGATCGCGTCGAGTTGGGGGCTCGGTGGATCAGCACTGCGCGCGGCGCGCATGGCCGCCGAGTTGGGATCTACGTAGAGGGGGCGTCCGGCCAGCGGATTGGCCTCGTCGACGAGGCGAACCTCAGGGCTGGAAACATCCGAGGTCGTAACCAGGGCGGCAATGGCCGCAACCGTCAAGAAGGGGACACACCATCGCGCGACTGCACCGGCAGCTGAGGACATCACCCCGAGAAAACTAGTGTCGCAGCGCGGCGAGCGCCAATCACGGGCGGGACGTGTGTAGCCGCGGCCGCAACCGCTGCGGCGAAATGTCCGCGCCGCGAACCAGATCGGCGATCAGCGTTTCGGCATGGACGACCAGGACATCGACGTCGACACCGTGTGCGCTGTTCTCGCGGCTGCTAATCAGTCCGTCGGCGGCCCTCCGCAGCACCGATTGCGCGCCGGCGCTGTTGCCGCGCTGGATGTGGGTGATGCCAACTGCCAACTGGGCCAACGCTTGCCACATCGCGCGTTCGGCATGCGGCGCGTTCTTCCACGCCGCCTCCAACACCTCGTGCGCATTGAACGCCAACCCCTCGTCCAGAAGCTCCTGGGCGTAGCGCAGCGAATCCGCGGCCGAGAGCATCAGATCGTCGGGGATCCGGCTGACCCCGGCACTGCCGTGCGGCAACGGCCGCCCCAGCGCATCGCGGGGTCGAAGGTTGCGCGCCCTGCCCGACTCGTCGCGATCACGATCCCCCACCGGCCCAGTCTCCCATCGCTTCGACAGACGATGGGAATACCCACGGCATCGCGGGCGTCGGAACGTCGCAGGAACCGACAACCTGGAGGCGACAGTGAAGTTCGGCATCTCGACCTTCGTCAACGACGACACCATCGACACGGTGACGCTGGCACGCGCAATCGAGGAACGGGGCTTCGACTCGCTGATGATCGCGGAGCACACGCACATTCCGGCGAGCCGCCAAACGCCCTACCCCATGGGGGGCGAACTGCCGCCGCACTACTACCGAACCCTCGACCCGTTCGTCACGCTCGCCGCCGCCGCTGCGGTGACCTCGACGATCGAACTCGTCACCGGCATCGCGCTGCTGATCCAGCGCGATCCCATCATCACGGCAAAAGAGGCCGCCAGCATCGACCTGATCTCGGGCGGTCGGTTCGTGTTCGGCGTGGGCGCCGGCTGGAACATCGAGGAGCTGCGCCACCACGGCACCGACCCGAAGACTCGCGGCGCGCTTCTCGACGAACGCATCGAAGCCATCGTGGCCCTGTGGACCCGGGAGCCCGCCGAGTACCACGGCCGCTACGTCGACTTCGAGCCGTCATATCTGCGGCCCAAACCCGTGCAGAAACCGCATCCGCCGATTCTCATCGGCGGTGACTCCGACGCCACCGTCAAGCGGGTGATCAGGCATAAGGCCGGCTGGATCTCGAACCCGAGTCCGGTGGAAGCGCTGAAGAAACGTATCGGTCAGATGCGTGCCGGCGCCCACCACGACGTGCCGCTGGCCATGTTCGGCGCACCAGTGAAGCCCGACTACTGGAAAGCCGTCGAGGACCTCGGCTTCGGTCATGTCGGGGTGCTGCTGCCCACCGTTCCGACCGACGAATCGCTGAAGTTGCTCGACGAGTACGCCGCCGCTGTCGACCAGTACCGCGGTTAGGGGTTTACTCTTGTCGCGATGGATCACTGGCGGGTAGTCGCAGCCCTCGGCATCGCCGTCACGGTCGCCGCCTGCTCGCATGACACGCCGTCGGCGCCTGCGGCTTCCCCGAGCCCCGCTCCGGCTGCATCGGCCCCAGCCACCGTGACCATGCTCGACAATGAGGACGCCAAACCCGAGGGCGCCCAACCCCGCCTGGCGTCGGACCCGGCTCAGCTGGCCGACGATCTCGTCGCCGACGAGCACGCGCTGCGCGACCCGTCGACGCCCGAACCGGCGCTGCAGGCCGCGGCGCGCCGCCAGCAGGCGGCCTACCGCGCCATCGGCTATCACAGTGACTGGGACGCGATCGTTCGTCCGCGGATCCCGCCGGAGCTGCTGCAGTCCTACGACCTCAACGTCGACGCGCGGCGCCAGCTCACCGCGCTCGCGGAGGTCAGGGACACGATCCCGGCCTGGCGCATCGTGGCCCCCGCATCCGCCGATGAACTGCTCGGCTACTACCGCGACGCCGAGGCGGCGTCCGGGGTCGGCTGGAACTACCTGGCCGCGATCAACTTGGTCGAAACGCGGCTGGGCAGTGTCGTGGGGCCGAGTTCCGCTGGCGCACAAGGCCCCATGCAATTCCTGCCATCGACGTTCGCCGCCTACGGCGAAGGCGGCGACATCTACTCTCCGCACGACAGCATCATGGCGGCGGGCCGCTATCTCGCCGCCAACGATTTCGCCGCCGATCGCGATAACGCGATCTTCCGGTACAACCACGCGGCGACCTATGTGCGGGCGGTCAACGATTACGCGGCGATACTCGCGGCGGACCCGGCGGCGTTCACCGGGTTCTACCGGTGGGACGTTTACCTCAAGACAACCGCCGGTGATCTGCTGCTGCCCATCGGGTACGCCTCGGATACGCCGATTCCGGTCAGCGAGTATCTCGCCACGCATCCGCAATAGAGTTCTGGCGACTTCACGGGCCGCCGCGATCTAGGATTCACACATGATTCGCCTTGTCGTCGCTGTGTGGGCGGCATTGACCCTGTCGCTGACATTCGACGCCGGCGTCGCGCAGGCCGAACCCTGGCCACCGTCGCCCTGCGGCTTCACGATCACGCCGCCGCAGGTCGTCCAGGTGGACGGTGTCAGCAAGGTGACGGCCACCGTCACGTCCACGGTCTGCGGCATCGCGGCAAGCCCGTACCAGAGCGTGGCGTGCGTGGAACTCGCCGGCCAGCCCGGCGGCTCGTGCATGCAGGGCACCGACACCGCGCAGGTCTATTTCAACGGGCCGTACAAACCGGGCGCGACATATGTATCGCGTGGTCGGGGCTGCGGCATCATCGTTCCCACGCTGCCCGCGGACAACTGTCAGATCCTCGGGCCTGTCACCGCGACCCTGTAGGCGATCACTAGCCTGAAGCGATGTCCGATCGTGTCCTCGTAGAGGTCGAAAACCGCGTCGCGCTGATCACCGTCAACGATCCCGATCGCCGCAACGCCGTCACCGCCGAGATCTCGGCCGGTCTGCGCGCGGCAGTCGACGCCGCCGAAGCCAACACCGACGTCCATGCCCTCATCGTGACGGGGGCAGGCAAGGCGTTCTGCGCAGGCGCGGACCTGACCGCCCTCGGAGATGCCACCGAGGACGGGCTGCGCACCATCTACGACGGCTTCCTCGCGGTGGCCAACTGCCTCTTGCCGACGATCGCAGCGGTCAACGGCGCCGCGGTCGGAGCGGGGCTCAACCTCGCGCTGGCCGCCGACGTCCGCATCGCCGGCCCGGCAGCGCTGTTCGATGCGCGCTTCCAGAAGCTCGGTATCCATCCCGGTGGTGGTGCGACGTGGATGCTGCAGCGCGCCGTTGGTGTGCAGGCCGCACGGGCGTCGCTGCTGTTCGGCATGCGCTTCGACGCCGAGGCCGCGGTGCGCTATGGCCTGGCCCTCGAGATCGCCGACGACCCCGTCGCGGCCGCCAAGGAGCTGGCCGCCGGGCCGGCGGGGGCGCCCCGCGACGTCGTGCTGGCCACCAAGGCATCCATGCGGGCCACCGCCAATCCCGGCGCCCTGGATATCGATCAGCACCGCATCGCGGTCGATACCGAGCTCAAACCCCAAGCGGCGTCAATACTTTCGCCGGAGTTCGCCGAGCGCCTGGCGGCCGCCAAACGCAAGTAGCTAGCCGTCGAGCAGCGCTAGTTCCGGCGACTCGATGAGCTGCTTCAGTTCGCCAAGAAACAACGCCACCTGCGCGCCGTCGGCGATGCGGTGATCGAACGCGGATGTCAACGTCATCGTCGGGCGTGCCACCACCGCGTCATCGATGACAACGGGCCGCGGCTTCAACGAGCCCATGCCCAGGATCGCGGCTTCGGGATAGTTGATGACGGGCACGCCCTCGTCCAGCCCGAGGGCGCCGAAGTTCGACACGGTGAACGTCGAACCTTGCAGCTCAGCGGGTTTCACCGTGCCCGCCCGCGCTTCGTCGACCAGACGGGACACCGTCGCCGCCAACTCGCGGGTCGTCTTGTCCTGCGCATCCTTGACCACGGGCACGAGCAGCCCGCGCGGTGTGGCCACACCGAATCCGAGGTGCACGGCAGAGTGAATGTGGATGTGCGCACCGCCTGCGGTATCCACCCATGTCGAGTTGAACAGCGGGTGGTGGGTCAGCGCCGTGGTCACCAGCCGTAGCGTCAACACAAATGGGGTTATCGGCGGTCCCTCGTCGCCGACGGCGTCGCGAAGCCGGTCGCGTACGCGCAATAGCGCCGAGCAGTCGACCACAACGCCGGCATGCGCATCCGGAATCTTGTTTCGGGACAATGTCATCCGTTGTGCCATCGTGGCCTGCACACCATGCACATCGACTGTGCCGGAATCCGGCGCCGAGCTGCCTGCCGCTGCCAGCACGTCCTCTCGGGTGACGATTCCGTCCGGTCCGGAACCTGGCATCAACGACGACAGGTCGACGTGCAGGTCGGCGGCCAGCTTGCGCACCGCCGGCTTGGCCCGCGGCCTGGTCCCGTCGGCCGGTGCGCGCCGACTGAGGTCCAGCTCGTCGTCGGCGCCGTAACCCACAAGCACCGGCGTTCGCGTCGGCTTGGCACCGTTTGTCGCAACGGGCGCATCGGTGGCGATGCGCACCAACACCGCACCGACGGCCAGCGTCTCACCTTCTGCCCCACCGAGTTCCACGATCCGACCCGCATAGGGACTCGGGATCTCGACTTCGGCCTTATTGGTCTCGACGCTGCACAGCGTCTGGTTGAGCGCGACGTCATCGCCGACGGCGATGCTCCAGCCGGTGATCGTCGCGTCCTCGAGACCCTCGCCGAGGTCGGGTACCAAGAAGTCGCGCACCTCCCCGGTCATGCGTGCATCGCCTTTTCGACGCAATCGATGATCCGGTCGACGCCGGGCAGCCACAATTTCTCCAGCCGCGCCGGCGGGTAAGGGGTGTCGAATCCGGTGGCCCTCAATACCGGAGCCTCCAGGTCGTAGAACAGCTCTTCCTGGAGCCGAGCCGCCAACTCGGCGCCGAACCCGAGCGTGCGGGCTCCTTCATGCGCCACCACCGCGCGCCCCGTCTTACGCACCGATGCCGCGATGGTGTCGAAATCCAGCGGGTTCAGGGAGCGTAGGTCGACGATCTCGATGTTGCAGCCGTAGTGCTCCGACGCGACATCCGCTGCGGCCAAGGCGGTCTGAACCAGCCCGCCGTAGGTCAGCACGGTCACGTCGTCGCCGACACGGCGCACGGCGGCGCGGCCGATCGGCAGACCCGGCCGGCTGATGTCGACGTCTTCCCGCAGCCAGTACCGCCGTTTGGGCTCCAGGAACACCACCGGGTCACGGCTGGCGATCGAATGCCGCAGCAGCCAGTAGGCGTCCGACGGCGTCGACGGCACCACGACTTTCAGCCCGGCGGTATGCGCCCAATATGTTTCGGTGGATTCCGAATGGTGTTCGACCGCACCGATTCCGCCGAAGGACGGGATGCGGATCGTGACGGGCATGTCGACCTCACCGTGGGTACGTAGCCGGTACTTCGCCAGGTGGCTGACCATCTGGTCGAAGGCCGGGTAGGAGAACCCGTCGAACTGGATCTCGGGCACCGGGACAAAGCCGCGGATCGCGAAGCCGATCGCGATGCCGATGATCGCCGACTCCGCCAGCGGTGTATCGAAACACCGCCCGTCGCCGAAGGTTTCGGCCAGTCCCTCGGTGACGCGGAAGACGCCGCCGAGCTTGGCGACATCCTCACCGAAGACCAGCACATGGTCGTCGGCGGCCATTGCGTCGTGCAGCGCCCGGTTGATGGCCGCCACCATGGTCAGGCTCGTGGCGACGGGTACCGGTGTGAACAGCGACGGTTCGTGGGCGTCGTCCCCGAAACCGGCTGGGCGCTCGACGATTTGTGTCATTGCCCCGCCTCCTTCGCCAGCTCGGCCGCCAACTGGTCACGCTGGGCTTGCAGCGTCGGGGTGATCTCCGCATAGACGGTGTCGAACAACTCGCCGACGTCCATGTCAGGTGTGGTGATGATCGCGTCGCGCAGCTCGGCGCACAGGCGGGCAGACCGCGTCTGCACGCGGTGTTCGAGCCGTTCGCTCCACGCGTCGACGTTCTGTAAATAGTTGCGGTACCGCGAAATCGGGTCCAGTGCCGCCCACGCGTCGACCTCGTCTTGTGACCGGTAGCGGGTCGGGTCATCGGACGTGGTGTGCGGACCCATGCGGTAGGTCACCGCTTCGATCAGCGTGGGGCCGCCGCCGGCGCGGGCGCGGTCTGCGGCCTCGGCCATCACCGCGTAGCACGCCAGCACGTCGTTGCCGTCGACCCGGATGCCGGGCATTCCGTAGCCGATCGCCCGGTGCGCGATCGACGGCGCCGCATGCTGTTGACCGACCGGAACGGAGATCGCCCACTGGTTGTTCTGCACGAAGAACACGCACGGCGCCTTGTACACCGCGGCGAAATTCATCGCTTCGTGGGCGTCGCCCCCGCTGGTGGCACCGTCACCCAGATACGCGACCGTGATGGAGTCCTCGCCGAGGCGCTGTGCGGCCATTGCCGCGCCGACGGCATGCAAACCGTGCGTGCCGATGGAAATCGCGATGGGAGCGACGCGCTTGTCGGTGAAGCCGAGCCCACCGTGCCACCGGCCCCGCCAGACCGCGCCTATCTGCGCCGGGGTGATGCCGCGCAACAGAAATGCACCGATCTCGCGGTACTGCGGGAACAGCCAGTCGGTTTTGCGTAGGCACGCTGCCGACCCGACCTGTGCGGCTTCCTGTCCGCGACACGACGCGAACAGCGCCAATTCGCCCTGGCGCTGCAGGTTGACAAACTCCGCGTCCAGAGCCCGGGTAACGGCCATGGACTCGTACAACCAGGCGAGTGTCTCGGGTGGAAGATCTCTGCGGTATCGCGAGGCGGTCGGCGTCCCGTCGGGCGCGACCAGCTGAATCGGCTCCAGCCCGACGTCATCGTAGGACGCCAGGGGTGCCTGAATGGACCCTGCCATACCGCCTCCTAGGGTCACTGACGGCGGGTCGCGCCGTCAGGCGACTGAGGTGCTCAGCACGGAGGCGGTCAGAGCAAACCCCTGGTGAGGGGCCACCGGCTAGGCGCCAGGGTGAGGCGCCAGCTGGACGATGCGCTCTGCTCGCCGCAGCACTGGGGCATCCACCATTATGCCGCGACCCGGGAGGTGTGCACGGGTTCGACGCGGCGGTTCACGAGAGGCGTGATCTCTTACAGCGGATTGGTGGGGGCGAGCCCCATGATGCGCTCCGCCCGGCGAAGAACGGGAGAATCGACCATCAGCCCTTCGAACTGGAAGACGCCGCGCTCGCTGCGGGCCGTCTCGAGCACCCGCCGTGCCCAGTCCACCTGCTCGTCGGTCGGCGCGTAGGCGCCGCGTATCACCGCCACCTGGGTTGGATGGATGGCGACCTTGGCGTCGAATCCGACGGCGACCGCATCGTCGGCCTCGACCCGCAACCCGTCGAGATCCTTGATGTCGAGGTACACCGAATCGAGCGCCATCCGCCCATACGCCTTGGCCGCCAGCAGGGTCTGTGACCGGACGTGCTTGGCGACGTCGCGATAGCTGCCGTCCGGCCATCGGTTGGCCGTCCCGCCCGTCACCGCGAACAAGTCCTCCGCACCCCACATCAGCGCGTACGCGTTGTCGATACGGGCCAGCTCGTTGACCATCACCGCGCCCAGCGGTGTCTCGATCAGCACGACGACATCCAGCGGTGCGAGGTCGCGGATCTGCTGCGGGTCCTCGGTTTTCGCCAGCATCACCGTCGTGTACTTGGTCTTCGACAGCGCCTCGAGGTCGGCCTGATGGTCGTCGGTGGCTGCGGGGTTGACTCGCACCACGGTGCGGTCGGGATCCAGCGGCGCCTGCACAAGCGCCTCGCGTGCAGCGTCCCTGTCCTTCGCTGCCACACCGTCTTCCAGATCGAGGATCACCACGTCGGCTGCCGCGGCGGCCTTATCGAATCGCTCCGGACGGTCAGCTGGGCAGAACAGCCACCCGGGCCCGGACTGCTGGAGGCTCACTGCGCATCTCCCTCAGGACGCTTGCGCACCATGGTCTTTCGTGACGCCGTCGCCACGATGTCGCCATGTTGGTTGCGGCCGGTGTGGGCGAAGGTGACGATGCCCTCGCCCGGGCGGCTCTTCGACTCGCGCTTGTCGATCACTTCTGTCTCGGCGTAGAGCGTGTCGCCGTGGAACAGGGGCTTCGGGAAGGCCACCTCGCCGAAGCCGAGGTTGCCGACGATCGTGCCCTGGGTCAGCTGGGCTACCGACAGGCCGACGAGCGTGGACAGCGTGAACATCGAGTTGACCAGCCGCTGGTTGAACGGCGGCAAGGCGTCGGAGAAGGCGGCGTCGAGATGCAGCGCCTGGGTGTTCATGGTCAGCGTGGTGAACAGAACGTTGTCCGCCTCGGTGATGGTGCGGCCGGGCCGGTGAAGGTAGCGCACACCGGTTTCGAACTCCTCGTACCACAATCCCCGCTGAACTACGACTTTCGGCGAACCGCCTTCGGCACTCACAGTCCCGACTCCCGCGCGATCAGCATCAACTGCACTTCGGTTGTCCCTTCGCCGATTTCGAGGATCTTGCTGTCGCGGTAGTGCCGCGCAACCGGATATTCGTTCATGAAGCCGTATCCGCCGAAGACCTGGGTGGCGTCGCGGGCGTTGTCCATTGCCGCCTCGCTGGCGACCATCTTGGCGATGGCGGCGGCTTTCTTGAACGGCTTGCCCGACAACATGAGTGCGGCCGCGTCGTAGTAGGCCGTGCGCGCAACATGTGCACGGGCCTCCATGCGCGCGATCTTGAAGGCGATGGCCTGGTATGTGCCGATCGCGGCGCCGAACGCTTCACGTTCCTTGGCGTAGCGCACACATTCGTCGACGCAGCCCTGCGCGGCGCCGACCGACAGCGCGGCGATCGCGATGCGACCCTCATCGAGGATTCGCAGGAAGTTGGCATAGCCGCGACCGCGCTCACCCAGCAGGTTCTCGGCGGGCACGCGCACGTCGTCGAAGCTGAGCGGGTGGGTGTCCGATGCGTTCCAGCCCACCTTGTTGTACGCGGGTTCGACGGTGAAGCCCTCGATGGGCACCGGCACCAGGATCGACGAGATCTCCTTCTTGCCGTTGGCTTCGCCGGTGACCGCGGTGACGGTCACCAGCTTGGTGATGTCGGTACCCGAGTTGGTGATGAACTGCTTGCTGCCGTTGATGATCCAGTGATCGCCGTCGAGCTTGGCTGTGGTCTTGGTGGCGCCGGCGTCGGTTCCGCCGCCCGCCTCGGTCAGGCCGAAGGCACCGAGCGCCCTGCCGCTTGCCAAGAGCGGCAACCATTCCCGCTTCTGCTCCTCGTTGCCGAACCGGTAAACCGGCATTGCCCCGAGGGAAACTCCGGCCTCCAGCGTGATCGCCACGCTCTGGTCGACCTTGCCGAGTTCTTCCAGCGCCAGGCACAGCGCGAAGTAGTCGCCGCCCATGCCGCCGTACTCCTCGGGGAACGGCAAACCGAACAGGCCCATGTCGGCCATCCCCGACACCACCTCGTATGGGAACGAATGCTCCTCGTCGTGCTTGGCGGCCACCGGCGCCACGACACTCTGTGCAAAGTCGCGCACCGTCTTGGCCAGCTGCTCATAGTGGTCCGGCAGGGTGCCGGTGGCCAGAAAATCACTCATGACTGCTCTTTCTCGACTGCTGTAATAAGGGCCAACGGTTGACTTACCTTGACCTGATCGCCGACGGCGACGAGTAGTTGTACGACGCCGTCGACCGGTGCGGTCAAGGCGTGCTCCATCTTCATCGCCTCCACCGCCACAACGACCTCTCCCGCTTCGACGGTTGCGCCGTTCTCGACACCGACGGCGACGACGGCGCCGGGCATGGGGCTGACGAGTTCGGCGTCGCCGCTGTGTTCGTCGTCGGGACGCACGGGCGCCTCGCGCACCTCGTCGATGGCCGTCGTGTGCCCGGCGCACGCCAGCCAGATCCGACCGTCGGTGGCCGCGACCAGGTAGTCGGTGCGCAGGCAGTCGAGCGTCACGATGAGCCGGTCGGCGTCGAGTGTCGCTGTCAGCGTGTGTGATTCACCGTCCTCGACGACAGCGGTCGCCGCCTCTGGTGTGCCGGTGAGGTACACGTGATCGGTGCGCTCGCCCGCGTGCAGGCGCACCACGGTGGGAGCGTGCGTCCCGATGCGCCAGCCCGACGGCACCGCCCAGAGGTTGCCCGTCGGCGCCGTCCAGCCGCGCAGCCATTTATATGCAGCCGCGGCGATCAGCTCATCGTCGCCGGTTTCGGCGGCGGTGAAATCCGTTGTCCTGCGGTCCAACAACCCTGTGTCGAGTCGACCGGCGACGACGTCGGGGTCGGCCAGCAGAAAGCGGAGGAACTCGATGTTGGTGGTCACGCCCAGCACTGCGGTGTCGACCAACGCGCGATCCAGTGTGCGCAGCGCCGCGGACCGGTCGCCGGCATGGGCGATGACCTTGGCCAGCATCGGGTCGTAATCGCTGCCGACAATGGTGCCTTCGGCGAGTCCGGAGTCGACCCGCACGCCGCGGCCCTCCGGCTCGACGAGACCGAGTACCTCGCCGCCGGTCGGCAGGAAGCCCAACGTGGGGTCCTCGGCGTAGACCCGTGCTTCGATGGCATGTCCGGTCATCGTGATGTCGTCCTGCGAGATCGACAGCTTCTCCCCCGCCGCGACGCGTACCTGCTGCTCGACGAGGTCGATGCCGGTGACCATTTCGGTGACGGGGTGCTCGACCTGAAGGCGCGTGTTCATCTCCATGAAGAAGAACTCGTCGGGCCGGTCGGCGGACACGATGAATTCGACGGTGCCCGCACCGGTGTAGTCGACGCTGCGGGCGGTATCACATGCAGCCGCGCCGATCCGGGCCCGCGTCGCGGCGTCCAGCAGCGGGGATGGCGCTTCCTCGATCACCTTCTGGTGACGCCGCTGCAGGCTGCATTCGCGTTCGCCTAGGTGCACGACGTTGCCGTAGCCGTCGGCGAGCACCTGCACCTCGATGTGGCGCGGGTTCAGCACGAAACGTTCGAGGAAAAGCGTGTCGTCACCGAAAGCCGCACCCGCCTCTCGGCGTGCGCTCGCCAGGGCGCCGGGCAACTCAGATGGTTGATGCACGACCCGCATGCCCTTGCCGCCGCCGCCGGCCGAGGGCTTGACCAGCACGGGGTATCCGATATCCCCCGCCGCCGCGACGAGTTCGTCGTCGGTCAGTCCTGGCCGGGCTATGCCGGGGACGACAGGCACCCCGAACGCCGACACCGTCGTCTTGGCCGCGATCTTGTCGCCCATCGTCTGGATGGCCTTGACCGGCGGACCGACGAACGCGACTCCCGCGGCGTCCAGCGCGGCGGCGAATTCGGCGTTCTCCGAGAGGAAGCCGTATCCGGGGTGGACGGCCTGGGCGCCGGTGCGGCGGGCGGCATCGACGACGGCGGCGATGTTGAGGTAGCTCTGCCGCGCCGGGGCCGGCCCGATGCCGACCGCGATGTCGGCCTCGGCAACGTGGCGGGCGTTGGCGTCGGCGTCGCTGAAGACGGCGACCGAGCGGATACCCATCTCACGCAGCGTGCGGATGACCCGCACGGCGATCTCGCCGCGGTTGGCCACCAGAACAGTGTTGAAAGTCATGCTCACATCCGAAAGACGCCGTAGGAGACCGGTTCCAGGGGCGCCTGGCCGACGACCGAAAGCGCAAGCCCAAGCACGGTTCTGGTGTCGGCCGGGTCGATCACCCCGTCGTCCCACAGCCGCGCGGTGGAATAGAAGGGGTTGCCCTGGTGCTCGTACTGCGCGCGGATCGGCGCCTTGAACTCCTCTTCCTGTTCCGGCGTCATGTCACCGCGAACGGTCGCCAGTACCGATGCCGCTTGTTCGCCGCCCATCACCGAGATCCTGGCGTTGGGCCACATCCATAAAAAGCGAGGCGAATACGCGCGTCCGCACATCGAATAATTCCCGGCCCCGTACGAGCCGCCGATCACGACCGTCAGCTTCGGCACTCGCGCACACGCTACGGCGGTAACCATCTTGGCGCCGTGCTTGGCGATGCCGCCGGCCTCGTAGTCGCGTCCGACCATGAACCCGGAGATGTTCTGTAGGAACAACAGCGGCACCGTGCGCTTGTCGCACAGCTCGATGAAATGCGCGCCTTTCAGCGCCGATTCGGAGAACAGCACGCCGTTGTTGGCGACGATGCCGACGGGATGGCCGTGGATGCGGGCGAATCCGGTGACCAACGTGGCCCCGTAGTCGGCCTTGAACTCGGCGAACGAGCCGCCGTCGACGATTCGGGTGATGACCTCGTGCACGTCGTAGGGCACCCGCGAATCGACCGGCACGACGTCATAGAGCTCGGTCTGGTCGGCCACGGCGTCGACGGTCGGGACAACGTCCCACGGCGGGTCAAGGCGCGGCCCGAGCGTCGACACGATACGCCGCACGATCCGTAGGGCGTCGCGGTCGTCGCTGGCCAAGTGGTCGGTGACACCGGACGTCTTCGAATGAAGGTCACCGCCGCCGAGTTCCTCTGCGGTCACCACCTCACCCGTCGCGGCCTTCACCAGCGGTGGGCCGCCGAGGAAGATCGTGCCCTGGTTGCGGACGATGACGGCTTCGTCGCTCATCGCGGGCACATACGCCCCGCCCGCCGTACACGAACCGAGCACCGCGGCGATCTGCGGAATTCCCTTGGCGCTCATCGTGGCCTGGTTGTAGAAGATGCGGCCGAAGTGCTCGCGGTCGGGGAACACCTCGTCCTGGCGCGGCAGGAACGCCCCGCCGGAGTCGACGAGATAGATGCACGGCAGCCGATTCTGCAGCGCGATCTCCTGGGCGCGCAGGTGCTTCTTGACCGTAATCGGGTAGTAAGTACCACCTTTCACAGTGGCGTCATTGGCGACGATCATGCATTCGCGTCCCGACACCCGCCCGATGCCGACGATCATGCCCGCGCCGGGACACTCGTCGTCGTACATGCCATCAGCGGCCAGCGGCGCCACCTCGAGCAGCGGGCTGCCCGGGTCCAGCAACCCGTCGACGCGGTCGCGCGGCAGTAGCTTTCCGCGGCCCACGTGGCGCTCGCGTGATTTCGCAGGGCCGCCCAGCGCGGCCGCGGCCATCTTCTCCCGCAGCTGTGCGACCAGCGCGAGATGCTGCTCGCGACTGCCCTGGAGCGTTGCTGTCATCGATACGCCCACTTCGGTTGAGTTAATGCCGACTAACTCGTAGGATGTTAGTCACGATTAACCGAATTGTCCACGGGATGGGGGTGACGGTTGTCGGTCCCGGCATCCAATTCCACCGTCACAAGCCGCAGCAAGGCCAAATCGGATCGCCGCGACAAGCTGATCGCCGCGGCCGAGAGACTGGTCGCCGAGCGTGGCTTTCTCGCCGTGCGACTGGAGGACATCGGGGCGGCGGCAGGCGTCAGCGGCCCCGCGATCTACCGGCACTTTCCCAACAAAGAAGCGCTACTGGTCGAGTTGCTGGTGGGCATCAGTACCAGACTGCTCGCCGGAGCGAGATCGGTCGTCGCCGAGGCATCCGACGCGGCAACGGCGTTGGACGGTCTCATCGATTTCCATCTCGACTTCGCGCTCAACGAGTCCGACCTGATCCGCATTCAGGACCGCGACCTCGGACACCTTCCCGAGCCAGCGAAACGTCAAGTCCGCAAGGCCCAGCGGCAGTATGTCGAGATTTGGGTCGACGTGCTTCTCCGCCTGGGCCGGGCGGACAGTGACGCCGACGCTCGGCTCATGGCGCATGCGGTCTTCGGACTGCTGAACTCGACGCCGCACAGCGTGCGTCCCGCAACGGCCAAATCGGCCAGCCAAGGAACGGTTCGCGGGTCGCGGGCGATCTTGCGAGAGATGACGATCGCGGCCCTGTCCCTGACCGGCCGAAGCGGCGCCTAGGCGTCAGTATCTAGTACCAGTATTTTCGGCCGCCGACGGCCCGACCGGTTGCGCCGAGGATCCAGAACACGGCGCCGATGACGATCAGTACGACACCGATGTAGGTCAGGATCGACAGGCTGAACAGGATCCCCAGTATCAAGAGGATCACTCCGAGGACGATCATTGCTCTACTCCTTTGTACGGTGAATTACTTTGGGCCCGTTGACTACTGACTGGGCTCGGGCAGTTTGACGTTGCAATCCGCCACCTTCGGGTTGGCCCCCGCGTAGTTCAACGGCCCGGCAACGACCGTCAACGCGATGGTGCCCGCTGTGGCGCAGTTGTTTGAATCGGTCTTGAAGTAGTCGCGCTGGTAGGCCGCCAATACGCCGATCAGCAACCAAATCAACACGATTACGCCGAGAATTCCGCCACCACGCATGCTGGCCTCCTCCTGTCGAGCGCCCAGTTGGCGCAGGAGGGTTTACCCCGCGGATAATTTCAGTAAACGCTCAAATCTGATCTTGAGCGGTTCAGGACTGTTGTAAGTCGGCGAACGCCGTGGTGAGCCAGTCGCACATGGCCTTGACCAGCACCGCTCGGTTCTCCCGCTTGTCGATCTCGTGGCCGTCATCGGCGAACAGCAGTTGCTCGACGTTGCGGCCCAATATCCGCAAAGCGTCGTACATCTGCTGCGACTCACTGGGCGGCACGTTGGTGTCGTTGAGGCCGTGGACCAGAAGCAGCGGCGCCGTCAGGGCGTGCGCCCGCAGCAAAGGCGATAGCTGGTCGAGCAACTCCCTGTCGCTGACCGGATGGCCGTATTTCGGGTAGGCCGCCGCGGCGATCCACGGCTCGGTGTTGTGATACCACGTGTTCAGGTCGCTCATTCCGCAGATGCTGATACCCGCGGCGAACAGTTGCGGATGGAACGTCAGCGCCGCCTGGGTGAGGTACCCGCCATACGACCAGCCGCAGCATGCAATGCGGTCGCGCGGCGCGAACCCGCGGTCGACCAGGAACAGCGCCGCGTCGGCGACGTCATCGATGGCCGCGAAGCGCTTCTCCCGGTCGTCGGCGTGCATGAAGTGCCGCCCAAATCCCCCAGAGCCGCGGACGTTTGGCAGGAAGACCGTGATGCCCAACTCCAGCAGCGCGGGGAAGAACTCGTTATACCCCGGCCTGCCCTGACCCTCGGGTCCACCGTGGAGAAACATCATCGCCCCGATCGAGGCGACGCCCTCGGGTGGACGAAAGAGCCAGCCGCTGAACTTCAACCCGTCACGGGCGGTGATGATCTCGAGCGTGGGAGGTGCCGACAGCGGGCCGCTGCTTGGCTCGCGATCGATGCGTTCCCATTCCCTGGTACGCGGGTCGACGAGCTCCACCGTGCGCGGCATGTCGGGACCCTCGACCGTCATCGCCACCATCGAACCGCCTGCGCTGATGGACAGCTCGGTGGCCACCATGCCCGGCAGCGGAATGGGGTCGTGCAACGTGTTGTCGGCGTATTCGAGGATTTGCAACTCGCTGGCGCCGTTGATGTTCCACAACATCGCGACGGTGGACAGGTCGTCGCTGACGACGAACTCGTCGAGCTCATACCCCGGTCGTTCGGCGATGACGTGATAGTGCACGCCGTCGGCGGTCGTGGTGACCTCCAGCAGTCGGGCGTGCTCAGCCCCGTTCTCGCTGCGGATCAGCGCGCGCACATAACCCTCAGTGCTGTTGGGTCCGTAGGTCTTTGCGGGGTGATACAGCTCGAAGTGCTCCCCCTCCAGACCGGATCGCAGCCGTCGCGGCTGCTGGTCGTCGAGGATGACACCGGTATCTGTGGTCGATCCCGGATCGTAAGGCAGCAGCGCCGTTTCGGTCAGGCCGCGCAGCATGATCAGGTCGCGGTACCCTCTCGGGCCCACGCGTACCAGCGCGGCGCCCGCCCACGCGTCGACCAGCCGGCCACCCGAACGTCGGTCCAGGACCGTTATCGTGCCGTCGCTGGGATCGATCAGGCACGAACTGCCGACGCCGTCGTCGCCAGTGAGGATCGCCGCGACTTGTGTGCCGTCCCAACCGATCAGCTCCGCTGTGCCTTCAGGAAAGCCGGCCGGCCACCGGTCGATGCGCCGGGCGGCGCGGTCGTCGGGGTCGGTCGTGACGACCCATAGCTGACTGCGGCTGCCGCCCTCGGGCGCCACTTCGCACGCCAGCCAGTGGCCGTCGGCGGAGTGCATCACCCGATAGACCGGACCCTCGACCGGGAGTTCGACGTCGCGTGACGAACTCGCCCGCCACCCGCGGAGAAACCGTTGAACGGCCCGCGGATATCCGCCGTCGTCGACCAGGTGCGCGAACGCCGTCGCGTCCGGCGACAGCGACGCCCCGTAGTTCGTGCGCACCATCTGGCTCATCAACGTCAGCTTGCCATGCCGCCGCACGTAAGCGATGTGCTTACCCGCTGGGCGGCGGGTCACCTCCGGCGGCGCAGGTACCCTGCAGCCATGAGGTGGGTATGACGAATACACCACGAGGCGACGGGCCTGATCCGACGCAGCCGTTGGGCCCCAGCTATCCCGGGTATCCCGATCCGGCGTACGGCGGCCAGAACCCGTACGGGCCCGCGTACCAGTCGCCGCCCGACCCGACCCGCCAACTGCCGCCGGTGTCGCCGTACGGCTATGACCCCTACGGCACCGGTCAGTACCCGGGCGGTCAATACGGCCCCCCGTATCCGCCCGGCGAACCGCCCGAAGGACCACCACCGCCCAAGTCACCGCGCTGGCTGTGGATCGCCGCCGCGCTGGCTGTCCTGTTGGTCGTCGCCCTGGTGATCGCCTTGGTGGTCGTCAACAGCTCGAAGCAGGACACGGTCGTGGCGCCGCCGCCGATGCCCGAACCCACAACCACCCGCACTCCGTCGACCACGACAACTCAACGGCCGCTGACCCCGGTCGTGCCGGTGCCGACTCCGCGCACGACCACCACGACGAGCCCGACCGGCCCGACCAGCCCGTCTGCCGCACCCGGCACCACCGAGTCGGTGGTGTACGAGGTCACCGGAACGGGCAGGGCCATCAACATCACCTACGTCGACACCGGCAGCCTGCTGCAAACCGAGTTCAACGTCGTGCTGCCCTGGCGCAAGGAAGTGCAATTACCTAGTCCCGCCGAGGATTCAGCGAGCGTCACGATCGTCAACGTCGGCAGGGCGGTGTCATGCACAGTGACGGTCAACGGCGTTCAGGTGCAGTCGAACACCGGTAACGGGCTGACGATCTGCACGGCGGCGCGTTAACGCGCTGAAGCCCGGTGGGGTGCGTGCACCGCCGCCATCGCCGCCAAACCGACGCTCACGACGACGATCAGACCGCCGGTGCCGGCCCGCACCGCGCCGAACCAGTCGATGAACAGTGAGATGAGCGACGGTGCAAGGAACGACACCGCGCGGCCGGTAGTGGTGTAGAGGCCGAAGGCGATGCCCTCCTTGCCGTCGACGGACAAGCGCAGCATGAGCGTGCGCGCCGACGACAGCGTCGGGCCGATCGACAGGCACAGGGCCAGCCCGCAGACCCAGAACGCGACGGGGCCCGACAGCGCCATGAGCACCAGCGCAACGGCGATCATCGAGGCCAGCGATCCCACGATGACAGGCTTAGACCCGAACCTGTCGTCAAGCAGCCCCCCGAGGAGGGCGCCGAGGGCGGCGATGACGCTCGCGCTGACACCGAACAGCAGCACGTCGGCCTCCGAGATGCCGTACACGCTGACCCCCAGGACCGCGCCGAATGCGAACACACCCGTCAGGCCGTCCCGAAACACCGCGCTGGCGATCAAGTAGTAGACGACGTTGCGGTCGCGCCGCCATTCGCCGACGACCTCCGCCCACAACTTGCGGTATGCACCGAAAAAGCCGATGGCGTCGCGCCGCTCGGCCGGCGGTGTCGGGTGCACGACGATGAACAACGGCAGCGCGAACAAGACGAACCACGCGGCGGCCATCAGCATCGCCGCGCGTACGTTCTGGCCATCGGCCGCGGGCAGGCCGAGCAGCCCGCGGGTATCGCCGTCACCTGAGATGACCATCAGATAGACGATGAGAAGCAGCGCCACACTGCCGAAATAACCCATCCCCAGGCCGAATCCGGATATCCGGCCGGATGTCTGCGGGGTGGACAGCTGCCGCAGCATCGCGTTGTACGGCACGGTGGCAAGCTCGCTGCAGGCCGCGGCGAACGCGAGCAGCGCCAGGCCCGGCCACAGATAGTGGTAGTCGTCTCGGATAAGGCTCATCGCCGCGGTCACCACCACCACTAGCCCGGTCAGAGCCGCCAGCACCCGCCGTCGCCGCCACGGCGCGTCGACCCAGATGCCGGTGACCGGCGCGAGGAACGCCACCACCAGACCCGACAACGCCAGTGCCCGGAACAGCCAGCTCTGCGGCGTCGTGGCGCTCGGCAGGTCATCGCCGACGGCGTTGGTCAGATAAACAGAGAAGACAAAGGTCACGACAACCGCGTTGACGCCCGTCGCACCGACGTCCCACAGCGCCCAGGACAGCACCTGCGACCGCCGAATGGTCTCAGGCGGCCGCGTTTCGCTCACGATCGCCCACGATATAGTCCGGCCCATGGCAGTCCCCGCTCCCAGCCCCGATGCCCGTGCCGTCGTCACCGGCGCTTCGCAGAACATCGGCGAGGCGCTGGCCACCGAACTCGCGGCGCGCGGCCATCACCTGATCGTGACGGCCCGGCGCGAGGAGGTTCTGCGGGCGCTGGCCGAGCGGCTCACGGAGTCCTACGGCGTGGTCGTCGAGGTGCGGCCGGTCGACCTCGCCGACCCCACCGAGCGGACCAAGCTGGCCGAGGAACTGTCCGGCCGCGACATCTCGATCCTGTGCGCCAACGCCGGAACGGCGACGTTCGGGCCGGTGTCCAAATTGGATCCGGCGGATGAGAAGGCGCAGGTGCAGCTCAACGTCCTCGGTGTGCACGATCTGGTCCTGGCGGTGCTGCCGGGAATGGTGCAGCGCGGGGCTGGCGGAATCCTGATTTCTGGTTCGGCCGCAGGCAATTCGCCAATTCCCAACAACGCGACCTACGCGGCGACGAAGGCGTTCGTCAATACGTTCAGCGAGTCGCTGCGTGGAGAGCTCAAGCAAGCTGGGGTGAACGTCACGCTGCTGGCGCCCGGCCCGGTCCGCGAGACGCTGCCCGCCGAGCACGAACAGTCCTTGGTGGAGAAGCTGATTCCCGACTTCTTATGGATTTCGACCGAATACACCGCGAAGCTGTCGCTGGATGCGTTGGAGCGCAACAAGATGCGGGTGGTGCCCGGGGTGACATCGAAGGCGATGTCGGTGGCCAGCGGCTATGCACCCCGCGCGATCGTCAGCCCGATCGTCGGCGCGGTCTACAAGAAACTCGGCGGCGACTAATTCTTCCCGCTAAACGGAATTCCAGCACGCCTCTACTCGCACTATCGGTGCTGGAATTCCGTTTCGCGGAGTCCAGCCGTGATCAGCGGCGGCGGCCGGTGCCGAAGATGCTGCGGGTGATCTCGCGGCCGATGACCGTGCCAGCTGAACGCATGGCGCTCTTGAACGCCGGGCTGGCCATCATCTTCTCGAACATGCCGGGTTCGGCGGCGTTCTTCGCCGTCGCCGTACCCTCGGCGCTGGCCTCCCCCGGCGCATCGACCGGCGGGGACTCGGCGGATGGCGCCTTCTCCGGCGGCGCGAGCCGGGCGTTGAGCCGTTCGTAGGCAGATTCGCGGTCGACGGTCTGGCCATACTCCGCCTGCAGCGCGCTGGCCTGCGCCGCAGCCTTGATCGCGTCGGGTCCGATGGCGCCCATCAGCGACCGCGGGGCGCGCATCCTGGTCCAGGCCACCGGCGTCGGTGCGCCTTTCTCGGACAACACCGTGACAACCGCTTCACCGATGCCCAGCGACGTCAGCGCCGACTCCAGGTCGTAAACAGTCGTTTTCGGATACGTGCGGACGGTCTTGGTGAGCGCCTTCTGGTCGTCGGGAGTGAAGGCGCGCAGGGCGTGCTGGATGCGAGCGCCGAGCTGGCTGAGCACGTCGTTGGGCACGTCGGTGGGCAGCTGGGTGCAGAAGAACACGCCGACGCCCTTGGACCGGATCAGCTTGACGGTTTGTTCCACCTGCTCGAGGAAGGCCTTAGAGGCGTCGGTGAACAGCAGATGAGCCTCGTCGAAGAAGAACACGAGCTTGGGCTTCTCGAGGTCGCCGACCTCGGGCAGCGTCGTGAACAGGTCGGCCAGCACCCACATCAGGAATGTGGAGAACATGACGGGGCGGGCGGCCTGATCGCCGAGCTCGAGCAGGCTGATGACGCCGCGGCCCGCGTCGACGCGCAACAGATCCTTGGGCTCGAGTTCCGGTTCGCCGAAGAAGGTGTCGGCGCCTTCGGCTTCCAGATTGACCAGGGCGCGCAGGATGACCCCCGCCGTCGTCGGCGACACCGCTCCGAGCGCCTTGAGTTCGGGCTTGCCTTCGTCGCTGGTGAGGTACTGGATGACCGCGCGCAGATCCTTGACATCCAGCAGCGAGAGCCCCTTCTGGTCGGCCCAGTGGAAGATGAGTCCGAGTGTCGACTCCTGAGTGGCGTTGAGGCCCAATACCTTTGACAACAGGATAGGTCCGAAGCTGGAGATTGTTGCGCGCACGGGCACCCCGATCCCCGACGTACCCAGCGACAGGAACTCCACCGGGAAGGCCGTCGGCGTCCAGTCGTCGCCGGTGTCGGTGGCGCGTTGCTGCGTCTTGTCGTTCGCCTCGCCAGGACGCGAGAGACCCGAGAGATCGCCCTTGACGTCGGCCATGAGCACCGGAACGCCTGCGGCGGAGAGCTGTTCGGCCATAACCTGCAGCGATTTCGTCTTACCGGTGCCGGTTGCGCCGGCCACCAGGCCGTGGCGGTTGACGGTGGCCAACGGGATACGCACCCGCGCGGCGGAATCTACGGCACCGTCAACGACGACGGAGCCCAATTCCAGTGCTTGGCCGACGGCTGTGTATCCGGCTGCGATCTGCTGGGCAGGAGAAGCTGTCGACTCGTTAGCCATGCGCCGAACATTACTGGGGCACCCGCCTGCGCGGCAGGCGTGCGGTGGGACCGGTCGTGCTCCCGCTTGCGGCGGATTGGCTGGCGTGGGCCTACTGTTGATCGCTGTGCGTGACGAATTGGTATGGATCGACTGCGAGATGACCGGGTTGGACCTCAAATCCGACCGGCTCATCGAGATCGCGGTCCTGGTCACCGACGCCGACCTCAACATCCTCGGTGAGGGCATGGACGTGGTCATCCACGCTCCCGACGAAGCGTTGTCTTCAATGATCGACGTGGTTGCCCAGATGCACGATCGGTCCGGGCTGACGGAGGAAGTCCGGGCGTCGACCGTCGACGTGCCCGCCGCCGAGGAGCTGGTGCTCGACTACATCCGCGGCCACGTCAAGCAGGCGAAGACGGCCCCGCTGGCCGGTAATTCCATTGCCACCGACCGCGGCTTCATCGCCCGGGACATGCCGGCCCTGGACGACTATCTGCATTATCGGATGATCGACGTCAGCTCCATCAAGGAGCTGTGCCGGCGCTGGTATCCGAGGATCTATTTCGGGCAGCCGGACAAAGGGCTGGCGCATCGCGCGCTGGCCGACATCCACGAGTCGATCCGCGAACTGCAGTACTACCGGCGCACCGCGTTCGTGGCGCCGCCGGGGCCGTCGACCAGCGATATCGCCGCGGTCGCCGCCGAGCTGGGACCCGCGAGCACCAACGGCGAGGGAATGGATTCGGCTGTCGAGCGCGGGAGCGGCTAGTATCTACGACGCCGCAGTGCGGCGATGGTGGCTGTAGTTCAGTTGGTAGAGCACCAGGTTGTGATCCTGGCTGTCGCGGGTTCGAGTCCCGTCAGCCACCCCGAGGGATCACACCGCCTCACCTGCATTCCGTAGGTGAGGCGGTGTGCTTCTCTGTGCTTCTCCTGGTCCATGAAACGGACCATCCAACAACGAACGCCGATCACGTCGTTCCACTACCGCTCAATTGCTCGACAAGCGAGGCGCGCCCGTCGGCGTCGAGGAGTGCGACGCCGGTCTCCTCGCGATAGGGGTCGCGACGTCGGCGACCGCCTGACAGCGGTGAGGCCGTGGTATCGCCCTAGTCGCGCTTGGTCGCGCGGGGCACCGCATCCCGGCGAGAGGCCCGTAGGCGTGGCGCGTAGCTGAAGAACGCACGGGGCGCGGCGTCGAGGAGTGTTTCCAGCAGCACACTTGCCGGCGACGTGCGATTGGGTGGCGCCGGAAGTACAAAGGCAGTAGCAGTCCCAGCACTGGTTGAAATCTGGATCGGCGTCCCTGGCGCACCGTAGATGCCGTCGCGGGTGCCCGCGAACATGTCGTTGATCCATCCGGCGGAGATTGTCTGTATTGCTTCGACGTTTTGCGGAAGCGAGAAGCCGGTAAACAGTTGAGCTGCCTTCTGAATTAGTACGTTTCCACTTTGCATGGCATCTATGTGGGAACCCCCGACTAGCGAAATTCCCACGAACTGGTTGGGTCGCGCATGGACTAGGTAGCCGCTGACGTCGCCGAGCTGGTTCCAAAAGTGCTTGGGTTCGGTAATCAGCAGCACCGGTCGGTTGTTGACGCCAGTGAGCTTTGTCAGAGCCGTCGGCAGTGCGTTATCAAGCGAGACCGCGTCGAACAGCATCACGCCGGCCAAATCCGTGACCGCTCCGTTGTCGACGCAGAACCCGGCGGCGGCTGCGACGAGGCCACCGCCCATGGAGTGGCCGGCGAGCACAAAGCGTTGCGGCAGCGTCACGGAGCTGCCCGCCGCCAGGGTCGCGCTGGCGGTGAGTGGCGCCCGGCAACCCGCGAACAGGTCGGCTACCGCGCGATGCAACGTCATCTCACCCAACCAGGCGGCCTCGCTGGCGAAGAGGTTCGACGTCAACGACGGGGTGATGACGACGCTATTGGTCTGCTGGGCGAGCACTGCCGCCGTGTAGCTGTAGAGCGGGGCACTGGCGAGGAAGCCGTGTTGTAGATAGATCAGCCGAGACGGTGTTTCGCGTCCGCTCGGGAAGTACCAGTTCGCAGGTACGAGGTGCCCTGTTCCGACGGGAAGTTCCAACCTGGATCGCCCGACAGTGACCGTGCTGCCCGGGGGAAGAGTCGGAGGTCCCTCAAGCGCCCTTATCAGGCTGATCACGACGGTGAAGACGATGCCAGATGGGTGGGCTTCCCGCGTAAGTGCCGATCGGATCGAATCGCGGCGAGCCGAGAGTTGTTACGTAGCAACATGTTACCTACTCCTAATTGTGCGCGGAAGCAAACCTCTCGACGGGCGGCAGAGGCGTTGGCCGTCGTGCCGGTCGCTGTCAGGCAGCCCTGCATCTGACGCGTAATCATCGCTTCTTCGCAGCAAAGTATCAAGTAGTTGCGATTAATCTGGATAACCCGATTCCCGCGCGACTCCTCGAGGCTTGAACAATCAGCGCTGATTCAACTAACCCTTGGTATGAATCCGGAGACTCGAATGGGGCCGGCTGCAACGGAAGTCAGATGCTTACGTCGTAATGCCGACCATTCCCGTCTTCACCTATCAAAGTGAGCGCTTCTCGAGCTCTCTGCAAACCCGTCTTATCACGATGAGAAACTTCTGGCTCAACTGTTCGGCAAACCGGCTGTTCAAATGCCTTGCGTGCGAAGGAAGTCCTGGCCAGCGTCTGAGCCGGCCTTTCAACTTCCTGCCCCATCGTTGACGTTGCAATAAGCCACCCCCCAACCTGAAACCTGCGGTGGCGGTCCATTGCTGCCGATCGGAAAGCATCAACGACGAGGATATTTGCCTCTCAACGACAGAGAGCGATCATCTCCCATGTCAGCAAGGAAGTGGACCGAGGCGGATGTGCCCGACCAGACAGGGCGGGTGGCGATCGTCACAGGCTCCAATACCGGCCTGGGCTTCGACACCTCTCGAGTTCTCGCTGAGCGTGGAGCCTGTGTGGTGCTCGCAGTTCGCGACACAGAAAAGGGGAAAGCTGCACGGGACCGAATATTGGATACAGCGCCGCGTGCGGAAGTTACTGTTCAGCGACTTGACCTGGGCTCCCTGCGATCTGTGCGCGCCGCTGCTGAGGAGTTGTCGGCCGCATACCCACGCATCGACCTGCTGATAAATAACGCCGGGGTGATGATTCCGCCGAAGCAGGTGACACCGGATGGCTTCGAATTGCAGTTCGGCACAAACTATCTCGGTCATTTCGCCCTCACCGGGCTTCTACTAAACAATGTAGTGCCGGTCAATGGTTCACGGGTCGTCGTCATCAGCAGCAATGCTCACAAGCTCGGCGGTGCAATACATTTCGATGATCTGCAGTGGGAGCACCGGTACAACCGCGGCGCCGCCTATGCTCAGTCGAAGCTGGCCAACCTGATGTTCTGCTATGAACTGCAGCGGCGGTTGGCTGCCGCCGATGTGCCCACCATCGCGGTTGCCGCCCATCCTGGGTATACCGATTCCGAGCTGATACGCCACGTGTGGAAACCGGTCGTACCGCTGATGAGGCTGTTCGGTCCAGTTGTGGGACAGGATCCAGCGAAAGGGGCACTGCCTCAGTTGTTGGCGGCCACTGATCCTCAGGTGCGTGGGGGTCAGTACTGGGGTCCGCGCGGACTATTTGAACTCAAGGGCTATCCGAAGCTGGTGACAGCGAGTGCCAAAGCCCGCGACGAGGCCGTCCAGAAGCGACTGTGGACCGTAGCTGAGGAACTCACCGGCGTCACCTATCCTGTCTGATGCCGAACAGCCAGGAGTTTCATGCCGACTTGCGGGGGATTTCGCGTGTGCTGCCCGGCGGACCCTACACTCGCCGCACTCTGCCCGTTATTCGCACGCTCACGAGATTACAGGGATTGCGTTTCTCGAAGAATGTCGAAGTGGTGGCCCTGCCCAGCGGGATCAATGTTCGTCTGCACCGACCTCAGAACACTGACAGCACGGACGCCGCGCTGCTGTGGATCCACGGTGGCGGATACGTCATCGGATCGGCAGCGCAGGACGACCGGCTGTGCCGCCGCTTCGCGCACCGGCTAGGCGTCCCTGTCGCCGCCGTCGATTACCGCCTCGCGCCTAGACACCCTTATCCGGCTGCCTTGGAGGACTGCTATGAAGCGTTTGCGTGGCTGACTCGCTTGCCCGGCATCGATCCCGCGCGGGTCGCCATCGGCGGCGCAAGTGCCGGCGGCGGCCTGACGGCGGCGCTCGCGCTACTGGCTCGCGACCGCGGCGAATTGGTGCCGCTATTTCAGCTCTTGGTGTATCCGATGGTGGATGATCGCTCCAGCGATCGCCCCGGCATCAGAGATCGGCGTTATCGGCTCTGGAGCCCCAACAGCAATCGATTGGGATGGACCGCTTATCTACGCGGCGCCGATCCGCAAATCGCCGTGCCCGCGCGGCAGATCGATCTCTCTGGCCTACCGCCGGCGTGGATCGGCGTTGGCACCCTGGATCCGCTGCACGACGAAAGTGTCGAGTATGCACGCCGCCTGGAAAGCGCTGGCGTGCCATGTGATATCGACGTCGTTATCGGCGCTTTCCACGGATTCGACATTGTCGCACCAACTGCCGGAGTATCACGTGCATTCTTCGACCGCCAGTGCGAGGTTCTGCGAAAGACATTCGCAAGCTGAAAGTTCCCGGGGCCTTTAATCATCCGAACACCGATCATTGAGATTCGAGGGCATCGCCGTTACATCTAATCTACTGAGCGGCGAAGTAGAGGCCCAACAGGAAGCCGAAGAGTGCGATCAGCCATGCCGTTGTCGTCGCCTTAAGCCACGTAGGCGCCCGCTGGACTTCCATGAAGTACCAGATCACCAGTTGTGTTTTCACCGCCGCGATTAGCAGCACGACCACGGTGACAGAGGCGTTGAGGTGGTGTGTCCCGCCGCCGTCGCGGGCGGTCAGCCACGACACGACGGTGACCGCCGTGAGCAGTGCCCACACATAGATCAGCGAGTTGCGCAGATACGTCGCCACACCTATCACCTCGTTAAATACAGCAGCGCGAACAGGATCAACCACAGGATGTCGACCATGTGCCAATAGGTGGCACCGGTTTCCACGAATGAGATTCGGGGTTTTGCTGGTCCGCGCAGGTTGCGGATGACAAAGCAGAGGATCACCAGGCCGAGGAGCACGTGGCACAGGTGCAGTCCTGTCATCACGTAGTAGTACATGAAGAACAGGTTGGTTCCCGGGGTCATGCCGGCGGTGATTTCCGGGATGTACTCGAACAGCTTGAGCAACGGAAAGGCCGCACCGCAGGCCAAAGCGACGCCGAACAGCCGCAGTGCATCCGCGGTCTCTCCGGCGCGCGCCGCTGCCGTGCCCAGGGCGACGAATAGCGAACTGGTCAACAGCACGAAGGTGTTTACGGCACCTATGTTGAGGTTCAGCTGTGCCTGGCTGTGCAGAAATTCTGCCTGGTCTCCGCCGCGATAGAACATGTAGCCCACGAAGTAGACGCCGAAAATGAGCAGGTCACCGATGACGAAAAACCACATGCTCGGATCACCGGGGACGTGTCTCCGGACTTCGATATCGTGTGTGGCGGCGCTGAACTGCTCTGAGACCTTGGTCATGCGCTGGCCCTCGCCGCGGTGCCGGTTGACGCGGCGTTTGACCCGATCCAACTGTGCTCAAGCTCGTCGTCGGGCTGGTTCTTGATCGCCCGGAAGATGCACGCGTAGACGATGAGTTGCCATGACACGAACAGCGTCATCGCCAACCAAAACGTCATCAGGCCGTTCCACGCGAACGGACCTGACTTGGCGATCCACACCGGTGCGGCGATCAGCTCGCTCACGTACTGCCAGACGGTGTAGTAGCCGAGCCATTTCGGCAGAATGATGTTCTCATCGAGGATGATGGCCAGACCGAAGGCCATCCACATGATGCAGAAGCATCCCAGCGAGCCGATGAACGCCAGGTAGCCGAAGTCGTAGAGCATCGCCAGGATCGCGGGGTCGTAGCCTGAGCGGAAGGCGCCCAACCCAAAGCAGAACAGCGGGAACAGCATCCCGACAATCGTGCCGGTGATCGCACCCATCATCACGGTGTAGCGAAACACCGGGCTGACCGACATCCGCTTGATCTGCATGAGGTAAACCGCGTTGGACACCGGCCCCAGACCGAACGCCAAAGTCAGGACGGCGCAAGCGATCAGCAGGTTGTGCGAGTGCATGAAATCGACGATCTGCGCCTGCGCAGTGCTCGGCGATCGCGGCGGCATCATCCAGCTCAGCGGGACGAAAACCACCCCGAACACGGAGAAGAAGAACGGCACCGACCAGAACGCGATCCACTGATCGAGCTTCCTGGACTGGCGCCACGGTCGGGAACGCGTCGTAGCGCATTCGGATGCCGGGGCCACGCTCTCGGTCATGCCAGGGCCTCCCCCTCGCTGCCCTGGCGATTGACCACGCCCAGAAGAACAACGAACATCACCGAGATGTAGATTGCAAAAACGCTGAGCCGCAGTGTGAATGACACGGCGCCATCGAACGCTAGCGGCCCCGACTTGTGCAGGATCGAGAACGCGCTCGGAATCAGCAGAGCCGCGATGACGATGTTGAAGTGCGCCACCCAGCGACGAAAGATCGGGTCTGACCGTGCGTCGAGGTAAATGCTGATGGCGAGGCAGAGATTCTGCACGATGATCGTGCCAACCGGCGCGATGAAGAAGAACCACGCCATGTCGTTGAGCAGGCTGATCAGTTGCGGGTCACGCTCGGGTCGGAAGGCAGCAATCCCCCAGCAGTAGTCGGCGAGGATGAACGCGGTGAGTCCCACCCCAACGCAGAGGATGTAGGCATAGGTGAAGACACTGCTCGACGTGGCGGTTCTTGATATATGTACAGCGGTCACCGCGAAGAGCGGGACCAGCGAGCACGCAATGAGATTGCCGAGTATCGCGACGCCGAGTATACCCGTCACATTCTCGGCGAAGAACGCCGCGACCTGCTCGGGTGTCATTGTCGGCGACAGTGGTGGGGAGAAAACCGGGAACAGAAAACAGGCCAGCGCGAACAGCGCCCCGGCGGGCGGCACCGTCCACAACAGGATGCGTTGGCCCTTCGTATTAGCCGCTACAGGTGTCATCATCGCCACCGTCCTGCCTTCTGGATCCGCTGCCAACCTCGGTGGGGCCGGCTGTGTTCGCTTCGCGGCCATAAACGAGTAGACAGCTCCTCGGACGCGCCGCTGTGCACGCCTGGAGCGGGTTTGGCCACGCGTTGGTACGAGTGATCACACTTTCCAGGGCACCAATACCGACCTCGGCCGCGCTCGACGAAAGGGCTACGTCCGCCCTCGAACCAGCAACAGCTTCCGCAGACACAATCTTGACCAATTCCTTCGCCGCTACACTCGACGAGGCCATTCCGCTCTCGGCGGTCGACCTCCAATCATCCACCTCGCTGACTGACATGCATCTAGTCACGTCACGACAGCTAGGCAATCAGTTCCAATCGCACTGGCAATTGGGTGATAATCGGGTTGCTGAAACCGCATGCGCCACTGGGGCTCTCAGTCCGTTCCCAGCCTCCCGCGCCGTTCGGAACCGAGCTGGTTTGCGCCCCTTCGCCATTCGAGAAGACCCGCTAAGTGCCATTGAGCGCAACTCCGTAGTCCGTGGCGAGCGCCGACGGCGCGGATACCACACTTGCGACACGGCGATCGACGCTACGACGCCCGCAGCCCAATCAACTCCGCGCATGCGCGTAAGCCTTCCTGGCGATTTCGACCATCTTGGCTGGGTCGGTGAACTTGACCCGCGGACGTCCGAAGGATTGACCACGCTGGCGTTCGGCTTGGTCGATGGCGTGCCAGCCGTCGCCCGAAATTCGGTCCGGCTGACGAACAGCGAGAAGTCGCTCAAGCGAAGGTCGATCTCCGTCGGGGCGGCAGAGCCTGCCGGAGATGAAGTCCTCCATGATGTTTGCGACCGTCTCGCGGGCACAGTGCTTATTGGTACCGATCGTGCCATTGGCTCCGCGCTTGATCCATCCGGCGACGTAGACGCCTGTGATCGGCTGCCCGTCTTCGGCGATCACCCGGCCGCGGTCATTGGGGATGATTCCGCGATGCTCATCGAACGGCAGGCCGGGCAGTGGCCGGCCCCGGAAGCCCACTGAGCGCAATACCAATGATGCCTCGATATCCTCGGTCTGGTCGGTCGCGACGGCCTTGATTGTGCCGTCAATGTCGACGAGCTCGTTGGCGGTGATCCGTACCCCCTCAACGCGGTCGGTCCCTTGAATTTCGACCGGGGAAACGCAGTAGCGGAATACGGCCCGCTTGTTGTGCGGGTCCAGCGGACGGTGCGCGAACTCCTCGGCAAGCCTCACCTTTAGAGCGAGCGCCGGTTCCAGCGCGGGATCTTCGATCTGGGCTCGGCTGGTTGGGTCGAGGTTGAGCTCGCGCTCATCGAGCACGACGTCCACCCCCGGCAGGTGGTTGAAGGCCAGAAACTCCGATGATGAGTAGGCCGCCTGCAGTGGCCCGCGTCGTCCCAGAAGCACGACCTCCCGAATGTTGCTGCGCCGTAGGTTCTCCAGCGCATATTCTGCGATGTCGGTGTTCTGCAATTCGTTGGGGTCGAGGAGCAAGATTCGCGCCACATCCAAGGCGACGTTGCCGTTTCCGACCACCACGGCGCGCTGTCCGGACAGATCGAATGTCATATCGGCGTAATCGGGATGCCCGTTGTACCAGGCGACGAACTCGGATGCGGGATGGCTTCCGGGCAGATCCTCACCCGGTATGTCGAGCCGGCGCTCATCGAATGCGCCGACGGCGTAGATGACGGCGTGGTGGTGGCGCATCAGCTCTTCATGCGTGATGTGCTTACCGACTTCGACGTTGAGGTGCAAACCCACAGCGTCTGTGACGAACCTCGCCCCGAAGGTCAGGCCCACCTCCTTGGTCGCGGAGTGATCCGGCGCCACACCGCCGCGAATTAGCCCGTAGGGCGTAGGCAGCCTGTCCAGCAACTCGATCTCGACGTCGGCGCGGGCCAACAGCTCGTCGGCGGCATAGCATGCGGCCGGCCCCCCGCCGACGATCGCGACCCGCAGAGTCCCCAGTTCCTTAGGTGGACGTGAGGGCCGCTCGTCTAATCGTCGAGGATCTGCGTGCAGCGGGTGCCGCTCGAAGTAGGCAGCGTTGATGTCTTTGTATCGTTTCAACGGTTCAGGTAGATCGACCTCGTAGTCGATCGCGCTGGTCGGGCAGACAGGTACGCATGCGCCGCAGTCGACGCAGGCTTCCGGATCGATGTGCAGCATCTCGGCCGTGTTGAATTCGGGGTCATCCGGCGAGGGGCGGATGCAATCGACTGGGCACACCGACACGCAGCTGGCATCGTTGCAGCATCTCTGGGTGATCACGAAAGCCACAGCGGGGACCCTGATCTCGGGCAGGCCGATGCCTGCAGGTCTATCTGCCCACTCTGCCGCCACGGTCGAGTCGTCACGGCGTAGCTACCCACTGCGACGATCGACGGCAGCCACCGACCGCCGGCGCCAGCTTCGCGTGAACGCTGCGCTGTCATCACCAGATCAGCTTGGTGAACACCTGATGACACAGTCAACGAGGCGCCACGAGGTTGAAAGGGGGGTCGAACCCGGTCAGCCACCTGCCCGACAGCTCGTACGGGCTGCACCTGCAGTGATGGGTGAGAGATCCGTATGGTTTTCTCTCGTGCTGCGAAACGCAAGTTTAGGACTGGCAGACGCAATTGGATCTACCGAGTGCGCGAAACGCGAAGAACCCCGATTGCAGCTGCTTGCGCTAGCTAAACGATGGGCCGACGAAGCGTCTGACGAGCGCGTGCTCGACTTCGCGGTCCTCGGCTGGCCAGTACCACAGCGCCAGGGTTACCCGCAGCAACCACTGCGCGGCCAGGGGGTCGTCGGAACCGATCACTTCCTGGGCCAGCCGGGCCACGCCCGGCGATGCTGTCAACCATTCGCCTTCGTGGCTCGGCCGGATCGAACCCATCATCAGGTCACCGAGCGGCTCGGCGCGGATGTGCTCTAGCGCAACCAAGATCGCCGTGACTACACGCTCAGTGCCGTGTAAGTCCTTGATCGCCTCACGCACTAACCCGACGATTCGTGCGGAGGTGCGCATGGTGACGGCTTCACGGATCGCGGCCTTGCCGCCGGCGTGACGATAGATCGTTGCCGGTGAACAATGCACTATGGCGGCCAGTGCCTCAATCGTGAACGCCTCAAATCCTTTGCGCGAGACCAGCTCTGCCGCCGCGTCGTAAATTCGGTCGGCGGCTTCGCTGCTTCGGTCGCGGCCGACCAACCAATCCTCACGTGTCATCACACCTTGTCCCCGTCCAGCCGACAGATAAATTCGCGTTCTCGCGTTGAGAATTATTTTGAGTGCTTCACCCGGCTCACATGCCTGTCGTGAGAAGTCATCACACTACCCCGCCACTGGGTGCCGCGACCTCGACCCGCGCACTTGACGGCTGTGATGTTCACCGGTTCCCACGACGCATTGACGACATCAGACGAGCTCAGGGCTGGGCACACCGAGCCCGACACCCCTTCGGCAAGGGCACGTCCCGGGGATCCGAGTTCTGCAGAATAAGCTGGTGCACATGCGGCCGTTCTCAGCGACAAGGCCAAAACGGCTTTATCGTTGTGAGAATTTTGGACAGGATTCTATCGCAGAACGCGCTGGTCAGACGGCTCTGGTGCGAAACGCTTCCTGCGTAGCATCAGAACGGGCCTTTCAACTTCGTGTCGCACCGTTGACGATAGGTGCACCAGCGCCGAACCTGAGGGCATGAGGGTGCAGCGCCATCACCTGCGGTCGGCATGCGCCCACCCGTCCTGCATGCCGGCCCATCGGCGGCTTGAGGAGACGCTTGCTTTGGCGCACAACGCTTTCCACCCCGACCCGCACGGTGCCGCCTCGCCGGCCCGAGAGACCTTTGCGTCCTTTACTAACGGGCGAAAGGTGCAATGGTCATGGCGGTGAACAACCCGCGCGGCATCGCTACATTACTCAAACCGCTTGGCAGCGCTGTCCAAATGAATCTCACCGGGGCGATCCGCACGCACCGGCTGGGCTATCGAGGTTGGACCGGCGCGGTCAACACCGACTACGACCCCTTGGACGCCGCCACTGCGGCTCAGCCGCACGAAGCCTACCGAGCGCTTCATCGCAGCGGGCGCGTGCACTACAACCCTAAACGCGCCACCTGGATCCTCAGCCGACTCAATGACGTCCGTGCGGCGTTACGCGATACGGATCAGGTCACCAGCGCCCGGGGGGTAACGCGGGTCAGAATGGCGGCGGACCTCCTAGTGCTCACCGACGGCGACCAGCACGCCCGACTACGCAAGCAGGTCCAGCCCGGCTTCACCCGCCGCGCGCTGGAAAACTGGCAGGAGATAACAGACAAGCTTGCAGCCGAACTCGTAGAAAACGTGATCAATGAGCCGGGTTGCGACGTGGTAGAACGGCTTGCGATACCGATGCCGATCCGTATCATCGCAGCGATCCTTGGGGTACCAGACACCGACGTCGCCGACTTTCGACGATGGTCGGAAAACAGTGTTCGAATCATCGATTTCTCACCGACACCCAAAGGTGTTGTCGATACCGCAAACTCGATGCGCGCAGTCCTCGCGCTACGACGCTACTTCCTGCGTCACCTCGCCTCCGGTGAGCTCAAAGATTCGGACACCATGCTTGGGCGGCTGCTGGAACACAACACCGAAGGCGACCTCAGCGACGATCAGTTGTTCTACGTTGCCCTCTTGCTGCTCATCGCCGGTAACGAGACGACTACCAACCTGCTCGGTGGCATGTTCGAAACTTTGGCCCACAACCCCGACCAGTACGATCTCATCCGCGCCAACCCCGATCTCATTCCCATCGCCGTCGAGGAACAGCTGCGGATCTCCAGCCCTATCCAAAACCTCTACCGCTATACGCGGGCGGACTATCAGGTCGGCGAGGTAACCATTCCCGCCGGCGCACGCGTGCTCCTGTCCTTCGGTGCAGCCAACCGCGACCCACTCGTCTTCGACGATCCTGACGAATACCGCGCAGACCGCAACCCGCGCATGCATATCGGTTTCGGCTATGGCGCACACATGTGCGTCGGCGCTCCTCTGGCACGCATGGAGGCGCAGGCGGTGCTGCGTGAACTCGTCGACCGCGTCGCCCGTATCACCGTCGTCGGCCCCACAACTTGGTCGACCAACAGCTCGCTGCGTGGGCCGACGCGTTTGCCCGTCAGGTTGCTCTGCAGCTGAGTTGGTCCACACCCGCCGGGCACCCCCTTTAGCGAATGAGAACCCCGGTCCTCAAACTCTATCCCTGACCCTGATCATCAAGTCGCGCAGTGTGTTTGACACCGATCCCGCCGACGCCAACCCCGATGACGAAGTGACGGGCCGCTACGCCGTCAGATATTGGCGTTACCTTCCCGCCACTGTTCCCACGGAATGTTCCAGTCGCCGAGGCCGTCGGTGCCGGGAAGCACTGAGCCGACGGTATTGGAGATCTCGACGATGTCGCCACGCTTGGTGTTCTCGAAGAACCAAACGGCATTGCTGGTGCTGACGTTGAGGCAGCCATGGCTGACATTGCTGTAGCCCTGGCTTCCGACCGACCATGGCGCAGCGTGCACGAAGATGCCGCTGTAGGAGATCTGGGTGGCGTAGTCCACCTCGGTGCGATATCCGTTGGGCGAGTTCGACGGAACGCCATAGGTCGACGAATCCATCACCATGTGGCCGAACCGGTCACCGACGATGAAGATGCCGTTGTTCGTCGGAGAACTATTCTTGCCCATGGAGATCGGCATCGTCTTGATGACCTCGCCGTTGCGCCGGACCGTCAACGTCTTCGTGTTGTCGTCAGCGGTCGCGATCACCTCGTCACCGATGGTGAAGTGTGTGGTGACGTTCTGCGCGCCGAACAGGCCGTCCCCGAGATCGACACCGTAGGTGTTGACGGCCACATCCACGGTCGTGCCGGGTTTCCAGTATTGCGCTGGGCGCCAACGTACTTCGCGATTACTCAGCCAGTAGAAAGCGCCTTCGACAGGCGGGTTGGTTTTCACCGTGATCGCCTGCTGCGCCGCGAGCCGATTCGGAATGTTCTCATCGAAGCGCACGGCGACGGGCTGCCCGATGCCGACGACCTCACCGTCGTTCGGCAGCACGTAGGGCACCGTCAGGTTCTCAGGCGAATGCGTCTGGAATGTCATTCGCTGATTGGCAGCACCGCCGAGCCCCAGCGATTGCGCGTTCAGCGTGTAGCGCGTGTTGTAGTCCAGTGGCTCGGTGGTGCGCCACGTCAAACCGTCGGCGCTGAGCTCGCCGGCGACCGGGGTGCCCTCGTCGTCGTTGACCATCGTGATCGCGCCGAGGACGCCGTCCTCGGCGGCTACCGTCACGGGCTGGTCCACGGCGACGCCGACCGCGCCGTCCTTCACAGATGCGGTGAGCTTGGGCACCAGCAGGTCACCGAAGGGCGTCCCCTTGTCGGTGATCGTCTGAGGCTGAGCCGGCTGGGAGCTTCCGCCGCAGGCACTGAGCCCGACCACAAGGGCCGGCACGACGGCGATGGCCGTCAGCCAGAGATAAAAACGGCGCGGACGGGCCAACTTTTTGACCTGCCACATAATTTGCTCCAACTCGTAGGAGAACCGACTTCTGAGAATTCTGGCAATATTCTAAGGGCAACCGCTGCCTCGCGCGAACGCGCTGACAGAGCCCTCTACGGAGCCGTCGACCAAAGAGATTTCACCCTGTGCCTCGCCGCCTGTTATTGTCGCTGACGCGCGCCGTTAGCTCAGTTGGTAGAGCAGCTGACTCTTAATCAGCGGGTCCGGGGTTCGAAACCCTGACGGCGCACTCTCCAAAACCCGAGGTCAGGCGGAGTTTGCCTGACCTTCGGTGTTTTTGGTATACCCCAAAGGGGTATCGACACGGCCAAAATCCTCCACCGGTCCTCCACGCGACCGGAAGTGACCCGCCACAGCAAACGGCGCGTTGGCCGGTTCTATTGGCCGGGGTTAGGTGCCGTTGAGATCTCGGAAGCGGGCGAGTGCCTCGTCGCGTTGGTCCTCGTCAAAGGTTTCGATGCGGGTAATGCGGTCGCCGTCTAAGAGCAGGAGGTTGAGGACGCCAATCTCGACTGCGGCACCCTCAGCCGATGTGCCCTTCATGGCGATATGGCCTAGTACGCCCAAGGGTGTTGCCGCGAGGACCTCGGCGAATTCGAAGCGGATGTCGGGAATGAGTGTCGCCATCATGCGGGTCGACGCCCTGTGATCGGCTATCGAGTTCCCGCCGGCCGGCAACTGTCGGTGATTGACGTATGTGGCGTCGCGGGTGGCTTCATCGTATGCCTGCCAGTCATGCCGGTTGACGGCCTCGGCGTGACGGGTAGCCGCTTCGATGACGCCTGGATGCTCGACCTCTTCCGACGCGATCCAACGTGACGTCAGCTCGGCGAACGCGCCGTTGATGTCTTCAGGATCGAACAGCACCATGTAGCTGCCGATGCTGTTGTCGCCGACCTCATAAAACGCCAACAACTCCATGGTGACCGCTCGCTCGGGATCACTCGTGTCGCGCCAGGTGTTCCTAATCAGCGCAAGTCGAGACCCGCGGATGGCGACGGGCTCCGTAGTTAAGTGCCAACCCTTCGTCATTTCGAAGAGCGCGCGCACGGCCTCTGGTCGCGCAAATTGCTCGTCACGCAGTCCTCTTCGTCGGTCCTCAAAACGAGCGCCTGGTGCAGCTTGTGCTAGGAAGTCGTCGATGTGGCGGCGATTGATCGCATCAACGACCCGCGCCCAGGCGCGAATCGCGGCGTTTTCCAGCTGTGGCACTTGATGATTGAGTTCATCGAATCTGGCAAGGGCGGCGTCGCGTTGGTCCGGGTCGAAAGCCTCCATACGGGTGCAGTGCCCGCGGTCGAAGAGGCTTATTTGAACCACCGGAACCTCGACGTTGGAGCCGTCGGTTGTTGTCCCCCTCAGCATTGCCTGGCTCACCAATCCCCTTGCCGATTGCGCAAGAATGTCGGTCTGTTCAATCCACAGGTTCGGTACGAGCGAAACCATCGCCTGCATTGAGGACACTTGATCGGCCGCCGTGAGGATGTTGGAGCTCGACAGCTGCCGGTGACTGAGGTAGGCGGCACCGGAGGTCAGCGACGAGTACGCGTCCCAGTCATGACGGTTCACGGCCTCCGTCACCCGCTGCACCGACTGAACCGGCTCGGGATGGGTTACCTCGCCGGACGCGATCCAGCGTGATGTCAACTCGGCGAACGCGCCGTTGATGTCATCAGGTTCGAACAGCACCATGTAGCGTCCGATGTTGTCGTCGCAGATCTCATAAAGCGTCAGATTCTCCAACGTGATCGGGTGCTCGGGGTCGCTCGTATCCCTGTACGTCTCGCGTGTCAAAGAGAGGTGGTCACCGCGGACGGCAACCGGTTCTGTCTCCAGTCGCCAGCCCGCGGCCATGTCGAACACACCGCGCACGACCTCAGGCTCTGCAAGGCCCTCATTGCGCAACAACTTTCGACGGTCTTCATATCGCGCGTTCGGCGCCGCTTCGGCAAGAAAGGCATCCACGTTTCGCCGGTTGATTGCATCAACGACACGTGCCCACGCGCGGATCGCGGTGTTGTCGGGCTGCTGCACTTGGTGATTGAGCTCGTCGAACCGCGCCAGCGCGGTGTCGAGGTCGGCTTCATCGAAAAGTTCGCAGCGGCTGAGCTGGTCACCCTGGACCATCAGGATGGCGACATCTCTCCACTCCGCAGCGAGGCCATCCTGGGTTGTCCCGTGCGCCGCGGTGGTGATGACTGCTCCAAGGTTGTTCAGCCGGTGTACGGCTTGGATGAAGATCTTTATGTCTGGGGCTTGATCCCACCAGGTGCGCATAAATGCAGCTGTATCGCCCTCATTCATTACGCCAAGTCGTCGGCGGTCGACAGTCGCCCAGTCTCGAGTCGTCGAAGGCAGTTCATGTCGGTTGAGCGCTGCATAAGCTCCGGCAAGCACCGCCCACGTATGCGTCTGCGCTGCTGCTCCGCCTGCGCGGTACCGACTTTCGAGTTCCTCAAAGGCGGCGTCGACGTCATCGGGATCAAATACGATCGCAGCCGCGATCCGGTCGTCTGCTTTGAGTTCGATAACGGCGAGAATGGCTGTCAACAGCTCTTGCCGTTGGTCACGGCCCCAATAGCGGACACGGGTGAGCATGAGGCGCTCCCCACGGACCGCGATGGCATCCGAGGTCGCGTCGGTGACACCTAGCGCGGTTGCCGCCCGCCCGTTGGCGATCTCGGTATCGCGGCCATGAATCCCGCCGCCGACCATACGACGGCGATCGTCGGTGTAATAGTCGTCGGCCAGGATCTTCGCCGCGGCGTCCCAGTCACGAGCCGTCTGTCGTTTGAGATAGCGATCGTTTACTTGGCTTGCCGCATTCTGCAGCCGCGGCTGTTGCGGCTGCAGCTCGTCGAAACGCGCGAGTGCGGCGTCGAGGTCTGACTCGTCGAAGAGTTCGAAGCGGTTGATCAGTTGCCCTTCGACAGTCACTAGTCCGATCTCTCGCCATTCGGCATTGAACCCGCCTTGCGAAGACCCCCTAAGCACATACGTGAAGAGCGCTCCCACGGCGCTGAGCCGATGCAAGGCCTCAATGTAGACATTGACGTCCGGTGCGAGGTCCCACGTGGCATGTATGTATGCAGCATGGTCACCGGGCGCGAACCCTCTCGCTCGCCGATGATCGATGTTCACCCAGTTCGGCCTGAACTCGGGCAGTTCGTGTCTATTGAATGCGGCGATGGCCCGCGCGGTCAGCGACCATGCGTTCGCGTACGCGGCTGCTTCGCCGGAGAGGTAGCGAGCGTCGAGTTCTTCGAACGCAGCGTCAACATCGTCAGGGTCGAAAAGGATGCGGGCCGCCATCCGGTTGTCGGCATTAATCTCCGTGATACCGAGCATTTCGGTGTGGAATGCGTCGGGCCGTCGGTCTCGTCCCGAGAGGCAAATCCGGGCCAGGGCGAGGCGTTTTCCGCGAATGGCGATCACAGTTGAGGTCCCGCTCTTGGTTCCGAGGTCGGCGGTCGCCCGCATGTCGGCGAGCTTGGCCTCTCGACCGCGTCGGACCCCGGCGCTGACTACCCGCCGGCGATCGTCGGCACAAATGTCTTCGCCAAGTAACTCCCCCATCGTCCCCCAATCGCGGGCCGTGAAGGACTCCTGGAAGCGCAAATCTACTCGGCTCGCGGCGTTCTCCAGCCGCGGCGTCGGCCGATCAAGTTCCTCAAAGCGCGCAAGCGCGGCGTCGACGTCTTCTTCGCCGAATCTCTCGCAGCAGCTGAGCAACTCCCCGTCGAACATGAGGATAAATGTCTCGCGCCATTCGCCGCTGAATCCCTCTTGCGAACTCCCATATGCCATGTGCGTGATCACTGAACCGCGATCGGTGAGCCGATGCACCGCTGCAACACGCACCTTGATGTCGGGCGCGATTTCAAACGTCGCACGGATGTACTGTCCCAACTCATTCGGCGCAAAGGTGATCCCCCGCCGATGATCCATGCTGGCCCAGTTCGGTGTCGTCGGGGGAATTTCGTGGCGATTGAGTGCGTCACAGCACCCGCACACGAGTGACCACATGTGTGCGTATGGCGCTGCCTCGCCGGCGAGGAATCGCGCATCGAGTTCCTCGAAGGCGGCGTCGAGGTCGTCGAAGTCGAACGCAACGCGACCAGCAATCCGCTGATGGACGTCGATTTCAATGATTCCGAGCACCTCAGCCAAGAATTCCTCGGCCTCTTGGTACAGCGCGTAGTACCGCTCACGGGTGAGGACGAGATTGGTGCCACGGGTCGCGACGACCGCGGATTCGACACGGGTGCCCTCGGGGTACGACCGCATGCTCGCGAGCGTGGCGTCTCGACCTTCTCGGGTGCCTGCGTTCACGACACGACGACGATCACTGTTGAATATGTCGTCGGCGAGCATCTCCGATAACGTGTCCCAATCGCGGGCCGCGAAGTGCGTTTGGAATTTCTCCCACGTTTCGCTTGCCCCGTTTTCCACTCGTCGCGTAAGCGGTTGCAGTTCGTCGAATCTCGCGAGCGCGGCGTCGAGGTCCGTCTCATCGAACATCTCGCAGCGGCTGATGAGGCCGTCTTGAAAGGTGAGAAGGCTGACTTCGCGCCATTCGGCGTCGAAACCGGTCTCGGAAGTTGCCTGTACGGCATGCGTCACGACGGCGCCGAGACGACTTAGGTTGTGCACAGCCTCGACATAGATCGTGGCTTCGGGCGTTAGGTTCCACACTGCGCGAATAGAGGGACCGAGGGAGCCGCCCTCGACGGACACCAGCCGTCGATGGTCGACGTCGACCCAATCGTGCGTCGTCGCGGGAAGTTCACGACGATTGAGCTTCGCGTAACCATCCATGACGAGCGACCACGTGCGCGCGTGTGTCGCTGCTTCGCCGGCGAGGTAGCGTGCGTCGAGTTCCGCGAAAGCAGCGTCGACGTCGTCGAGGTGGAAAACGACAGTCCCCACGATCCGCGCGTTGGCGTTGGTCTCGACGACACACAGCATTTCCATCCCGAAGGGCTCACTGTCGGATGCCGACGACGGGATACGACTGAGGGCCAGGCGTTCGCCACGAGTGGCAATGACGACGGGTACGCCAGGTGTGAGGAGATCGGTGGCATTCCGAAAATTCTCGAGCTCGGCATCGCGCCCTTGTCGGACACCGGCATTCGCGACGCGGCGGCGATCGTCAGAGGAATAGTCTGCGGCCAGATAGTCAGCCATGGCGTCCCAGTCGCGCGCCGCGGCGCACGTCAGAACCCGCTCACATACCCGGCTTGCCGTGTTCTCCAGTCGCCGCGTCTGTTCGTGTAATTCTTCGAATCTCGCGAGCGCGGTAGCGAGGTCGTCATCGTCAAACAATTCGCAGCGATCAATCAGATCGCCGGTCACCGTCAGCACCTCAATGTGTCGCCGTTCGGCGTCGAAGCCCGCTGTCGATGTGCCGGCCACCGCATGGGACACGACTGCTCCCAAGTGGGTGAGGCGGTGCACCATTTCGATGTAGATGCGCACGTTCGGTGTGACGTCCCACACGGCGCGCAGGTACGCCGCCAGATCATCTGTTTGGATCTGCGATTTAGCGAGCCGCCGGTGATCAACGTTGACCCAGTTCGGGGCGGTCGGATATGGCTCATGCCGGTTGAACGAGTCGTAGGTCTGCGTGATGACCGACCACGTGCGCGCGTTAGCCGCAGCCTCGCCCGCGAGATACCGGGCTTCGAGTTCGTCGAAGGCGGCGTCGATGTCGTCGGGATCGAAGGTGATCGCCGGGGAGACCCGATTGTCGTTGTCGATCTCAATGACGTGCAGCAGCTCGAGGCCGAATTCCTCTGGGTCACCATCGCTGCGCACGAATCGGGCGCGGTTCAGGACGAGGCGATCACCGCGCGTCGCTATGGCAACCGAAACCTGCGTCACGCCGAGATCAGCTGCTGCGCGGTAGTTTTCGATGAAGAGGTCGCGGCCGACCTGTACATCGGCATTCAGCAGACGCCGCCGGTCGTCATTGATGACGTCGACAGCCACCATTGCCGCCATGGCGTCCCATTCTCGGGCGGCGAATCGCTCGAGAATGAGTTGCGTGACCCGAATAGCTGCATTATCCAAACGTGGTGTGGCGGGACTGAGTTCCTTGAACCTTGCGAGCGCGGTGACGAGGTCGGCTTCTTCGAACAGTTCGCCGCGGCTGACGTGGTCACCGTCGACCGTTACGAGTTCGACGATTCGCCACTCAGCGCCGAACCCCGCCTGCGACGTGCCGTGAGACACTTGCGTGAATACTGCTCCGCGACTGGTCAATTCGTGCACGGCCTCGATGTAGAGCTTGAGGTCCGGCGTGAAGCCCCACATGTCGCGGATGGTCGCAGTCGGATCACCAGAATCAACGGTGACAAGCGGTCGGTGGTCAAGTATTTCTGGCGCGATCGAGGGAAGCTCCCGGCGGTTGAACGCAGCGTGGCCTTCCATGACAAGTGACCATGTCTCTGCGTGCGGAGCCGCCTCGCCGGCGAGGTATCGACGATCTAGTTCTTCGAACGCGGCGTCGATGTCACCCGCGTCGAGTCCAACGACCGCGATGATCCGCTGGTCTGCATCGACCTCGACGACGTTGAGCACTTCCGTTTCGTACGCGCTAGCGCCGACACGGCACAGAGCAAGCCGCTCGCCGCGCGTTGCGATCACTTCAGTCGTCATGTTCGTCACGCCAAGTTCAGCCAGCGCCTGCAAATTCTCGATAGCGGCATCTCTGCCACGGACGGCGCCGGAGTTCACGACTCGGCGACGGTCGTCCGTGCAAACGTTATCGACCACCGACTGCGCTATGGCGTTCCAGTCGCGGGCCGCGAATGAAGCCATGAACTGCTCATACACTCTGCTCGCGCTGTTAGCTAGCCGCGGCGCCGGGTGGCTGAGTTGTTCGAACTGTGCTACCGCGGTATCGAGGTCCGTCTCTTCAAAAAGTTCGCAGCGGCTAATCAAGTCACCGTCGACCGTGTACAGCATGATCGTGCGCCACTCCGCGGTGAAGCCCTCTTCCGTTGTCCCCTTCAACACCTGCGTCAGCACCGCGCCGGCGTCACTCAGCCGGTGTACGGCTTCGATGCGGACATCGACATGCTGTTCGAGGTCGGTCCATGCAGCCGAGATGTACGCGGTCAGCTCACCAGGCGCGAACGCCGCCGACCGGCGGTGATCGATATTCACCCAATTCGGCGTTGTCGCAGGCAATCCACGATTGTTCAGCACTTCGTAAGCGCGAGTCATGACCGACCACAAGCGCGCGTGCGGTGCGGCTTCGCCAGCGAGATACCGACGATCCAGCTCGGCAAAGGCAGCGTCGATGTCGTCGACGTCGTATGAGACGATGGCGACAATCCGGTCGTCGGAACCGATCTCGACAACATCGACCAACTCGTTCGCGACAGCCTCATCGGGAACGGTGAAGTTGTCGCGAGAAAGAACGAGTCGTTCGCCACGAACCGCAATGGGGGTCGACGTAATCCTCGCGCACCCCACTTCGGCGATTGCTTGCATGTTAGCGATTTCAGCAGCACGACCGCTTCGGACGCCGCTGTTAATCACTCGGCGATGATCGTCAGCCCGATAGTCGTCGGCCAGCATCTTCGACATGGCGTCCCAGTCACGGGCAAGAAAATGATTTGTCCACCGTTTCAGCACCCGGCTGGCTGAGTTTTCCAGCCGCTGGGCAGGTTGGCTGAGTTGATCGAACTTCGCGGTCGCAGTTGCCAGGTCCGCTTCCTCAAAGAGCTCGAAGCGGTTGATGAGGTCGCCACTGACCGTCACCAGGAAAACTCCTCGCCACTCGGCGTCGAATCCCTGTGGCGAATTTCCATGGCCCACATGGGTAACTACAGCGCCGTCGTCGTTCAGTCGGTGTATGGCCTCGGGATAGATTCGGATATCGTGGCCGACTTCCCACCCGGCGCGGGTGTACTGGACCCACTCTCCCGGTGCAAACGCTATCCCTCGGCGATGGTCGATGCTCACGCAGTCGGGCGTCATCGGCGGCAGCTCGCGCCGGCTGAACGCTTTATACCCCTTCGAAACCACTGACCACGTCCGAGAGTGAGGTGCGCCCTCACCGGCGAGGTACCGAGCTTCGAGTTCGGCCAACGCGGCCTCGAGGTCATGTGCGTCAAACGCGACCTGCCTAACAAGCTGGCCGAGGGCATTGGTCTCGACGACGTCGATCAATTCGCTGTCGAACGGCTCGTTCCAGTCGCGAAGGGTAAACGTATGACGTGCGAGCATGAGTCGGTCACCGCGCGTCGCAATCGGTGTGGAAGTGATATTGGTGCAGCCGATCTCGGCGATCGCCCGCACATTCGCTAGTTCGGCATCACGGCCGCTTCTGACGCCACTGTTCACCACGCGACGACGGTCGTGGGTCCAGACGTCTTCCGCCAGAAGCTCCGCCATAGCGTCCCACTCGCGCGTACCGAAATGCGCCATGTAGCGCTCGACAACCCGGCTCGTCGCATTTTCCAGCTGCGGCACCGGTCGGTGCAGTTCCGCGAAATGCGCTAGCGCGGAGTCGAGGTCGTCGTCTTCATACACGTCCAGGCGCGGTTCGCCGCCCCGGACCGAAAGGAGAAGCACCCGCGTCCATTGCAATTCGTTCCCGTGCACGTCAGTGCCTTCGATGACGAAGTCGACGACGGCGCCGTGTTCATCAAGCGCATGTACCGCGGTGGTCCGATAACGAGCATCCGGTACGAGCGCCCAGAGCTCTGTGACGCCTCTCTCGAAGTCCCCTGATGCGAACGGAACTCGCCGATGATCGCTATAGGCAAGCCGGGCAATCATTGGGCCTGGCTCGTGACGGTTGAGTTCGTCGAGCGTGGCCATCCCGATCTGCCAGATGTGCGTGTACGGTGCCGCCTCGCCCGCTAGGTAGCGCGCTTCGAGTTCGGCGAACGCTGCGTCGATGTCGTCGGGGTCGAATGTGATATGAACTGAAAGTTGGTTGTCGGCATCAATCTCGACGACACCGATGAGCTCCGTGACCGTTGCCTCGGGGCCTTGGAAGCGAAGACGACGAAGAGCGAGGCGCTTGCCGCGGGTCGCGATAGTGGTCGACGTCAGCGTCCCGTCATCCAGCAGATCGGCGATAACCTTCAGGTTCTCGATTTCGGCGTCCCGGCCCTGTCGAACGCCGGCGTTCACGGCTTGGCGACGATCGTCCAGCGAGAAATCCGCGCTCAACATCGTTGCCATAGCGTCCCAGTCATGGGCGGGGAAACAGCTCCAGAAGCATTGATCCACCTGACTCGCGGTGTTTTCCAGCCGCAGTGTCGGTCGGTTGAGCCCGTCGAACTTCGCGAGAGCGGCATCGAGGTCTGCCTCGTCGAAAATCTCGCAGCGACTGACCAAGTCACCGTCGACCGTCACAAGGTCGACACCTCTCCACTCCGCGTCGAATCCCTGTTCTGAGGTGCCGTGGCCGACGTGGGTATAGACCGCTCCGAGTTCAGTCAGCCGGTGCACCGCTTCGATATATGTGCGAACATCTTGGCCTAGCTCAATTCCCGCGCGTACATAGTCGACAAGCTCACCGGGCGCAAATGCGGCACCGGCCCGATGGTCGACGGTTACGCAATCCGAAGCGACCGGCGGCACTTCGCGGCGGTTGAGCGCCGCATGGCCGTCCAGGATCACCGTCCAAGTGGCGGCGTATGCGGCCGCTTCTCCGGCGACATACCGCGCATCGAGTTCCGTTACGGCCGAATCCATGTCGTCGCTGTCGAATACGACGTGCGCCGCGATTCGGTTTTCGACGTCGACTTCCACGAGACGCAGCAGTTCGGTTTGATACGTCTCGTCTGCGCCGGAGAAGACGAGACGGACAAGGGCGAGACGCTCGCCACGGATTGCAACAACCTGTGCCTTGACCTTCCTAGCTCCGAGTTCGGCGATCGCTCGGGCCTCCCTGAGCACCGCGGCTCGACCACTACCCTCACTGCGGAATCCTCGACGCCGGTCCTGAACGCGAATGTCGTCGGCGAGCAACGCGCCGAACTCGTCCCACCGCTGGTCGCGCGCCAGAGCAGTCGACTGCTCGTCGACCCGGGACGCGCCGTTCTCCAGAGGCGCGCGAGTCGACCGGGCATCAATTCGGGCATGCAGACGGTCAAGTTCGGCCATCGCGGCATCGAGATCGTCGACGCCGAACCAGATTTGGAATGCGATCAGTCCGCTTTCGTCGAGTTGGACTAGATGTAGCAGTTCATCTCGTGGTGCATCCGGGCGACCGCTTACAGATCCCACCACCGCTCGGGTGAGAGCGAGCCGCTCACCTCGTGTGGCCAAAACAACGCGACTATCCAGGATCGCGCCCTCGGCGCGATATCGTTCGGCCAAGGCTGCTACTCGGTCTGGCTCGAACCGTTGAAGCGGGAAGCCAACGATCTTGCGACGGTTTTCGACGGCGAAGTCCGGCGCGAACAAGCTGACGACCTCGGTCCAGTTACCGCTGAGGACGGCGGCATCGAAGCGACGAAGCGCCCTGACGCAAGCATTTTCGTGCGGTTCGCGTTCATGTTCTGCTGCGAAACGAGTATGGATGGCCTCGAGTTCGGCAATCGCGGCGTCCTTGTCTTCGACATCGAAGAAGACATGCAGCGCGATTTGGCCTGCTTCGTTGAGACCGTAGAGCTCAAGCAATTTGTCGCGCGGCGCGCCTGAGTCCAGATCCTCTGTGCCGACCTCCAACTCAACGAGAGCCAGTCGCTCGCCGCGTACGGCGACGATCCTCTGACGATGCCGGAGTGCGCCCATCTCGCGCACACGCCTTACCTGCTGCGGCCAGTTTTGTGGCGAGAGGTCCACCGGTGTCCAGCGAGCGAGCTTTCGGTGACTCTCAACGACGACGTCGCTTGCGAACAGGTTTTCAACCTCGCCCCACGATTCCCGATCGCAAGCATCGACCATCTGGTTGACTGCTCGCACGCACGCGTTCCCGAGTAGCGTTTGTGAACGCTGAGCCTCGAAGCGGGCTTGCGTCGCTTCTAATTCGGCGAGAGCAGACTGCATGTCCTCGACGTCGAACGTCACATGTGACGCGACCCGTCCCTCCGTATCGAGTCCAAAAAGTCGGAGCACCTCGACCTGCGCTGCCCCAGGACTCTGGTCTTCGGTGCCCATCTCAGAACGGGTCAACGCCAGTCGCTCGCCTCGCACCGCGAGCACTCGGTTCTTGTGCCGTACCACGCCGGCCTCGGCTAGGTGTCGTACCTCCCCGACCCAGTCGTGTGCCGACATGACGACGCGAGGAACTCCGACAACCTTTCTGCGGACCTCGACGGAGACCTCAGGTGCAAGCTGCCGCTCGGCGTCATCCCAAGCACCCCGCGCGACGGCCGCATCCAACCGACGGATCGCATGCACGCACTTGCTCTCTGGTTCAGGCCCCGTCGTTTCCGGTACGGCAGGCGCTGCGGGCGGGGCTGCCCCAAGAAGCTGACGCGCCTTATCGGCAAGGGCTGCAGCGCCTTTCGTCTCGTAGAGCGTCACCGCGCGCTCGGCGGCGACGCGGGCGCCTCGGAGGTCTCCCGCCGCACCCAAGACGGTGGCCAGCGCCAGGCATGCGTCGCCGTGATCCACCAGGAGGTCGGTGCGCTCGGCCAATCCCACCGCCGCCTCCGCGATCCGCCGAGCTTCGTCGTGCTCGCCTTGACGGGCCAGCAGCTGCGCACGAACCGTGCGCCATGCGATCAACGGCTTCAATGCGTGGCCAGCGAGACGCTCGCTCTCCGAACACAATTCGTCGGCCTCGGCAACGCGCTCCAGCATCAGGCAAGCCCGTGCCAACAGGGCGGCGGTCTCCGCGGTGTCCGCGTCCAGTCCCATCCGACGAAAACCCTTGTACGCCTGGCGCAAATGTGGCTCTGCCGCTGCAGGATTGTCGCCGACCAACTCGACGATGCCGGCGAACTGCTCGACCTCGAGCAGAGCGTGCCGCAGGCCGAGTTCAGTGACCGTGCGCCGGGCCGAGCCGATCATCCGTTGAGCCGCCGCCGCCCGCCCGCGAAACGCTTCGAGCACGGCCTGGCATCGTGTCGACGTCGCCTCGACCGCAGGCGAATCCGTCGTGATGCGCAGCAGCCGCACCACGTCCAGGCAGCGCCCGCCGGCCCGCGGCACCGGATTGGGGCCCCACAGCGCGGCAAGTGGAGCGCCGGCCAGCACCGCGTTCACCCTGCGGTGCTCGCGTGCGCGCCGTGCGGCGGTCAGCGCGTTGTCCAACGCGATTTCGCAGTCACCGACTCGCCCGAGCCGCGCGAGACACCCCGCCCGGACGGTGTGCGCCAAGGCTTCCCCGGCCGCATCGTCGAGCCCGGCCAGTTTGTCAGCGGCCGCACCCACCGCAACCTCGACCTCGTCCAGTCGCTCGGGATGAATCAGCATCGACAGCTGACCGTCGAAGCACGTCGCCCACGCCGCAAGTCGCGGCGAATCGGGTGCGGCTTGTTGCAGCTGAGACACCGCACCAACCGCCGAGGCCACGTCGCCCGCAGCCAATAGCGCTTCACAACGCGCGATCAGTAGCTCTGCGGTCTGATCGTCGCGGTCCGGCAGCTCTTCGTCGATCTCCTCCAACGCATGCAGTGCCCGGTCGTAAAGCTCCGCGGCGCCCTCGTATCCCAGTCTGGCCATCGCCTGGTCCGCCGCGCGGCGGCAATACTCGACAGCCTTGGCCGCGTTGCCAGCCCATGCACATTCGAAGTAGTGGTACGCGAGCTCGGCAAGCAGTTCATCGTCGGTGCCGGACGAGTTCTCAAGCGTGGTGGCGATGCGCTGGTGCAGCCGCATGCGTCGCACGGAAGCGAGCTCGGCGAGTAGTGACTGGCGGACCAGTGCGTGATTGAACCGGTAGTAGCCGCCGGGCTCTTCGATGACGATGCCTGCCTTGCGCGCCTCGTCGAACGCATCGATGAGGTCCTGTTCGACCACCTGCTCGACAAGCTCGAGCGCGAACCGGCTGCCGACGACCGCGGCCGCGGCGAGCGCCTTGTTCGTCTCCGCGGGTAGCCGAGAAAGCCTGCGGCTCACCGCTTCCCGCACACCTTGCGGCAAGGTGCTGGGGTCCCATCGGCCGCCGCTTTCATCGACGTGACGCAAAGCCTCGATGAGGAAGAACGGGTTACCGCCCGTCACCGATGCCAGTGCCCGGGCCAGTTCTTCGTCGTCGTAGCCTGCCTCGGCCACATACGCGGTCACGTCTTCTTCATCGAGCCCGCCGAGGGTGATGCGGTTGATGCTGCCGTCGCGGTGAAGGTCGGCCAGCATCGCCGCCAATGGATGCGAGCGGTCGAGGTCGGTGCTGCGGTATGTGCCCACGATTTGCACCCGAGCGTGCTCGCCGAAGCGCAGGAGATGGCGCAACAGCAGCAGTGTCGGTTTGGCCGCCCAGTGCAAGTCATCCAGGATTAGCACGATCGGCGCACTGGCAGAAGATATTTCGAGCAGCGCGACGACGGCGTCGAACAGTGCGTAGCGCTCGGTGTCAGGGTCGGCGCGCGTTGTCGTGGCCAGGTCCGGCAGCACATCGGTCAGCCCGGGAACCAGGGCAAGCAGTGATTCGACACCCCGCAGCCCGCGCAGTCGGTTGGCGCCGAGGCACGGCACAAGGGACCGCAATGCTTCGGCGAATGGCTGATATGGCGCGCCGAGGTCCTCGTCGCAGCGGCCGTAAAGCACCACGGCGCCTTGCTCATAGGCATGTTGGGCCCATTCCCCCGCCAGACGTGTCTTGCCCACCCCCGGCTCGCCGGCAATCAGCACGGCTTGCGTGGCGCCGGCGAGCGAGCTGTGCCACGCCGACAACAGCCGCTCGAGCTCGGCACGCCGCCCGACGAACGGCCCAGGGCCCGCCAGCACCGTCGGCAGGGGCGGTCGTTCCAAGGACGGCCCGCTCGTCGGTTCGTCAGCAGTTGCCTCAGCGGTGTCGAGCCGGAGTTCGAACACATGTTCCGGGCGCGCAAGGTTTTTCAGCTGTCGCATCCCCAAATCGAGGAGCATCACGTCTTCGGGCAGCGAGTCGATGACGAGTTCGGCGGTGGCGCCCGAGCACAGGATCTGCCCACCGGCGGCCAGCGACCGCAGCCGCGCAGCGCGGTTGACCGCGCGACCGAAATAGTCGCCGTCGCGAACCTCCGCCTCCCCGGTATGCAGTGCCACGCGAATCCGCATCGGATCGCGTGATGCCCACGGCTCATGGGCGATCGCGTCTTGCAGCTCGATGGCAGCCGCCGCGGCCGCCGACGGACGGTCGAAGACAGAGAACGTGGCATCGCCCTCGCCGCGAGTCTTGATGAGCCGTCCGCCGCGGGACGTGACAACCTGTTCGACGAGCTCGTCATGACGCGCGAGCGCGACGGCCATTGCGTTGGCGTCTGCCTCCCATGCGGCGGTCGAGCCCTCGATGTCGGTGAGGAAGAACGTCACCGCGCGTGTGATTGCCGGAAGGTGTTGTGCCACAGGGGTATCCAGCGAGGAATCTTGGGCAACGATCGCGGTTTCGAGCCGGCGCAGTTCGGGACTCGGGTCGACGCCGAGCTGATCGACGAGCAGCGACCGCGCCCGTTGGAACGCGCCGAGGGCCTCCCCTTGCCTTCCCGCGCGGTACAGCGCGAGCATCAGCTGCCCCCAACGCCTTTCGCGTAGCGGCGCCTCGGCGACTGCTCCTTCGAGCTCGCCGATGATCTCTGCCGCGCGTCCGGTGGCCAGCAGCGCGTCGGCCCGGTCCTCCACCAGCGCCGCGTGACCTTCGACCCAGCGCGTCTTCTCGGACGCACCCCGCTGAGTGTCGGGCAGTTCTGGAACACCGCGCCACAGCGCCAGCGCCTGCTCGAAGCGCGCAACCGCTTGACCGGTGTCGCCGGCGGCGGCCGCATCACGTCCCATCCGCGCGGTCAGCGTGTACCGCGCCGCGTCGATATCCGCGGCGGCCAGGCTCCACCCCGAGCCCTCCGTCAGGACGACGCCGTCACCGAGCGTGCGGCGCAGCGACGAGATGTGGGTTTGCAGCGCCTTGTCCGCGGTTCGGGGCGGATCGTCGCCCCAGAGCAGTTCGACCAGGGTGTCGGCGGAGACGACTGACCCGTCGTGCAGGCCGAGCATGGTCAGGATCGCGCGCGGCTTAGCGCCCGGGATCACGACGGGCGTGCCGTTCTTCCGGACCTGGAGAGGTCCCAAAACCCCCAGCTCCACCGTAGGAAGCGTAGTCACGTCAACCATCGTCGGGGGCCGTATTCAATACCCGGTCAAGAACGAGTAAAACCATCCCGCCCGCGGCTGCACCCGTACGCTGGGACGGTGATTGCCACCGTGATCGTAACGGTCGTGCTGGCGATCCTGTTCGCGTTCTCCAGCTCGATCAAACTGCTGGGGGCGCCGCAATCGCTCGCGATTCGCGACCATCTCGGAGTGTCACCGACGCTGTGGCGGGTGATCGGCCTGCTCGAGGCGGCGGGCGTGGTGGGTGTTTCGGTGGGACTGGCGTGGGCGCCGATCGGCATCGCGGCCGCGATCGGGCTGGCCTTGTTGTCGGTCGGCGCGGTGGCGTATCACTTGCGCGCTCGCGACGGCGTCGTTAAAACCGCACCGGCCGTGCTTGGCATCCTGCTGGCCGCTGCGACGGCGATACTGCAGACCTTCTCAATCGGGTGGTTTCAGTAGCGTTGCGCGTGGCGTCAGCACGTCGCCTGACACCGATCCGGCTCGGATGTAGAAGGACACGAAAAACCGGCGGTGAATTTCCACTCACAGTCGATCCGCGCTAGATCGTCGTAGTAGATGCCGAAGTGGTCGTGCTCACGGCCGGCGTCGTCGACCGAAATGCAGACGAGGCCAGGCAGACATAACGGTTCAACGGCTGGGCACGGCCCCTAATCCACCCGCAGCCAGGCGCTCAAAGGGTCGCCGCATCGTCTGCCAGGGAACGCCGCAGGTCAGCGGTTAACTGGGCCGCGTTCTCTTAATCAGCGGGTCCGGGGTTCGAAACCCTGACGGCGCACCACCTTCTCTTCCCGGTCCGGCTCGCGACTCAGCGAACCTGTACAGCGCCACCGTCGACATCTCGTTCATCGATGAAGCAGGTCGACTTCAGTGGCGGTGGTGACCCGCTGTGCGGGAATGCCGGCGCGGTCACACGTCTGCGCGACGGTCGTGGCCGAGTCGGCGGTGAAGACCGCAAAGAGCACCTCATCGGTGGGTACGACGAGCAGGTTGAGCAACTGGACCGGTGAACCCTGTGTGGACATCAAGACCGCCGAGTCGCTCAGGCGCGCTGCGGTGTCATCGAGCGACTCCTCCGTCGCTGCGGAGTGGTACCACTCGACGAGGTAGCAGGGCACCGGATCAGCCATCGAATGAACGCTAATCGGTTACGAACGCTGAGGAATCGGGTGTTTCCCTATGACTCAGCCTCAATCTGTCCGATGCGCCCGCCGAGTTCGGCCCGCATCGGATGCCGAGCTTGTTGTATATGCGTGCCAGGTTCGCCTCGACCGTCTTTGGGCTGATGAACACTGTTGGTCGCGGTCCGAATGGTGTCGGTCGCCTTGTCGAGGATCGCCGGCATGTTCGCGCCACGGAACCCTCGCAGTGCCTGGAGATCGTCGACGTCGTGGACGAGCTTGAGGCTGCCACCGGTATCGCCGGGCACGGTGTCGACCACCTGCGCGGCGCTCAACGGAGACGTCTGGCCCACGAGCGCCCGCCCGATCGCCGTCTGCACGTTGTCGAGGGCTTCCTGAAGGGCGTGGACGAATTCGTCGAGCGGGCTGACCGACAGCGCCAAGTCTGGATTGGCGACCTTCACATCCGGCGGCGTGGCGATCACCGGAGCGACAGCGATGACGCTCACTGCCATCAGCGCAACGGCGACCGTCGCATACGGACGGAAAGCCTTTCGCATCGTGGCCTTTCGGAGCGTTGCTAGCGCGAGCGCTCATGAACCTACCTGAGAACAGACTGGCAAACGCGGGAATCGGATCGGCTGTCCGCGGATACGCCAATAGGCTCATTTTGCGGCCCACGGGGACGCCCGCCGCGATCTTGCCATCGGCCAGCGGTTGCCAGCCGGGCCGGCGCAGCTCAGCTCCTCGGAATTTGAAGAATCAACGACAATATGTGCTACACACCCCGACCTGGTGACGCAACTATCCACAAGACGAAACCGGGCTAGGTAACGGGGGGATATCGAGTATCCCCAGCACATAGGTTCAAGCTGCGAATAAGCAGAATCATGTGTTAGCCTCCTGTTAGCTGGAGGCTGGAGCAGCTGCCTGGCGCACGTCTCGAGGAGCGGAAGGGAGGCTTAGCTGATGTTCGCGTTCAATGCCATGGACATGTCAGAGGGGCCTTCCCCCGCCGCCGGAACCTTTGTTGCTGCGCCGGCGGCCGACGGCACAGGACCAGCGGCCATCCGCAGTTGCAGCCGACTCGGGCGCAGCGCGAATCCACCCGGCTTCTCGTTCTCAGATTGGCTACGGCACTGGCGCCGCCACTGACGGTTGGCCTGATCAGTTCCTGAGCTTGCGGACGAGAAGCACTACGACGACGGCGCCCAGCCCCGCCAGCGACACGGCCACCGCGGGCTTCTTGACGAAGACGATCACACTGGACTTCACGTCGTCGGCGATTCGTCGCGGATTAGCGCGCTCGGCGAGCGTATCCACGGTGATGGCCAACTGGTCACGAGCCCGATCGATGTCTTCCTTGATGGCGTCGGGATCTCGATCTGGCACTGTCGTCCTCCATCGTCCGTCGCGTCCGCGCGCATGCCGTCTGCCGTTCGCGTGCACTTGCCGAACTACCCTAGATCAGCCGGCGCCGACCCCGGCGCACCGGTGGAGAAGAAAGGGATTATCGGTGGCACAGACCCCACGTTTGGAGGTGGGCGACAAAGCGCCCACGTTCAGCCTGCCCGACGCCGACGGCAACAAGGTGTCGCTCGCCGACTACCGCGGTCGCAAGGTCATCGTCTACTTCTATCCGGCCGCCTCCACCCCCGGCTGCACGAAAGAAGCGTGCGATTTTCGCGACAACCTGGCCGAACTGAACGACGCCGGACTCGACGTCGTGGGCATTTCGCCGGACAAACCGGAAAAGCTGGCCAAGTTCCGCGACAACGAAAAGCTCAACTTTCCCCTATTGTCCGATCCCGACCGCAAAGTCTTGACGGCATGGGGCGCCTACGGCGAGAAGAAGATGTACGGCAAGACGGTGCAGGGCGTCATCAGGTCCACGTTCGTCGTCGACGAGAAGGGCAAGATCGAGGTCGCGCAATACAACATCAAGGCCACCGGGCACGTGGCCAAGCTGCGCCGCGATCTATCGGTCTGACGCCAGGTTCTCCAGCAGCAGCGCCTCGGCGGTCGCCGCGCGCTCCAGCACGCCGAGGTGCAGGCTCTCGTTGATGCTATGTGCTTGCGTCTGAGGATCTTCCACTCCGGTGACCAGGATCTTGGCCGACGGAAACGCCTCGGCGAACTCGGCGATGAACGGAATCGAACCGCCCATGCCCATGTCCACCGGCTCGGTGCCCCAAGCCTGCCGGAACGCGGCGCGGGCAGCGTCGTAGACGGGTCCGCTCGCTTCGATGGCGTAGGGCTGGCCGATGTCGCCGGGCGTCACGGTGAGCTGAGCTCCCCACGGCACGTGCTTGTCCAGGTGTCGGGTCAACGCCTCGAGGTGAGCGCGTGCGTCGCCGCCGGGCGCCACCCGCATACTGATCTTCGCGCGTGCGCGCGGAATCAGGGTGTTCGACGACGACGCGATGGGCGTGGTGTCGATCCCGATGACCGTGATCGCCGGCTTGGCCCAGAGCCGTTGCGGCACCGAGCCGGAACCGATTTCGGCAACACCGTCGAGCAGGCCCGACTCGTGGCGCACACGATCCTTCGGATAGTCGACGTCGGCGGCGTTCGACTCGTGCAGTCCTTCGACGGCGACATTTCCGTCGTCGTCATGCAGCGATGCCAGCAGCCGTACCAGCACGCTCAACGCGTCGGGCACGACGCCGCCCCACAGGCCGGAATGCAGGCCGTGATCCAGCGTGGCCACCTCGACGATGCAGTCGGCCAGCCCGCGCAACGACACTGTCAGGGCGGGACGCTCCACGCTCCAGTTGTCGGAGTCGGCGATGATGATGACGTCGGCCGCCAGTGCGTCTTTGTGCGCGGCCAGGAGTCGGCCCAGAGATGGCGAACCGATCTCCTCCTCGCCCTCGACGAACACAGTCACGCCGACCGGCGGTTGTCCGCCGTGCGCGCGAAACGCCGCGAGATGTGTTGCGATACCAGCCTTGTCGTCGGCGCTGCCGCGGCCGTACAGGCGGCCGCCGCGCTCGGTCGGCTCGAAGGGCGGTGAGACCCAAGCCGATGGGTCGCCTTCGGGCTGCACATCGTGGTGGGCGTACAGCAGCACCGTCGGCGCGCCGGGTGGTGCGGGATGCTTGGCGATGACGGCCGGTGCGCCGCCCTCGCTGACGATCCGCACATCCCCGAAGCCAGCCTGCGACAACAGCTCTGCGACCGCTTCTGCGCTGCGGTGCACTTCTGCGCGGCGGGCGGGATCCGCGCCGACGGATTGGATGCGCACCAGGTCTTCGAGGTCTTGCCGCACCGACGGCAGCACGTCACGTACCCGCTCCACGAGATCGCTCATGCCGAAAGAGGTTAGCCCCAGAGGTCAGCGCTCCTCGAGGACGGCGACGGCGGCGGCGGTGTCGGCCTCGTGGGTGAGCGACAGGTGAATCGTCACATCCCTCAGATGCTCGGCGATCGCGCCGGTGAGCCGCACCCGCGGCCGACCCCACATATCGGTGACCACCTCGATGTCGCGGTGGATGCCCTCGGGCAGCACGGGACGCTTGGAGAACCGCGACCCCGACCACGCCTTGATCACCGCTTCCTTGGCCGCCCAGCGAGCCGCCAAGTGCCGCGCCGCCGACGAACTCTTGTCGGCGGCATCGCGTCGCTCACCGGGGGTGAACGTCTCGGCGAACAGCGTGCCCGGCCGGTCGACCTGTTCTGCGAACTCGGGAATCGAGACCAGGTCAATGCCCACGCCGACGATGCTCACGCTCTAGAACCCTAGCCCTGCCTCTGCGCTCTTTGCGCAAGCGCTCATCGCGCGTAGATGCCGTCTTCGCCCAGCCTCGACGCGGGATCCAGCAGCATTTCGGCCTCCACGAAATTCTCCGGAGCCTCGTCGTGCAGCCTGCGGTTGCTGGCCGGCCGCTCGTACAACGGCTTTCCGCCCGCGATGGCCGCCGCCAGCCGGCGCTGGCCCTCGAACACCCGCTCCTTGGCCTTCTCCTGGTAGGCCGCCCGCTGCTCGGGATCGAGTGCGGCGACGAATGCCTGCGGATGAACCAGCGCGATGACCCCCGACACGTGACCGAAGCCGAGGCTGGTGATCAGGCCCGCTTTGAGCGGGAACTTCTCGCCCAACCGCAGCGTCTCGCGCACCCACACGAAGTGTTCGGCGCCGGCGAGCTCCTCGTCGACACAATCCAGGCTCCGGTTCGGCGGGATCACGCCGTCGCGCAGCATCTGGCACATGCCCATCATCTGGAACACCGCCGCACCACCCTTGGCGTGACCCGTCAGGCTCTTCTGCGACACGATGAACAGTGGGGCGCCGTCGGAGCGGCCCAGCGAGGCGGCGAGCCGCTCGTGCAGCTCCGTCTCGTTCGGGTCGTTGGCCAGCGTCGAGGTGTCGTGCTTGGAGATCACCGCGATGTCGTCGGCGCCGACGCCGAGCTTTGCCAACGAGCGTGCCAGCAGCGAGTCCTTGCCGCCCCGCCCCGCACCCAGTGCGCCGAGCCCGGGGGCCGGGATCGAGGTGTGCACGCCGTCGCCGAACGACTGTGCGTAGCCGACCACGGCCAGTACAGGCAGGCCCATCTTCAAGGCGAGATCGCCGCGCGCCAGCAGAATCGTGCCGCCGCCCTGCGATTCGACGAAGCCCAGCCGACGACGGTCGTTGGCGCGGGAGAACTTCGAATCGCTGATGCCCCTGGCGCGCATCATCTCGGTATCGGCGGTGGCCGCCATGTCACCGAACCCGATGATCGCCTCCAACGTCAGGTCGTCGAAACCGCCGGTGACCACCAGCTCGGCCTTGCCGAGCCGAATCTTGTCGACGCCCTCTTCCACCGAAACCGCAGCAGTAGCACACGCGCCAACCGGATGAATCATCGATCCGTAGCTGCCGACATAGGACTGGATCACATGCGCGGCAACGACATTCGGCAGCACCTCTTGCAAGATGTCGTTCGGCTTGTTCCGTCCGAGCAGGTTGCCGTGATACATGGTCTGCATCGATGTCATGCCGCCCATGCCGGTGCCCTGCGTGCTGGCCACCATCGTCGGGTGAACCCAGCGCATCAACTCGGTCGGGGTGAAGCCGGCGGACAGGAAGGCGTCGACGGTCGCGACGATGTTCCACACCGCCACCCGGTCCAGCGACGTGTTCATGTCCGGGCTGATGCCGTACACGGTCGGGTCGAATCCCGTGGGGATCTGGCCGCCGACAGTGCGCGACAGCTTCGTTTTACGCGGAACCCGAATCTCGGTGCCCGCCTTGCGCGTTACCTGCCAGTCGCTGCTGTCGGGCACCGGCGTGGCGATCGTGTGCTCCGGGTCAAACTGGACGAATGCGCGCGCGTCGGCCTCCGACGACACGACGAACGTGAAGTCCTTATCGAGGAACACCGACACCAGAAGCGGTGACGCGTGGTCGGGGTCGATAGCGCCGTCGTCGACGAATTCGCGGATACCGGTCCGCTCCACGACCGAGTCGTGATAGCGCTCCACCAACTCCGATTCGTCGACCAGCTCCCCGGTTTCGGTGTCATACCAGCCCGGCTTGGGATCGTCTTCCCACTTGATCAGGCCGGTGGTCCACGCCAGCTCGAGCACGCCGGCGGCCGACAGCTCGTTGTCGACTTCCATCTCGAAGCGGGTCCGCGACGAGCCGTACGGGCCCAGCTCGGCACCGCCGACGATGACCACCATGTCGGCGGGATCGATGTCGAGATCGGCCCATTCGGGCGCCGGTGCGGCGGTGAAGCCGCGCGGCGGCGAGGGCAGCGCGGAGATGGTGTTCTCCGACTCGGCGCTGTCCTCCGACGTTGCCTCCTCTTGGACCATCTCCTCGCGCGCCTTTGCGGCCAACTCGGACATGTCGATGTCGATATCACCCAGGCCGCCAGTCAGATCCACCTTGAGCGGTTCCTGTGCGGCTGCCACCTTGGACTCGATGCTGCACAGGTCGAGCAGCATGGCGGCCATCTGGTCGGTCGAGTAGGTGGTGACGCCCGCCTCCTCGACCGCGCTGACGATCGCATCGTTGGCACCCATCAGGCCGGTGCCCCGGGTCCACCCGATCAGCGCGTGTGCCAGGCTGACGCGCTGGGCCCACGACGATTCGGCGTTCCAGCGCGTCACCACGGCGTCGAGCGCCGACTTCGATTCGCCGTAGGCCCCGTCACCGCCGAACATTCCGCGGTTGGGCGAACCGGGCAGCACGACGTGCAGTCTCGACGCGATGTCGCGCTCGGCGCCGATGTGCGATAGGCCGCCGATCAACCGCTGCACTGCCCACAGCAGTACCTTCATCTCCATTTCGGAGCGCGATCCGGCTTCCGACAGGTCGCCTGCCACCCGCGGCGCCGCGAACGGGAACAGCAACGTCGGCGTCTGCGCATCCTTGATGTGAATGGACTGCGGGCCAAGGCTTTCGGTCTGCTCGTTGCCCACCCAGGACACCAGCGCGTCGATGTCGGAGTACGACGCCATGTTGGCGGGCACCACCCACAGCGCCGCGCCGAAGCGGGCGTGTTCGCGATACAGGTTGCGGTAGAACTCGAGCCGGTTGTCGTCGAGCTTGGAGGTGGTCGCGATGACCGTGGCGCCGCCGTCGAGGAGCCCGGCCACCACTGATGCCGCGATCGAACCCTTCGATGCACCTGTCACCACGGCGATTTCGTCGCTGTAGCGGCCCTTGCCCGGATTCTCGGCACCGGCTGCGGCGCGGCCGTACAACGACGCGTGGATGGTGCGGCCGGCGGCCAGCGCTTTGCCCTGCCACCACGAGGCCTGCTTGGCGACGACATGGCCCGCGCCCTCGAACCGCTCCGAGAGCCGCTGCCAGTCGGCGTCGATATCGCCCTCGTCCATCAGCCAGAGCTTGACGAGATCCTCACGTGCACTGGCCCACCGGTCGTCGAGCAGCACCGCCTTGCGGCCGTCGAACACCGGCGCCACCAAACGTGGCCAGTCCGAACCCAGTTCGGCGGTGACCAGCTCGATCAGCTCGGCGTCGGTAGCCGTCTCCGGGGTGGAGACGGCGTTGTCGAGACCCAGCTGGCCCAGCACCATCCGGGCGGCCGAGGCCAGCACGCCGTCGCGGCCGGTGACCTTCTCGGCGAACTCGGCGAGCGCCGCGGAGTCGACGACGCCGCCACCGGCACCACCGCCGGTCGAGGGCAGCGCCACCGAGATACCGCGTCGCGCGGCCACCGATTGCACGGCCGCGTCGATCACCTTGTCGAACGTCGCCGCGTCGGCCAGCGCCCCGTCGTGCAGACCACCGAGGCTGCCGCCGCGCACACTGGAGCCCTCGCGGGTGCCCAGCGCGACCTCGGCCGTGACATGTTTGACCCAGCCGTCACCGAGCTGCCAGGTCTTCTTGACGCGCTCGGCGATCGCGGCCGGCCGCTTGCCGGACGGCCCGAGCACCGTGCGCAGCTGATCGTTGATCGCGTCGGAAAGCACTGGGCCGTATGGCTTGTAGGTCCGGGCGAGCTTGGTCACTTGGCCCTTGAGCCCGGCCAGATCCGCCTCGGCGGCGCCGTCGATGGCGCCCAGGTCCAGCTCCGAACCGAGGTCGACGAGCAACTGGTTGCGCCGTGACGATGCACCGTCGGTGATCGACTCGATGGAGTCCAGCGGCTCGATCTGATCGATGCGCATCTTCGCCGACAGCGCGATCAGCGCCATGGTGGCGTCGGCGGCGTCGAACGGGATGTCGTCGGGTTGCGGAGCGCCGGCCGGCGCGGTCGGAGCGGCGACGGGTGCCGCGGCCTCGACGGGCTCGGCCGCCTCCTGCGCGGGCGCCGGTTCGTCGGCGATGTCGTCTGGCTCGGGGTCGGTGTCGGTGGCAAACAGCACAGCGGCGTCCCGTTCCGAGTTGAGCACTTCGGTTGTGTTGTGCGAATACTCGGGCAGCTTGAGCGTGTTGGCCGCCAGGCCCGCGACGGTCGGCGAGGACTTGACGCCGATCTCGACGAACCGCTCGACACCCAAACCGCCGGCCGCCTCCTCGATGAACAGCAGGTCTTGGGTCTCGATCCAGCGCACTGGGCTGGCGAACTGCCACGCCAACAACTCGATGACGATCTTGCGGCACAGCTCGCGCGGCTTCTCGTTACGCCAGGTGTCGTAGTCGGCGAGAATCTCGTCGAGCGGCTCGGCGGGCACGAGGTCGCGGATCTCCTGGATGAAATCGCGGTCCAGCGTGAACGGCCGCGGGACCAGGTTCGGGATGTAGCGGCCGATGATCAGCTCCGGATCCTTGTCGCGCGGCATTACGCGCTCCAGCGAACGCCGGAAGTCGGCGACGCCGACCCGCAGCACCGAGGAGTGGAACGGCACGTCGATGCCGGGCACCAGAATGAAAGACCGCTTGCCGCCGGTCATTTCGCGGCGCCTCTCAACTTCTTCCTCCAGCACCTCGAGCCCGCGGACGGTGCCCGCGATGGCGTACTGAGAACCGCGCAGGTTGAAATTCACGATCTGCAGAAATTCACCTGTGCGCTCGGAGATCTCGTTGACGAAGTCGACCACCTCGGAGTCGTCCAGGTCGATCTGCGAGGGTCGGATCGCCGCCAATCGGTAGTTGGAGCGGCCGAACTCGTCACGCGGCACGATGTCGTGCATCTTCGAGCCGCGGTGGAACACCACCTCCAACAGAGCCTCGAGCTCGTACACACCGCTGACGCACGCCAACGCGGTGTACTCGCCGACGGAATGGCCGCAGGCGATGGCGCCCTCGACGAACGCCCCCTGCTCACGCATCTCGGCGACCTGGGCCGCGGCCACCGTCGCCATGGCGACCTGGGTGAACTGCGTCAGGTAGAGCACGCCCTCGGGGTGCTGATAGTGGACACCGCTGGCGATCAGGCTGGTCGGGTTGTCACGCACGACATGCAGTACCGAGAAACCGAGCGTCTCGCGGGTGAACTTGTCGGCCGAGTCCCACACCGCGCGGGCCGCCTTGGACCGGGCACGCACCTCCATGCCCATGCCCTTGTGCTGAATGCCCTGACCCGGGAACGCGTAGACGGTCTTTGGGGCGGCCAGCTGTGCCGTCGCCGACATCACCAGGTTGGACCCGACGCGGGCGGCGACCTCCAAAATCTCTGCGCCACGGTCGATTCCGACACGATCGACGCGGATCTCCACCTCGTCGCCGGGCAGCACCATGCCCAGGAAGCGGGCGGTCCAGCCGATCAGCCTGGCGGGCGGAATGGCCTTGCCGTCGGTGGCGGTGACGACCTGCTGCGCGGCGGCCGACAACCACATGCCGTGCACGATCGGCGATTCCAGGCCGGCCAGCAGCGCGGCAGCCCGATCGGTGTGGATCGGATTGTGGTCACCGGATACCACCGCGAACGCGCTCATGTCATTCGGCGCATGGACGGTGACGTCACGGCGACGGCGCCGCGGTGTATCGGTGGCGTTGTCGGTCATCGCGCCGCCGGCGCGCGGCGGATCGGTAAGTTCGACGGGGCCGGTGCGGCCGCGGATCGCGAACCGCTCCTCGAGCTTGGCGAGCTCGGTACCCTCGGCGTCGGCAACGCTCACCGTGACGGGTACGACGCGGCCGACCTCGGTGTCGATGGCGCCGGAAGCCGTTGCAACCACGGTCAATTCGGCCTTGGTTGCGGGCATCGGCGCGAGCAGATGCGCGGCGTGATCCAGGTGGACCAGGCTCAGCAGACCCTCGACGACGGGGAAACCCTCCTCGGTGACGGCCGAACCGATGACCGAGAAGACCGCGGGCCAGCACAGGCCCACCAGCGCGTCGGGAACCATCTTCGGCCCCGCCGCCAGGGGCGCGCCGAAGGTCGCGGTCACCCCGGTGTGGTCGGCGACCTTCTCCGGATCCCAGCCGACGGTGAGCCGTGCAGTGTTGTCCACCACCGCCGGCAGGGCGTCGGGGCCGTCGGCGCCGGCGGCGATTGCCAGCACCGACCGCATCGCGGCCGAGGCGTCGAACACGGTGACCATCGGCATGCCGCCGTTGACCGTGCAGGTGGGCAGCGTGAAGCGGATCGTGATCCAGGTGCCGGACAGCGGAACGCTCAGCGTCACGGAGTCGTCGTCGACGAGCTCCAGCCGCGCGCCGGTGGATGGGTGTGTCGCGGAACGGTTTTGGTTGACCTGCCAGGTGCCGGGTTCGCCGATGCGGTGCACAGGGTTGATCGAGGCGCGGCCCGCCCACAGCACGTCGGGCGCATCAAGCACGACGGCCAGCGGGCCGGTCACGTCGGTGCGCGCCTGACGGCGGGTAACGACGGCCACCGGCTCGAGGCCCGAGGCCACCACTTCGGCGATCGAGGCCTGCTCGAACCGGTCGAGCAGTTCGCCGACGGGTTCGTCCATTCTGGTGATACCCGCGACGGCCTGGGTGCCCGGGATGATGCACACCTGGTCGGCGTCGTAGCGGGCGTCGTGGGCCTGCCACAGCGAGTCGCTACGCCACCACCGTCGCACATCCTTATCGATGACCGGCACGAAGTTGACCGGCTTGCCCGGCGTCTTGCACAGCTGGACGAAGAACGGGACGTCGGCAGGATGCAACTTGATGGTCTCGGCGTCGGGGTAACGGGCCACCAACGCGGCGATCGCCTGATCCGGCTTCTCCAGTAGCGCAAGGCCATTGGGGGATTCTTCGAAGAGCGTCTCGATGGGCCCGAAGTCCTTCGGGTGCAGGCGGGCCTCGGCGCGCCGGAGCATGTCGGCGAACCGGTCGCGCCACGTGTCGGCCAGCCAGGGGCTGCCCGGTGACGCGGTGTCGGCGGTGCTGTCGCCGTCGCCGATCGCCAGTTCGACATAACGCTGCAGCCATTGCAGGTAAGTCATCTCGCCGACCTCGCCGAAGTACGGCTTGCAGGTGTTGGCCATCGCGGCGATGATCTCGTCGCGGCGTGCGGCGACGGCGTCTGCGTCACCGGCGACCTCGTCGAGCAGACGACCGCAGCGCGAGGCCGTGTTGTCGATCTCGTGGATGTCAGCGCCTAGCTGACTGCGGCTGGAAGCCATGCCGCCCTTGGCTTTTCCGGCACTGATCCAGTGATCGGTGCCTTTGGTCTCCACCAGCATCCGCTTGACGGACGGAGACGTGGTGGCCTCTTTGGTCGCCATCGCCGCGGTGCCGACGAGGATGCCGTCGACGGGCATCAAGGGGAAGCCGTACGCCTGTGCCCATCGGCCCGAGAGATACTCTGCCGCCCGCTCCGGGGTGCCGATGCCGCCGCCGACACACACCGTGATGTTCGACCGCGAACGCAGCTCGGAGTAGGTGGCCAGGAGAAGGTCGTCGAGGTCCTCCCACGAGTGGTGGCCACCGGCGCGGCCGCCCTCGATGTGCATGATGACCGGCCTGGTGGGCACCTCGGCGGCGATCCGGATGACCGAGCGGATCTGCTCGACGGTGCCCGGCTTGAAGACCACATGGCTGATGCCGACCTCGTTCAGCTCGTCGATCAGCGCAACGGCCTCTTCCAGTTCCGGGATGCCGGCGCTCACTACGACGCCGTCGATCGGCGCACCCGACTGGCGCGCCTTCTGCACCAGCCGTTTGCCGCCGACCTGCAGCTTCCACAGATAGGGGTCGAGGAACAGCGAATTGAACTGGACGGCACGGCCCGGCTCGAGCAGCTGCGTCAGCTCCTTGATGCGGTTGTCGAAGATCTCTTCGGTAACCTGGCCGCCGCCGGCCAGCTCCGACCAGTGGCCCGCGTTAGCGGCTGCCGCAACGATCTTCGCGTCGACGGTGGTGGGCGTCATGCCCGCAAGCAGGATCGGCGACCGGCCCGTGAGCCGGGTGAACTTGGTAGACAGCTTCACCGAACCGTCGGGCAGACTGACCAGGGTCGGGGCGTAGCTGGACCACGGCTTGGCGACTTCGGGGACCGCGCCGACGGTGAACAGGTTGCGCTGGCCGCCGCGGGTGGCTGCCGGGACGATGCCGACGCCGAGGCCACGGATGACCGGCGCCGTCAGGCGGGTGAGGATGTCGCCGGGACCGAGGTCCAGAATCCAGCGGGCGCCGGCCTCGTGCAGGCGATTGATCTCGGCGACCCAGTCGACGCGCCGCACCAGGATGGCCTCGGCCATCTCACGCGCCAGGTCGACGTCGACGCCGATGGCCGCGGCCCAGTTGCCGACCATGTCGACGGCGTCGGACAGCCGCGGAGTGTGGAAACCGACCTCGACCTGGACCGGCTCGAACGTCGGGTTGAACACCGCGCCGCCGCGAACCTTGTTCTTGCGCTCGGCTTCTTCCTTCTCGGCGATCTGGCGGCAGTACAGCTCGAAGCGTGATAGTTGCTCGGGCGTTCCGGTGATGACAACCGAACGCCTGCCGTTGCGGATCGACAGCACCGGCGGCAGCACGGTCCGCACATCCTGGGCGAACTCGTCGAGAAGCTCGGCGATGCGCTCGGGGTCGGCGTTGGTCACCGACACCATCGGCGGGCGGTCACCCAGTACGGAGATCCCGCGACGGCGAGCAACCAGCGTGCCCGCGGTGCCGATCAGCTGAGCCATCGCGAGCAGCTCGACATCCCTGGCGCCGTTGGCCGCGAGCGCCTCGACCGCCAGCACGCCCTGCGAATGGCCTGCCACGGCGACCGGCGGGGCGGCCGCCAGATCCATACCCTGACGGCTCAGCGCGCGCACAGCGGCGATCTGGGTGAGCAGCACACCGGGCACCGATACCGCGGCTGACGTCAGATTCTTGGCTTCGGGCACGGTCTCCTCGGCGGCGAGCGAACGAACCCATTCCATCGGCCTGAAGCCGATGGGCCGTACAACGATCAGCTCGCGCGCCACCGGTTCCAGCCGGAGCTCGGCCTCGCCCACCAAGGTCGCCAACTCGGCCTCGATGCCGGCCGAGGACACCAGTTCCTCCAATGTCTCCAGCCACGCACTGCCCTGGCCCCCAAAGGCCACGGCGTAGGGCTCGCCGGCGGTCAGACGATCGACGAGGGCGTGAGTTGACTGCGGCGCGCCGGACTCGTCGCCGCGGCCGGTAGACACCCGGTCATGTTCATTGATCGTCACGTCTCGTAATCTCCTCGCTCGGCGCTTCTGCCACGTCTCGCGTCGTCTTGTCGTCTTCGGGCTGTCGTCTCGGTGGTGTGACCCGGCTCCCCTGCTTCAGTCACACTGATTCGTCGTCGAACCCGACCGGCTCGGACGCATCCCGCGGAACGTCCCCCTCGAGCACTCCAGCCGTACTAAGAGTGTCATAAGAACCATCACGATTTTCGCGCCCGAAATGGTTACTGGCGAGTTCTACGGTCGGGTAACCACCGTTCGCGTAACGCGGCCTTCACAAGCGGCCGGACGCTTCCAAGACAAACGTCCTGCATGATCGTGGTTACGCTTGAGTAAGAACAACAGCGCAGATCAAGGCATAGCTGTTATCAAATCGTTATATAAAAATTTCGCTTATCGGACGGTGTCGGCCGAGCGGCTTCTGACGCGACAACACGGCCGTTTTTGTCTTGTCGGCGGCGTCAGTCGATGCAAAAAGTTTGCTGGCGATACTTACTGATCGGTAAGGTTTAGTCCCATTGACCGAACTGAGGCTTGAGGATGTGGTTGATGTCGACGCCGATGCCACCGACGGTCTGCTTGTCGATCTCGACCTGATGCAGGTGCGCCGCACGATGCACGAAGCCCTTCGGAGAGCCCCAGTCGTGCTGCCAGAAAAACGCGCCGAGGCCGTCCTGCAGCGCCCAATCGATGGTCTTGGAGTTGGCATAAACGCCCACCCGCTGATGACCGAGGACTGATTCCCAGCCGCGCAGATATGGCGCAACTTGCTGCTTGTACTGCTCGTATGACGGGTCGTCGTCGATCGAGGCGTAGATCGGCGCGCCGGACGAGCCGCCCGCAGCGAGGTGTAGCTGCCAGCCCCTCTTCGCGTGCGCGATGCCGGCGTTCTGGCCACCGAGCCAGTCCGCGGTGTCCTGCTTGCCGTACTGGTAGCACGACACGATCTTGAGGCCGTTCTGGTAGAGGTCGCGCGCCTCCGCCAGTTGGATCGGCTTGCCCAGCATCCACTGGCCGCCCGGTCTGCGGTCGGACACATAGCGGATAGCTCCGTGGGCGCCCGCAGCCCGGATATCGGCGGCGGGGATGACACCGGCCGCATAGTCGAGGAGGACGCCGAGGGGTTCGGCATGCGCGGGAGCCGGCGGCCCCAAGGACGACGCGGCAAGGACCGCAGGAGCCGCGGCCGCGCACTTCAGCAGGTCCCGGCGGGACATGAACACGTGCCACAGAATATTTCAAAAACCTCTGCTTGAACTTCAGCACCGCTGGTCACACCTGTATCCCATTCCGGCTGGAGGGTGCGGAAACAGATGTCACCGGCGTCGAACGCGCCGAAAGCCTCGATGGCTCTGCAATACAACCGCGGAATCCATACGATCTGGCAATGCCCTCGGGGACGGCCGGCGCCGCTCAGCGCGCAGACCCCGCTACCACGGTCGACGGTCCGCAAATCGAACTCATCGGCGTTCGGAAGGAATTCGGCGATCTCCGCCGCCGCACCACGATTGTCGCCGTCGAGGGAGCCGACCTGACCGTCGGCGACGGAGAACTGTTCGCGATCCTCGGCCCGTCCGGGTCGGGCAAGACCACCGTGCTGCGCATGGTCGCCGGCTTCGAACAACCGACGGCGGGCACGGTCCGCCTCGGCGGGTCGACGTGACCAGCGTGCCTGCGCGTCGGCGTGACGCGAACACCGTCTTCCAGGAATACGCCCTCTTCCCCCACATGACCGTTGCGCAGAACGTGGAGTACGGGCTCAAGGTCAAGGGCGTGGCACGCGACGTCTACGAGAACCCCGCGAACCGATTCGTCGCCGATTTCGTCGGTACCTCGAACGTGCTCGACGGCACAGCGGCGCGAGCCCTGATCGGCAGGCCGGGCACATTCGTTGTGCGGCCAGAGCGCATCGGGGTCTTCGCGCCGGGAACCGATTCGGTCTTCGGCGTACAGACCGCCGACGCGACGGTGCTGGAGGTCATCTACGCCGGGCCCACCACGAAGATCGTTGCGGCCACCGCACAGGGCATGACATTGACCGCCATCATCCTTACCGCCAGCACGTGGCTGCCTCCCGACTTGCAGCACGGCAGCCCAATCACGTTGGCGTGGCCACAAAAAGCCGTTCATCAACTGTTAGTCGAGGAGCAGCCATGAAAGCAGCCCGGTTGGGTCTCGTCCTCGGGGCATGCGCCGCAGTACTCGTCGCGTGCTCGGGCGCCGACCAAACCGGAGGAACGGGAGAATCGCCCCCGAAGCTGGAGCCGCGCAGTGCGGTCGGTGACGGCGAAGGCGAGCTGAATCTGATCGCTTGGGCCGGTTACGCCGAAGACGGCTCGAACGACAAGACTGTCGACTGGGTCACGCCCTTCGAGAAGAAGACCGGCTGTCAGGTGAACGTCAAGCTAGGCAACACATCTGACGAGATGGTCCAGCTGATGCGCACGGGAGAGTACGACGGCGTTTCGGCATCGGGTGACGCGACGTTGCGATTGATCTACGCCGGCGACGTGGCGCCGGTGAACACCGATCTGGTGCCGAGTTACGCGACGATCTCCGACTTCCTCAAGGATCAGCCGTGGAACTCCGTCGACGGCCAGATGTACGGCTTGCCCCACGGTTGGGGCGCCAACCTGTTGATGTACAACCTCGACGTCGTGCGCGACGCGCCCAACTCCTGGGGCGCGGTGTTCGACGGTGCCGACAAGTACAAGGGCAAGGTGACCGCGTACGACTCCCCCATCTACATCGCCGATGCGGCGCTGTACCTGTCCAAGACCAAGCCGGAGGTGGGCATCAAGGATCCGTATTCGCTGACCCCCGAACAACTCGACGCCGCAGGCGAATTGCTCTCCAAGCAGAGGGAGAACATCGGCGAGTACTGGTCGGACTACACCAAGGAGGTGCAGGCGTTCGAATCCGGCACATCGGTGATCGGCACCACCTGGCAGGTGATCGCGAACCTGATCGGCAACGACAACAAGGTCCAGGTCAATACCGTGCTGCCCAAGGAGGGCTCCACGGGTTGGTCCGACACGTGGATGATCTCGCCGAAAGCCGGGCATCCCAACTGCATGTACAAGTGGATGGACTGGATCACCTCGCCGGAAGTCAACGCGCAGGTGGCCGAGTATTTCGGGGAGGCCCCGGCGCAGACGAAGGCCTGCGAGCACACCACCGAGACGGACTTCTGCGACATCTTCCACGCGACCGACGCTCACTACGCCGCTCAAATCCGTTACTGGACAACGCCGCAAAAGAAGTGTGTCGATGGCAGCGGCGACAACTGCACGACCTACGACCAGTGGGTCACCAAGTGGCAGCAGATCAAGGGTTGATGACGTCGGTGACGTCGATGTCGGTGCGACGCCGAATCGCGCTCACCGTGGTGGCGGTCCTTCCAGTTTGGCTGGCTCAGCGGTTCGGAGGTGATCAGGCGTCGACGCGGGTGTGAACCTACGACGCCGTCGGCTCCCAGTCGCCGCGGGATGCGATGTCGGTGGTGTACTCCGAAACGGCAGAGACCATTTGCCGTTGCAGCGCATCCTCGAGCAGGTGGGTGACGACCGCGATGCCGAGATCGCGAAAGTCCCGGATCAAGTCGGCCATGTCGTTCATCTCCCCGGCCGTGGGCACATAGTGGTTGCCGTAGCGCGACGCAACGGACTCCTCTAGGGCGGTGGCCAGGGTCGCCGCCAGGTCTTCGATTGTTCCGTCCGCGGAGTCCACAACACGAAGGATCACCTGGACGTAGAGCAGCTGATCGCTGGCACGGGTCACGATCTCCGCGATGGTCGGCTGCACGAGAGCAATCGAGTTCTCCACCCGCTCTGCGAGCCCGCAGGCAATCAGCCGTTGCGCCTCGTCGCCTTTAGGGTCGATGGCCAGGACGAGGCGCTCCGGTCGAGTGTCGTCGGCGCGGGCGCCCAGGATTGCGTGCTGGACACCCAAGATGGCCGCCAGATCATGGCCTTCCCGCATACGTGCAAAGAATTCGGCGATGTGGGCCGAGTTGAATCCCTTGCGGAGCAGCTGGTTGATGGTCTTCAACTGCGACAGGTGGTAGTCGTCGTAGAACGCCGATCGACCTTGGCGCCGCGGCGGGTCCAGAAGGCCGCGCTCTCGATATGCCCGGATGTTCCGCGAGCTGACCCCGGAGATGCCCGCGAGGTCGTCTAACCGGTACTCAGCCAAGCCGACATACCAATCCTCGATGGGGACAGCGACCTCTCATATTGACATTTTAATACCATATGTCCATCCATGAGCAAACCCATGACCGATTCAGTTAGAGACCCAAGATCGGTCGCCACACCGCGAATATCAGCCGTTATGTGACAGATGTGAATTAGTTAGCTACGCGAACATGCACTTTTAGCCAACTTCAGTGGTTCCCAGAGTCGGGAGACGGCGTATTCCCGAAGTGCGGGTGAGTGATCTCACCGGTGCGGAAGTGGCATCGCGGCTGGTACTGCGCGACGATGAGAACACCGGTTCGTAGCTTTCGAGCCGTTCTGGCCATCCGCCCACGTCATCTACGAGAGGTTCTGCGTGCGTCCCTGGATCGTCTGGGCCACCGGACTCTTGGCCTACATCGTCGCGGTCGCGGACCGCACCACGCTCGGGGTGTCGGGCCTCGAAGCCGCGGACCGGTTCGCGGCCAGCCCGGGCGTGCTGTCGTCGTTCGTCGTGCTCCAGATCGTCGTCTACGCCGGAGTCCAGGTGCCCGCCGGCCTATTGCTCGACCGATTCGGGTCGAAGGCGCTGATCGTGTCGGGTGCGACCCTGATGGCCGCGGGACAGCTCACGTTGGCGTTCACCGAGTCGCTGCCGGCGGCTATTGCGGCGCGCGCGGTGGTCGGGCTCGGCGATGCTGTCACCTTCATCTCCGTGCTGCGGCTGGTGCCGCACTGGTTCACGCCCCACCAGATCCCGTTGGTGACCCAGCTGACCGGCATCTGCGGTCAACTGGGCCAAGTGCTGTCGGCGGTCCCGTTTATCGCACTGCTGGCGAGCGGCGGTTGGACAAGGGCGTATTTGTCTGTGGCCGCCCTGGGCGTGGTGTCGATCGTGCTGACGCTGGCATTGGTCAAGAACACACCGAACGGACCGATTGCCGATCCGCCGTCCAGTTCGATCGGTGAAGTATGGTCCAGCGTCAAAACGGTCTGGCTGCGGCCGGGCACCCGGCTGGGGTTCTTCACCCATATGGGCACGCAATTCTCGGTGACCGCCTTCGCCCTGATGTGGGGGCTGCCGTATTTGACTGTCGGTCAGGGCCTGTCGGTCCACGTCGCGGGGACTCTGCTGACGGTGTCGGTGGTCGCCGCGATCGCCGCTGGAATCTTGATCGGCATCTTCACCGGACGTCGCCCGCACCGACGGTCGCGGCTGGTGTTGGGCATCATCGCGAGCAACGCCGCGATCTGGACGATCGTGCTGGCGCTGCCGTCCGCGGCGCCGCTGTGGTTGCTGACGCTGCTTGTTGTCGTGATCTCGGTGGGTGGCCCCGGCTCGATGGTCGGTTTCGACTTCGCGCGCACCTTCAACCCGAGCGCGACACTCGGCACCGCTCAGGGCATGGTCAACATGGGGGGCTTTCTCGCCGCGCTGCTGGTCATGCAGGCGATGGGTCTGGTGATCGGCGCCGCAGGCGGTTATTCGTTCGAGTCTTTCCGGCTGGCGTGGACCGTCCAGTACGTCATCTGGGCGCTGGCGACCATCGGCATCCTGATCACCCGCACGAAGGCGCGCAGGCAGCTACGAGAACAACCGGATCTGTTGGAGAGCTTCGACACCCACCCGGCCGAGCCGGCACATGCGCGCTGACCGGGTCACCTGTTGCGGCTGCTGACCCGCCGGTTGGCTTTCTTGATCGCGTCGACGAGTTGACTCTTGTTCATCGTCGAGCGTCCCGAAATGTCCAGTCGCCGCGCAATGTCCATCAGATGCGTCTTCGACGCGTTGGCGTCCACTCCTTCCGCGGAGGCCCCCTTCGCGTTGGGGCCGCCACTACGGGCTCGGGCGTCGGACGGACCCTTCTGCCGTTTCGGCTCCCAGTGGTCGCCGACCTTCTCGAAACTGTGTTTCAGCGCGCTGTAGGCGACACGGTGTGCCCGCTCGCCCTCGCCGTACTCTTTCGCGGCCGCATCGTGCGCCTTGGCGAATGTCCGCTGTGCTTTCGCGGATGACTTCTGCAGCGTGCTCGGCAACTCGCTCTTCTTGGCGGTGCCGCGTGACGTCGTCTTCGGCATGACAACTCCTCCGTCGGCCCTTCTAGGCTCGGCCTTCTTGGTGAAGAGCCGCCGAAGTCGCGTCCGATGCCCGCTGGTCCCATATAAGCGGCGGCCGCTTCTTGACCAGACCTCTCAGTCGCTCGCCGTCGCGAGGCCGTGGTGCCGCAGAACCATCACGCGCGACTTCGGCGGCTACGAACGGGACTTACCCGGGGAATCGTCGGTTAAACGCGGTGTGACGGCTGCCTCACCTCGGCGGTATCCCCGCAGTTCGTATCCGACGACGATCATCGCCGGCGCCAGCATGACGAGCAGCAACGCGTTGGCCATCGACATGCCCCGGCCGACCAACACCACCGCGGCCACCAGCACCATCATGGTGAGCACCGCCAGCAGCAGGTGGACGGTGTCGCGGGCTTGCATGAGCCACGAGTAGAGCAGGTAAACCGCCGCGACATAGACCGCGACCGGGATCGCCACCGACAGCACAGTGCCGGCGGCGCTTAGCTTCGACTGATGCTCGACGTAGTAGGCGGCAGCGTGCAATCCCGCACCGGTACCGACGATGGCCCCGAACACCACGATGTGCAGATATCCGAGCCGGAAGGACAGTTCGCGCCGCGCGTGCAGGATGTGGGCCTGCGGCACCATGAAGTAGAGCCACCACATGCCGAATGTCAGGCCCGTGCCCGCGACCGCGACGAGGACCGCCGCCACCGTCCAGCCCTGCGCCGAGACGACCGCTGACAGTGAGGCGACGGTGCCGACGACCCCTTCGCCGAGCGCGATGATGGCCAGCAGCGAATAGCGCTCGGCGATGTGATGCGCATGCCACGGCGTGCCGCCCCTGCGGCGCTCGGCCAGCCACGGACCGAACATCTCGAAGGCGATCAGTACGGCCACGATCGCGAACGTCGGCACTAGGGGTGTGTCGACGAATATCGATCCGATCCAACCGATCTGGGCGACGGTGACGACACCGGCGTAGGTGAGGCACGCCGCACGTCGCATCGGGTCCTGCTTGGCCGCCCGTAACCACTGCGCCACCAACCCGATTCGCATGACGACATAACCGGCCACGATCACCCGGTTGTCGATGTGCTCGCCCGCAATGACCGTGGCGTACATCGCCGGAAGACCCATCGCCAGGATGATGACGCCGACCATCTGCAGCATGGTCATCAAGCGGTAGACCCAGTCATCGGTGTCATAGGCCGAGGCGAACCAGCTGAAGTTGATCCAGGCCCAGCTGATGGCGAACGTGGCGAAGAGGAAGGCGGCCAGCCCGGCGCCAGCGTGATCCTCGGCGAGCGCATGGGCGAACTCGGACGCAGCGAGTCCGAAACCGATCACGAACGTGAGGTCGAACAGCAACTCCAACGGAGTCGCCGCCCGGTTCTCCTCGTCAGGGTCGCGCCCAGACATCGTGCGGATGCGGTGCGCCGGGACACGTTTCGGCGGATGGGATTCGGCCTCGGTCATGACGACACTGTCCAGGTTGCGCCGTGCGCGCCGCAAGAGAGGTAGTGCACTACGCACGCCGTCGCCACATGGCCTGCCGATGATCAACTGCAGAGGGCCATGTGATGGAAGGCAGGCGGCATGTCCGAACAGTTCACGGTGACGATGCTGGGTGGTTTCGAGGTGTACCGCGACGGTCAGCTGGTGGAGCTGCCGCCCTCGTGCCGGCGGCTGATCGCCTGTGCCGCCCTGAAACGCCGTGCGGTGCCCCGCAGCTGGTTGTGCCGAACCCTCTGGCCGGACACGCGATCCGACCGGGCGGCCGCCAGGCTGCACACCACGCTGTGGCGGCTGCGCCCGATGGGCGCCGAAGGACTGCTCGCCATGACCCCGAGATCGGTCGCCATCGCACCCGACGTGTCGGTCGACTGGTACGACGCCGTCGACCTGATCGGCCAGCTGCTGCGCCGCAGCGACGACGGGGACACCAACCGAGACCTGGCTGCCGAACTGCTTCCGCTACTGCGGGCCGGCGCCCTGCTCGACGGTTGGATCGACGACTGGACTGCGCATGCCCGCGACACCTATCGGGTGCTGCGGGTCGAGGCGCTCGAGGCAATCGTGCGCGCCCGAAAAACAGAGGAAACAAATGGTGCACATGCGCGTGTCGCTGTGAACGATCCGCCGGCTTTGGTCGTCAAATAGACATACGTCCCGATTGGAGAATCATGACCGCCCTGTTCGTCAGCTGCCTGAGCCTGTCGGCGATGCTCGCCGCGGTCGGCGTGCACGAACTGCAGACGCGGCTCGAGCGGTGGGACTACGAACGGCACGCCGAAGACTGACGGGGCTGGCACCGTTCGTCCGAGAATGAACTAGGTTCTCCTGATATGGACGGCTCTGCCTACGACACCGCGCTGTTGATTCTGCGTGTGTGCCTCGGCCTCACCATGGCGGCACACGGTTACAACAAATTCTTCGGCGGCGGCCGGATTCCCGGCACCGCAGGCTGGTTCGAGAGCATCGGGATGAAACCCGGCGTGCTGCATGCCCGGATCGCTGCCACGACCGAGATGTCGGCGGGCCTTGGTTTGGCCGTCGGCCTGCTCACCCCGATCCCTGCGGCAGGGTTCGTCGCATTGATGCTGGTCGCCGCATGGACTGTGCACCGCGCCAACGGCTTCTTCATCGTCAAGGAGGGCTGGGAGTACAACCTGGTGCTCGCCGTGAGCGCGATAGCGCTCGGTGGTCTCGGCGCGGGCCGGTTCAGCCTCGACCATGTCCTGTTCTCGGGCACCGACGTCGACCACCTGCTGCACGGCTGGTGGGGACTGCTCATCGCGGCGGGTCTGGGACTTGCGGGCGGCATCGGTCAGCTGGTGCTGTTCTACCGTCCGCCGCAGCGGGCCGAGGCTGACTGACCCGGCCGCCGACGATCGTCGTCGTGACCATGTCCGACGCCAGCGTTTCCACCTCGGCGGTCGCGGCGAGCACCATGAGGTCGCCGGGCTGACCGACGGCAACGCTGCGGGGAATGGCTGGGCGGCCGGGGTGGCCCAGGAAAAGCTGCAGCGCCTCCCTAGGTGAGATGCGCTCCTGGGCGCCGAGCACGTCTCCTTCCGCGGTGGTTCGGTGAACGGCTGCGCGCATCGAGGCCCACGGGTCCATGCCACCGAAGGGCGCGTCGGTGCTTGCGGCCACCGGGATACCGGCCCGCAACAGGGACGCCACCCGCCACAGCTGCGGCTGTTCGTCGACGGGCACGTCCTGCAGGTAGTGCTCGCCGCGTTCGGCGACGAAGTTGGGTTGGGTAACCACGGTGACCCCGACGCCGACGAGTTCGGCGAGCATATCGTCGGGGACGACCGCGGCGTGCTCGATCCGGTCGCGCGGGTGACTGCCCGCTGCCCGCAGGGCGGCGAGCGCGACGATCAGCTGGTCGCGGGTGACGCAGTGCAATGCGACCGGGCGGTCGTTGTCGTGCAGTTCGCCGATCCAGCCGGTGAGCTCGTCGACGTCCAAGCGGTCGTCGTGCAGGATCCGCTTTCCCGGCGCCAGGAAGTGCAGCCGCTGCGGGATCTCGCCGAGCCGATGTGCGACCGACAGCGCCGCCACATCGTCGGCGGTGAGATCCGGTGTTGCGTCGGTGATTCCGGTGACGCCGTATCGGGCTAGGCGATGGGTGATGTCAGCGATCGCGGTGGCGCGTTGCGGCAATGCGTCCGCCCAATCGTCGGCGCTGAACAACCTGCCGTCCGAATGGTCGGCAAGCCCGACCCGCGACAGCGCTGCCGAGTTCAAGATCCACATGGCCCCGCTGCGGTGCTGGATCCGCACCGGCGTGTCGGCGAGGAGGGCATCAAGCTGGTCGCGGTCGAGCTCGCCGGCGACCGACACGTGATAGCCGACCGCCCTGATCCAGCCATCGGGGCCGGGCTGCGCGGCCCGCAACGCCTGCGACAGTTGCGCTTTCGTGCGCACCTGCGGCGGCCCGGCGGTCAGCGAGTCGAGCGCAGCGGCCATTGCCCGCAGGTGCAGATGATGGTCGTGCAGCCCGGGCAGCACGGCGCCGCCGTCGGCGTCGACAACCTGTTCTGAGGCCTGTGGGTCGAGCCGGTCGGCGATCTCGCGGATGCGCTCGCCGACCCGGATATCGACGATGTGACCGTCTCGCAGCCGACCGCGACGAATCAGCATGGCGCCAAGCGGGATTCGATCAGGTCGAGCACGCGCCGGTTATCGGCTCCGAGTCCTGGTGCGGGCCGGGGTGGTAAAGCGGGAACGCGGGGTGACCGGTCGCTGCTCGACGCGACGCCCAGCGACGAGTTCGCGTAGTCGGCGGCCACCTCGGCGAGGGCGATTTCGATGATTTCGCCTCCGCCGCGCGCCAAACTGGTCAGGACCGCCTGCGCGGCAGCCAGGCCGGTCAACGGGTCGGCGATCGCGTCGCCGACGAACACCACGCCCTCGCCGACGAGACCGCCGGCGACCGCCGCGTCATCGCCAAAGGCGATGCGGTGGGCACACTCCCCTGCCGTGCCGTAACCGGTGACGCGCAACCAGACTCGCCCCGCGCGCGCCTGCACCTGATCCGGGCCGAGGCCGCGGCGGGTGAGCGCAGCGGGACGCGATCCTTCGATCACCACGTCGGCGGCCGCCAGCAGCGGCCACAGGTCCTCGGCACGGAAGTCGGTGGCGTAAGACAATTTCGACGCGTTCATCCAGGCGAAGAACCGGGCATCACCCCGCCGCGTGCCGTCGGGCCTACCGCGGCTTTCGACCTTGACGACGGTAGCCCCGGCCTCGCTGAGTAGATGCCCGCACAGCGGACCCGCCCACATCGACGACAGGTCGACCACCAACAGCTCGGGAAGCGCGCGCGCTGCCTGAGGCCCGCTGGCGATGAATTGTGCTGGCGCTGGTGCTGTTTCGCCGAGCACGGCGGCGGGTAGGTCAAGCAGGCGCGCCCGTGCGACGAGTTCTTCTGCGGCGCGTCCTGCCGCGGCCACCGTCAGCGCCGCCCACGGCTCTGCGGGTTGGTCGGCCAATTCGAGCAGCGCGGCCACGGCCTCGATGTCGTCGGGTCGCGACAGCGTCAGCGCGACCCAGCCGTCGCGGGTGCGCAACAGCCGTGTCGACCCGCCCGCCGAAACTCGACCTGCGGGCGCCAGTCCGAGCAATCCGGCTCTGCCGGTAAGGATCTCGTCAGCATCGACGGCGAGCGCACCGCAGAGCTCGGCGGCGCCCCGACCGATGTCGTCGGCCACCCGTTGCGCCCGATCGATGACGGCATCGGGAATGCCCAACGGGCTCACCTGGACGTTGTTCATCGTTCTATGCCGCTTCGATCGCGTCGATCAGGGCCCAGTCCAGCGCGGTTCGGGCGTCGATCGTGCGGCCCGACAGCACCAGGTATGCCGTGCGCCAACGGCCGATGCGGCGGGTGACGCTGACCGTGCCGCCCGCACCGGGGATCAGCCCGAGGCTCAATTCGGGCAGTCCGAGCACCGCGTCGGGATGCGACGTGATCCGGCCGCAGAATGCGGCCAGCTCCAGCCCGCTGCCGAGTACCTGGCCGTGTATCCGAGCATGGGTGTCGAGGCGTGCGGCGAGTTCGTCGAGCACCAGCGCCGGGCTGTATTGCACCCGGGCGATGTGCGCCGTGGCCGGGTCGGAAAACGAGCCGAACTCGGCGAGATCACCGCCGCTGCAGAAGGACGGGCCCTGGCCCGACAGGATCACGGTGTCGACGGACGGATCGAGGCGGGCGACGTCGAGCGCTTCGAGCAGCGCCGCGCGAGCGTCATTGGAGAAGGCGTTGTGTCGCGTGGGCCGGTTGAACCGGATCGTCAGCGTGTCGCCCTGGCGCTCGGCGAGCACTGGATGCGGCGTCTCGGGCGTCGTCGCCGGTCCCCGTTGCCGCAACCATGCCGCGAACTCGCCGCCGGCCTGCAAGGTCGAGTACGCCAGGGATTCGGTGATGACGCCCGCCCGTGCGGGCGCGCTGGTATCGACGGCCCGCAGCACCTGATCGCACACCGTGGCCGCCTGTGGCCAGCTCTCGAACCGGGCACTCAGTGCGGCCACCGCGGCCACGGTGGATTCGACGGGGACGATGCGACGGTCGGACATGTCGTCCTCGGACAGGGTGAACGTGGCGTGTTCGACCCACGGTTGCGCGGCCGGCGACGCAATGTCGGCGTCGGTTCCGACCGCCACCACGACCCCGCATGACGTCGGCAACTCGGCTGGCGGGTCACCGAGATCAATGACAAGCACGGCCCCACACGCGGCTACACCGGGTCGAAGGAGGAGATGAGCCAGCCGTCATCGGTCTTCTGCAAGGAGACCCGCACCGCGCTGTTGATGAAGCTCGCGTCGGGCCGGTCCTTGCTCTGGGTCGTCTGGTTGATGAACACCAGCACCACCGCGCGATCAGGATGGATCTCCGACACGGCCGCCCGCACGACGGCGGCCTGCGTCTTGACGGCCTTTTGTTTGGCCGCCGGCGCCACGATCTGTTCGGTGAATTGCGTGTAGTAGGACAAGAAGCTGCCGGTGAGCTTGGTCTTGGCCGTCGCGAAGTCCTTGTCCAGGCTTTCCGGCGAATACGAGAGCAGTGCGACGGTTCCGTCGGAGGCGGCCTTCACCGCGGATTGTGCTGCGGCGTCGTCGGTTTGACGGTCCGGCCGGTATACGAAGAAGAACATCCACGCAGTTAGACCGATGGCCGCGACGAGCGCCAGCGCCAGCGCAATGGCGGCCCAGTGATTCCGTACGCCCTGGCGGACCTTGCCGAAGCCCGTACGCTTCTGTTCGGCCGTGGACGACGCCGGTGTCTCGATGGCATCGGCCTCGACGGCGGCGGAGGGTTTGGCGGCGTCGCTGACGTCGTTGTCCGGGGCGTCCTGCTCTGTGTTCACGGTACGAACTCCACTTTCGCCAGCTTCAGCTGTCCGCCGTCGCGGGCCAGGTTCACGCTGAGCCGCCATGCGCGCGGTTCCTGCTTGGCGCCTGCGGCGTTGGTGACGCGTGAGCTGGCCGCGACGAGGACGGTCGCGGTGTCGTCCTTATTCATCGACTCGACAGCGGTCGCAGTCACGTTGGTTTCTGTGATCGCCTTGGAGTCGATCGCCACGTTCACGAAATCGTCGGCGGTGTTCTGAAAGTCCTGTTTGAACTGTCCGGTCGAATTGTCGATGATGCGCTGCACGTCTTCCTTGGCTTTGTTGTAGTCCAACGACATCAAGGTGACGACGCCCTGGCGCGCTGCGGCTTCGAACTCGGCCCGTCGTTGCTGCTCGCCCTGGGCCTGGCGGTGGAACCAGTACATATAGCCGCAGCCAACGAGCAGGGCGGCGATCAGTAGAACCGTCAGCGTGCCGACAACCGCCTTCCATGACGGCCGTGGAAACCGCCGACTCCGCGACGTGCGAGTGCGCTCTGCCGCGAACTCCTCGGCGTCATCGGGCGCGGCGCCGACGGCCTCGCCGGATTCGGCGTCAGCGTCGGCGACACCCGTTTCCTTCGCAAGGACGTCTTCGTTCAAGACGTCCTTGTCTTCGACCTCTTCGAGCCCGGCTTCCGACGTGTCCGGCTTGGACGCCGCGACGGTTTCGGCCGCCGTCGCTTCCTCGGCCTTTCTGCGCAGCCGAAGAGCGCGGGCCCTGGCGCGAGCGGCGGCGGCAACCGCTTCGGCTTCGGCGGCCTGTGCTTCTGCCTCCTCCGCTAGTGCGAGCGCGTCGACGGCGGTGGCATCGGTCTCCTTGGCTGACTCGTCGACGTGGTCGCCGTTCACTGCCGGCGGAGTCTGCTTCCGTAAGCGCATGCAACCTCCTGTCCGGTGAGCGCGGTGCTCAATGAGAATGGCATTTTCTATTTTGGGTATCGCCGCGACGATACATGACGCGCAACGCGGCCAAATGTCAGCCTGTCCTGCGGAAACGCTATTTACGCGCTGTGCGACCGCTTAGCACTATCTCTTGATCAGCTGGTCCTTCATCACTTTGCCCGTCGCGTTCAGCGGCAGTTCGTCGAGAAACTCTACGTATCGCGGCACCTTGAAACCAGCCATTCGGTCGCGGCTCCACGCGATGAGGTCGTCGGCGGTCACCGCACCCTCCTGGCCACTCTTGAGTACCACGAACGCCTTACCCACCTGGCCGAGGCGGTCATCGGACACTCCGATCACCGCGGCCTGCGCGACAGCGGGATGTTCGAGCAGGAAACCCTCGATCTCTGCCGGGTAGGCGTTGAACCCCCCGACGATGAACATGTCCTTCTTGCGGCCGACGATCAGCAGGCGGCCGTTTTCGTTGAACCTGCCGAGATCACCGGTGTGCAACCAGCCGTCGTCATCGATCGCCTCGGCCGTCGCGGCGGGGTCGTCGAGATAGCCCTGCATGACGCTGTAGCCACGGACCAGGACCTCGGTGTCGTCGGCGATGCGCACCTCGACGCCGTCGCAGGGCACACCCGCTGTGGTGGCGATGTCTTCGAACGAGTCCCCCGGCCGCGACAAGGTCACCGTGCCCGCCTCGGTCAACCCGTAACCGGTCGCCAGGGTCTGGAACGGCAGTTCCTCGTGCACGCGCCGGATCAACTCGACGGGGATGTCGGCCGAGCCCGTCACCCCGGCCCGCAGAGTCTTGAGCCTGTCTTTGTCCTCGACCGCCAGCAGCGAGTGATACAGCGTCGGAGGACCGGGCAGCATCGTGATCCGTTCTGCCTCGATCAGTTCCACCACCCGGTCGACATCGAACACCGATACCGGCACCATCGTCGCACCGCGGATGAACGATGAGATCAGGCCGGCCTTGAATCCGAATGTGTGAAAGTAAGGGTTGACCATCAGATACCGGTCGCCTTCGCGCAGGTCGGCCAGCTCACACCATTCGGCGTACAGCCGCAGGTTCTGCTGATGGTTCATCATGACGCCCTTGGGCCTGCCGGTGGTGCCCGACGTGTAGATGATGTCGGAGATGTCCGTGCCGCTGACCTGACCCGTGTACGGCCAACCGCTGGAAAGGAAGTCGGACTTCAGATCGATGACCGGCACCCCGGCGGGCGCGGTGTAGTCCTGGCCGAGGAAGCCCTTCTGGATCAACACCGCCTTGGCACCACTGCGGCCGATGATGTCCGCGGCTTCCTCGGTCTTGAAGCGGGTGTTCACCGGCACCAGCACACCGCCGGCGGTGAGCAGACCGAATGCCGCGATCATCCATTCGGCGGAGTTCGGCGCCCAGAGGGCCACCCGATCCCCCTTGACGATTCCCAGGTCGCGGAAAGCGCCTGCGGCGCAACGGATTCGATCGACCACCTCGATGAAGGTCAAGCGCAACGGACCGTCGACGACCGCTTCGGCGTCACCGAAGCGGTCCGCTGCGCTCAAGACCATCTCGGGGATGGTCTGCCAGGGCAGGCTGCGCTCCTGGTGCTCGCCTGTCACGTCGTGACGAGACGACCCAGGTTGCCGCCCATGATCTTTGCCTGATCCTCAACCGACAGGTGCTCGAGCGCGGTCACGTAATGCGTCGGTTCGGCCAGGCCCTCGGGATGCGGCCAATCCGAACCGTAAAGCACGTTGTCCACCCCGATGAGGTTGATCAGGTCGTCGATGCCCTCCTCGTAGAAGGGGCTGACGTAAATGCGGTTCTTGATCTCCTCGATCGGGTTACCCAGGAACGCCTCCGGCGCCTTCTTGTACACCTCGGCCATCGAATCCAGCAGCGGGAACATCCACTTCGAGCCGGCCTCGACGATGCCCACCTTCAGCTTCGGGTGGCGGAACAGCGCGCCGTGAATCACCCACGAGGCCACCGCATCCTGAATGGGACGCCACTCGTTGAGGATCGACATCGCGTTGGTCTGGAACGGCAGCATCTCCTGGGCCTGACCGTCCCACTCCGAGGTGTAGCGGGAGTAGCCGCTGTCGGACGAGTGCATGCCGACGAACACGTCGTGGTAGACGACGCGCTCCCAGAACGGATCGAACTCGGGCAGCGCGAACGAGCGGGGGCCGCGGAAACCGGGCACCGGGGCCGGGCGGATCAGGATGGCGCGGGCGCCGCGCGCGACGCACCACTCGAGCTCTTCGATCGCCTTTTCCACGATGGGCAGGGTGATCACCGGGGTGGTGAAGATGCGGTTCTTGTAGTTGAAGCCCCAGACCTCGTCCAGCCACTGGTTCAGCGAGTGGATCAGGACGTGGATCGCGACCGGGTCGTCGGAGAGCCGCTCTTCGATCAGGCTGGCCAGCGTCGGGAACATCAAGCTGCGGTCGACGCCGAGCTCGTCCATCTTCTCGATGCGCGGCTCAGGCTCGAAGAACGCGGGGATGGCCCGCATCGGCTCACCGAACAGCTCACGCTTGCTCTTGCCTTCGGGGTTGCCGAACTTGAAGTACTCCTCCCAGGCGCCCGGCTTGGCGACCACCGAGAACGTCGGGTTCGGAATGTAGTTGCTGATCACACCGCGCAGCGCGATCTTCGTGCGGCCGTTCACCTCGACGTACTGGACGACGTCCTTGTATTCCTTCGGCAGGTACTTGGTCATCGCCTCCGGCGGCTCGTACAGATGGTTGTCAGCGTCGAACAGCGGAAACGGGATGTCGACCCGGTGTGAAAGTTGCCCCATGAAACACTCCTTATCCTCTTCGGAGAATCCTATTCTCACTAGCTGCGCGATGCAATGTGCCCCTACTCATGCCCTCAGGTTCTGGCGAACTCACGCCTTCAGGTTCTGGCGAACCGCGAACTTCTGCACCTTCCCGCTCGCCGTCCGCGGATAGTCGTCTACTCGGTGCACCTCTTCCGGCCATTTCTGGATCGCCACCCCCGCCGCCTTGAAGTGCGCGCGCACCTCGTCGAGCGTTGGCGTCTCGTGGCCGTCGCGGATCCGCAGGACGGCGGCGGCCCGCTCGCCGAGCCGCTCGTCCGGCGCGGCAACGACGACCGCCTCGGCCACCGCGGGCATGCCCAGAAGAACTTCCTCGACTTCCAGCGCCGAGATGTTCTCGCCGCCGCGGATGATGACGTCGGATTTGCGGTCGGTGATGGTGAGGTACCCGTCCTCGTCGAGCACGCCGACGTCGCCGGTGCGATACCAGCCCTCGTCGTCGAAGGCCCGTTCGGTCAACGCGTCGTCGGTGTAGCCCAGGCACAGATCCGGTCCGCGACTGAAGATTTCACCGTCGGGACCGAGCCGGATCTCCACTCCCGGCCGTGGGTTGCCGTCGGTGAACAGCCGCTTGTCCTCGGGCGCATCGCGACTCGACCCGGTGATCGACGGGTGCTCGGAGCTGCCGTAGGAGCGGAACACGAAGATGCCCATATCAGCCAGCCGGCGTGTGACGGCCGCGGGCACCGTAGATCCGCCCAGCCCAACGGTTTTGAAGTGTGCCATATGCGCCGGCGTGCAATCGGGATGGTCGAGAAGGCTGGTGACGAAATAGGGCGGCCCACCGCCGACATACAAGCCGTCGCTTTCGATCAGCTTGAGTACCTTGCCTGGGTCCCATACGTCGCACAGATCGATCGACGCGCCTTCGAGCACCGGAATCAGGAACGCTCCCAGCATTCCGATGAAGTGACCGACCGGGGTGGCCGTCAACTGTCTGCCGCGGTCGGGCGGATAGTTCGCAAGCAGTTGACGGGTCTCGAAGCCGAGCGTCTGATGGCTGTGGACAACGCCTTTGGGGTCGCTGGTCGTGCCGGAGGTGAAAGCAATCAGCGCCGGGCTGGCCGGATCGGTGGCAACGGTTCCGTCCAGCGGCTCATCGGCCAGCAGCTGATCGAAGTTCGTTCCGACCAGCCCGACGATCGGCACGTTGGCACAGAGGTCGGGCTGATAGCGCATCCGGCCGAACTCCTCGGCGGTCAGGAACGCCTTCGGCTTGGCTGTGGCGATGATGTGGCTCAGTTCCTTGCGGCCGTAGAAATGCACGATCGGCACCACGACCGCGCCCAGGAATGTCGACGCCCAGAACGCCACGGCGGCTTCGGCCCAGTTCGGCAGTTGGATCGCCACGGCGTCGCCCGGCTCGACACCGCGCGCGCGCAGCCCCGCGGCCAGCCGGCGAGCTCGCAGCTCGACGTCGGCGAACGTGCCGGCGTAGGGCCGGACATCGGAGTGCACCCAGAAGCCGGCGTCCGGGTTGGCCGCCAAGCCGCCGGCAATGAGATCACCGAGCGTTTCGGGCCGCCACCATCCCTCGTCCTCGTAACGTTTCGTCAGCTCTACCGGGATTTTTCGCATCGCGCGCCCTGGCACCTCCATTCAGTCGTGATGCTATTCTCCGCTAGAGAGAATGCCAATGTCGCAGACGGAGAACGCTCGATGGTCGACCTGGAGTTGGAGGACGGTTTAGCGGTCATCACCATCGACCGTCCACACGCCCGCAACGCCATTTCACTCGAGACCATGGACCAGTTCGACAAGGCGCTCGACGGGGCCGAGGGGGCTGCGGCACTCGTCATCACCGGCGCCGGCGACCGGGCCTTTGTATCGGGCGGCGACCTCAAAGAGCTCAGCGCGCTGCGGACCGAGCGCGAAGCCGGCGCCATGGCGTGGCGCATGCGGTCGATCTGCGACCGCATCGCCGGCTTTCCCGGGCCGACCGTCGCCGCGCTGAACGGCCACGCGCTCGGCGGCGGCGCCGAGGTCGCTGTCGCCGCCGACATCCGGCTGGCCGCCGACGACATCAAGATCGGATTCAACCAGGTGACCCTCGAGATCATGCCGGCGTGGGGCGGCGCCGAGCGACTCGTCGAGCTGGTCGGCTTCGGCAAGGCCCTACTCCTGGCGGGCACCGGGATGATCCTCTCTGCCCAGGAGGGCCACGCCAGCGGGCTGCTCGACCTCGTGATCCCACGCGAATCGTTCGACACCGAATGGCGCAGAATCGCCGCGGCGCTGGCACACCGGCCCGCCGGCGAGATCAAGCGGGTAATGCGCGGCGTGAGCACCACCGAAGCTGTCGCCGCATTCGCCCGGTTGTGGGTTGCCGAGGAGCATTGGACCGCCGCCGACAAGGTGATGAAGCGCGGCAGGTGATCGTCACCCGTTGAGTCTGCGGTTACCGCGGACGTTATGCCCCGAGCTCCCGGATCGGGTCCGCGCCGTCCCACTCCGCCGCCGCATCGTGGATGAACATCGCATTGGCGGCGGTCGCGTCGGTGAGCTCGGAGACCTCGATGACTTGAGATATGTAAGCGGGCGCATTCGGTGGCTCGAGGTAGGCGAACCGCACACCGAACCCCTCGCCGCCCGACCACACGACCGGCCAGCCCGCGTTCTCGACCGCCCGCATGGTGTCCTCGAAATCGCTTGTCCAGTAAGCCAACTGGTGCAGCCCAGGGCCCCGGGCGTCGAGGAACTCGGTGAAGATCGACGGCGTCGTGTCCTCCTGCTGGATCAACTCGATCTGCAGCTCACCGGAGTTGGAATACGCCAGCGACAATGTCGTTTGACACGGTTCACCGCGGTAGCGGGCCTCCATCGGCAGGCTGCGCAGCACGAACCACGGTCCGACGCCGAGCTCTATCCACCCCGCCATCGCCTGATCGAGATCGGTGACCACATAACCGATCTGGCGCACCGGCCCAGGCAGCACCGTCATGACGCGGTGGGATGGACGACGATGCGGGGCGGGCCCTGCCCCGTGCGCACTTGATCGATGGCATCGGGCACGTCGTCGAGCCCGATGATCTTGCCGATACTCGGCGACGGATCCAGCCGCCCGTCGACGACCGCGTCCAGCGTGCCGTACCAGTCCGCAGGCAGCGGTCCCCCACCGAACTGAATCGTCATGCCCTTGTGTGTGGCGGCGGTGCAGTCGATCGTGCCGGCGTCGTACCACCCCCCGGCGACATACACGCGCGCCATGAACTCGCACGCGTCGACGATACTCTGCAGCAGGCCGCTGCGACCGACACATTCGAAGATGACCTGCGTGGTCTGGAAGTTGTTGGCCCGAAATGTTTCTCGCCATACCTCGTACGGGTCGCGGGCGGACGGGTTGACCACGACATCGGCGCCGAAGGTCTTAGCGTAGGCCAGCCGTTCGTCGCTGTAGTCCGACACCACGATGGGGCTGACGCCACGCGCGGCGAGCGCCGCCACCGTCGACAGTCCGATGGCCCCTGCACCGATCACCAGCGGCAGCTCGCCCGGCTTGATGCCGGAGCATCGAACATAAAATTCGCCGACGGCGAACGCATCCACCAGCGCCACCGAGTCGTTCGGCACGCCGTCGGGCACCCTGCGCGCCATCACCTCCGAGACCAGCATCAGCTCGCCGAACGCCCCTGGCGCATCAGGATTGTGCCCGATCACCAGCGGCTCCTGGCCGTGACGGATCATGATCGGCAGGCTGGTGACACGGCTGCCGAGCGGGAAGTCACCCGAGCAATTCGGTCCGTGGCCCACGACCTCGCCGATGAACTCGTGTCCCATGATCGTGTCGCGGTCGGAATCCCACACAAACCGGTCGGCGGAGTTCGGATGGTCCATGTAGTGCACATCCGAGGCGCAGATCGCGGCGCTGAGCGGTTTGATCAGCAGTTCACCGGTGCCCGGCACAGGATCGGCCGTCTCCCGCACAACGAGCGTGCCGCCGCGGAGCACCACCGCCCGCATCAGCCCGCGGCCCCTTGCTTGGCGGCGAAGTCGACCGATGCCGCGCTCGTCATCTCCACCAGCGCGCGCCGATCAACCGTCCACACCATTGACGCCATCGCCCGATTGCTCTCTCCCACAGGATAAGTCGGGCCGTTACCGATATTGGCAATGATCTCGCGCGCCACGTCGTCGGAAAGCATCATGGTGTCCGGGTCGTAGGGCACGCCCAGCCGCTGAAACGCCTCGGTGTAGGTCTGGCCAAGGGGCGTGCAGCAGACGTCGACGCCGTGCGGCCGCAGTTCGGCCCACAGCCCCTCGGCGAAGTTGACGTTGAACGCCTTCACCGCGGAGTACACCGCGAGCAGCGACGCTCCGGAAAGACAGGCCAGTGAGCCCACGAGCACGATGCCGCCGCGCCCGCGCTCGCGCATGGCGGGCGCGAAATGCCGGGCCAGGGCGACGGGCCCGATGCATGCGAGCTGTATCTGGCGCAACGAATCGTTCAACGAGTCGTCGAGAAACTCGACCGTCCGGTTCGCCGCACCCGCGTTATAGATGAGCAACCCGACCTCGAGGCCGTCGGTCGCAGCCGCCACCCGGTTGGAGACATCCGGAACGGTCAGATCCAGGACGACGGGCCGGACGTCAACACCGTGGCGTTCGCGGATGCCCCCTGCGACGGCGTCGAGCAGTGCACCGTTGCGGGCGATCAGCACGAGATCCAGTCCGCGCGCGCCCAATTGATCGGCCAGGCTGGCGCCGACGCCCTCGGACGCTCCGGCGATGACGGCCCATTGCCCGTAGCGTTGCGCGAAATCGCGAGTCATGCCGACGCTCCGCCGCCGGTCAGCATCCGCGGTGTGTGGGTGACCCTGCGGCGGATGCGCCAGCCGTCGGCGGTGCGGGCAAGCTCGTCGTCGTAATGGCCGACGACGTCCACCCACGGTGGGTTGTCGCCGGCGGTCACCATCAGCACGGCGTGGACGTAGGTCCGCGCGGTCGCGGTGTCACCGGTGATGTCGAGGTCGAAGTTCGACAGCCGGTGGTAGGTGTTGCCCATCGGGTTGTGCATTTGGGCGAACAGGTCTGTGAACGCGTCGGGGTCGGTGAAGCTACCGACCTCGCCGTAATCCAGGTCGACCTCGTTGGTCCAGCAACTGCGGAACAAACTCCAGTCCTTGGAGTCGATTCCGGTGGCGTAGCGGATCAACACCTCGATGATCTGTGCCTTATCGGCGTCCACGCAGGGAAGGCTAGCCGATGAGCGCGCCCTGGACGGGCTGTTCTCTCTAGACGAGAATGTCATTTCCGATTAATGTCAATCGGGTGTCGACACAGCAGAAGGCGCTGGCGCCCGAGATCTCTACCTGGCCCGACGAGAACCCGCAGCTGATCGGTAGCCGCTGCGCTGCATGCGGGGCCACCACGTTCCCCATCCAGCAGCGCTGCCCGAGATGCAGCTCCGGCGACATGACCGAGGTCAAGCTGCCGCGTCGCGGGACCCTGATCGCGTGGACGACGCAGGGCTTTCCGCCGGGTGCACCGTACAAGGGTCCGGCCGGCAAGGATTTCGTCCCGTTCGGTGTCGGGCTCGTGCAGCTCGATGATGTGATCCGGGTCGAGGGTCGGCTCACCGAGAACGACCCCGAGAAGCTTCAGTTCGGCATGGACGTCGAGCTCACCATGGTCCCGTTCACCACCGACGACGAGGGCAACGAACTAGTCACGTTCGCCTTCCAGCCGGTCTAGAGCCAGGAGCACAGCAATGACGAACGACGTGGCGATCATCGGCGTAGGCCTTCACCCGTTTGGCCGGTTCGATAAGACCGCGATGGAGATGGGTGCCGAAGCGATCCAGGCCGCGCTCACCGACGCGGGCGTCGACTGGCGCGACATCCAGTTCGGCTTCGGCGGCAGCTACGAGGTGTCCAACCCTGACGCCGTCACCAGGCTGGTCGGGCTCACCGGCATCACGTTCACGAACGTCTTCAACGCCTGCGCGACCGCGGCGTCGGCCATCCAGCAGACCGCCGACACGATCCGGCTCGGCAAGTACGACATCGGGATCGCGATCGGCCTGGACAAGCATCCGCGTGGAGCGTTTACCGACGATCCGGCTAAGTTGGCGTTGCCGCAGTGGTACGCCGAGAACGGCCAGTTCGTCACCACCAAGTTCTTCGGGATGAAGGCCAATCACTACCTCCACAAGCACGGCATCTCGCAGGAGACGCTGGCGCGTGTCGCCAACAAGAACTTCCGTAACGGCGCCAAGAACCCGAATGCGTTTCGGCGCAAGGAGATTCCCGTCGCGGAGATCCTCAACTCGACCGTGCTGAACTACCCGCTGACGCAGTACATGTTCTGTGCTCCCGACGAAGGCGCGGCGGCGGTCATCATGTGTCGCGGCGACATCGCCCACCGCTTCACCGACAAGCCGGTGTACGTGAAGGCCACCGAGATCCGGACGCGCACCTTCGGCGCCTACGAGGTGCACGCGACGTGCGCGCCGCTCGACGAGGACCCGTCGCCGACGGTGTATGCCGCCAGAGCCGCATACGAGGCGGCAGGCATCGGGCCCGAAGATGTCGACGTCGCCCAACTGCAGGACACCGACGCGGGCGCCGAGGTCATCCACATGGCCGAGACGGGTCTGTGCGCCGACGGGGAGCAGGAGAAGCTGCTGGCCGACGGCGCCACTGAGATCCACGGGACGTTGCCGATCAACACCGACGGCGGCCTGATCGCCAACGGCGAGCCCATCGGCGCCTCCGGGCTGCGGCAGGTGCACGAACTGGTGCGGCAACTGCGCGGCGAGGCCGGTGAGCGCCAGATACCCGGCGAACCGAAGGTGGGCCTCGCGCAGGTCTATGGCGCACCGGGCACCGCGTCGGCGACGATCCTGTCGGTTTAACAGCCAGCCCTTTTCTCGCGTACGCCATGTCCAGCGTCGCCGACACCGTCCGCCGCTATGTGCAGCTGCTCGGTTCGGGCAGCGCCGATGAACTGACCGCGCTCTTCACACATGACGCCACCGTCGAGGATCCTGTGGGCAGCGGGGTGCGGCGCGGGCATGACGCAATACGCGAGCTGTACCGCCGGATCGAAAAGCAGGACCGCGCAGTCGAACTGCTCTCTCTGCATGTCAACGGCGCCGAGGCGGCGTTCTTGGCGCGGCTGACCGTCATCACCGACGGCGCCCGCATCTCGATCGACGGAATCGACGTGATGGCGTTCGACGAGCACGCCCGGATCACGTCCATGCGCGCGTTCTGGTCGCCTCCCGGCTGATCGTTGATCGGCGATTGCCGATCGGCTAGTCTCGCCCATAGCCGATCGGCTAGTTTGTCCGAAAAGGAGAGTCGATGCAGATTCTTGCCGAAGCCGAAGACCTGCCGAAGACGGCCGACATCAAGACTCAGCTGATCAGCCTGTGGACCGTCCCGACCTTCGGTCTCGTTCTCCTGATCGCATTTCTGGCCTTCCCCGGGTTCTTACCCCCGATGTCGCCTGACATGACCGCCGATCAGGTCGCGTCGTTCTACGCGAACAACAGGGGCATGATCTGGTTTTCGATGATCACGTTCAACATCTGCGGCATCATGCTGCTGCCGCTATTCATGGTGATCGTCGTGCAGATGAAGCGCATGGCGACTCAAAGCCATGTCTTCGCCTACTGCTATCTGACCGCCGCCGTCAGCGGCGCCACGTTGTTCGCGCTCGCCGACATCTTCTTCCTCGTCGCCGCGTTCCGGCCCGACCGCAATCCCGAACTCGTGATGCTGCTCAACGACATGGCATGGATCATCTTCATCGCACCGGTCGGCGCGCTGGTCGCGATGAACCTGTTGCTGGCGGCGGCAATTCACTTCGACAACGGCCCCAGCCCGGTCTTTCCGCGATGGGTCGGCTATTACGCGGCCGCGACTGCGCTGGCGATGGCGCCGGCCGTGTGCGCCGCGGTCGTCACCTCGGGGCCGCTGGCCTGGAACGGCGCGGTGTCGTTCTGGCTTCGTAACGGCTCGTTCGCCCTCTATGTGCTGGTGATGTTCTTCGTGCTGCGAAATGTGCTGCACCGTCAGGCGGTTGCGGAAGGCATCACGCAGTGAGCAGCACGATTTCGGCCGACGCTGCAGTCGATGCACCCTCGCAGCGGGCGGGAAAACGCGACGTCTGGCTGATGTTCTGGATCGTGCCGGCGTTCTACACAGCGTTCGGAGTCATCTTCTTCGCCTTGGCGCGTGTGATGCCGCCGCCGCGCCCCGACGTCACCACCGACCAAATGGTGAATTTTTTTCACCAGCACTCGACGACAATCAAAATCGGGTTCGGGCTACTCGTCCTCATTGTCGGCGGCGCAGGGGTGGCCAACGGCATCGTGCTGTACCACATCAAGCGCATGACGGTGGGCTCGGTGCTGGGCTACGCATACATCGGTTCCCTTGCCATCGGCGCACTTCCGGGTTGCCTGCTGGTGGCGTTCTGCTTCCTGGTCGCGGTGTATCGCCCCGATCGCGACCCGCAACAGATGGCGTTGCTCTACGACCTGGGGCTGTTGTCCTATGTCGGATCGCTGGGCTGCTTCACCACTGCATGGATCGCGTTCGCGATAGCGATTCTCTACGACAAGAACCAGATATTCCCGAAATGGTTCGCCTACGTAACGGTTTGGCAGATCGTCACGGAGGTGATGGCCGTACCGGTGTTCATCTCCAAGGCGGGCCCGTTCGCGTGGAACGGTTCGATCGCGTTCTGGGAAGGCACGGTCATCTTCGGTATCTGGATTTCGGCGTTGATCGTCGTGCTGAAGAAGGCCAACGAACTGCAACCCGCCGACGAGGCGCCGCTGCCATGACGAATACCGAACAGAGCGCTCCAGACATCGCGGTGCCGTCGTCGATCCGCGCGGCCCACCTGCCTGGTGACATCGCGATGTGGGTGATGGTGCTCGGCGACTTCGTGTTCTTCGGCGCCTACTTCGTCATCTTCATGGTCCATCGCTCGATGGCGCCGGAGCTGTACCTGCAGTCGCAGCAGCATCTCAACCTCACCATCGGCATGGTGAACACCCTTGTGCTGCTAACTAGTTCGTGGTTTATCGCGCGCAGCGTGCAGACGGCGCGGTCGGGCGATCAACAGGGCGCGCTGCGGCTCACCTATCTGGGCGGGGCGTGCGGCGTGGCGTTCATCGTCATCAAGGCCTTTGAATGGTCGTCCAAGATCGCCCAGGGCCACACGATGCCGAGCAACGAGTTCTTCCTGTTCTACTACATGCTCACCGGGGTGCATCTGTTCCACGTCGGCCTCGGCCTGCTGATCCTCGGCATCGTGGTGCGCGAACTGCGCAACCCGCGCAAGCGGCGCGCCTCGATGGTCGAATCCGGCGCTACCTACTGGCACATGGTCGACCTGCTTTGGATCGTGATTTTCGGCCTGCTTTACGTGATGAGGTGAACGAGTGACCACTACTGCCGTAAGCCGGCCCGCCCGAACCACCACCTACGTGTGGCTCATCCTGTCGGCGATCACGGTCATCTCCTGGTGGCTGGCGCCGGGTCATCCCGGCGGGCACGCGGTGGCCAGCGTGCCCATCACCGTCGCGGTGGTGCTGCTCGGGTTCATCAAGGGGCGGATGATCGTCCGGTACTTCATGGAGGTGCGCACCGCGCCGCGCTGGTTGAAGATCGCTACCGATGCGTGGCTGATCGTACTGTGGGCGACGATCCTGGCCATCTATCTGTACTGAACGACACTCCGTAATTTGCGTCTGACCAGCAGAATTGTTGATCAGTGAAGAAATAGTAGACAAGTACAGCGCATACAGTCAAGATATTGATCATGGCGCGTCGCAAACCACCACCCCTCGACCTCGCGGCGCTACTTCCATCGTGGGAGCTGGCGATGCGCGCCGAACGCAAGTCGCCAGCGACGCTGAAGAACTACCGCGACGGCATCCGCGCCTTTTTCGCGTGGTGCGAGCGGAACGGCCACTCCCCCGCACTCGACCGCGACCTCGTCAAGCGATTCGTCGCCGACCTCCTCGACAAAGGCGCCGAACCCGCAACGGCCGTCGCCCGCCAACTCGCAGTCCGACGCTTCAGTGCCTGGCTCACGGAGGAAGGCGAGCTGGAGACCGACCCCCTCGTGGGGTTGAAGGCGCCGAAGCTTGACACCAAGGTCACGCAGTCACTGACCGACGAAGAGTTGCGCCGCCTCATCAAATCCTGCACCGGGCCGGATATGCGCGACCGCCGCGACGAAGCAATTGTGCGTCTCATGGCCGAAACTGGTATGCGCGCCGGCGAAGTGACCGCGATGACAGTCGATTCAGTTGATTTGGCTCGCGGCCTCGCTACGGTGCGCCGTGGGAAGGGCGGCAAGGGCCGTATCGCTCCCTTCGGACCGCAGACCGGCCGCGCCATCGACCGCTACATCCGCATACGCCGCACCCACCTACTCGCCGACACAACCGCGCTGTGGCTGGGCGACCGGGGCAAAAGCTTCAGCTATGGCGGCCTGTACAAGACGTTGCAACATCGGGCGAATTTGGCCGGCATCAGGGATTTTCATCCGCATTTACTGCGCCACACCGCCGCTTCACGCTGGCTCGCCGCAGGCGGCTCCGAGGGTGGCTTGATGACCGTGGCTGGTTGGTCAACCCGCGACATGCTCGACCGCTACACGAAAGCAACAGCAGCTGAACGCGCTGCGGCGGAGGCCCTCTCGCTCAACCTGGGGGATCTGTGAGCGACTACCTAAATGAGCGGCGTCGACGGACTGCCGCCAAGTTTAAGAATCGCTGGGGTGAAGGACTTGACGGCCAACGCCTCCCCGGCTATCGCATCGCCGTAACAGAAACAACTCACCGTGGCCGCATTAAACGCGGCACCTTCGTCCTCGCTGAGGACACCTGGGATGAACCAGGCGGCCCCCACTGGGAACGTGTGACCAAAACATTCAAGTACCACGATGGCCACAGCTCGTTGCTGATGAGCCACTCAGAGCCATTGCCCCCTACCGTCCAGCTGGCACGGGGCTTCGACTTACCCGCAACAATTCTGGCGGTAATCCTCGACGCGCTCGTAAGCGATTCCCACCACCAGATCGACCTCTCAGACGTAAAGCGGATTCGATCGCAATTGGGGCGACGCATAGTTCAGTTGAAGTCCCTCCCCGCAGACCAGCGCGGACACGCCGAACAAGCGTTGTACAGAGAAATCCTTACGCGCTGTACTAGAATCTGATGCGTCAGTCCTACGTCGGCTGACTTGGAGCCGGGCGAGAAACGATTGAGACCCGGCCCGACATCTACTCGGGTGTCGGCATCCGCGGCGGTCCTCCTTCTGGAGCACTTGCCAATCTCCGCATGGGAGAACAGATGCCGTCGCTCACTCCAAAAGAGCGTTCGCTACGCAGTCAAATCGCTGTTCATGAGTCTTGGTCTCGCACAACCGATCGAGCCGCCCGCACCGCGCCAGCGCGAAAGGCCCTGCTCGACAAATTCGAGCGGGAAGTCGATCCCAACAACGAACTGACACCTGCTGAGCGGGCCCTACGGGCCCAACACGCCCGTAAAGCGTATTTCAAGCGGCTCGCTCTACGTTCAGCTCAGGCCCGTCGCCGTCGCAGCGAGGCGGGTGTGTAAATGGCTCAGATACGAAGAAAGCGCCCCGGTGGGAACGAGGCGCCTTCCAACTCAGCGAGTAACAGCCAGTCTAGTCGTATATCGCGTCAACCCGGTCTCCGCGCCGCTGCGAAGGTCCGCTGTGTCCCGCTCGACTGCGGCTGCCGTGACCCATGGACGTGCCACTGCTACGACAGCCCGATAAGTGACAAACAAGCTGAAGCCGCCGCTGCTGCAATTCGTCACCTTAACGAACTAGGTATCCCCGGCTTGCTCGACCGCACCACCTGTCAAGCGCTGTGGCGGGCTGGATTTCGGGATCTCGCTGTTGAGGTCGACGCCCGCACGCAGGGGTTGGTGGCATGAGTCAACCCGTCGATATTGAGCTGCCGCGGCTGTGGTCCGCTAGTGAATTGAAGCCGGCAGCACAGCCGCGTTGGCTGGCGCGTAACCGGATACCGCGCAAGTCCGTCAGCCTCCTCATCGGTGATGAGGGAATCGGGAAGTCCCTGTGGTGGGTTCTCATCGTCGCCGCCGTTACCACCGGAAAGCCGGTTTCGGAGTTGGGTATTCCCGCGAGGGAACCCGCGACTGTGATTCTGGTGCTGACCGAGGACACGTGGTCTGAAGACGTTCTGCCTCGGCTGCTCGTTGCGGATGCGAACATCGACAACATCCGCGTCATCTGTACCGAAGAGGACGGATCAGGCGCACCGGTATTCCCTCGCGACATCTACCTGATTCGCGAAGCGGATCCGGCGCCAGTGCTGGTGGTTGTTGACTGCTGGCTGGACACGGTCACCGCGGCACTTTCGGTGCGTGACCCTCAGCAGGCACGACAAGCACTGCACCCATGGCGCGAGGTCGCCAACGCGACGGATGCCTCTGTCCTGCTGCTCGGGCATACCAACCGAATCAGCTCCGGTAACGCCCGCGACAAGTACGGGGCGACAGCGGCATTGCGTCAGAAGGCGCGTATGACGCTGTTCGCTCAGCACGACGAAGACGGCAACCTTGTCGTCGGCCCAGAGAAGGCGAACGGGACAGCGCCTGTCGCTGCATCGAAGTTCTCGGTGGCACCGATCCAGTACTTTGAGCGCACTGACGAACATGACGGGACTGTGCCACTGCTGCAGTACCTCGGCGACTCGAGTCTTACGGCGCGGGAACACATCGCTGATAGTTACGACGCTGAGCACGGTGAGGACACGCAAGACCGCACTGAAGCAGTGAGGTGGCTCGAGGAATACCTGTCGATGGAGGGGCCGTCCGCTCGATCGAGCGAAGCGAAGAAGGCCGCCAAGGCGGCCGGTATTGCGGAGAGGACCCTGCAGCGGGCACGCAAGCAACTCGGAGTTGTCATCGGCTATATCGGTAATCCGCCCGTGTCGACGTGGACGCTGCCCCGTGAATCCTCAGGTGGCACAACGGCAGAACCCGGCATAACTACTGATGAGAGCGTCATGCCACGGTCTGCCAACGGGCACAACGTGGCACAGGGCAATGACCAGCAAATATGCCATGAAACGGACGCTATGCCACCCACGCGACACGCGGTCATCGCTGAACGCCTCGCGAAGATGGACTCATGAGCGCCGACTACCCGCTTCACGAGAAACACCGCAACGACTGCACCGCCACCACCAGCACGAAATTCGGCTGATGGTCACACCACGAAAGAAGACGTTCATGACCGACTTTCCGTCGCTGGAGGTGCGTATCGCCCAGCGCATCACCGGGGACGGCTCCGCCATCGTGCCTCCGCGCATAGCCCGTTGGCTCGAAAAGCAGACAGGCATGACCGCAGACCGGCGAATTAGACTGCGTGACAGCGATCCCGAAGCCTACATCGCGCTTACCGCCTTGCACGTCGCCGCACTCCGTTCCGATACCGGAACGAATGATGCTGCGCCGCAGCGTGTTCACGCAGACTTGAATATGTGGATGAGCACCAGCGAGGCAGCCAAGGCCCTCGGCGTGACCGACCGTTGCATTCGCAAATGGTGCAGAACCGGACGTCTCCGCGCAGTCCTGGCGGGCAGCCGCTGGATGGTCGACCGCACCACCGTTGCCCTTGCCCTGCACGACGTTGCATGAAGGAGAACCACACATGAGCCTCACCGACCTGCAGACCGAAGTTGAAGGCTATCGAGCCGAAGCCGGCCAGCTCGCCGAAGAGTTCACCCGCGTCCACGCCGAAGTCGCTGACGACCCCAACCTCACACCCGCGGGCAAGCGAGAGCACCTCGAGCCCCTCCACCGCGAAGTCACCGAACAGATCAGCGCCCTGCACGCCCGCGAGAAAGCCGCAGTGAAAACCGCGAAAGAGAGGTTGGAACGCCGGGTCTTCGGCCTCGCCCCCTCCGCCAGCAGCGACCCCGCGCGGATCGTGTCGTTCCGCGACGCCCAAGCCCGCGCCCGCGAACTCGAAGACAGCGACGACGCCCAGGAGATCTACCAGTCCGCGCTGCGATCGGGCGACACCATCCTGGCGACAGCAATATTGGAAAAGGCGCTGGTTCGCGGCTGGCACTCAATCAAGCGAGACTTCCTCGAGCGCAACCCCACAACCGAAAGCGATCTCGATGACTTGTCCGCACTCGCCAAGTATCAGGGCAACGGCCTCGCCAACGTCGCGCACTACATGCCGCCGTCTCTTGACCTGCCGCACTCCGCGGGCTTCCCACGACTGGGCGGTCAGACCACCGCGGCCACACCGCGCGGCGTCCCATCACTCAAGGATGAGATGGAACAGCGCGTAGCGGGATTCTTCCGGGCATGAGACCAAACACCATCGTCGGCGGCAGGCGTCAAACCCGCCTTTCTCGCTTTTCCTTCAAGGGCAAGGACTTCCATGACGGCACTGCTGCAGCGCCCAGAGGTACCTGCGCCACCGCCACCGCGCACCCCAGGGGCAGTGACCCCAACCCGCGTCCCCGCAATCGAAGAATCTCCGCCTTCGCCCGCTCCAACGCAGGATTCAGATTCGCCCGCAACTGAGGCATCGCCTCAAACGACTCCGACAGCAACCGATACCGCATCTCGGCCTCAGCCAACTCATCGCTGTTGTCGACCATCGCCTCAGCGAGCGTCGCGTACTTGGCCATCAGGCACACCTTTCGCAGTCATGCGAACCGCGGATTCAGATAGGTCTCACGGATCGGCGCGGTTCTCCGCACACCAGAGGATTTCTCACGATTGCACTGCCAACAGCACGTAGCACAGTTCTCCAACGCGTCCGCCTCAACCGGCGACCAGCCCAACCTCAACGCCTCATCCGAGCTGATGACATGGTCGACCGTAAATGATCGCGGATGCGGCGGCCGTGCGTCGTAATCAATCGCCCCACCCACCGCCCGACAATCAGCGGTGATCTGCAACGCGCACGGTGCATCACCATCCCGACGCCGAACCTCAGACCGCCGCCGGTCCCGAATCGTGGTTGACGAAAACGGCATCAGCTACCCCGCCCGCTCGAAGGGGGTAGGGGTGGGTCACACACGTCTCCGCGTTTGAACTGGAGGCGTA